>CAZRGT010000075.1:0-18010 GCA_964599725.1 uncultured Gemmatimonadaceae bacterium | reverse complement strand
GTCGTGACCAAGCGATACGGCGCCCGGGTGCTCGCAGGATTGCCTCCCGCCGACCGCCTGGTGGGTCATTGGGAGGACATCCGGGAAATGTGTGAGGAGTTCTTCGCGCGACACGACCTCGGCGCCCGCGTTTCCTGAGGGTAACGCGAGCGGCGGGTCGTAGGTCGCATGTTCAACACCGAAATCAGGAGATGAGCCGATGCGGGATGGATACGGGGTGTGGCGAGCGGCGCTCGCAGCCGCGGTGGTCGGGGCATGCACGCCAGCGGGGGGCGGCTACGGGGGCGGACCGCCGGGTCGCATGGAGCCGGCATCGGGCAAACGGTTCGTCAATCCGGGCACGCTCGCGGCGCTCGATGGATTCACCCACGCGGTCCGATTGGGGTTTACCACCTACGTCTCGGGCGAGGTGCCGCTCGACAGCACCGGGCAGCTGGTCGGTCCCGGGGATCTGCGGGCGCAGGCGCGCCAGGCGTTTGCCAATCTGGCCCTCGTGCTCCGGATCGCGGGCAACACGCCGTCCGACATCGTGAAGCTCACGGTGTACGTCGTCAACTACCAGCCACAGGACTTCGCCGTCATCCGGGAGGCGGCACCCGAGTTCTTCCCGCAGCACAATCCGCCGGCCGGCATCGTGCTCGGCGTTCAATCCCTGCCCAAAGAGGGGATGTTGATTGCGGTAGACGCCATCGCGCAGGCGCCGGCCCTGTTCCGGCCGAGAGTGGAGCAACGGTAGTAGATTGGAGTTGCCGGTGGTCGGTGGTCGGTGAGTACCTCAATGGCGGGCGACGGGACGTGACCAAGCTGAGCAAGCGGTTGGGCGAGCTGCCGGGCTATCCGATGGCCGAGATTCCGGCGATCAAGCGGCGGCTGATCCAGCAGGGCGTCGATCTGATCGACGTCGGAGCGGGTGATGCCGACTTCGCGCCGCCGGCCGTAGCGGTGGAGGCGCTGGCGCGGGCGGCCCGCGATCCCGCGATGAGCCGCTACGGGTTTCAAATCGGGCTCCCAGCCTTCCGCGAGGCCGCCGCCGGCTACCTCGGGCGGCGCTTCGGCCTGTCGATCGATCCCTTCACCGAGCTGCAACCGCTGCTCGGCTCGAAGGAAGGCATCGCCCACCTGGCGATGGCGGTGCTCGATCCGGGTGACGTGGCGGTGGTCCCGGAGCCGGGGTACGCCGTGTATCACGGCGGCACCGTGCTGACCGGCGCCACGCCGTATTGCCATGGGCTCACGCCCCGCACCGACTTTCTGCTCGAGATGGAGGAGCTGCCGGCGGACGTCGCGAAGCGGACGCGCCTGGTGTATCTGAATTACCCCAACAACCCCACGGCCGCCGTCGCCCCGCGCGACTATCTCGAGCGGACGGTGACGTTCTGCCGGCGGCACGACATCCTCATCGCCTACGACAACCCGTATTGCGAGATCACCTTCGACGGCTACACGGCGCCGAGCATTCTCGAGATCGCGGGCGCCCGTGACGTCGCCGTCGAGTTTCATTCGCTGTCCAAGAGTTTCTGCATGACCGGCTGGCGGCTCGCCTTCGCGGTGGGGCGGCCTGACCTGATCGCGGCACTGGCGCGGGTGAAGAACTACGTCGACACCGGAGCGTTTCTCGCGCTGCAGGTCGCCGGCGCCGCCGTCCTGGAGCGCGCGGAGGAGCTCACGCGGGGCTACGTCGAGCGTTTTCGGGAGCGGCGCGACGCCATGGTCACGGCGCTCCGCGCGGAGGGATTCGAGACCGAATCGCCGCGCGCCACGCTGTACTTGTGGATCCCGCTGCCGGAGGGGCTGCCCGCCGCCGCGTTCCAGCGGCGCGCCATGGAGGAAGTCGGCGTCGTCACGCTCCCGGGCACCGCGTTCGGGGCCGGGGCGGAGGGCTTCTTCCGGATCGCGCTCACGGTGGCGACGCCGCGGCTCCAGGAGGCGGCGCAGCGCCTCGGGAAGGTGCTGGCCGCTGTTTGATTTCGGGAAGCCTCGGCGCGGGCCGGTGTGGGCCTGGGGAATCGCCGCGGTCGTGCACGTCGTGGGGTTCGCGGTCGCGTTCGCGCTGCGCCTCGATTTCACGCCCCCGCCTCCCCGCTTCATGGCGCTGGTTCCCGAGCCCCAATCGCCGCCCTATCCAGGCGTGCAACCGGGCCGCGGCACGTCGACGCGCTTCGGCCGGAACCGGGCGCGCGGACCGGTCACAGTTCCCGTTCAGCCGGTGGAGTCCCTGCCCCGAATCGTGCATCGGGAACCCGTTCTCCCCACGCGCGAGCCGACCGGTTTCATCCGGCCACCCAGTCTGGGTGACGGGCGTTTGTGGGTCAGCCCGCGCCCGGCGTTGCCTTCCGACGTGGCCGACGCGATCTACCTGGATCACGAGCCGCGCGACTCGCAGATCGTGGCGCGGCTGCGGGCGATGGTGGATTCGTTGAACGTCATCGTCGATTCCGAGCAGCGCGCCAACCGGCCGCCGTCGTGGGTCGCGCGCAACGGGGAAGGGAAGCCCGTGTGGGGTCTCGACCAGAGCGGCCTGTACGTGGCCGGGATCAAGATCCCGACGGCGGCGCTGGTGCTGCTGGGAGGCCTGCTTCCGCCCGGCAACTACGACGAGGGGGTCCGCCGCCGGCGCCTGGACGACATGCGGGCCGATCTGATGCAGGCGGCGGCCCGGACCCAAAACCTCGAGCACTTCCGCCGCTACGTGCGAGAGCTGCGCGCGCGCAAGCAAGCCGAGCGCGACGCCCAACGGCGGCAGCAGGGGGATACCGCGAGCGTGCAACCGTAGGGACGATCGCGCGTTTTTTTGATACCAGGACTTCAGGCATCGGGCCGCACATTCGAGTGTGCGACCCCCTTGCTTTCACATCCGCCGAGAACCAATACTATGGCCATGCCTGACACGGTGCGGCGTTGGACGGCGCAAATGGTGCGCGAGCTCCCCGACGACGGAAAGCGCTACGAGGTCATCCACGGGGAGCTCATCGTGACGCCCTCCCCGCGACCGCGTCACGAACGGGTGCGCATCCGCTTGATCGAGAGAATCCAAGCCCACCTGCGCTCGATCGCGATGCCCGAGAGCCTGTTCGCCGCGCCCTGCGATATTTCCTGGGAGGCCGACACGCTCGTCCAGCCGGACCTCCTCGTCGTGCCGTCCGAGGAAATCACGAACGATTGGAGCACCTACAAGACGCTGCTGTTGGCGGTCGAGGTCCTCTCACCCAGCAGCGCGCGCTACGATCGCGTGGTGAAGCGGCGGCTGTATCAGGAATACCATGTCGCCACGTACTGGGTGGTCGATCACGAGGCGGGTGTGGTCGAGGTATGGCGTCCAGGAGACGAGCGTCCGGAGATCGTGGCCGACATGCTGCGCTGGCGCGTGCGCCCGGACGCGCCGGAGCTTGCGATCGATCTCGTGACCTTGTTCCAGGGGCTGCCCGGCTAGGCTAGCTGTCCTGCAGGCGCTTGAGGAAGGCCAGGAGCCGTGAGGCGGCTTCACCGGCCTTCGAGAACTCATCGCTCTCGGCCGCCGCCCTCAGTTCGCGAAGTTGACTGTCAAGTTGCTGTGCGTCGGATAATTGCAGCGTATGAGCGATTCGGTCCCGAATCAGCTCGAGACTCACGACATCGCCGGTGACCGTCGGACCTGGTTCCTGGCTGCCGGCGTCGACCAGGAGCTGACGCGCCCAGAGGTGGAGGCGGGCCAGGTCGATCTCGGCCGGTGACCGGTGACGCAGTTTGAGGTCGAGCCCGGCTTGCGCCACGTCGATCGCCGCCTTGCTTGCTCCCGCGGCACTGCGGTCATTGACCGCCGGCGAGATGGCATCGCCGGCTAGCGCGGCGAGGGCGCGGTGCATCTGTGCCTCGAGCAGTCTGGGTACAGGACCTCGCTCGCGGTAGGTTCCCCACGCCGCGCTCATCGTCTTCAGGATGGCCGACGCCTCGGCCCAGTTTTCGGTCTGTGACGCCTCAAAGATGCTGGTGGCACCGGACAACAGCGTCTCCAACTCGGCCGGGACGGGCCCGGTGAGACGATCGACGGGGTATGCCAGCGAGACGGCCTCGAGGTCGCCGTCTCGACCAGTCGAGAACTCTCCGTACCCGGGGACAAACGTCTTGTCGGAATGGCTGCCGTCCACATGGAGCTGGTCACCGACCATCGCGCCGGCAACCGGTCCGCTGATGCCATCAAGCGTGACCCCAACGGCCTTGATGGTGATTTCCTCGAATACGACCCCGGGGATGTTCTCGACGCGATACACGTCGCCCACTCGGGGGTTGGCGGGCATGATCATCGCGGGTGGCCCGTCCTTCCCGGCCAGCCAGGTTCCCTCGGTATTGTCGACCACGCCGTCCCGGTAGTTCGACACGTCCTCGCCGAAGTACCACACGGACCCATCGTCGGCTTGGGCATACCAGTCGAGCGCGACCTCCTCGATGCGGCGATCGAGGTAGGCGACATACTGGACGATGCGGGTCTCGACCGGTTGGCCGTTCCACTCGACGGTCTTGGTGCCCGGGAGCAGCGTGTACTCGACCCGCAACGGGTGGCCGTCCACGTTGCCGAGCAGGAGGGTCTGGACGACCTCACCGGCCGGGAACAGCGGGTTGGTGATCCTGGTGGAGTTCGAGAAGGATGGCTGGACGAGATCGACCCGTTTGGTCCCCGGCGCGCAACCGGTACCGCTCTCAGTGCCGCACTGCGCCGTCGCCGTGACGTCAGGACGTCTGAGGAGGAGGGCGTAGGCGGCGACGGCGGCGACAACCACGCCAGCGGCGGCGACTATCACGCTGTGCTTTGTCATTGGTGGGACCCCCGTTTCGCGCTCAGATAGGAGAACGAGTCCAAACGTTGCAGCGCGACTTAGCGCGTCGCCGCCTCGAGGCGCCGCAGCGCGGCGTCTTTTCCGACCACAAACAGCAGTTCGTTGACCGGCTCCGAGACCGTGCCGCCCGTGAGCGCGATGCGAATCGGCTGGAAGATCTTGCCGGCGGCGACTCCGCGCTCGTCGGCGAGCGCCCGCAGCTGCTGCTCCAGAGACTCCGGGGACCATTCGACTTCGCGTAATGCCGCGATCGCCGCCTGGAGGGCGCTCGCGTAACCCGCCTGGTCCTTGGCGATCTCCTGCTTCGCTTTCTCGTCGAGCTGAACATGCTTCTCGTCCAACCGAGCAGCGGCTTGATTCAGCACATCCAGAACCGTCTTCGAGCGCGTCTTGACGGCATCGATCACTCTGATTGTTTGCTCCTCCGAAGGCGCGTAGCCCATGATCTCCATTAGTCGCTTCGTGATGCGCTGCTCTCGATTGAGCTCTTCGCCAGGCATCTTGGACAGGTACTGACCATTCATCCAGTAGAGCTTGGTGGTGTCGAACACGGCGGCTTTCTTCTGTACGCCTTCGAACGAGAACAGCTGCACCATCTCGTCCTGGGCCATGATCTCGCGGTCGCCGCCGGGACTCCAGCCCAGGAGCGCCAGGAAATTGCGCATCGCGGCGGGCAGGATGCCCATGTGCTGGTAGTCGCCCACGGCCGTGGCGCCGTGCCGCTTGGACAGCTTCTTGCCGTCCGGTCCGTTGATCATCGGGACGTGCCCGAAGATGGGTGGCTCGTGGCCGAGTGCCCGGTACAGGGCGATCTGCTTGGGCGTGTTCGAGATGTGGTCGTCGCCGCGCAGCACGTGGGTAATGGCCATGTCGACGTCGTCCACGACCACGGCGAGGTTGTAGATCGGCGTGCGATCGGTGCGCAGAATGATGAAGTCCTTCAGGTCCTCGCCCTGAAAGCTGATGCGCTCGTGCACCGCGTCGTCCCAGGCGATCTCGCCCGGCGGGACGCGGAACCGGATTGCCCCTTCGTCCAGGTAGGCCTTGCCTTCGGCGAGCAGCCGGTCCGCCGCTTCCTGGTGGCGCGTGATGCGCGCGCCCTGGAACACCAGCGCCTCGTCCCAGTCGAGCCCCAGCCATGTCAGGCCGTCCAGGATGACCTGGGTGTGCTCGTCGGTGGAGCGCTGCTTGTCGGTGTCTTCGATGCGCAGCAGGAACGTCCCGCCGGTATGGCGGGCGTAGAGCCAGTTGAACAGGGCGGTGCGGGCGCCCCCGACGTGCAGGTAGCCCGTCGGGGACGGGGCGAAGCGGACGCGAACGGTCATCGGTTGGGGGTGGAGGTACGGAGAGGGGGGGATTCGCACCCCCGATAAGGCTTTTAGGCCCTATAACGGTTTAGCAAACCGCCGCCTTCAGCCACTCGGCCACCTCTCCCACTGCCATACGCAACGGTTTCCCGTGCGGCGAGCAACCTAACCCTGCCGCGGACCAACCGACAAGGGAGCATGAATCACGGATAGCCATGGATGACGGCTGTCAGCAGGCTTGCCGGAATGCGCTCCTCGTCCGCGTCGGAGACGAGCAGCAGCCTGATCATGTCACCCTCGATCTGCGCGTCGACCCCCTCGACCTTGAGAAGAGGGTCCAGTCGCTCCAGAAAGCGCACACTCCCGTCTCTCTCGGCGATGCCGACCGCGGCGCCGGCGCAGGGGCCGTCTGCGTAGCTGCTCTCGGTATCCTCCGCAACGGCCGTGAAGACGACCGCGCCATCGGGCAATGCGGCACCGTCGGTGAAGCCCAGCGGAATGCCATCGAGAGTCCCCAAGTCAAGGAACTGGGTGCCAACCAGCGTCTCGTCACCGACCAAGTCCGAAGATCCAACGGCGTGCAGCACGCCAGGCAAGAACAAGTCGATGAAGGCGTTCTGTGCATGACGCTTGCTCCCGCGTTGCAGCAGTCGGAGTCGATCGGCCACCACGACCGCGCCCTCGATGTTGAGCGCGGGGAACTGAGGCTCCAACAGGGCGAATACGGCCGAAAGATCGATCGAGCGCGGAGTGCCGATCACGGCGCCGAGCGCATCGAGCCCGAGCAGCGCGCCCGTGCGCCGGTTTGGTCTCGAGCCCGAGGGGAGCGCGAGCAGCGCGCCGGAGGGGGACCCGGGGAAAGGCGGCAGCCGGGTCAGAACCTCGAGGTCCGGCTTGCGCGCTTTGCGTTCATGTTTCGTGGCCGGCAGCACGCCGGGAAGCATCGCGATCAGCACGCCCGCCGCTTCGCCGGTTGCCGGGAACACCCCGAGATGAGCCTCGTCATCCGCGACGACATACAGGAAGTCGCCTGCGAGCACGAGTCCGCTGGCAGCGCTCAAGTGCCGGTGACGCTCGGGGCCCGATGACGCCATCAGCGTCAATTCGCGGAGTTTCGTGACTTGAATCATCGGGTACTTGACCTCGGATCGAACGTCGAGGGCTGCCCTGAGTGACGTGAGGGCTGGCGCGCACCCGGACGGCTTGCCATCTTGGCCGCGCGGCCCAAACGGTGGCGTCCTCCAAACATTGGAATGAACAATATGCGTTTGCCCGCCCGTGTCCTGCTCGGCGCCGTCGCGGCGCTGGCAGGATCCAATCGCCTTGGCGCGCAGCTGTCCACACCTGTGGTCCGCCGCATTGAATCGCGAGTGAACTCGCGGCTCGGCTGGCTGCCCGTAAACGGGCGTAAAGACGCCGCTTTGAGCGGCTGACCGCCGGGCCGCGGCTCTCAGCCGCGCTTTCGGCGCGACCGGCGGTCGTGAACTATCTCGTTGTCAATGACAGCTAGCCACCCTCAGGCGGCTTGTTGAGATCGACGACGGCACTCGACGCGCTGGCCCGTCGCATCGTCCAGTGCGAGCGCTGCCCTCGGCTGCGCGGCCATTGCCGGCGCGTGGCCCGAATGAAGAAGCGGGCGTTCGCCGATCAGGCCTATTGGGGCAAGCCGGTGCCGGGCTGGGGCGATCCGGCGGCCAGGCTGCTGATCGTCGGCCTGGCGCCGGCGGCGCACGGCGCGAACCGCACCGGTCGCATGTTCACCGGCGATTCGAGTGGCGACTGGCTGTACGAAGCGCTGCATCACTACGGGTTCGCGACACGGCCTACCGCGTCGTCCCGTGACGACGGCCTGCAGCTGCACGATTGCTGGATCACGGCCGCGGCCCGCTGCGCGCCACCCGGCAACCGGCCGCTCCCGGTCGAGCTCGCCCGCTGTCGTCCCTATCTCGAGACAGAGCTACGCCTGTTATCTCGGATGCGGGTGGTGCTCGTGTTGGGCCGCATCGCCCACGACGCATTTCTCCGTGGGGCCGGGTGGTGGGCGCGGCTCGCGCCGAGTGAGCGGCCCCGCTTCGCTCACGGAGCGGTGACGCGGCTACCGGACGGACGGATGCTGGTGGCCTCGTACCACCCCAGCCGGCAGAACACGAACACGGGGACACTCACCCGGGCGATGTGGCATGGCGTGTTCCGTCGAGTCCGGTCGCTGGTGCGGACTGAAGCGGCTCGAGTCGCGCCAGCGCGCGCAGGTTCTGCCTGAACCGCACCGCGAGCATGGCCAGCATCCCCAGGCCGGCTGCGGCGAACAGCGCATCGGCGACCATCCGGACCGGCGCGATACTGCTTCCCGCCTGCAGGGCGAGGCCCGAGTTGATGGCGATCAGGACCAGCTGGATCTCGGTCGGCCCGAGCCGGCCGTAGGCGAGCCGGAACGCCCCGAACACGGTCGATTCGAGATAGACGTTGATCGAGAGCACCAGGTAGACCACCACCAGGCCGAGCGCGATCCCGAGACTCACATAGGGAGAGACACCGAGTCCGATCCCGATCGCGGCCGTCGAATACGCGTCGACCACGTGGTCCAGGTAGTAGCCGTAGCGGGGCCGCTCGGCGTGGCGCACGCGGGCCAGGGTGCCGTCCAGGCTGTCGCCGAACCACTGCACCACGAGCAAGGCGCTCGCGACCCAGAGCCAGCCGCTCTGGTATCCAGAGAGCGCGTAGGCGACGCCGCCGGCCGTCGCGGCCAGCACGCCCAGGGCCGTCAGCTGATCGGAGGTGACCCAGGCCGGCAGCCGGGCCGCGATCCACCGGAGCAGGCGGCGTTCCGGGTCGGCCAGGAGGAACGTCAGCTCGCGCTTGGGGTCGGCCATGTGGCCCTCCGGCTGCGGGACACCCGGAACCATCCGAGCAGGAGCAGTGCTGTGAGCAAGCCTCGCATCGTCGCCCCCCGAAGAAGTCGGTGAGACGATCGCTGCGAGGCCTCAAGCCGGTGTCAAGCGCCCAGCGGCAGACGGGCAACCGCGGCTCGTAGCCCGGCAACGTGAAAGGAAACGGTTCGGTTTCCTCCGCAGGCCCCGAAGGGTCCGCCCAGCCGAGTTGGGTATGCGGTCGCCGCAGACGACCACGATGGTGGCGCCGGCGTAGCCGGCCGCCGTCGTCGGGGGCATACGCTCGTCCAGTGTCTAGTGCGTTCGCGGAGCAAGTCGGGCGAACTCCTCGGCCCCCGGTGCCCGCGTCCGGTCCAGCGTCTCCGGTGTCACGTGATACAGTCCGAACTTCGGTCCGAAGCCTTCGGCCCATTCGAAGTTGTCCAGCAACGACCAGTAGAAGTACCCGCGGATCGGGATGCCTGCATCGAGCGCCAGGCGGACTGCATGGGCGTGCAGCCGAATGAAATCGGACCGCCGTGTCCCGCTCGAGTCCGCGATGCCGTTCTCCGTGACGTAGATGGGGAGCCGATACCGACGCCACGCCTGCCGCAGCAGGCGCAGCAGTCCCTCCGGGTAGATCTCGATCCCGGTGTCGGTGCGGGGGCCGGGGCCGGGCCGAAGCTCCACGAGGCCCGGCGCTCCGGGCGAGAGGCGCACCAGGTTGCGCCGGTAGTAGTTCAGCCCGACCCAATCTGCCGATCCCGCCAGCCCCGGAAGCGGTTCGTCGATGTGGGGGAACCCCGGCAGGCTGAGGCGGATGCGGCCGGCGGCGATGGAGTTGTAGAAGGCCCAGTTGAACCCGTTGCCGGCGATCCTAGCGACGAGCCAGTCGGTGAGCAGCCACTTCGATACGGGATCGAAGACGATGACGTTGATCGCCGCTCCAACGCTCGCGGTGGAATCCTGCGATCGGACGGCGGCGGCGGCTGCCGCGTGGCCGCGCACGAGCCCCGCGAAGGCCAGCGCGGCCGCGGCATGGTCCTTCAGTCCCGGCGGCCACACGCCTTCGACATATCCCTCGTACATCTGCACGTTGGGCTCGTTGACCGTACACCAGAGATTCACCTCGTGCCCCAGCCGCCGGGCGGCCTCGGCGGCGAAACGTCCGAAGCGGGCCGGGAAGTCGGATGCCGTGAGCCCCCCGCGCGCGGCGAGCCAGGAGGGAAGGGTGAAATGCAGCAGCGTCGCCATCGGGATGACACCGGCGGCGCGCAAGCGGCGCACCTCGTCTTTATAGTGGGCCCACGCGCCCTCGTCCCATGCACCGTCGCGGGGCTCGACCCGGCTCCACTCGACCGAGAAGCGAGAGGCATTCGCCCCCAGGCCGGCGGTCAGCGCGACATCCTCCGCTACGCGCTCCCAGTGACCCGAGGCCCGGCCACTGCGCGAGCCGCCCCGGATCCGGCCCGGCTCCGCTTCGAAGCGGGTCCAGTCGCTGGTGGTGTCGCCGCCGTCTACCTGGTGGGCCGAGGTCGCCACACCCCAGAGAAACCCGGCGGGCCAGTGGCTGGTCTCAGCGCCGGCCTCCGGGGGAAACGCTCCGTCCCATTCCTGCATATCGAACGTGAGGCAGAGCGCCAGATATCCGGTGGCGAGCGCCAGCGGAATCCCGACGAGCCACGAACGCCGGATGCGAGGCCACATCGTTGCGGTGTCTAGGCCACGTCGGGCGTTGGCGGCGACTCCGGCAGCATGCGCAGCTCGTCGGGGAACTGCTTGAGCTCATGCACCAGGCGGTCGATCTGCCCGCAGGTGTGCCGCATGTACTCGTACAGGTGCTTGTGCATGAGCGCGAAGGTCACGGCGTCGCGCAAGGCGCGCGGACGGCGCAGGGCGGTCTCGATCACCAGCGACGCGGTGAGCCAGGCCCGGCGCGGCGTGGCCCGGACGATACAGTGCCATACGACGCGGGCGAGAATCCGCAGGTCCTGACCGCTCGCCAAGAGCCGCGTCTCGATCTGGGCCCCCCGCTTGAGAATCAGCTGCATCGCCCGGCGGCGATAGTTGCGGTAGCCGTACAAGCGCTGCAGCAGGTGCTGGTAGCCTTCGTACAGCTGCACGCGCGACATGCCGTGGGGAACGATGTTGGTGAACACGAATTGATCCCCGACCGACTCGGCGATGAGCCGGCCCGCCTTCTTGAGGCGTTCGTACAGCGGCGTCTTGGGCATCGCGTTCAGCAGCCCGGTCATGGACACCGGGATGCGGGCGGCCTGGATGAAGCGGAACTGCTCCTCGAAGATCGTCGGATCGTCATGGTCGAAGCCGACGATCATGCCCGCCATCACCTTCAGACCGGCACGCTGGATGCGATGGACGGAGTCCAGGAGGCTCTCGCGCAGGTTCTGCGTCTTGTGGGTCTCTTGCAGGCTGGCGGCGCGCGGCGACTCGATGCCGACGAAGATGGTGGTGAAGTTGGCGTGCCGCATCAACTCCAGCAGCTCGTCGTCCTGCGCGATGTTCAGCGTCACCTCGGTCATGAATTCGATCGGGTAGCCGCGCACCTGTTGCCAGCCGGCCAGGGCGCGCAACAGCTCCTTGGCGTCCTTCTTGTTGCCGATGAAGTTGTCGTCGACGACGAAGATGTTGCGCATGCCGAGCCGATGAATCTCCTCGACCTCGGCCATGACTTGCGTCACGGTCTTGGTGCGCGGCCGCCGGCCGTACATCACGATGATGTCGCAGAACTCGCAGTTGAACGGGCACCCGCGCGCGAACTGCATGGTCATGGTGCGGTACTGGTCGATCTGCAGCAGATCGAAGCGCGGCAGCGGCGAGTCGTGCATGCTCGGCTTCTCGTCCTGGCGGTATTCCGGCTGCCAGGCACCGGCCGCATAGTCGGCGAGGAACTGCGGCCAGGTGTATTCCGCCTCATCGACGAACAGCACGTCCACCCGATCGCGCAATTGCTCCGGGCAGAGCGACGCGAACGGTCCACCGCACACCACGAACTTGCCCCGACGGCGGAACTCCGCGGCGATCTCGAACAGGCGTTGCTTGTGAATCACGTACCCGGTGAGGCCGATGATGTCGGCATCGGTGTCGAAATCGATCGGTTCCACGTTCTCGTCACACAGCACGACCTCGTGCTCGCGCGGTGTGATGCCGGCCACCGTCGGCAACGAGAGGTTGGGAAACACGCACTTCTTTTTCAGGCTGCGCAGAATGCGGTCCAGCGTCCAAAACGACTCCGGATTCTTCGGAGCAATCAGGTAGATCTTCATCGGTTCGCCACCTCGCGCTACGCGCCGCCGGAATGGTCTGTCGGTATTGTCTTCATACTGCAGTTTGGCCGGCGTGGCTAGCCGGGGGCTCAGACCGCAAACCCCGAGCGGGCGGGCGTCAGCCGCTCGGTGGCGATGCAGCTCACGGCGTCAGGGCCGCGTCAACCGAACCCCGGCGTCCTCCTCGCTCAACCGGCGCTGCGCACCGGCTCCAAGCAGGGGCGTGCCGGACAGCTCGGACCTCACCGTGAACTGATCGACGACGACGCCGGCGATGTTCTTGAAGTAGCCAACGGCCTTCCACGGGTCCCCATCCACGTGGAATTCGATGAAGAGCGCTCCATGGGTCGCATTCTGATTCAAGGTGTAGACGCTGGCCCACTCCCCGTTGCAGCCGTACGGGTACGTCGCCGGAAGGCAGCGCTCCTGGTCACGGATGCCGGCGCCGCCCAGCCCCGACACGAACACGAACGACGCGCCCGGCGCGACCCTCAAGCTATCAGGGCGAGTCCAGGCCGGATCGACCGTCTGCGTCAGCGTGCTCACCAGCGTCTTCGTGCGCTCGTAGGAGTGTTCGTGCGCGGTCGCGATGATGGCGCCCAGTTCGCGGCACGCCTCGTACGGGCCCCATCCCACCTCGCTCCCCTTGCCGCCGATCTGCATCTCCCGCTGGTTCTTGTGCCACGAGCAGATCCGCCAGACCGACCCATCCGCCGTCAGTTGGTCGCGGAGATACGCTTCGTGGCCCGTGCCCAGCGTGCCGGCGCCCGACAACACGAAGAAGAGTCCCTGGTAGGTGCACGCCGAGTTGACGCCCAGGTCGCCCGTACAACTCGCTCCCGTGACGCGGCTCAGCCGCTGCAGGAGCTTTTCCTGGTAGCCGCCGGCTCCGTAAAAGAGCGTATCGTCGTGGTTCCCGACCGAGGCGAAATAGGGGTACCCGGCGCCCAGGACGCTCGTGATCAGGCTGTCCCACGCGGTCGGATTGTCGGAGTAGTCGAAGTCACCCTGATGCAGCACCAGGTCCGCACCCTCGGCGCGGATGAGCTCGAGCACGGCGAGGGCTGCGGCACCGTTGTCCTGGTCGCCGATGAAGGCAACCTTGAGGTTGGGTAGCGTGCTCCGCGCCGTCGTCACCGTCACCGCCGCCGTGCCGCTCACCCCTTCGCTCGTGGCGGTGATGGTGGCCCCACCCACGGCGACCGCCGTCACCAGCCCGGTGGCGTCGACCGTCGCCACGTTCTCTGCGCTGCTCCCCCACGTCACTACCCGCCCGCTGAGCGGATTGCCCGCCGCGTCCAGCGGCCTCGCCGTGAGCTGCCGTGTGCCGCCCAGCGCCACACTTGTCGTTGCCGGCGTCACTTCCACCACGGCCACCCGCGCGGGCGTCACCGTCACCGCCGCCGTGCCGCTCACTCCTTCGCTCATGGCGGTGATCGTGGCCCCACCCAAGGCGACCGCCGTCACCAGCCCGGTGGCGTCTACGGTCGCCACACCCTCGGCGCTGCTCGCCCACGTCACCAGCCGCCCGGTCAACGGATTGCCGGACCCATCCCGCGGCGTCGCCGTGAGCTGCACCGTGACCCACTCTGCGATACTCGCCGAGGTCGGGGAGATGTCGACCGACACCACCGGAGTCACCGGTCCCGATTGACCGGCCTTGATCTCGACGGCCAGGATGCCGGCCCTCGAGAGACCAGTCCAGCTCGCCCCGACCGTGGGCTCATTGGTCGCCCATTCGGCCTCCAGCGCCGTTGACTCCCCGGACGATGTTTCGGCGATCTCCGTGAACCCGGGGGCGGGAGTAACGATGGGGCCGTTCTTGGCCACGCCAACGATGCCATAGGCGACGTCGTTGGCGTTGCCAAAGGGAGCGAGCGCGACCGCCAGGCTGGTGGCGCCGTCACTGCGTCCCGTGCCGGTCTGCGCGATCGCCCCCGAGCCGTTGGCGCCGCTCGTCTCGACGCCGTCCCACTGCGACACGATCCACTGCGCGTTCGACACACTGCTGCTGAACGTGATCGTGAGGGGGCCGCTGCCCGGGGCGGCGCTCATCGCCCGGAACAGCGTGAGGCGCTTGGTGGGCACCCCCTGCGTATCGAAGTCCACGCTCGTCACGGGCTCCCACGCCGTCATGCCGCCGCCCGTGAGAGTGGGGCTGAGCGCCCCAGACGAGCGACGCATTAGCACAGCGACCGTGACGAGAGTCTGGGAGGCCGGGGCGATGACCGCGGTGGTGTAGACCCGCTGGTTGACCGCGTTAGAGCCGGAAGTGAGCAGGGTGTGGGAGATCGCCGCAGCCGTCTGCGCGATCACCTGAACTGTCGCGGTCTGCGCGATCGGCGTGCCGTCGATCGTGGCCGAAGCGAGGATCGTCTCCTCCACCGTCCCGGTCAGCGTCCCGGTCGCCACCCCATCCGTGCTGGTCGGGACCGTGGGCTGTGTGATGGAGCTCCCGCTCCCCGTCGCCGCGAGCAACACCGTGGCGCCGCCGATCGGGTTGCCGTTGACATCCTTTGCCGTCACCGTGATGGTCGAGGTCCCGCCGGGCGTGATCACGGTCGGCGCGGCCACGACGCTCGATTGGCTCGCGGACACCGCCCCAGCCGTCACGCTCACCGTCGCCGTCTGGGTAATCGCCGTCCCGTTGGCCGTGGCCGAGATGGTTTTGATCTCCGCTACCGTCGAGCTGAGCGTTCCCGTCGCCACCCCGTTGGGGTCGGTTGGGCCCGCCGGCTGGGTCAGCGTATTCCGGGTCCCGGTTGCCGAGAGCACAACGGTGGCGCCGCTGATCGGAGCGTCGTTTGCATCCTTCACGGTCACGGTGATCGTTGACGTCTCGCTGCCGGCCGCGATCGAGCTCGAGGAAACAGCCACGCTGGACTGAAAAGCCGACACGCCTCCGCCCCCGCCGCCATCACCGGCCTTGATTTCAACTCCCAGGGCCGCGCCGTTCAGGGTGGCCCAGCTCGCATCGATCGTGTTGTCGTTGATCGCCCATTCGACTTGGAGATCGGACAGGGGGCTCTCGCCGGAGGGTTGTTCGGCGATCTCCATGAAGCCCGTGCCGGGGGTGACCGCGAGCACGTTTTGCCGTACGCCGAAGACCCCGTAGGCCACGTTGTTGGCGTTTCCGAACGCCGCGAGCGGCACGGCCAGCCCGTTTACCGCGTCGCCGCGAGTCGAGCCGGTCTGCCCGATGGCACCCGCGCCGTTCACGCCGGTGATGTCCACGCCGTCCCACCGCGACACGATCCATTGGCAGTGGGACTGGCTGCTGCTGAACGTGATCGTGAGCGGGCCGCTCCCGGGCGCCGCACTCATCGCCCGGTAAATCGTCAGGCGTTTGTGGGGCGTGGCGACGGCATCGAAACTGATGGTCGCCACCTCGGTCCAGGCCGTCATGCCGCCGCCCGAGAGCGTCGGGCTGGCGACGGCAGCGGTCGAGTTGTGCCCCATTACGGCCACGGTGATGAGCGCATTGGGGGCCGGGGCGATGGCGGCCGTCGTGTAGATCCTCTGATTGACGGTGTTATTGCCGGACGTGAGCAGCGTGTGGGTGATCGACCCGGCGCTGCTCAGAGGCGTCACGGTGCCGGTGGCTTCCGCGATGGCGGTATCGTCGTCGGGAGCGGTTGGCGTCCGATCCTCGCCGCACGTCGCAACCGCCGCGACCAAGGCGAGGCAGGCCAACAGCCGGCCCAAGGAGGGAAATGAAGAGCTCGCCATGCACGATCCGCCGTTCCAGGATAACGGCTACTGCGTCTTGGCAATCCACTTCACCCGAGGCGGTGCCGACCGGCGCCGGCCTCGAGAATCACGGCACCAGGATAGGGGCGGTCGGGCACATGTCAATGGTCAATCCGACAAGACTCCTGCGTCTGCCGCATGATCCGGTGCACTGTGCGGCTGTGCCGGCGGCGGTCCTCGTGGTTGATGAGCTCAGAAGAAGGTCGGGCCGGTCCGCGCAGTCATTGACTTGGCCGTTGGATGGTCTACTAGGCGGTCAACGCGGCCGCTCGGGCGGTAGCGCGGTCCTGCACAAGTTGAACGGAGGGCAGAGGACTCGAACCTCTAAGGGCTTTCGCCCGCCGGTTTTCAAGACCGGTGCCTTACCATTCGGCCAGCCCTCCCAAGAGGGCTAACCTAGCGGACCAGTGGAACGCCGGTCAACGACGGGCGGCGAGCACCTGCTGCATGGCCAACCGGACGGAGACCCGCCGCTCGGTACGCATGGCCTGGGTCAGCCTGGCGCGGCCGTCGGCGCCGCCCACGCGTCCCACCACCCGCACCGCCGCCGAGGCGAACAGCGGGTCGTAGTCCCCGATCAGGCGCAGGGCCAGGGCCGTGGCGCGCGCACTGTCGCCGCTCGCGGCGATCGCGTTGAGCGCCTGGGTGCGCACGTTGCGATCCTCGGTATTCACCGTCATGCGCTCCAACAGGTCCAGGCCCCTCGGGTCTCGCAGCTGGCCCAGGAAGTGAAACGCGGTGAGCCGGATGCCAAGCGGTTGATCGACGGCCGCGCCGAGCAGGAGATCGAGGGCGTCCTTCCCCTTCGCCCGCGCGATCATCGCAAGCGCCGCCTGTCGCACGGCGTCGTTCGGGTCCGTGGCGTACATGGCGGACGCCGTCGTGACGGCGGCCGTTCCGTCCAGCGCCTGCAGCGTTCCGAGCGCGGCCGCGCGTACCGAGCCATCCGGATCGCGCAGCGCCGAACCAGCGACCGTTCGCGTGGCGGGATTCGAATCCGCCGCCATCTGCTGCAGGGCCGCTTGCCGCAGCTCCGCCCGCTGCTCGTTCAGCACGATGAAGCGGCGTGCCGCGGAGGCCGTGGAATCGCGCACCGAGGCGAGCTGGCTCAGCGCCCACTCCCGGCCACGCACGTCCAGGTCGTGCATCGCCATCTGGGCCAGCTCGAGGGAGGTGAGGTCCCCCGCCACGGTGCCGAGCAGCCAGCCGCCTTCGTCGAACCGGAACGACAACGGCTCGGAGGGCAGGGCAATCGCGAACATCTCGCTGGCATTGGAGACCATGATCTCCTGGCGTACCACCGAATCACGGGTGATCACGCGAACCGTCGCGGGAAAACGGAACAGCGGGTGCGTCGAGTCGACGGACTGCGTTTGCTCGACGGTGACGTGCAGCGTCTTGGAGCCCGCATCCCAATGCCGTGAGAACTGGACCCGCGGATACCCGATGCCGTAGGCCCACTGATCGAAGAACCAGTCCAGGTCGCAGCTACAAGTCTGCTCCATGGCGACGGCGTAGTCGGCGGTGGTTACCGGGCGATAGGCGTTGTCCACCAGGAAGCGACGCATCCCCGCCCAAAAGACGGAGTCACCCAGCAGGCGCCGCAGCTGATGGGCGACCTGCGCGCCCTTGGGGTAGACGTGGCCCGAGAAGAACAACTGGATCGGGTCGGTGCCCTGGTACTCGCCCCACACCAGCGGGCGCGCGACGTTCTGGTCGGCGCCCATGGCGCCCTGTTGCTGGCCACTCCACTCGAGCGCTGCATCGTTCCAGCCGCGCGTTTTCTCGCTGTGCACCGACCCCATGTAGGTGGTCAGCCCTTCATTGAGCCACACGTCGGCCCAGTCCGCCGTGGTCGTGAGATCGCCGAACCACTGATGGGCCAGCTCGTGCGCGGCGAGACCACGGCCGCTGTTTTGTGGCTCACCCCCGGCCCCGTGCAGGACGAGGTCGGTCTGGGTCGTGGCCGAGACGTTTTCCATCCCGCC
>CAZRGT010000074.1:0-12876 GCA_964599725.1 uncultured Gemmatimonadaceae bacterium | reverse complement strand
GGGACGTAGCTGCCGTCGCGACGGGCGTAGAACCCGGTCCGGACGAACCAGCCGTGGGTGCGGGTCGAGTCCTGGTCGATGCGGCTGATGCCGCGACGGCGGACAGGGCGGCGAGGCGTCCGTTTCATGCGAGACTCGGTGGTGAAAGTGACATGGATGAATGGCGCACCGAAAGCTGTGCCGTGCGGGGGCGGCCATCAAGGGGGAGTCGGTTTGTTAGGCGACTATTGGGGCCTTGGCGTCGTCATTGGGCCCTTATTCTGGATATGGTGTGACCGATGCCTCCCAAGACGGTCGGCGCCGCACAATTCAAGCAGCACTGCCTGGCGTTGCTCGACAGCGTTGGGCCTGAGGGAATCGTGATCACCAAGCATGGGAAGCCGGTCGCCAAGCTCGTGCCCGTCGGCAGCGAGCCGGACGCGCTGCTCGGATCGCTCGCGGGAGCGGCCATCAAGAGGGTCGGATTGACACCGAGGACTCGCGACGTGAGCTGCTTAGGAGTGGGTCGAATGCCCGCGGAGGCGCACGATACCGGTGAAGAAGCGCAGGCCGTCGGTGTCGCCCTCGGCGAAGGAGACCTCGATCGGGAACCGCCGGCCGCTCTTGTGGAGCCCGGTCAGGTCTATCGCCTCCCACGCGAACTGACGCACGCCGGTCTCGCGGAAACGCTGGAAACCGGCCAGGTGCTTCTCGCGGAGCTCTTGGGGCATCAGCATCATCAGAGGTTGCCCCAGCAGCTCAGCGCGGCTGTATCCGAAGATCCGCTCGGCGGCCGGATTGATGAATAGCATCCGGCTCTGCTCGTCGATGGTGATTACGGCGTCGGAGGCGATGCCGAGCGCCAAGCGGTAACGCTCCTCGCCCTGCCGGGCGGCTGCGCGCAGATCGACCGCGGCCTGGACGCACGCGGCGATCTGGTGCAGCAGCTCGATCTCCGCTTCGCTCCAGGGTCGCGGCCTGCGGTCGATGACGCAGAGCGTGCCCAACGCGTGGCCGTTGCGAGACCGGAGCGGGATGCCGGCGTAGGCGATGGCGCTCAGATCGCGGATCGCGAGACTGTCGCGCACCAGCGGGTGCTGACGGGCATCGGTGATGACCAGTGGCTCACCGGACTCGACGGCGTACATGCAGTAGGAGTGGGTGAGCGGCGTCTCGCGCCGCGCTGCCCAGGGCTCGGGCAGGCCGAGGGCGCTCTTGAAGAACTGGCGATCGGCGTCGACCAGCGAGATCAGCGCGATGGGAGCTTGGAGGACACGGGCAGCCAGCCGCGTCAACTCGTCGAACAGCCGCTCGGGAGGGGAGTCCAGCAACGCCTGCCGTCGCAAAGCGAGCAGACGGGCGGGATCGAGGATCTTGGGCGGCGGCGCGTGGGGCACACCTTGAATATGGTCTGGCGCCGCGCGTCGCAAGCCGTCGCGTTAGGGAATGAACGTCGCGGTCCCTATCGAGCGAAGCGAGCCGCCGGGGGCGTCATCGAAGCGGAACAGCGTGACCTGGTACCTCGTACCGGCGACGAGCGGGAGCAGGATGTTCGCCGTCTGGGCCGCGCCGTCCGGGAACACCCCGTAACTGACCGGTGTCGCGATCGTATTGCTCAGGCGGTAACTGACCGTGCTCCAGATCATGGGGCCAGGCCCGGGGAGATGGACCGTGAGGCCCTCTATCCGGCAGGCGGGGTTCCAGCTGAAGGTCGGTTGAATGCCCGCAGTCACCCGAACGGTGACGTCCGAGCAGGCCGATGGGCTGAGGGCTCGATCGGCGCAGGCCAGGTTGAGCATCAGCAGGGGGCCGAAGCGCAGAGCGGTAGCGAAGTAGCGTCGGAGCATGGGACCTGCATGAACATACCCGCCGGTCCCAGCGCGCGTCACGCGTGGCACGTTCCTTCGAATCCCGTGAGGTAGCTCGCGGCCGCGAGCCAGAATCTGGGATTCACGAAGCCTCCTTAGCCGGGCTTGAGCACCATCAGGAAGAGCCCGGCGACTGGCGTGAGCAATGCCACGCCGCCCCAGAACTCCCACCGCCGAGCCAACCGGTGATAGCGGTCGTAGTCGAAGGCTCCGGCCCGGGCGCCGGCATCGGCCAGCGCGTGCAGCTCGCGCTGCAGCGGGGCGACCCGGAGCATGAAGGCGAGGCCGGAGATCGAGAACAGAACGATGGTCCACAGAATCCACCCGGTGCCCAGGATCGGGTAGTTGCCGGTGACCGCTGCGGCGATTCCGCCGACCAGAATGCCGACGACCCCCGGGATGGTGAACAACCGGTCGCTCCTGATGATCCCCATCATGGTGTGGGCCAGAAGGCGCGGATCCCGCGTGCGGGCCGCATGGCCATGCCAGAACAAACCGGTCGTGATGTTGCCGAGGAAGGCGATCACGGCGATGAGGTGGATGAGCTTGAGCCAGAGGTACACGCGATGCCTTTCTCTATTTGAGCGATGCCATGTCGATCACGAACCGGTAGCGCACATCGCACCTCAGCACGCGCTCGTACGCTTCGTTGACCCGCTGAATCGGCGTGCGCTCGATGTCGCAGGTGATGTTGTGCGCGCCGCAGAAATCCAGCATCTCTTGCGTCTCCTTGATGCCGCCGATGGCGGAACCGGAGAGACTGCGCCGGCTCTTGATCACCGAGAAGGCCTTGATGGGGATCGGCGCCCCCGGGGCGCCCACCACCACCATGGACCCGTCCACCGCGAGCAGATCGAGATACTGGTTCCAGTCGATCCCGGCCGACACGGTGTTGATGATCAGATCGAAGCGGCCCTGCAGCGTTGTGAAGCTATCCGGGTTGGACGTCGCATGGAAATGATCCGCACCCAGGCGCTTGGCGTCGGCTTCCTTGTTTGGGGAGTGACTCAACACGGTCACCTCGGCGCCCAGGGCATGCGCGAGCTTGACGCCCATGTGACCCAGTCCGCCGAGTCCAAGGATGGCGACTTGCGTCCCGGGGCCGGCCTGCCAGTGGTGCAGCGGTGAATAGAGCGTGATGCCGGCGCACAAGAGCGGTGCGGCGGCATCCAGGGGCAAGTTCCCGGGCATGCGCAGCACGTAGTTCTCGTCCACCACGATCTGGTCGGAATAGCCGCCCATGGTCGGCGTCCCGTCCGGCTCCCGCCCGTTATAGGTGAAGACGGTGTGGACGGTGCAGTACTGCTCGAGCCCCCTCCGGCACTGGACACAGGTGCCGCAGGAATCGACGAAGCAGCCGACGCCGACTGTGTCACCGACTTTGTGTTTGGTGACCTTCGCGCCGACCCGTGCCACGATCCCGGCGATTTCGTGTCCCGGCACCATGGGGAAGATCGACTCGTCCCATTCCGCGCGCACTTGGTGAATGTCGGAATGGCAAATGCCGCAGTACTGGATGTCGATGAGGACATCGTGCTCGCCCGGTTCGCGCCGGGTGAACGAGTAGGGCACGAGCGCCGCCTTTGCAGCGAGAGCCGCGTACCCGTTGGTGTGCAGCACGGTGCTGTCCTTACTTGAGAGTGGAGCCTAGGAGCGGGTCGTGAGCGTCCTCCGCCCGCAACAGCTCGTAGCGCACGACTTGCTCCCCGGGCGGCGCATGCGGGTCGTCGCCGGCGCCGGCGAAGCGAAACCCCGCCTTCTCGAGCACGCCGATCGACGGTCTCAGGTGCGGCAGCGTTTGGCCAATGACCGTAGTGACGGCGGGCGAGGCGAACGCGAAGCGGACCAAGCCTCGGACCGCTTCGGTCGCGAACCCCTGGCGCTGATACTCCGCCACGATGCCGTAGCCGAGCTCGACCACTCCAGCCGGGTCCGGCGGACCCTTGAAGCCGCACGCGCCAATCAGAACGGCTCCCACGCCGCCCGCCGGCTTGCGGACCACATAGTAGAAGCTCCAAGCCGTCTGGTCCGGATGCTCATGGAGCCAGGCGAGGGTGTAGCGTACGGCGTCCCCGTCGTAGAACTCCGGCGGCCAGCCGGCCGGGACCACGACGCCAATGGCCTGGGCGAACGCCTCGCGCCCAGCGAGCTCTCCCTGGAAGTGGGCCTCCGTGCCCGGGATCAGCTGCAAACGCTCTGTTTCCAACATGGGGCTCAACGCACGGCCGTCGTGCTCGCGGGGTCACTGCCGATGACCGCGCGCATTCGCCCGTCCGGACCGGGTGCAAAGACCAGCGCTCGGGAGGGGGTGCGCCCACCGTCCCACGACGCGAACTGGCCGGTACCGGTGGGGACGAACCCGAGCTGGCTCGGAAGGCCGCGCCCGGAGATGCCGACTAGCCGTGCCCCGGCGCCGGCGTCCCACACGTACGCCCGGTCGGCGCTGCCCCGCTCGAATCGAAAACGCACCACGGTCAGATCGCGGCCCTCCTGAAACGCCGTGCCCAGCACCTCGTGGCTCACGAGCTTCCCGAGCTTCGGCTCCTGCTCGGCCAGCCACTCGGCGTGTCGCTGCTCCAGTCTGGCGACTGGCACGTCGTCGCCGCGCGCCTGCCGCATCGGCTCGAAGTCACCGCGAAGAATCGCTGCGGCGATCCGGTCCATCCGCGTGGCCAGCCGAGCCGCGCGGGCCTCGTCAATCCGCCGTGACGAGTGCAGCAGCGTGAACGCCCGCTGCCCAATGGCCTCAACGACCAGCCGGTGCTCCTCCGCGGTGATCCGAAGCGCGCCCATGCCTCCCGGCAGCTGGTAGCTCCCCGCCAACGTGGACAGCTCGGTCCCGGACACCGCTACGATGTCGGGCACCGACGGATACGGAGTGTTCCCGATCAGCCGCGCCCCAATCTGCCCGAGCAGCTGATTCCCCACAGGCATGTGGGCAATCACGTTGTTCTGCAGAAACACCACCGTGCGGGCCGCCGGGACAATGGCGAAGTCGGCGAAATGGATCCCGTTGCCGCCGTTGTGGGTGACCACCTTGGTGCCGCCGAACTCCGCGATCGACCAGCCATAACCGTAATGAGTGTCGCCGGGCTCTTTGACGTGTGGCGCCCACAGTTTGTCCATCGAGGCCGCCGCAAGCACCCGGCCGTCCAGCAGCGCCTCGGCCCAACGCAGCATGTCATAGGCGGTCGCATGCACGCCGCCGTTGGCCCGCAAGGCCCAATAGGGGCCGTCCCGGTCCATCGGACGCTCGAGTGTCGTGCCCCATCGGAAGTCGCCCCGATACCCCTGGGCCATCCGCGCCTCTCCCCAAGACGGAAGCATGTATCCCGTTTCGTACATTCCTTGGGGCAGAAACAGGCGGGTGCGCGCGAACTGCTCCCAGGAGGCGCCGGTGAGTTGTTCGATGATGGCGCCGAGCAGGCTGTAGCCCGCGTTCGAATAGTCGTAGCCGGTCCCGGGCGGAAACGCGAGCGGCTGGGCCAGTGTGCGTCGCACGAACTCGTCCCGACCGATCGAGTCCCAGTCACCGGCCCCCTCCAGGTCGAGGATGCCCGAGGAGTGGGTGAGCAGCTGGTGTAGCGTGATCGCCCGCTTGTCGGCGGGAGCCTGTGGGAAGTACGCGACCAGTGAGTCTTCGACCTTGAGCCGCCCCTGTTCCTCCAGGGCCAGAATGGCGGCCGCGGTGAACTGCTTGGTGATGGACCCGAGGTCCGAGACGGTGGCGGGGGTCCAGCGCAGCCCCCGCTCCCGGTCGGCCAGGCCGTAGCCCTCGGCCAGGATCGGCGCTTCCGTACGCGCGACCAGGACCACGCCCGCGAATCCGAGTTTCTCGAGTTTCGCGAGATAGGCGCGCGTGTCGGCGGCGAAGTCCCCGTCCTGAGCGCGGGCGGTGGTGCCCGCGCCGAGGATCAGCGCCAGCAGCGCGGGGAGAATCGCGAGTCGCGATCTGGTCGATCTCATTGTCGGCTCCTTGGTTGTCTGCCGAATCGCGGCGCGGACGCTTCCCAGATCAGCGGCTTCGGAGTAGCTCAAGCCGTTCGAGTCCGCCACGTTCGTGGACTTTCATGGCGTTTCGGTACAGCTCGTCGAGGCCGATCAGGAAAGCTCGATTGCTCGGCAGTAGAAGTGACGCCTCGGCCACCGGGGGTGCCACGGAGGAACGCCCTCAGGCGTGACAGGAAGCTCTCGCGCATCAGGTGTCAGCCAGGGCGGATGGTTTGGTGACGGTGTTCCGGTTGCGGCCCGTGCCAGGTGTGCCGAGCGTCTTTTCGATCCAGGTAGATCGTCATGTGTGGGGCCGCTCACGGTCACCACGCAAACGAGAGCCCGAGGCCGACACCTCGGCCCTGGTTGAGAGTCAGGCCCACGCGCAAGCGGTCTGGTGCCACTTCTTCCCACCGGTCGCTCTGGGTTGCCGCTCCGATGATCACGCCGAGCAGCAGGCCGCCGCCGGCACCAATGGCTCCCGTGAAAAGCGCTATCGTGCCAGTGCCGCCGAAATCTTCACACCCGCTGCCGCTGCCACATGCGACAAGACCGAAGCCGGCGCCCAACGCAGCACCGCTCAGCAGGCCGGCAAGAGCCCCGGCACCAGCGTTCGATTTCTTACCCTGACTCACGTCCAGCCGCTCGATCTGCCCGAGTCGGATCTCCGTGGCCGTCGTGGCCCGGTTACCGCGAACCAATAGGATCGAATCTCGGACACCCTCGAACGTTCCCACGATCGGACGCTTGGACAGCGTAGGGGCTTTGATTCGCACCCGGGCGCCCGGCTCTATGCTCCGCTCCTGCGCCGTGAGTGGGTTTGCGACGGCCGTCAGGAAGATCACCGACCACATGGTAATCGCGAGCGTGTTGGACATATCGTTGCTCCGGTCGTGATTGGTTACGACGAAACTGAGGGTGGGGATTCAAGTGGACGTCAAGCCGGGGCGTGACGAGAATCGTCATGGTCGTCCTACCTCAGCGCGTCGACCACCGCATCGAAGAACACCCAGTCATCGATGACCGCACCTCCGGTGGGCATCGGCTGCGCGCTCCATACCACGATCACGACCTGCGCGACGGGGTTGATGTACACGAACTGCCCATGGATCCCCTCTGCCGCGAAGGCGCGGTCCCGTTGCGCGGCAGGCGTCGTGCCCGGCCACCAGAGATACCCGTACGCCAGGGGCGTCCCGCCGCGCAGCACCTTGGGGCTGGTCGCCTCATCGGTCCAGCCGGCGGGCAGGATCGGTTCCCCCGCGGCGACACCACCATGGAGGACGAAGAGGCCGAAGCGGCCGTAATCGCGCAGCGTCGCGCTGAACCCGCTGCCTCCGATCTCGAGGCCGTCCGGCGCATCGACCCACCAGTTCGCGTCCGCCTCCATCCCGAACCGGCTCCAGATGCGCTCGGAGAGGTAGGTCGCCAGCGGCCGCCCCACCGCGCTGCGCAGGATCGCCGCGGCGACTTGCGTCTCGCCCGTGTTGTAGTTGTTCACCGTGCCTGGCCTGGCGGCCCGCGGCAGGCCCCTCATCACCGCCATGAGAGAGCCGGGTACGTGGGAGATCTGGGCCTCGAGGAGACGCCGCCGGTCGGATGCGGGGTCCGTGTAGGTCTCGTCCCACCGTACACCGGACGACATCATGAGCACGTCGCGCACCGAGACACCCTCGTACGCGCTGCCGGCCAGCGTCGGGACGTAGCGGGTGACAGGGTCGGACAGGGCGGCGATGTACCCTTGCCGCACGGCGGCGCCTATGAGTGTCGACGTTATCGACTTCGCGATCGACATCGACATCCACCGGGTGCGCTCGGAGTTTCCGAACCGATACCGCTCCAACTTGACTTGGCCGTCCTTGAGCACGAGCAGCCCGGCCACCCGGTTCAGCTCGAGATAGTCCTCGAGCTCGTGGCGCGTTCCGCGGTCGCTGAAACTCACGGACGTGAGCGGCATAGCGGCCGGCGGCAAGGGCTGCGGCGTCGGCGAACGCGGAACCGTTCGCGTGGGAAACAGCCGGTCGATGTTCCGAAACGTGTTGACCGCCAGTTCCGGCGTCAGTACGCCATCGTACATCTGGCGTACGGTTCCGATCGGCTCCGTCGCATGCGGATATGGATCTCGTCCCGTCGCCATAGCTGACCTTTGTTGCGCGGAGAGCGCGCCCGTCGCGGGCGTCATGAGAAGTGCAGTCGCGAGCGGCAGGACGGTGAAATGCGACAACGCCTTGACGCGCATCACGTGGTCGCTAGTGCGCCGAGTTTGAGAACGGTGTTCCAGTTGCGCCCGGTGCCGCGAGTACCAAGCGTCTTGTCGATCAGTGCGTTGGTCAAGCGAGAGTGGCCGATCCCGTCCGGGTACACGATATAGGCCTGCCGGCCGACCGCGCGGATGACCTCCGGGCCGGTGATGGCGCCCTGCAGCGCCTTCACGTCCTTGGGATGCGCCGCGTCCTTCAGAACCATGACGACCAGATGGCCAGGATCGCGCTCGGCTTCCCGAGGGAAGGGATTGTGCGCGACGATCGCGTTCCATTCCTTGGCGGACCGGACGAAGAAATCCGTTTGAAGCGCGAGGCGCTTCTTGGCCTCCGCCTCAAGCAGGCGCTCGAGATGCACCGCCGATCGCGCGCTACTGCGAAACACGAGATTGCCGCTCTGGAGCAGGGATCGTGCGTCACCCAGGCCCAGCTGTGTGAGGAGGTCACGAAGGTCAGCCATCGCGACCGGCTTCCTGCCGCCGACATTGATGCCCCTGAGGAGGGCCAGATAGATCGTCATGGTTGAGGTGGCCGGACTGAATGATCGTTCGAGTCCACGCTCTTTTCCACCACCCGCCACCCGATCGCCCCGCCCTGGAGATCGATCGCGGCGTGCGCCAGCATGGGCCAGAGCAGCGATCCTGTCCCGGCGTAGAGCGCGCCCGCCAGGATACCGATCACCCCCGTCTTGAGGACACCGGCCGTGCCCTGGTAGAAATGCGCGACCCCGAACGCGACGCCCGCGACGAGGACGGCGGGCCAGCGGCCTAGACCGGTTTCGAGATACCAGATCAAGTAGCCGCGATACAGCACCTCCTCGCACACACCGGCGGTGATCGCGAGCGCTTGGAACCCGCGATACTCGGCGCGCGTGTGCGGCATCAGCTCACGTACTGGTTCCACCTGTGCTGCGAGGCCCTCGAACCCCTTCGTGTCGAGGCGTTGAACTGCAAGCCACTGTTGGGCCAACAGGGCAAAGACCAGAAGCGTGATCCCAAGTCCGAGCAGGCTCGCCAGGCCGGGGGGGACCGCGAGGCCGAGCGCGGTCCACGGTCGTGGTGCGTACCGCCACACGAGCAGCGTCGCTCCCAAGAGCGTCCATTGGAGCACGATAGTGATGGCGTACTCGTGCAGCCGCGCCCCCGGCGCGCCGGAGGGCACGGCGGCGACGAAGGCGCGGTAGTTGCGCGCGGCGTAGATGGGGAATCCCACTACGAGCACGGCCGCGAGGAGGTGATCCAGCAGAGTCGGCATCATGGGGTGCGCTGTGACTCAGGGCGCCTGAGCCCGAAGCCAGCGGGCCATCTCGTCGAAGTAGCCAGTGACGAAGCGGGACAACCCCGGATACTCGTCGCGCGCGCCGGTTCGAGCCTCGAGAAACAGATGGTTGGCTTTGGGCAGCACCACCTGGGTAACGCTCGGATTCCCGCCCAGGCGAAGCGCCCGTTCAATGGGAGGCCACGATTCGCGGGGCGGGACGTTCGCGTCCAGCTCGCCGAAGAAGAGGAGTACCGGACAGGTGACACGCTGCCAGCTCGAGGACGGATCGAAGTCCATGAGCATTCGATAGTATGGGCGGAACCAGTCGTCGGCGGGGCGTGGGGGCCAGAGCCAGGTCTCCTCGGTGTGATGCGCCTCATAGTAGCGCCGCAGCTCGTCCCACCCCGAGCCGGCTCGGGTGACGGAATCGTCCAGCATCTGGTAACGCCTGCCGATTGCGACCGATGATTCGGGAAGCCCCGCAAAGCGGAGCTCATTCTGGATGTAGAGCACGCCTTCCTCGCGCACCGTGGTGCCCGATCCGGCATGGACCACCAGAAACGCCACCTCCCGGGACCCTTGTGCGGCTGCGAGGGGCATGATCCATCCCGCCTGGCTGGCACCCCACAGTCCAACGCGCTCCGAACGAATGTCCCGACGTGCGCGCAGGAACCGCACGCCGGCGAGTACGTCGGTCGCCAGGGTGGGGAAGTCGGCCTGCTTCCAGTCGCCGGTCGATTGGCCCGTGCCGCGCTTGTCGTAGGCCAGGACCGCGAAGCCCAGGCCGGCGAAGTAGCGCCACCACGGGCCAAATACGTCGCGGGTCAGCGCATTGGAGCCGTGCACCAGGACCAGCGCCGGGTACGGTGGCGGTCCAGCGGGGAGGGTGAGGGTCCCGTGGAGGGTCACGGGGCCGTTCGCGAATTGCACCGCTTCGTCTCGTGTGGCCAGACGCCGGGCCACCACTGATGGGTGATCCCGCTCGGCGAACCGGAGTTCATGGACGTCCATCGCAGGTCCAGAGGTCAGCTGGATCGTGTCCGCCGGAAACACCGGGCTGATGAGCGCATGGCCGACCAGGAATCGATCCCGCGCGATTGGATAGAGCGGGCCAATCCGCCCGGTCGCGTAGTTCACGAGCAGGGGCGTGCTCCCGAATTCGGAGAACGGGGCGATGCTGAGGAGACGGCCGTCCTCGGCACGGTACGTCCCGACGATGCCCCCCCACTCGCGGTCGGTCAGCGGATGCAGCCGTCGGACCACGACCTGGCTCGTCTCGGCGCCGCGCACGGCCTCGCCGCTCCAGACGCTCTCGTGCACGGTCCCTCGAAAATGGGCCGTGTCACCGTCGACGACGGCCGTGAACGCGAAACCGGCCGAACCTGGGGTAGACGAGGCGAGGGTCTTGTCCAGCCGCCATGCGGGAACGCTGATTCTGGCCGAGCGACCACCGGAATCGATCGACACTTCCATCCGCTCGGCGACGCCGGGGTGGCGGATGTCGCCGACCCACTGTCCGCTGGTCGTGGGAGATGGCTCCGCGCATGCGGTCGTGAGCAGCGAGCCGGCCAGCATGAGTCGGTGCCAAGGCCGGCTCATGTCAAGCGCCGCCCTGAGCGCGTCGCTTCCCCTTCTTCTGGCGTGCGACCGCGATGGCTTTGTCGACCCACCCGCGCAGCGCCTCGGTGTCTTCGAGCGTGTCCTCGGGGAGGGGATAGTACTGCATGGCCTCACCGTCGGGGCCGTAGGGTCGAAACGGGCCCAAGCCCCGGGCCTCGTAATCGGGCCGGTTCGACTGATCGACCTTGAGGTAGAGCGCGTCGTCGGCGATCAGGGCGAAGAAGGCATCGCCTGAGTAGATGCCGACGCCGCCGAACATGCTCTTCGCTCGGACCTGCGGGGCCACCCGGCCCAGCTGATCGAGAACGAACGTGCGGAACGTCGAACTGACCGGCATCGTGACCTAGCCGCCGGCCATGGCCCCGACGACCAGCAACGGCTCGACGCCGCGCGCGACCGCGTCGGGCAGCGGGGCATCCGCCGGGGCGTGCGACAGATCCTGCCCGCAGGCAAAGTAGCGCACGAACGCGCGTCGCTGTTGCGTGACGTGATCGCGGATCGTCCCGCGCAGCATCGGATAGCGGGCCTCGAGCGCGTCCAAGACCGCGTGCGTCGTGGCCGGGCCGCGGACGTCGAGCTCGACCTCGCGGTCGACCTGCGCCAGCGTCCGCAGATGGACCGGCAGCTCGACGCGGATCATGACAGCGTCTGGACTTCGACCGACAGCACGCCGGGAAGATCCCGGACCACCGGGCTCCAGCTGTCGCCGGCATCGGCCGAGGCGTAGACCTGGCCGCCGGTCGTGCCGAAGTACACGCCGCAGGGATCGAGCGCGTCGACCGCCATCGCGTCGCGCAACACGTTGACGTAGCAGTCGCTCTGCGGCAGGCCCTTGGTGAGCGGCTCCCACTCGTTGCCGCCGGTGCGGCTGCGGTACACGCGCAGCTTTCCCTCGGGCGGGTAGTGCTCCGAATCGCTCTTGATCGGGACGACGTAGATCGTCTCCGGCTCGTGGGCGTGGACGTCGATCGGGAACCCGAAGTCGGTGGGCAGGTTCCCGCTCACCTCCCGCCACGATGCGCCGGCGTCATCGCTGCGCATCACGTCCCAGTGCTTCTGCATGAACAGCACGTTGGGACGCGACCGGTGCAGCGCGATGCGGTGCACGCAATGGCCGACTTCGGCGGTCGGGTCGGGGATGCCGTCGGACTTGAGGCCGTTGTTCACCGGCCGCCACGTCCGGCCGGCGTCGTCCGAGCGGAACGCGCCGGCCGCCGAGATGGCGATGAAGATGCGGTTAGGATCGCTCGGATCCAGTAGGATGGTGTGGAGGCACATGCCACCGGCACCGGGCGCCCAGTGGGGCCCTGAGCCGTGGCCACGCAGGCCTGAAAGCTCCTGCCAGGACTGGCCACCGTCGCTCGAGCGGAACAGGGCCGCATCCTCGACCCCGGCGTAGACGGTATCCGGATCGGTGAGTGACGGCTCGAGGTGCCAGACGCGCTTGAACTCCCAGGGGTGCGGCGTGCCGTCGTACCACTGGTGCGTACCGGGGACGCCATCGTAGACGAACTTGTTGCCTACGGGCTCCCACGTCTTGCCGGCGTCGTTGGAGCGCTGGATCACCTGCCCGAACCAGCCGGAGGATTGCGACGCATACAGGCGATTCGGATCGGCGGGGGATCCCTTGATGTGGTAGATCTCCCAGCCGGCAAAGTGGGGGCCGCTGACGTCCCACCGCTGGCGCTTGCCGTCTGCCGTGAGGACGAACCCGCCCTTCCGCGTGCCCACCAGGACCCGAATTCCGCTCATCCCTCACTCCTTGTCGGTCAGTTGGTCGATGTGCTCACGCCAAAGTCCATCAACGTGAACCTCGGAGACATTGAGAACCCGGGCGGCGGCGCTGAGTACGCCGCGTGGCTCACGCCCAGCACTCGCCAAGGCACGAATGCCTGCCAGAC
>CAZRGT010000073.1:0-9346 GCA_964599725.1 uncultured Gemmatimonadaceae bacterium | reverse complement strand
TCCCGCGCGCATGGCTATGGCGGTGCCCTTCGTCGAGAGCCCCGTCCCGACGCCGTTCAGCCGCTGCTCCCCGAAGTTGGCCAGGGTGAACAGGAAGCTGAAGTCCAAGTCCACATTGCCCACCCCGATGAGGAGGCCAGCGCCGCCCCCGACCTGAAATCCGTTGGCGCTCAAGGTGTTGGTCCTGGACGCAATGCGGTGATGGAGGTACCCGAAGCGGCCCGCGAAGTAGAGACTGGTCTGGCTCGCACTGGCAGGAAAGACGTAGCGCGGCTCGGCGTACGCGCCCCACATATTGAACATGGGGTCGATCCCGTCGATGCGGTGCGTCGTATACTGGCCGCCAAGGCCGATCCGCACAGCCTCCGGCCCGATGGGAAACTGCACCTGGCCGTCCACCCCGATCCCCGGTTTCACCCCCTGAAAATCAGCTCCCGAGAACGAAACGTACAAAGCGCCGACATCGAAAGAAGCCTGTGCGTTGACCTTCCGCACGGACATGAGGCACGCCGCGGTGGCCACTACGACGACACCAAAAGAGCGCATGTCTCCTCCCCTGGATGAGAGTCCTCTTCCTCAAACGAGCTCGACCTGCTCGCCCTCGCGCGCGGGGCGCACGTTCCAGCCCAGCCGGGATCGAATCACCGTTGCCAGCGCGAGAGCCTCAGGCGGCTCGCCGTGGACCAGATAACTCTGCCCGGGCGGCCGCGTGAAGCCGGTCAGCCAGCGCAGCGTCTCCTCCTGATCGGCGTGCGCCGAGAGGCCGTGGATGGTCTCTACCCGCGCGCGCACCGGCACCTGCGCTCCGAACATCTTGATGGTCCGCGCCCCGTCCTGCAACGAACGGCCGCGGGTTCCCATCGCTTGAAACCCGACCACCAGCACGGTGGTGCGCGCATCGGGGAGGCGCCGCTGCAGATGGTGCAAGATCCGTCCACCGGTCGCCATCCCGCTCGCCGACACGATGATCACCGGCCCGTTGATGTCGTTGAGCCGTTTCGACTGTTCCACCGTGCTGCAGAACTGGGACCGCCCGGGGCGCAGCGGGTCCTGGCCGTCGCGGATCGCGCTCCGCATGTCCGCATCGTGGTCCTCGGCGTGGCGGCGGTAGATCTTGGTGACTTCCGTGGCCGATGGGCTGTCCACATAGACCGGTAGCACCGGAATGCGCTTCTCGTCCTCGAGCCGCTGCAACATCCACAGCAGCTCCTGCGTGCGGTCTACCACGAAGGCCGGGACGAGCAGCGTCCCCCCGCGCCGAGCGGTGTCGTTTATCACTTTCGCCAATGCGTCTGCCGTGCCCACCGGATGGGTGCGATCGCCGTAGGTGGACTCGAGCAACAACACATCGGCTTCGGGCACCGGCTCCGGGTCGGGGAGGATGGGCCGGTCGTAGCGTCCCAGGTCACCGGAGAACACGATCCGGGGACCGGCGCCGAGCTTCAAGTCCACCGTCGCGGCGCCGAGGATGTGGCCGGCACGCCGGTAGGTGACGGTGAAATCCCCCGCCACCGGGAACGGACGCCCATAGCCGATCCGCTGCAACTGTCCTAGCACGCGCTGTGCGTCCTCCGCGGTATACAGCGGCAGCGCGGGCTTGTGCTTGGAATAGCCGTAGCGATTCGCCCGGTCGGCTTCTTCCTCCTGGAGATGCGCCGCGTCGGGCAGCAGCACGCCGAGTAGATCGGCGGTGGCAGCCGTGCAGTAGATCGGACCCCGGTAGCCGCGCTGCACCAGCAACGGGAGCGATCCCGTGTGGTCGATGTGGGCATGGGAGATGACGACAGCGTCCAGGCGCTTGGGATCGAATGGGAACTCGCGCCAGTTGCGCAGCCGCAGCTCCTTCAGTCCCTGGAACAGGCCGCAATCGAGCAGCACACGCCGGCCATTCGCCGTCACGAGATGCATCGAGCCTGTGACGGTCTCGGCGGCACCGAGGAACTGGAGGGTGGGGGGCACGACGCGTGACCTCCGGAACGGGGTGACGGCCTTGGGAACAAGCACGGGAGAATGTTAAGGCGTCGACACATGTGAGGCGACGGGCGGGAGAGGCGCCGGACGGAATCGAACCGTCGAATGGAGGTTTTGCAGACCTCTGCCTTACCACTTGGCTACGGCGCCATAGGCCTACAAACTGCTTAGACTGCGACACTTTCTCAACCCACTCCTATGATCCATCCACTTTCCTCGATTCGTGTCACAAGGCTCCGCGAGTTGACCCTGAGCACCCCCGCGAGTAGCGGGCGTCAACCGCACTTGAGTGCCGCCAGTGGACTCGTGCTCGCGGGCGACTTCCTGTATGTCGTCACGGATGACGAGCATCACCTCGGTGTGTTTCCCGCCACAGGCGATGCGGCGGGCGAGCTGATCGCGATTCTTCCCGGCGAGCTGCCGTCAACAAAGCAAGAACGCAAGGCACGCAAGCCGGATCTCGAGGTCTTGACGCGGCTGCCCCCGTTCCCTGGGCACCCTGGCGGCGCGCTCCTCGCGCTCGCTTCGGGTTCAACACGCCGCCGCCGCACCGGCGCGCTGCTCTCGCTCGACGCACACGGCACGGTCATCGGTACCCCACGCTCGATCGATCTGTCGGGTGCCTTCGAGATGCTGGAGCGTCTGTTCCCTGCGCTCAACATCGAGGGGGCGGTCGTCGTGGCTGATCGATTGCGACTACTCCACCGCGGGAGCAAACGCCATCGACCGAGCGCGTGCATTGACTTGTTCTTGCCTGACGTGCTTCACGCTGTTGCATCCTCGGATTCCGTCGACCACGCGACGCTGGTTGGCGCCCGGTTCCTCGACCTGGGGACCATAGACGGGATCCCGCTGGGCGTCACCGATGGAGCCGCATTGCCCGACGGCGCGGTCGTATTCACGGCCGTTGCCGAGGATTCCGAAAGCTCCTATGAAGACGGTCCCTGCGCCGGCGCGGCGGTCGGCGTGGCCGACAGCGATGGGCGCGTGCGCTTCCTGCAGCGACTGGAGGCCGACCTCAAGGTCGAAGGAATCGACGCGCAGGTCGAGGGCGATGTGCTCAGGTTACTTCTCGTCACCGATGCGGACGACGAGACCATTCCGGCATGCTTGCTGACAGCCGTCATCCATGGCTATCCGCTCGACGATGCCACGCCTCGGCGAGCCATACGACGTCGGCGCGCGTGAGCGACCGCCACCCTGGTGGAGCATGCCGCTCCACCAGGGGGCGTTACCTCGCTCGACCATGCAGGCCTAACGCGCTGCGAGGCCGTTCGCGCCCGCAGGGAGGCCCGGCGTGGTGCCTAAGGGATCGAGCCCACCTTCGGCCCCGATGCGGAACGCGGAGATCGACCCCCCAGCGCCGTTCAGGGTGTAGAGGAACCGTCCGTTGACGCTCACGTCCATGTCGATCGGCCCGGCGCCGGTCGTCGCGGCGATGCCGTCCGCATGGAGCAACGTCAGGCTTCCGTCGCGTCCGATTCGGAACGCCGACACGGTGTTCGAACCGGTGTTCGTCTCGTAGGCGAACCGCCCGTTCGGGGTCACCACGACCCAGCACGCGGCGGTCTCCATCGTCGCCGTGAGCGGCGACACCGGTGCCCAGCCGGCGCCGCTCGGGCGGTAGCTGGAGAGCACGCTGGCGTCCGGCGCGCCACCGAAGGCTTCGGAGACGATGAGGGTGCCGTGGCGGTCGAACGCGAAGCCGAAGGGCGTCGGCCCGGCCGAGGTCTGCGCGGTCGGGGCGCTCAGGGTCCCGTCGCCCTGCACCGCGTAGGTCGTGAGCTGGTTGGTCGCCTTCTCCGTCACGACCAGCCGCGAGCCATCCGGTGAGAAGCCGAGCTGGGCGGCGTTCGGCACGCCCGCGCCCGAGAGGCCGCGCGTCGAGCCGGCGATCGGCGTCAGGCGCCCACGCGAACCGATGCGGAAGCCGCTCACGTTGGGGCTGGCGCCGTCGTTGAGGACGTAGAGGAGCCGGCGGTGCACAGCGACGGAGATCGGCTCGTCCCCGCCGCTCGATACGTTGCCCAGGTGCCTGAGCCCGGCCTCGGTCACGCGGAAGGCGCTGATCTCGTCGGAACCGGCGTTGACGACGTAGAGGAGGCGTCCGTTGTCGGTCAGGACGACCGCTCCCTGGTTGCCCAGCCCGCCACCGGTGCCCAAGCCACCCGTGGAGTAGGACGCCGGCGCGCGCAGGGTTCCATCGCTCATGCGAGGAAAGACGAGCACGGCGTTCCCGCCCGCCGCGTTGGACAGCACGAACACCGCACCGGCGCCGTCGCTGTCGTTGTTGTCGTCGTCGTCGTCCCTGCCTGCCACGTCGAACGATGGAGGAGAGGTCAGCGCTGGATCCAAGGGCAGCTCGGCGTCCTCACGGCAGGCGGCAGCGAGGGCGAGCGGCACCAGGGCCAGCAATCGGGTGATTCTCATCGCGAGGCTCCTAGGAGGTAGAGTTCGAGAGAGAAACGCTCCGGATCGGCCCTTGGATCTCCTCGAAAGGGAAAGAGCTAGAGCTCGAGGTGGGCCAGCTCGCGGCCCCTGGGCACGGCAAGGTCCCCCGTCTTCGGCTCGATGGTGAGGGAGCCGCCCTTCACGAGATGCGCCCCTGGCGGCATATCCAGCAAGAGCACGGCGGGCCGTAGCTCGTCGCAGATTACCTCCGCGCCCCGCACCATCCCGTCCGCGGTGATGAACCAGAAGGTGTACCGCTCGCCCTCCCGGGCGGCGGGAATGCCGTGCACCACGATCTTCCAGCGATGCGTGGCCTCATCGGCCAGGATCAGCATCCCGCCTCGCTTTCCGTTCAGCTCGATCGAGGTCTGGAGCACCCGATCGGTTCCGAGCGCGGCGGCGAGGGTGTCGCGCGTCGCCGCGAGCTGCGCGTCGCGGGCGCCGATTTCCCGGACCAGCTCCGCGATCCGGGTCCGGTCCCGCTGCCAGATGCCCACCGCAACGACGACCGCAGCCGCCGCCACCGTGGGCCAGACCCAGCGGCGACGCCGGCGCGACTCCAGAATCCGCTCCACCACCGCGCGAGTGAACCCGGGCCGAGGCGGGACCGGCGCCACCCCCATGGAGAGCCACGCGAGGTCCCGCTCGAGCTCGGCGATCGCCGGCCGGCATTCGGCACACCGCGCCAGGTGGTCGCGGAACAGGACCTCGTCGTCCGGCTCGAGGGCTCGCGCCGCGTAGTCCGTGCGATGCTCGATAAACCAGTCGTGCGCCTTCATGAGACCCAGTCTCTGAGCGGAGCGAGTGCCGCCCGTAAGCGGTCCAGGCCCAGCCTGAGCCGCGTTTTTACCGTCCCCAGCGGAATCTCGAGGCGGGCCGCGATCTCCGAGTGGGTGTGCCCCTCGAAGTACGCCAGTTGAACCACCCGCAGTTGCTCCTCAGGAAGCTCGGACAACGCCCGGTGCACCGACGCATGCACGTGCCATCCCGGATGCGCGGCCTCGTCCGGCTCCACGGCCGCCGCTACGGATTCTTCCACCGGCGTCAGCCGCTCCACGATTCCGAGCCGTCGGCTTCGGGACCGGATACGGTCCACGGTGCGGTTGCGGGCGATCCGGAGGATCCATGGGATGAGCCCCCGAGGCCCCTCGTCCGGGGCGGGTACCCGATCCCACGCGATGCGGAACGTCTCCAGAACGACCTCCTCAGCCTCGTCCCGATCCCGGAGCATGCTCTGGGCAATCCCCAGGAGCCAGGGGGAGAGTAACTCCACGAGCTCGGCCAGCGCCCGCTCATCACGGGAAGCCAGACGGGCGCGGAACTCGTCCTCCTTCTGGTCCGAGAGGAGCCTGGGACGGGCCGGTCGCTGAATCGGGTCGATCAATGTCCTCTGCGTTGGCGATGGATGTGCGGTCCGATGGGAAACGCCCACCACTGGCGATCGGTTCTCTTGAAGCGCCTCCTGTGCGGGCAGTATCCCTGAAGGGGTCGAATAGATCCCCTTCGGTGTGGCGTTCATTTGTGTTTGAATGACGTCACGGAGGGGCCGCGCGGATCCCCGATTACATGCTGGAAAACCATCGGCGAGCCTCACGGAGTACTATGAACGGCAGGCAACGTGCCAACTTTGAGAGGTGCCGATGAGCTGTCGGACCGGAGTGACGGCGTTCCTGATGACGTTGGCGGTCGCCGCTGTGCCGGTTGGCGCCGCCGCCCGAGGGCAGGCCGCCCCCCCACCGGCGGCGTGCCCGCCGCCGGCCGTGGTGACGGCCGAGGCGGGGATCCACGCGTCGTTCGACGCGCTGGTGCGCGCGTTCGTGCGGAACGGGGCAGTCGACTACCGATGCTTCCACACGCACGAGGCCGCGCTCGACGCCTTCCTCGCGACTCTGGGCCGCACCGACCCCGACGCGCTCTCGCGTGACGCGGCGCTGGCCCTCTGGATCAACGCGTACAACGCGTTCACGATCAAGCTGATCCTGAGCCGCTATCCGCGCATCGGGAGCATCAAGGACATCCCCCGCCGATGGGACCGGCGGGACTGGGTGGTGGGCGGCCGGCGCTACTCGCTGAACGACATCGAGCACGAGATCCTTCGCAAGGAGTTCGTCGAGCCGCGGATCCACTTCGCCATCGTGTGCGCTTCGGCGTCGTGCCCAACGCTCGCGGCTGAGGCCTACGTCGCCGGGCGGCTCGACGAGCAGCTCAATCGGGCGGCGCGGGGCTTCCTCGCGGATCCGAGCCGAGGGGTCCGGTTAGAGGTGGAGCAGCCCGGCTCCGACGGGGGTCGCGCACGGGTGTACCTGTCCGCGATCTTCAAATGGTTCCGCGAGGACTTCGAGACTCGCGCCGGGTCGCTCATCGACTTCATTTTGCCTTATCTCCCGCCACAGGACCGGGCTGTGCTGGATCGCCGCCGCAACGACGTCTCGATTCGCTTCCTTCCATACGACTGGAGCCTGAACGACTCCCGTCCCGCCGCGCCGTGACGGCCACAGTTCTCCTCGCGCTCCAGGCGCTGACCACGCTCGCGACCGCGACCCCCGGCCCAGGCCTTCCCGACGGGTGGCGGTTGCAACGGGTGCGCGGCGCGCCGCCGCCGACGTTCGAGGTGGGCGACGGGCAGCGGCTGCGGATCGAGACAACCGGGGGAGCGGGGTTCGCGGTGTACCGGCTTCCGCAGCCCATCGGGGTGGGCCGCGCGGCGCTCGTGTGGGATTGGCGAACCGAGACTCCGGCCCGCCAAGCCGATCTGCGACAGCGCGAGCGCGACGACGCGCCGGTGCGCGTCGTGGTCGTGTTCAAGGACGGTCGCATGTTGTTCTACAGCTGGGGCAATGCGGAGCCGCAGGGCGACCTCTTTCCCAGCTGGACGGGGAAGACCCGCGTGATAGTGGTCCTGCGCAATGCCCAGGATGCGGACAGCTCGTGGCACGTGGAGCGGCGCGATCCGTTCGCCGATTATCGTGACGCCTTCCAACGGGCGCCGCAACCGATCGTGGCGGTGGGCGTGAGCGCGGACATGGACATGCTGGGCGGCCGCGCCGTCGCGGAGGTCCGTGGCCTCACGTGGGAACCGGACAGTGCGCCGTAGAGATCCGAGCGCGGCTCCGGGTCGTATCAGGATCAACCCGACATCGGAAAGAGCGCCCTCCGACAGTCGAACTCTGTGGAGGTCAGCGGAATGATTCTCACCGAGCGGACTCCTCTGTACGTCCCCCCGCTGCACGTCTTCGACGACGACGGCCTCAGCTACGCGGTGGACGGGGCCGCGCCGAACTGGGTCGTGGTCGAGCCAGCCGGCCGGCGTTTGCTCGCTGCGATCGCGGCGGCGGGCGGCTCGCTTACCTTTGGCGGGCTGGTCGCCCGCCATGCGGCGGAGGCCGGGCTCGAGGCGGGCAGAGCGTGGGTGCACGTACACGACTTTCTGCGTGCGTTGGACCGCGCAGGGATGCTCGCCGAGAAGCCCTATCTCCGGGAGCCCTATGTCGGCCGGCTGACGCTCGTCCAGCCGCAGGGGCTGCGCGAGCTTTGGCTGCAGATCAACAACGCCTGCAACCTCTCCTGCACGCACTGTCTCGTCTCGTCGGGCCCCGGCAAAGAAGCGGGACTGCCGCTCGAGCGCTGGCATGCCGTCGTGGATGGGGCGGCGCAGCTCGGGCTCGAGCGCCTGTACGTCACCGGCGGCGAGCCGTTCGTCCGCAAGGACGTCTTCACGTTGCTGCGCCATGTCACCGAAATTCGGGGTCTCGAGGTCATCGTGCTGACCAACGCGACCGTGTTCCGGGGTCCCATCCGGTCCGGCCTCGCCGCGCTCGACCGGAGCCGGGTCCGCTTCCAGGTCTCGGTGGATGGCGCGCGCGCTGAGACCAGCGACGCCATCCGCGGCCCGGGCACGTTCGTTCAGGCCCTGGACGGCGCCCGGCTGCTCGCCGATCTCGGCTTCGAGGTCTCCCTCACGACGGTTACCACCAAGCGGAACCTCGCCGAGCTGCCCGAGATCCCGGGGATCGCCCGGGCGGCCGGCGCGCGGAGCCAGCACCTCATGTGGACCCACAAGCGCGGGCGGGCGGCCGCGAGCCTGAACGGCTTTTTCCCCGAGATCCCGGAGCTGGTTGCGGCCGTACAGCACACCGCCGACGCCGCCGAGCAGGTCGGAGTCGTACTCGACAACGTCGAGGCGGTGAAGCGCCGGGTGAACGGCGTCCCCGGCGTGAAGTACGACTTCGGCAACGGCGGCTGGGACTCGCTGTGCGTGAACTTCGACGGGAAGGTGTACCCCACGGCCGCCCTCGCGAACGAGCGGGCGTTGCTGTGCGGCGACGCGACCCGGGACGATCTCGCCACGATTCTCGAGACGTCACCGGTCGTCCGGCGGCTCCGCGAGGCGACCCTGGCGCGCAAACCGTCCGTCCGGGATGATCCGTTCCGGTTCTTCACCGGCGGCGGGGACTGGGAACACGCCTGGTGCTTCTCGGGCGGTGACGCGCTGGCGCCCGACCCCTACTACCCGATCCACCTTGCGCTCGTGCGCCGGGTGATGACGACCCTCGGCCGGGAAAAGCGCGACCGCCGCAACCGCCGCTCGGGCTACGACGCGCCGGTCGTGCTGCACGCGATGGGGGAAGGCGCGATCGCCTGCGGCACCGCGGACGGTGCGCTCGCGGAGCAGCCCGTGCTTCCCCTGCACTCTAACTGCGTGCTCTCCTTCGACGTGGACCGGCCGCGCGCGAAGGTGCGCGAGTTTTACGGCGCCGCCGCGGAGCAGCCGCAGGCGGATCTATGCTGCCCCACGAAGTACGACGCGAGCGCGGTCGCCCACATTCCGCAAGACGTGCTGGACCGCTTCTACGGCTGCGGCTCGCCGATGGAGCTGGCGGCCGTCGCGGCCGGCGAAACGGTCGTGGACCTGGGCTCGGGCGCG
>CAZRGT010000072.1:0-8391 GCA_964599725.1 uncultured Gemmatimonadaceae bacterium | reverse complement strand
CACGCAGAACGTGGTGGAGCGGCTCATCGCCACTGAAGGCAAGACCCGGTTCGACGTGGGCCGCGAAGCCTTTGTTGAGCGCGTGTGGCAGTTCGTCCGGACCACCGGCCCCACGATCCTCGAGCAACTGAAACGCATCGGGGCCTCGTGCGATTGGAGCCGCACCCGGTTCACCTTCGATCCGTCCTACATCCGCGCGGTGCGCGAGGTGTTCGTCCGGTTGTGGGAGCAAGGCCTGATCTACCGCGGGCACCGGGTGATCCACTGGTGCCCGCGCTGCCTCACGGCGCTTTCGGACGAGGAAGCCGAGTTCGGGGAAACGGGTGGAACGCTCTATTACATCCGGTATCCGCTGGCCGGTGGCGCCGGACACGTCACCGTGGCGACCACTCGGCCCGAAACGCTGCTCGGCGACACGGCGGTGGTGGTGCATCCCGACGATCCGCGCGGTGCACCCTACGTCGGCAAGCAAGTCCGCTTGCCGCTCACCGGCCTCGAGATCCCCGTGCTCGCCGACGCGAGCGTGGAGAAAGAGTTCGGCACGGGCTTCGTGAAAGTGACGCCCGCGCACGACGCGAACGACTTCGAGATCGGCGTCCGCCACGGGCTCGCGATGCCCCTGGTGCTGCGCGAGAACGGCACGATGGGCGACGCTGGCGGCGATCGGAAAGGCGATCTCACGCCCCGGGTGCCGGCCGAGCTCGTCGGCCTGGATCGGTTCGCGGCCCGCAAGCAGATCGTGCGCATGCTCGAAGCCCAGGGGCTCTTGGCCAAGACCGAGCCACACCAGCACGCGGTGCGCCGCTGCTACCGCTGCGATGCGATCGTCGAGCCGCGACTGTCCGACCAGTGGTTCGTGAAGATGAAGCCTCTGGCCGAGCCCGTGCTTGCCGCCTATCACGCGGGAGAGTTCCACTTCGTGCCCGAGCGCTGGAAGGCCACGTTCGAGCACTGGATGGAGAACATCCGCGACTGGAACATCTCCCGGCAGCTGTGGTGGGGGCACCGCATCCCGGTGTTCACCTGTACGGCGTGCAAGCATCTGTGGGCCGATCGCGATGATCCCGCGGCGTGCCCCAAGTGCGGCGGGACGGTCGAACAGGATCCGGACGTCCTGGACACCTGGTTCTCCTCCTGGCTGTGGCCGTTCGCGACGCTCGGCTGGCCCGAGGACACCCCGGACCTGCGCCGCTATTACCCGGGGCACACGCTCGTGACGGCGCCGGAGATCCTGTTTTTCTGGGTCGCGCGCATGCTGATGGCCGGGTACCACTTCATGGGGAAGCAGCCCTTCACCACCGTATACCTGACCGGCACGGCGCGGGACACGCAACATCGCCGCATGTCGAAATCGCTCGGCAACGGGATCGATCCGCTGGACGTGGTCGGCCTGTACGGCGCCGATGCGCTGCGCTGGACCTTGATCGCCGGCAGCGCGCTCGGGGCGGACTTGATCCTGGATCCGGACGATCTCGAGGCGACCTTCGCGCCCGGCCGGAACTTCGCCAACAAGCTGTGGAACATCGGGCGATTCATCCTGGCGCAGCTGCCGGCGCAGGTGACGCCGCTCGAGCGGCTCGATCGCGCGACGCTGACACTCTCCGATCGCTGGATTCTGGCACGCACGCAGCGCGCGATCGCGGAGACGACCGCCGCGCTCGAGCAGTTCCGTCTCGACGAAGCCTCCAAGCGCTGCTTCGAGTTCGCCTGGGGCGAGCTGGCCGACTGGTACGTCGAAGCCGTGAAACCCCGATTGGCGGCCGACGATCCGGGCGCGACCGCGGCCCACGCGGTGCTGGCACACTGCTTCGACGCGGCGCTGCGGCTGTTGCACCCGGTCGTGCCGTTCATCACCGAGACCCTGTGGCAGAAACTCCCCGGCCGCGCCCCGGACCAGCTCCTCATCACGGCGCCCTGGCCCCGCCCCGATCCCGCGTGGGCGGACGAGACGGCGGAGCGCGAGTTTCGCCTGCTGCAGGAGACCGTCTCCACGGTGCGGAACATCCGCGCCGAGTATCGCGTGCCGCCCAAGTCGAGCGTCGGCCTGGCGATCAAGGCGACCACCGAGGCGGTCCGCGCCCTGCAGCACCAGCAGGAGACGATCCAGCGGCTGGCCAACGCGCGGGTGGACGGGGCGGCATCCCGCGCCGGCGCGCACGCGGTGCTGTCCGACGGGTCCGAGCTGTTCATCGACCTGGGCGGCAGCATCGACGTCGCGCTGGAGTGCCGGCGCCTCTCGGACGAGTTGGCCCGGCTCGAAAAGCAGCTGGGCGGCCTCACGGCGAAACTGGCCAACGAGAACTTTGTTTCCCGCGCCCCACCCGACGTGGTGGCGCGCGAGCGGGAGAAGGAACACGCGTGGCGCGCACAGCGCGACGCGCTCGCGAGCAAACTCGCCACCCTGGGCTGCTCCTGAGCGTCGCGGCACAGCGATGGCTCGCCATGGCGCTGCTCGTGGTCGCCGCGGCCTGCGCCAATACCGGAGCGCCTCCGGGCGGGCCGCCCGACGAGAAACCCCCGGTCGTGCTGGGCGTCTTTCCCGAGTCCGGAGCCGTCGTCCCCGACCTGCACGGTGACGCCGTGATTCAGTTCGACGGCGTGATCGATGAGCTCGGTGGTGGCGGCGGTGGAGGCGCCGCGGGCGTCACGGGACTCGCCGCGCGGATTCTGCTCTCGCCGACCCTCGGCCCGGTGAAAGTGTCCTGGCATCGCAGCTCGATCCACGTGAAGCCGGCGGAAGGATGGAAGCCTGGCCGGGTGTACCGCCTGGAGCTGCTGGCCGGCATCGCGGATCTGCGGCGCAATCTCACGAAGGAGCGTCGCCTCATCGTGTTCAGCACGGGGCCCGATATCCCGCACGCGTCGCTCTCCGGCGTCGCGGTGCAATGGGTGGAGCAGCGCCCGCTCACGAGCGGCCTGATTCGCGCCGTCCTGCTGCCCGACACAATCGCCTATCTGGCCGTCACGGATTCGAGCGGAGCGTTTCGACTGGACCACCTGCCCCCCGGACGCTATGCGGTCTTCGCCCTGGTCGATCAGAACGGGAACCGGCTGCGTGACCGACGCGAGGCGTACGACTCGGCGCTCGTAGCTCTCGATTCGAGCGCCGCGATCGTGCTGTGGGCGTTCAGTCACGACACCATCGGACCCCGCCTGCGCCAGGCGGACCCGGTCGATTCCGGCTCGGTTCGTCTCACCTTCTCCCAACCGCTCGATCCGGCGCTGCGGCTCGATTCCCTGCGCGTGCGCGTGCTCGCCCTGCCCGATTCGATCCCGCTGCGCGTGCGCGGCCTGCTCACGCTCGCCGCCTTCGATTCCCTCGCCGCCCGTGAGCGCGCCGCGGCAGACTCGGCCCGCGCCGCGGCGGACACGACGGCGCGCAAAGCGCCGGCCGACACCACCCGACCGGACACGGCGGCCAGGGGCCCAGCTCGAGCGGGGAGGCCCGGAGCGGCCGCGCCGGCGGTGGACACAACCGCCGTCCGCCTGATCCTGAAGCAGCGACCGATCCCCCATGACAAGTTGATCCTGCGCATCGACACGACCTTCACGCCCGGCGGCCGCTACTACGTCGAGGTGCGCGGCACGCGCAATCTCAACGGGGCGCGCGGGGAGGGCCACACGGTGCTGGCGGTGCCGAAACCCAAGCCGGCGCCCGTGGCGCGTTCCGATTCCACCCGCGCCGACTCCACTCGCGCCCCCCCCCCGCGCGACTCGACCCCCCCCCCCCTGTGACCGATCCGCGGCGCCGGCTCCCATCGGTGGATGCGTTGTTGGCCGATCCGGAGATCGCCGGCCTCGTGTCCCGGCATCCGCGCGGGGTGCTGGTGCGAGCGGTGCGGGCCGTGGTCGACGCGGCGCGCGCCGACGGTGGCGCCACTCCATCCGCCGGCTGGGCGGCTGCGGTGACGCAACAGCTGGCTCACCTCGCGACGCCGGCGCTCGTGCCGGTGATCAACGCCACGGGCGTCGTGCTGCACACGAACCTGGGACGCGCGTTGCTCGCCCGCGCCGCCATCGCCGCGATGACACGGGTCGCGGAGTCCTACGCCAGCCTCGAATACGACCTGGGACGCGGCGCGCGGGGGTCGCGTCACGCCATCTGCCGGGACCTGCTGGTGGAGCTGACGGGCGCCGAGGACGCGCTGGTGGTCAATAACGCCGCCGCTGGGCTGGTCCTCGCGCTGTCGGCCCTGGCGCGGGACGGCGAGGCGATCGTGTCGCGCGGTGAGCTGGTAGAGATCGGCGGGGCGTTCCGCGTGCCCGACATTCTGGCCCGCTCGGGCGCCCGGCTGGTCGAGGTGGGCACGACCAACCGCACCCACGTCGACGACTACGTGAAGGCGATGACCCCGAAGACGAAGGCGCTGCTCAAGGTGCACCGGTCGAATTTCCGCGTGACCGGGTTCACCGCGGAGGTCGCAGCCGCCGAGCTGGCGCAGCTGGGGCACGCGGGGGGCGCGGTCAGTCTCTATGACCTGGGCAGCGGGCTGTTGTTGGATCTCTCCCCGTGGGGGGGGGGGGCTCACGGGCGAGCCGTTGGTGCACGACGCGGTGGCGAGCGGGGTGGACCTCGTCGTGTTCAGCGGCGACAAGCTGCTCGGGGGCCCGCAGGCCGGCATCGTCGTCGGTGGACGGCGCGCACTCGACGCGTGCCGGGCCGATCCGCTGGCCCGTGCAGTGCGCGCCGACAAGTTCACCCTGGCGGCGCTCGAGGCGACCCTCGCACTGTATCGGGACCCCGAGCAGGCACGGCGGGAGATTCCGACGCTGCGGATGCTCACAGAGGAAGGCGTCGAGATAAAGCGTCGAGGAGAGGCGATCGCCGAAGGCGTCAAGAAGGAAGCGTACGCCGAGCTCATCGAGGGTTTCTCGGAGGTGGGCGGCGGATCGTTTCCCGAGGCGAAGCTTCCAACGTGGCTCGTGCAGCTGAAGGCTGACAAGGTGACGGCCGACAGCCTGATCGAGCGTCTCCGCGCCTCCGACCCTCCCGTCATCGCGCGCATCGAGAACGATCACGTGGTGCTGGACCCGCGCACCATCCTGCCCGACCAGATCGCCGCGACCGCGCAGGCCGTTGCCAGGGCCTTCGATGGCTGAGGGGGGTCATGGCGCGGTGTTTCTCGACCGCGACGGGACGATCATCACCGATTCCGGGTACCTGCACCGCCCCGAGGCCGTCCATCTGCTGCCGGGCGCCGCGCAGGCGATTCAGCGCCTGAACCAGGCGCGCTGGCCGGTGGTGACCGTGACCAACCAGTCCGGGATCGCGCGCGGGCTCTACGCCGAGTCGGACTATCGCCTCGTGGAGCGCCGTCTCGCCGATCTGCTCGCCGCCGAAGGGGCGCGGATCGACGCCTCCTTTTTTTGCCCGCACCACCCGGAATTCACCGGCCCCCCCCCGTGCGAGTGCCGCAAACCCGGAACGAGGCTGTTCCGGGATGCGGCTGCCCAGCTCGGGCTCGACCTTACCCGCTCCTGGTTCGTGGGGGACCGGCCCAGCGACGTGGTACCGGCGCGCGCCCTGGGCGGGCGCGGCCTGCTGGTGCTCACCGGAGAGGGGGCGGCCCATCAGGCCCAAGCCGCGGCGCTGGGCGTGTCCGTCGTCACCGACCTGGCGGCGGCGGTCGCGACGATCCTCGGCCCTGTGGCATAGCGGGGGCTCCCTCGCCACATTTCCCGGTGTCCCGGCATCCCGCGACCGTTTCACGAGGAGTCACTCCTGTGCGTACGCCGCGCCTCATCGCCCTGATGGCTTTCGCTGCCGCCCCCCCCCCGCTCGCCGCCCAACAGCAGCCGACTGCCGCCGCCGCCGCACCCCCCCTCGAGACGATCCGCAAGGCCGTCGTCACCATCCACGCACTCGACGCGGACGGGCAGACGACCGCGAGCGGAACCGGATTCTTCGTGTCTCCCGAGGGCCTGGTGATCACCGCCGCCCACGTCCTGGCCGACGCCGCCGGCTGCTCCATCGAGATGGCCGATGGCGAGACGCTGCGCTGCAGCGTCGCGGCCTCCGACACGGGCAAGGACGTGATGATGCTGATGGTGACCGGCACGCCGCCCGCGATGCTCAAGTGGGGCTCGAGCGCGCGGGTGCAGGATGGAGACGACATCAGCGTCGTGTCCAATCCGCTGGGCCAGCTGCCGGGGACGCTTTCCAAGGGCATCGTGTCGGCGTCGCGCGTCGTGAAGGGGACCCGGCTGCTGCAGATTTCGGCCCCGATCTCTCACGGCTCGAGTGGCGCCCCCCTGCTCAACGCGCAGGGCCAGGTGATCGGCGTCATCCGCAGCACGATCGAGCGGGGCCAGGCGCTGAATTTCGCCACCGCCACCGACGCAATCCGCAATCTCCAGATGGATCCCGCCGCGGTCACCGAGGCGCAGGGCATGCTGCGCAAGCCCACTCTCGCCGCCCGGGTGGAGCCCCCGGTCGCTGCGCGCTCCACGTCCGGGGACCCCCACGCGATCGCCGTCGGCCAGTCGATGAGCGGAGACCTGACCGGCGACGACGAGCTGTATCCGGACACGAGCTATTACCAGCGCTGGCAGCTGTCCGCCGCGCGGGGCCAGGATGTGACGGTCGACCTGGTGTCCTCCGACTTCGATCCCGTACTGATCGTGCGCGGCGCCGCGGATACCGGGTCGCTGATCAACGACGACGGCGGGCCCGGATGCGCGTCCCGCGTTGTGTTCACCGCACCCTCGGGTGGACCATTCACGATCCTCGTCAATACCACGAGCTCGCCCCATCGCCAGACCGGCCACTTCACGCTGTCGGTGAGCGCCGGGGCGAAACCGGTCGATGCGCTGAATTCCGGTGATTGCCAGCCGACCCGGAGCGGCGCTCCCGCGACGACGCACCCCGTGGCCATCGGCCAGACGGTGAACGGCCAGCTCACGCAGTCGGACGAGCTGTACGCGGACACGACCTACTACCAGCGCTGGCAGTTCACCGCGCAGCCGGGTCAGGACGTCACGATCGATCTCTCCTCGACCGACTTCGACCCCGTGTTGATCGTGCGCGGCACCGCGGACACGTCGCTGATCAACGACGACGGCGGACCGGGCTGCGCCTCGCGGGTGGCGTTCACCGCGCGCTCGAGCGGACCGTTCACGGCGCTCGTCAACACCACCAACACGCCGTTGCGCCAGACCGGCCGATTCGTGCTGTCGGTCGCCGCGGGACGGAAGCCGGTCGATCCACCGAACTCGGGGGATTGCCGCCCCAACTCGCCGCAGCAGAATCTGCGCGAGATCCCCGAGCGGCCGAACGAGTAGAGCCGCCGTACGGGTCGCCGTGCTCGCATCGGGCGGCGGCACGAACCTGCAGTCGCTGATCGATGCGCTCGGGCCCGAGGCCCCCGCCCGCGTCGCGCGCGTCATCTCCAACCGCGCCGACGCGGGGGCCCTGGACCGGGCGCGCCGGGCGGGCATCCCCACCACCATCCTCCACAACCCGCTCGATCCGAACGAGCTGCTGAACGCGCTCGGTGACGCCGACCTCGTCGTGCTGGGCGGATATCTCAAGCTCATCCCCGCCGCGGTCGTCGCGCGATTCCGCCATCGGCTGGTTAATATCCACCCGGCGTTGCTCCCCGCGTTCGGCGGGCCCGGCATGTACGGACGGCGGGTACACGAAGCCGTGCTCGCGAGCGCGGCGACCGAGTCGGGCGCCACCGTTCACTATGTCGACGAGCAATACGATCGCGGGCCCATCATCGCGCAGCGGCGCGTGCCCGTGCACGCCGGGGATACCGTCGACACGCTGGCGCAACGTGTCCTGACCGCAGAACACGAGCTGCTGCCGCAAGTGGTGATCAAGTTGGCGCGGCAGATCCAGGAGGAGGAAGAATGATGGAAAGTTGGAATGTTGGAATGAGGCTGCGTGGGTGGGTGTGGCTCCTTCTTTCCGTCCTACCAACCTTCCAACTTTCGAGCCAGGACCTCGACGCCCTGACGCTGCGTCTCACCGCCATGACCGCGGTGTCCGGCTATGAGCGCGCGGTGACCGACTCGCTGGTGGGCCTGCTCCCCGGCGCCACCCGCGACCGCCTGGGTAACGTCGTGCTCACGATCGGCTCCGGAGCACCGACCCGTCTCGCGTATTGTGCCCTGGACGAATCGGGGTATGTCGTGGGCAACATCACGACGGACGGGTTCCTCCGGCTGCGTCGCGTCGGCCGAGTGACCACCGCACTCTACGATCAGCAGATCGAAGGACAGCGCGTCACCGTCTGGGGGCGGCGTGGGGCCGTTCCGGGCGTCGTCGCCGTGCGGTCCGTGCACCTGACGCGCGGCCGCCCGGCGGGCAGCGACCAGGCGTTCAGCGTCGATGACGCCTGGGTGGACCTCGGCGCCACGTCGCGGGCGCAGGTCGAGTCGCTCGGC
>CAZRGT010000071.1:0-26347 GCA_964599725.1 uncultured Gemmatimonadaceae bacterium | reverse complement strand
CTCCTCGTCCCCGACGTGGCCGTCGGGGTGAGCACAAGTTCAAGCCACGGATGATCCGCGGCCTCGCGCTATCGCCCGCAGGCGAGGAGGATCAGGTGTTGGGTGGAGGAGTCGGCGGACCTGACTGGAAGAGATCGGCGATCGGCGTCACGCCGCGGTCGCGGCCAAGCCGCGGTATCTGGCGACTGGAAAGCGTCGTTCTGGTCGGCGAGAGAGCCGGTGCCACCGTGACGCACCCGGCGGCGACGAGACAGGCCACATCCGTGTGGTGACAACCAGTCTGCGCTGACGCCAGGACGATTTCCGAGGTGGCGGCCCCACTGGGCCGGTCGCATCCGTGCGACCGACCGTCGAGCGCGGCGAGAGGCTGGAGCGCTGCCAACCACATCCCAGCCAGTACCACAGCGGCGAGGATGGTGACCGCCACCGGCCTGCGCCCTGCAGCGTTCATCGGCCTCCCAGCAGTCATGGGCGGCAAGTTACCCGGGGCGACCCGGCGTTACTTGTAAGGAACCGTGAAGCTTCCTTCCCACACGGGGGAATCTAGCGCCCGCCGAGCGCTTCGTTCAGCACGCGGCCGTCCGGAATCGACAGCGGCGTCAGACCCAGAAGCCGTCCCAGCGTGGGCGCGATGTCCACGGTCGCCACCCGGTTACCGTAGGGCCCGGCGCGTACACCCTTCCCCCACAGGATCAGGGGCACGCGCGCGTCGAGGTCCGATGGCTGCCCGTGCGCCGCGTACTCGATCCCACCGGCGTAGGACCATGCGTTCCATTCCGCCAGCGTCACCACGAGCACCACCCCGGCACCCGGAGCGATCGCGTGCAGCCAGCGCCGCGCCACCGGATCGGCCGCGGTATCGGCCGTCGCCAACTCGGTGGGCAGGTCCACACGCGCCACGCCGGAAACCGCGCGAATCCGCCGAGCGACTTCGGCGAGCACGCTATCGGGCCGCATCCCCGTGGCCGTCAGGCGGCCGTTGTCGCGCAGGAACAGGAGCCCGGTATCGAACTCGAGCCACTCGCGCGGGGCCGTCGCCCCCGTGGCGTGATCCAACTGACGGTTCACGGCGCTCACCAGCGTGTCGATGTTCACCCACTGGGCGGTGGGCTGGCCGTGCGCGCGCGAATCGTCGGGATACGGCGTGACGCCATGATCGGCCGTGAGGACGATGAGCAATTGGTCGCGCCCGTAGCGAGCGAACAGGCGGTCCAGGAACCAGCCCAGGTACCGATCGAGCCGCAGCACCTGATCGTGGATCTCGCGGGAGCCGGGGCCGAAGGCGTGACCGATGGCATCGGTGGTGGACAGACTCACCGCGAGCAGATCGGTCACCCCGCTGCGGCCCAGTTTCATCGCCTCCGCGCCCGCCAGGGCGAAGGCGAGGGTGAGCGAATCCATCGGCGGCACACCGGCGAACGCGCTCGCGGCGCGGACGCTGTCGGTCGGCAGACGATGGGGGAACGACACCTCCCGGCCGCCATTCTCCCACGGGACGCTGTCGACCTCTGCGTAGGCGGAATCCGCCAACAGCGTCCGGAACTCCCGGCCCGCCGACTTGAACGGAATGCGCAGCGCGTTGAAGGCGCGGACCCAGGTCGGCAACGAGTCGCGATAGTACCGGCTGGTCGTGAACACGCCGGCCTGGTACCAGTACACGTCCTGCCGGGCCGTGCCGATGGGCAGGATCGCCCCGCGATCCTTACGCGATACCGACAGCGCTCGGCTGCGGGGATCGGCGGCACTGAGCCAATCGAAGAATGCGGTGCCGCGAAACCGGCGCGGTGAGGCGCCAGGCCCGTTCACCCCCAGCAGCGGCGCGGTCGAGTCGCCCACGCCGAGCGCGTTGCTGATGATGCCGGTGTGGGCGGGCCACCGTCCCGAGAGCACGGTCGCGTGCCCGGGGGCCGTTTCGGTGAGGGCGTGATCCTGAAACGCGTTGGTGAACACCGCGCCGCTCGACTGGAGCATGCCCAGTCCGCCCCCGAGCTGCGGGAGCCAGCGGGTGAAATAATCGGGTCGCAGCTGATCGACGGTGATGACGACGACCAGCTTGGGTTTCACGGGCGCGGGCTCGGGCGCCAGCAGCGTGGCCGCGAGGGCGGTCAAGAGGCGGAGCATGGTGACCATAACCTAACCGCTCAGGCCGCCGCCGGAACCGGCGCGTCGTGACGCACCTGCGACGCCAGCATCAGCGCGACGGCGACGATGGCGGCCGCGATCCAGAACGGCACGCCGTGACCCAGGGCCTGATACACGAGCGTCGCCCCGACCGGCCCGATGATCGCCATGATCCCGCGAAAGGTCTGTTGCACCCCCATGGTCAGGCCGAGCTCGTGCCGGTCCGTCCGCTGGCTCACGAGCGACGAGGTGGCCGGGAACAGGAACGCGGTTCCCGCCGGCACGAGCAGCAGCGCAACGACGAACGCAGGGAATTGCTTGGGGAACGGCAGCAGGGTGAGCCCCAGAACCATCAGGGACGCTCCGAGCCGCAGCGTGCGGACTTCGCCGATGCGCCCATTCACCCACCCGACTGGGCCAATGCGGAGAATGACGCCGACGACGCTGAACACGGTGAACACGTACCCCAGGTTCTTGGCGGTGAAGCCGAAGCTGTCGATCAGGTACAAGGACATCACGCCGATCACCGCGTTGAGCGCCAACATCCCGACGGCGTAGATCCAGATCATCTGGGAGACCGGCCGGCCCGGGTGGCGCACGACCTCCCACAGGGCGTGCGCGATGGGCCGCGGCTCTCTGGCCGGCACGAATCCGCGGGCCGGCAAAGACTCGGGCAGCCATTTCCAGGCGAAGACCATGTTGACCGCCACGAGGGACGCCGCGACGATGCCCGGTGCCGCGGCGCCGAGATGGCTGGCGAGGGCGCCGATGACCGCACCGATGCTGACGCCGGCGCTGGTCGCGGCGGAGAGCCACCCCAGGGCCTTGGCCCGCTCGGCGGGCTCCATGGTGTCGGCCACGTAGGCCTGCGCCACTCCCGTGGTGCCGCCGCCGAGCCCCTGCACGAGCCGGCACACGAACAGCAGCCACAGGCTGTTGGCGAAACCGAAAATCAGGTAGGCGAACATCGACCCCGCCAGACCGGCGAGCAGCGCGGGCCGGCGACCGGTTCGATCCGAGACGCGGCCCCACACCGGCGACGACAGGAGCTGTGCGATCGCGAACGACGAGAACAACAGGCCGACCACCCAGTCGGCCGCGCCGAAGCGGCGCGCGAACGGCGTGAGCAGCGGCGCGATGATCATCAGGCCGATCATGTCCACGAAGCACACGGCGATGAGCACCCACAGCCGCTTCATCGTCTCGCTCCGATCCCCAACACCGCGGCGCTGACCACCATCAGCACGACCCCGAACGCCGCGGCGACGCCGAACTCGTTCACGCGGAGGCTCGAATCGATCTCGATGGAAATCACCCGGGTGTCGTACGTGAACAGGACCTTGGAGACCACGAAGTCCCCGAGCGCGCCGACGAACGCGAGCGTCGCCCCCGCGGCGAGCGCCGGCTTCAGGAGCGGCAGCGTAACGCGGCGCAGGGTCCGCCAGCGGCCGGCGCCGAGGCTCGCCGCGGCCTCCTCCAGCGCGGGGTCGAGCTGCCGCAACCCGGCGAGGAGAGGACGGCTCGTGACCGGGAGGTTGCGCACCAGATACGCGAGCGGCAGCAGCAGCGCCGTGCCGACCATCACCCAGCGCAGGGTGAGCGGGCTGTGGACGCTGAACGCGGTCGCGAGCGCGATGGCGAACACAGTGCCCGGCAACGCCCACGGCAGGGCGAGCAGGCCTTCGATCGCCTTTCGCAGCCGCACTCGCCGCCGCACGGCGAGCCATCCCGCCGCCAGCGCGATCGTCAGCGCGAGCGCCGTGCTCCCCGCCGCCATCCACAGCGACGTGACGAGCGGCTCGAGCCGCTCCGGCTCCGAGAACAGCCGCCGGTAGTTCACCAGCGACAACACCGGAGGCAGCGACTCGGTCGTCCAGCTGGCGTAGGGGACGAGCGAGACCAGCGCCAGCGTCAAGTGCGGCAGCAGCAGGAACGCGGCGAACAGCCACCCCGCCGCCGCAGCGAGGACGCGGATGCCGGGAGTGCCGATCGCGCGCCGCGGCGGCGTGGTCCCCTTCCCCAGAGCTACGAGGAGGTCGCGCCCTTCGGTGCGGCTCAGCACGGCGAGGCCCAGGAGCGCCACGGCGGCCAGCGCGGCCGTTTCGACCATCGCGAGCGGCAGCTCGCCGTTCATCTTGGAGGCGAGGATCTGCGTGGGCATCACGCGGAACCCGCCGCCGAACAGGAACGGCGCGCTGAACGAGCCGAGCGCGGTGAGGAACGTCAGCATCGCCGCGCCGGCGAGCGAGGGCCGCAGCAACGGCAGCACGACCCGGCGCAGCGTGCGCCAGCGGCCGGCGCCCAGCGCCTGGGACGCCTCGAGCATCGACGCGTCGAGCTTGGCGAGGCCGGCGCGGGTGAGCAGGTAGAAGTAGACGTAGAAGGAGTACGCATGCACCAGCAGGATCGCGCCGGCGCCCTGCAGCCGCCACGGCGAGCGCTCGAGGCCGAGTGTGGCCTGGACCGCTCGCGCCACGAACCCCGACTCGCCGTACAGGAACAGGAACGCGATCACGCCCACGAGCGGCGGCAGCACCACCGGCAGCGCCACCAGCGAGCCGAGCGTCTTGCGGCCCGGGAACTCGAACCACTCGAACAGAAAGGCGAGCGGCACGCCGATCGCCGCCGCGAGCCCGACACTGGCGAGGGAGATCCAGAGACTCGCCCACAGCGCCCGCCATTCCCCCGGCCGGGACACGAATTCGGCCGCGGCGCCGCCCACGACCGCCTCACGCACCACAATGGCGATCGGATAGATCACCATCCACACCAGCAGCAGCGCCATGCCGACGCCGGCGATCTCGGCGCGCTTCACGTCGCGGCCTCCGGAAACGCCAGCGTCCGCTCCGCCACCACCCACACCCGGTCGCCCACCCGCGCGGCGCCCGGCTCCGCGAGCACCTCGAGCCGCTCTCCTCCGCCGCCTTCCCCTTCTACCTGGAAGAACGTCGCGGCGCCGGTGTAGCGACGTTCGGTCACAGTCCCCGGGATAACGCCCGCGTGCCCCTGCGCCGCAAACCGCAGCCGCTCGGGCCGGACGACCACGACCTCGCCGTCCTTGCCACCGAGGGCGCGGGCCGCGGCGCCGCGGAACACGTTCGCCCGGCCGACGAACGTCGCGACGAACAAGCTCGCCGGGCCCTCGTACAGCTCGGCCGGGGTGCCGACCTGCTCGAGGCGGCCGCGGTGCAGCACGGCCACCCGGTCGCCCAGATCGAACGCCTCCTCTTGCTCGTGCGTGACGAACACGGCGGTGATGCCGACGCGCTTGATCACCTCGCGCAGCTCGCGCCGGGTGCGCTCGCGCAGCGCGGGGTCGAGGTTCGACAGTGGTTCGTCGAGCAGCAGCACGCGGGGCTCGGGGGCGAGGGCGCGCGCCAGCGCGACGCGCTGCTGCTGGCCCCCGGACAGCTCCTGAACCTTGCGCCGCTCGAAGCCGGCGAGGTCCACCCGCGCCAACGTGTCGGCCACCTTGCGATCGCGGTCCCCCTGTGCCAAGCCGGACAATCCGAACGCCAGGTTCTCGCCGACGTCGAGGTGGGGGAACAGCGCGTAGTGCTGGAACACCATCCCGAAGCGCCGCTGCGCCGGCGGCGTCCGCGTCACGTCCTCGCCCTCCACCGTGATCGCGCCCGCGTCGGGTGTCTCGAACCCGGCGAGCAGACGCAGCAGCGTCGTTTTCCCGCTGCCGGACGGCCCCAGCAACGCCAGGATCTCCGCCCGCTCGATGCCGAGCGACGGTCCGTCGACCGCGACCGTGGTGCCGAAGCGCTTGGTGAGCCGGTCGAGCTGGAGATACGCGCTCACCGCCCTCCGCCCTTCCCCCGCACGTGCTCGTCCCAATAGCGCATCCATTCGGCGCCGTGCGCGGCGAGCAGATCCCAATCCACGTCGGCGACTGTCATCACGCGCCGCACCTCGCGCGCCCATGCGGGCAGCGAATCGGCCGGCAGGTCGCGGCGCGCGGGGTTCCGGTAGACTTCGCGGGTCGCGAGCAGCTGCGCCTCGATGCCGCCGATGAACTCCACAAACGCGCGGGCCGCGTCGCGATGCCGCGCGCCGCGCACCACGCCGATCGCGTCTTCGATCACCGGCGTGCCGCTGCGCGGGAACAGGTAGCCGAGCTGCAGGCCGTCGCGCCGGTTGAGCAGGATGTCGGGGAGGTTCCAGATCGTCACCAGCCCCTCCTGCCGCACGATCTTCTGGTCGAGCAAGGGGCCGTTGAGGACGTACTCCTTGGTCTGCGCGTCGAGCCGGCGCAGCCAGGCGAACCCGGCGGCCGTGTCGCCCGTGGCCTTGAGGCCGCGCTCGATGATCATCCCCCACACCGCGCGCATCGTGCCGCTCGCGAGCGGGTCGCGGATCAGCACCTGCCCGCGCCACTTCGGGTCGAGCAGGTCGTCCCAGTCCTGCGGCGCGTCCGCCGGCCGCATCGCCTGCTCGGCGTAGACGATCACCGCGGGCGTCTCGTAGGCCGCGAAGTAGTAGTCGCCGGGCCCACGACCATGGGGGTGGATCGCCTCCGCCCAGGAAGGGCGGAACGGCTCGAGCAGCGAGTCCTGCACGCCACGTGCGAAGATCGTCGCCGGCCCGCCGAACCAGACATCGGCCTGCGGGTTGGCGCGCTCGGAGCGGAGCCGGTCGTACACCTCCTGCGAGCCCATGTCGAGCCAGCGCACGTCGATGTCGGGGTGCAGCGCCTCGAAGCGGCGCTCGAACAGGCCGAGGAGATCACGGCCGTGGGGGGAATAGATGACGAGCGGCGTTCGGCTCCCCCGCCCGCAGGCGGTGAGGAGACAAGCGAGCAGAACGCCGCCTACGGCGTACCTACGGAACATGGCTCTGTTTGAGCGCTAAGAGGTTTGCGAACAACCGGTACGCCCCCACCACGCCGGCCGGCAGCTCCCGGAAGAAGCTGAGCCCAGTGTAGACGTAGGTGCCGCGACCGAGCGGGGCGACCAGCAGCCCCCCGGCGAGCGGCGGCCCGCCGGAATCGTGCGCCTCGAGCTGCGGCACGTAGGTCGAGTCCCAATCGTGGGCGAAGTACAACCCGCGCTCCTGCACCCAGCCGTCCCAGTCGCTTGGCGTGATTTCGTTCGGCGTATGGAACACGGGACTTCCCGGGACAAGCGGCGTGACGGGCGCGGTCTCATCGCTCACGCGATCGTGCGGGGCCGCGATGGTCATCCGATAGGGCGGGAATCCGCCCTGAATGAACTGATACTGCTGATACTGGACGACCAGCAGGCCGCCGGCCCGGGCGTAGTCGAGGACGCGACCGTTGTTCGCCACCAGCGCGGGGTTCGTTTCATAGGCCCGGCTGCCGATCACGATGGCGTCGTAGCGCGACAGGTCGGCGCGCTCCAGCGAGTCGCCATCGAGCAGCACGACCGGCACGCCGACCTCCGCCAGCGCTTCGGGCACGCGATCCGCGGCGCCGCGCACGTACCCGACGCGCGCCAACGCCGGCAGCAGGATCTTCGCCAGACGGATCTCGACCGTGGCCGGATGCACGGCGGGGCGCGGACGGAGATGGGGATAATCGATGATGGCCAATGCGCCGTCACTCACCCGTCCATCCGCCGTGGCCGTCGCCTTCAGCGTCACCGTACCGGGGCTCGGCCGGGCCGGTAGCCGCACCGTGAACGTCACGCTGCGCGTCTCGTCCTCACGCGCGAACGAGAGTGATTCGGCCGGCACCGGGGCCCACCCGGGCGGCACCGAGAGACGGGCCAGCGCCTTCACGGCCCCGCGCGACCGATTGGTGACCATTACGGTCACGGCCCGCGTCGTTCCCGTGGTACCGTCCACCGGCCAGACGATCAGCGCCGGCGTCACCGCGACATCGTAGGGTTGGGTCACCAAAATCGGCCGCCGGATCTCGCCCACCGCCTGGTCGCGATACCGGTACACGATCTCGCGCGTGAGCGTGACCGGGGCGCCGGCGATCGAGCAGTGAACCCGCGCCACGAGCGGCGGCGGCTCGAACGGAAGTCCGCGGACCTGGGCCGGAACCCCGCTCCAGTCGTAGAGCGCCCCGCGCAGCGGACGGCGCAGAAAGTACGCCTGGGAACGGGGGGCGTCGGGCGCCACGGTGACGCCGAAGCGGCGCACCAGGAGGGCGTTCGGTGACGCCACACCGCTCCGGGACTCGAGCCGCTCGGTCTGCCAGCCGTCCGGCGTGACGAGGTCGACCCCCTCGATCGGGACGGGCTCGCCGCTCGTGTTCCACACGCTCACTTCCACCTGCACCCGCTGACCCGACGTCACGATGCCGTCATCGGCGACGCCGTCCACGATGACGCCCGCGGCCTGGGCCAGCGCACGCTCAAGGATCGCGCGTTGCTCGTCGTCGTCTGGACCGAGGGTCGAGAGCGCGCGCGCCAGGAGCGGCGCGATGCGCGCCGGCGCGAACGGATTGAGCGCTGCGCGCGCCGAATCGATCAGGGCGCGGAATTGTTCGTGGCCGTGCCAGATCGTGTCCACGCCGGCGAACAAGCCGGCCGCGGCCCCCACGCGCGATTCGAGCAGGGACAGGCGGGTCGACGCGGGTCCGAGTCGCTGCAGCGCCCCGAAGTCCTGCGAGCGGTGGCGGCTGCGGCCGGCCATCGCGATCTGGTAGTAGGATTGGCCCAGCACCGGGTCGAGCATCCCGGTCGGGATGGCGAGGGTAGTGGCGGCGGTGTCGAAATTGGTGGAGCGATAGAGCTTGACCGGTCCGCCGGGGGCGCCCCGCAACCGGTCGAACGCCTGGCGGGCGAGGATCCCGGAGACCTGATGTTGGCCGTGCCCGTCGGTCGGCGTGCCGGAGAAGACCGAAACGATGATCTGCGGCCGAAACCGGCGGATCACGTCGAGCACGTCGGCGAGCAGTGAATCCCGGGGCCAGAACCGGAAGGACTCATCGGCGGACTTGGAGAAGCCGAAGTCGTACGCGCGGGTGAAGAACTGGTGTGCCCCGTCCACCGCGCGCGCGCCGAGCAGCTCTCCGGTGCGGATCAGGCCGAGCTCCGGTCCCAGCTCGGAACCGATGAGATTCTGGCCCCCTTCCCCGCGGTTGAGCGCCAGATACGCCGCCTGCGCGCCGAGCCCGCGTGACACCCACGTGAGCAGCTGGGAATCTTCGTCGTCGGGATGCGCGCCGATGACCAGGACGCGTTTCGCGGCGCCCAGCTGCTCGAGTGCGTTCGCCAACGCCGCGACGCCGCCGGTGCCGGCGGGCCCGAGTTGTTGGGCCCCACCGGTGCCGGCGGCGCCGAGACAGAGAGCCGCGAAGCTCGCGAGCGCGCGCCGCACTACTGGGAAAGATACACGGTGCCACCCTTCATAACGAACTTCACCCGCTGCAGTTCCGTGATGTCCCGCAGCGGATCAGCGGAGACCGCCACGATATCCGCGAATTGTCCGGGGGCGATCGTTCCGATGTTGTCCTGCTGGCCGAGCAGCTCGGCGGCGAGCGACGTCCCGGCCTTGATCGCCTGCATGGGAGTCATGCCGTATTGCACGTAGTACTCGAACTCCCTGGCCTGATGGATCTCGGTCCAGGGGAAGCCACCGGCGTCGGTGCCCATCACGATCCTGACGCCCTTCTTCACCGCGCGCGCGAACGCGGCGCGTTGGTGAGCCACCATTGGCTTCCAGATGCCGCCGCGCGGCTCCGCGACGTAGTGCACGACGGTGACGGTCGGGACCCAATAGGCACCTTGGCGCACCATCACGTCCATCAGTGAATCCGTCAACCCATCGCCGTGCTCGATCGAGTTCGCGCCGGCCCGCAGTGCCGCGGCGATGCCGTCCGCGCCGATCGCGTGGGCGGCGACGCGGCGGCCCAGGCGGTGGGTCTCGTCCACGATCGCCTTCGCTTCGTCGTCGGTGAAGTTGACCCAGCTGCGCAGCGTGGAGTCGGGCGTGAAGTAGTAGCGTCGGTCGGCGTAGTATTTGATCCAGTCGGCGCCGTGGCCCACTTGCTCGCGGACGGCGAGTCTCGCGCCGTCCACACCGTCCACCGGCTGCACGCCGTGCGGCATCTCGAGCTCCCAGTTGGGCGTCAGGATCGGGTACATGCCGGTGGGCGCCATGGCCCGGGTCGAGGCGAAGATGCGCGGCCCCGGCACTTCGCCGCGGTTCACCGCCAGCTTCACGTCCACGTCGGCGTACATCGCGCCTTCGGTTTCGACGTCGCGGATCGCGGTGAAGCCGTGCTCGAGCGACAGCCTCGCGTTGCGGGCGGCGAGGATCGCGCGATACGCGGTCGACTGATACAGCAGCTGCACATCGTAGGCCGCGCTCGTGGAATCGCCTTGCAACAGGAGATGCGTGTGGGTGTCGATGAGTCCCGGCAGCACGGTCATCTGCGACAGATCGATCACCCGCGCTCCGCCGGCCTGCGCCTGGATCTGGGCCATGGGACCCACGGCCTTGATTCGATCACCGACGATCAGGATCCCCATGTTCGACTGTGGCTGGTCGGCTCGGCCGTCGATCAGGTGGCCGGCCTTGATCAAGATCCGCTGGGGTGGTGGATTCTGAGCCCCAAGAGCTATCGGTACGGCGACGAGGAGCGAGAGGCTGAGCCTACGCATCGCAAGTGCTCCGGGAATAAGGACCACGCAAATCTAGACCATCCTCCCGGGGAGCGGTAAGTTTTGTCGGCACCGTACACGAGCCCACGGGTTTCCCCGCGCTGGCATACTTTGCCGCTGGGTTCTCAGGCTCAATCCTCTCCTTACTACTGCGCTCCGGACCGTCCGTCGGAGCCTCGGGCGCTATTTTCGGCCTGCTCGCCTCGGTGATCGTGGTCCTGTTCCGGTATCGGGACCGGTTCCACCTGCGGGACAAGCGGATCGGCTTCGTGCTGGCTGTCTGGGCGGGCTACCAGATCTTGACCGGCTTGGCGACCCCCTGGATCGATAACTTCGCCCATCTGGGCGGCTTCGCCGGCGGTGCCCTGGTCACCTGGGCCATGACACCCCGGCTCCTTGGGGGCCCTGGAGAGGGAGGAGGTTATAGATTAGGCGCATGACTACCGCCACCGAGCCCAAACCGGCACCGGCCGTCAGCGCCGATGAGGCCCGCGCCGTCGCGGAAGCCGCGCGCGAGGAGCACTGGACCGCACCGAGCTTTGTCCGCGACCTGTTCCTGGGCAAGCTGCGGATGGATCTCATCCATCCCTACCCCCGCCAGGACCCCGCCGAAGCCGAGCGCGCCAGGCCGTTCCTGGAGCAGCTGCAGCGGCTGTTGTCCACGGTGGACTCGGACCGGATCGACCGCGAGGGGGAAATCCCCCCGAATATCGTCCAGGGGCTCAAGGACATCGGGGCCTTCGGCATCAAGATCCCGCGTGAGTACGGCGGACTCGGCCTGTCCCAGCTCTCGTACATGAAGGCGATCGAGCTCGTGTCGTCGGTCGACGGATCGATCACGGCGCTGCTGTCCGCGCACCAGTCGATCGGCGTGCCGCAGCCGCTCAAGATGTTCGGCAGTGAGGCGCAGAAGAAGAAGTTCCTCCCCCGGCTGGCCAAGGGCGCCGTGTCGGCCTTCGCGCTCACCGAGCCGAACGTCGGCTCCGATCCGGCCGCCATGGAGACCACCGCGGTGCCCTCGCCCGACGGCCAGGCGTGGATCCTGAACGGCGAGAAGCTGTGGTGCACCAACGGGACCATTGCCGAGCTCATGGTGGTCATGGCGCGCACGCCGTCCAAGATCGTGAACGGGAAGGAAAAGCGGCAGATCAGCGCATTCATCGTCGAGGCGAACTCGCCCGGCGTGAAGGTCGACCACCGCTGCCATTTCATGGGGCTGAAGGCGATCTACAACGGCGTCATCTCGTTCACGAACGTCCGCGTGCCCAAGGAGAACATCCTGTGGGGCGAGGGAAAAGGCCTGAAGCTCGCACTGATCACCTTGAATACCGGCCGACTGACACTGCCCATCTCCGCTGCCGCGTGCGGCAAGCGGTGCCTCGAGATCTCGCGGCACTGGGCCAACGAGCGGGTGCAGTGGGGCCGCAAGATCGGCGAGCACGACGCCGTGGCGCAGATGATCGGCACCATGGCGGCCAATACGTTCGCCATGGAGGCCGTGGCGGAGCTGTGCGGCGCGCTCGCCGACCGGGGCGAGTCCGACATCCGGCTCGAGGCGGCGATCGCCAAGCTGTACAACTCGGAAGCGGGCTGGCGCATCATCGACGACACCGTGCAGGTGCGCGGCGGCCGGGGCTACGAGACCGCCGACAGCCTGCGGGCGCGAGGCGAGAAGCCCGTGCCCGTCGAGCGCATCATGCGCGACTTCCGCATCAATCTGATCTTCGAGGGCAGCTCCGAGATCATGCACCTGTTCATCGCCCGCGAGGCGGTGGACAAGCACCTGCAGGTGGCGGGCGACGTCGTGATGCCGGGCAAAGCGCTGGGGCAGCGGCTGGCCGGCCTGGCGCGCTCGGCGCTGTTCTACGGGTGGTGGTACCCGTCACGCTGGATCGGCTGGGGATTCTGGCCGAAGTATGGGGCGTTCGGTCCGCTCGCCACGCATGTGCGGTTCGTCGAGCGCTCGGCCCGTCGTCTCGCCCGCGGCGTGTTCCACGCGATGGTCCGCTTCGGTCCCAAGCTCGAGCTGCGCCAGGGTGTGCTGTTCCGTCTGGTCGACGTCGGCGCTGAGCTCTTCGCCATGGCCGCCACGTGCTCCCGCGCCGCCCGCCTGCTCCGGGAGGACCCCACGACCGGCGCACACGCGTTGCGCGTCGCCGACGTGTTCTGCCGCCAGTCCCACGGTCGAGTCAACTCCAAGTTCCACGGCCTGTGGCGCAACGAGGACGTGCCGACGTACAAGGTGGCGCAGGAAGTGCTCAAGGGGGAGCACGCGTGGCTGGAGGAAGGGATCGTACCCGTCAAGTACGAGTGAACGGTTGGAAGGTTGGAGGTGAATCCGCGCTTGGCGCTCCCCTCGGCAATATTCGAAGCCGCGGACACAGCGGCGCTCGGCTTTCCAACCCTCCAACATCCCTCATGCTGCCTGGTGCGCGATCATGATGCTCTTCAACCGCTCCGGACTGTCCCCCGATGCGTCTCCGTAGGGTGTGGGGTGCTGTTTATCGTCCGGTAACACGTTGGGAGAGACGAATTCGTAGCCGCGGGCCCGGATCCGCTCCGCGGCCGTGATGCTCGCAACCGGCGTGGCGATCGCGATCCGCTTCCCGCCCAGCTCGGTGACGGCGCGCGCCGCGGCCAGCATCTTCCACGGGAACAGCACCTGGCCGTCCACGATGATCAACTGGCGATCCTCGAACTTCTTGATCGGACGCTGCGTGCGGTACAGCACCAGGTCGCGGCGCACCCGGGCGCGCGATTCCTCGATCGCCGACTCGAGCTTCTCCACCAGGTTCATCCCTGGCTGGAAATCCGGGTCCATTTCCGCCCGGCCCGCGAACTCCGCCATCGCCCCGATCGGGGCCAGATTGGCGCCGAGTCGGATGAAGGAAGCGACCAGCACGTCGAAGCTGGCCCCCATGGCTTTCGAGGCGTTGGCCGCGATCTCCACCCCTTCGGGCGTCACGCCCAACAGCAGACAGGAGACGTATCCCTGGGACGCCAGGAGCTGCCCCAACGCGGCGCCTGCGGCGGACCGGGTGGGATAGAGGCTGCTCCGAGGTGGGGTGGGCACGCTGTCAACATAAGGGGATTGAGCGTTCAGAAAAGAGGAACCATCTTCCCCGCGGCCCAGCGACGCCCGGCGCCGGGCTCCGTTCCGGCCGTCCGGCCGCTCGGCACGCTGGTTTATCGGTCGCTCAAGACCACCAACAACGGCACGTCCCTTCCGTCTCTTCCCCCCGTTATCTTTTCAGGATTCACCCTTCCCGGACCCGTCATGGCCACTGACTCGCTCACCGTCGTCGACAACCGCACCGGCAAGACCTACGAGCTGCCGATCCAGGACGGGACGGTGCGGGCCGCTGATCTGCGGCAGATCAAGGTCGACGCGGACGACTTCGGGCTGATGAGCTACGACCCGGCCTATCTGAACACCGCCGCCTGCCGCAGTGCCATCACCTACATCGACGGCGACAAGGGGATCCTGCGCTACCGTGGCTACCCGATCGAAGAGCTGGCCGAGAAGAGCAGCTTCCTCGAGACGGCGTACCTGCTGCTGTACGGAGAGCTCCCCCTGCCCCAGGCGCTGGATCAGTGGGTGTACGGGGTTACGCACCACACCATGATCCACGAAAACATCAAGAAGTTCGTCGACGGGTTCCATTATGACGCGCACCCGATGGGGATCTTCGTGAGCGCCGTGTCGGCGCTCTCGACTTTCTATCCTGAGTCGAAGCGGATCGCGGACGAGGCGTCGCGCCGCAATCAGATCTTCCGCCTGATCGCGAAGGCGCCGACGCTGGCGGCGTTCGCCTACCGGCACCGCGTCGGGATGCCCTACGCCTACCCCGACAACGACCTGTCCTACGCGGGCAACTTCCTCAACATGATGTTCAAAGCGACCGAGGTGAAATACCAGCCGCATCCGGTGCTCGAGCGCGCGCTCGACGTGCTGTTCATCCTGCACGCCGACCACGAGCAGAACTGCTCCACCAGCGCGATGCGGGGCGTCGGCTCGTCGCATGCCGATCCGTATTGCTCGATGGCGGCCGCCGCGGCGGCGCTGTACGGACCGCTGCACGGGGGGGCCAACGAGGAGGTGCTGCGGATGCTGCGGGAGATCGGGTCCAAGGACAAGGCGCCCGCCTACATCGAGCGGGTGAAACGGGGCGAGGTCAAGCTGATGGGGTTCGGCCACCGCATCTACAAGAACTACGACCCGCGCGCCCGCCTCATCAAGCGCGTCGCCGACGAGGTGTTCGCGGTCACAGGCAAGAACCCGCTCATCGACCTCGCCCTGGAGCTCGAGCGCATCGCGCTCCAGGACGAGTACTTCGTGTCGCGCAGGCTGTACCCGAACGTCGACTTCTATTCCGGCATCATCTACGAGGCGATGCGCTTCCCGGTCGACATGTTCCCGGTGCTGTTCGCCATCGGGCGGACGCCGGGATGGCTGGCGCAGTGGCAGGAAATGCTGACCGACAAGGAGCAGAAGATCGCGCGGCCGAGGCAGGTGTACGTCGGGCCTTCGGTGCGGGAATACGTACCGATCGAGAAACGATAGGGCGCACTAGCGCCGTCTCCGCCCCCCGCTCCGCCCCCCGCTCCGCCCCCGCACCGTCAACGACGGCTTCGGCACGGCGGGCGTGGCATGCTTCGGCTGCAACGGCGGCACGGACGGCTCGAAGCCGGGGATGATCTCCCGCGGGAACACCTGCCCCACGAGCTTCTCGATGTCGCCCATGAGCAGCCACTCGTCCGGCGAGAGCAGCGTGAGCGCGAGGCCGCGAGCGCCGGCCCGGGCCGTGCGGCCGACGCGGTGCACGTAGACTTCGGCATCGTTCGGCACGTCGAAGTTCACCACCATGCGGATCCCATCGACATCGATCCCGCGGGCGGCGATGTCGGTCGCGACGAGGATCTCAGCCGTCCCCGCCCGGAACGCGTCCAGCGTGCGGGTGCGATGGCTCTGGGCCTTGTCGCCATGAATGGCGCTGGCCGCGATCCCGGCGTGGCGCAGGAACGTCACCAGCTTGTCGGCGCCGTATTTGGTCCGCGTGAACACCAGCGTCTGACCCGCGGGCTTCGCCTGCAAAATCGCCGCGAGCACGTCGCGCTTCTTCAGTTTGTCGGCTGCGACGATCACGTGCTCAATGCCCTCGGCGGGCTGGGCGCGCCGCCCGATCTCGACCGACGCGTGGCCGGACAGTGCCCGCCGCGCCAGCGCATCGACCTCGGCCGAAATGGTGGCCGAGAAGAGCAGCGTTTGCCGCTCCTTGGGGAGCGCCCGCAGGATGCGGCCCACATCGGGCGCGAACCCCATATCGAGCATCCGGTCGGCCTCGTCGAGGACGAGCACCTCGAGCTTTGAATAGTCCACGTGGCCGCGCTCCATGTGGTCGAGCAACCGACCGGGGGTCGCGGCGACGATGTCCGCGCCGCGCGCCAGCGCCTTGGTTTGCGGCTCCATGCCGACGCCGCCGTAGACGGCCGCGGCGCTGACCGACAGATGGCGCCCGTAGGTGCGCGCCATCTGCAACACCTGCTCGGCGAGCTCGCGGGTCGGGACGAGAATCAACGCTCGGAGGGCGTGCGCGCGCTTCCCAGCGGCCAGCCGTTGCAGGATCGGCAGCAGGTACGCGGCGGTCTTTCCCGTGCCCGTCTGGGCGGAGCCGATGAGATCGCGGCCGGCCAGAGCGAGAGGAATGGTTTCCAGCTGGATAGGGGTGGGGCGCTCGTATCCTTCTTCGAATACGGCGCGGACGAGTTCGGGGGCTAACCCGAGGGATGCAAACGGCATACTGCTCCTTGTGAACTGCGTCGAGGAGAATCGTCAAGGAGAATCGTCAAGGAAAACCGTACACGACGGTGTCCCTCGACGTCGTTCCTCGACGTCTTGCCTCGACGACTTACGGTTTTTCGAACCTAGGGATGAGCCTACAGATGTGAGGCCCGCTCCTGAGCGGGACCGTCCTACGGAAGGATGCCAGCTCGCGGTTCTTTCGACTGCGGGTGGAAGGCTAATCAGGCCGCGGGGTTACGTCAAGGGAGGAACGGGCGGATAGGCGGATGGAGCTCCGTCCGTCATCCGTCCATCCGTCCATCCGCCTATTTCGGGTCCTGCCCCCACCACCACATCCCCGGCAGCGCCCGCGCCCTCGGCCACACCTCGTTCAACGTCTCGCCCTCGTACAGCCGGCCGTTCTTCATCACGTAGCGAATCGTGTTGCTGTTGTGGATGTCCTCGAGCGGATTGCGGTCGAGCACAACCAGATCGGCGTACTTCCCCGGCTCGAGCGACCCGATGTCCGTGTCCATTCCGATGGCGCGCGCGCCGTTGATGGTGCCGATCCGCAACACCTCGAGCGGCGTGAGGCCTCCCGCCGCGAACGCCCACAGCTCCCAGTGGCAGCCCACGCCGTCCATCTCGCCATGGCACCCCATGCCGACGTTGCCGCCAGCGCGCAGGATCGTTGCCGCCGAGGCGGCGATGCGGTTGAACACGTACTGGTTGTCGCGGAACCATCTGCGGCGCTCCGAGCGCTCGTCTAGTACTTCGTGCGGCACGAAACGCCGCATCTTGGCGTTGTCGTGGATGTCGAAGTGCTCGAAGAAATAATCCTCGCCGAACGGCCCACCGTAGTTGACCAGCAGCGTCGGCGTGTAGGTGATCCCCGATTGCGCGACGAGTCCCACCGCGTCCTGATACAGCGGCATCAAGGGATAGCTGTGCTCGTGCCCCGGATAGCCATCCAGCGCCTCCGTCAAGTTCATCTTGAAGTCGAGCCCGCCCTCGGTGGTGGGCATCAAGCCCAGCTCCCGGGCCGCCATGATCACCCACTGCCGCTGTTTGCGGTTCCCCACCATGTACTGCTTGATGGTGCGGGTGTGGTAGAACTCGGTATAGCGCCGCAGGGCGTTGCGCGCGTCGTCCAGACTTTGGAAGTTCTCATCCCAGAACACCCCGGGACCCGTGTGGTACAGCCGCGGCCCGATCAGCTCCCCGGTCTCGATCTGGTCGGCGTAGGTGAGCACGTCCGTCGTCGCCGTCTGGGGATCGCGTACCGTGGTGATCCCCCAGGCGACGTTGGCGAGATATTTCCAGACCTGCGTCTGATGCACACCCCACGCGGCCCACGGATGTGCGTGGACGTCCACCAGTCCCGGGATGATCGTCTTCCCCGAGACGTCGATGATGCGGGCGTTCGCCGGCACGCTGCCCCCGCCTTGGGGACCGACCCAGACGATCTTGTTGTCGGTGACCACCACGTCGCCGTGGTCGATCACCTCGTCCCCCTTCATCGTGACGACCCGGGCCCCGCGCAATACGACGCTGCCGCGCGGTACGTCGCGGGACGCGCGGATCACGACGTCGGTGCGGACTCCTTCATAGGCTGGGAGCTTGGCGAGCGAATCGACCCGCGCCTTGGCCGCCGAGTCGGGCTTGGGTTTGGTGCTGTCGGACTCGGCTTTCTTGAGCGAATCGGCGCGCACCGAATCCACGACCGACTTCGCCTTCTCAGCTGAATCGGCCACGGTCGGATCCCAGCGGAAGAAGCTCGCGCCGATGGACCAGGTGGCGAGCTTGCCGTCGGCGCTCCAGCCGATGAAATCGCCGCCGATGCGCGTGAGCCGTTTGACGGGGAACGGGGCCGAGGATGGATCCGAAACGTTGACGTTGGGCGTTTCGCCCCCGATCATGGGCAGCGTCACGCTGTAGACGTTGTTGCCCTGGAGGGCGAGCACCCGACCCGTGTCGGGGCTGACGATGATCTCGGACGCGGGGTCGGGCTCGGAGCCGGGTCCGGGATAGGTGTAGCCGTTCACTTTGAGGTGGGTGCGACGGTCGGTGCCGTCCCACCGCACCGAGACGAGCCCGTCGTTGCCGGCGTAGTAGTAGATGCGATCGCTGTTACGCGTGAACTGGGGACGGCCCCAGCCGTCGTAGGGCGTGATGTGGGTCGGCGCACCGCCTGCGGCGGGCACCCACACGAGATCGTAGCCCGGGCCGAAACGCTCGTTGATGCGCGCCTGACGCGGCCCCTTCACCGCGACCACGCGCTGACCATCCGGAGACCAGACGGGCGTATCGAAGAACGCGGGGTCGGTCGTGAGACGCGCGCGCATCCGGCCGTCGGCGCGCAGCTTCATCACTGCGCCACCCGTGTTGGTGGTCCAGATGACGTAGGCGATCCACTGCCCGTCGGGCGACCACGCAGGCGCCTGCTCGTGCATCGTGTCGTCGGTGAGGCGACGGGGCGTTCCGTTGGGAAGGTCCATCACGTACAGCCGGTCCAGCGCGCTGAACACGATGCGCTGGCCGTCGGGCGAGAGCTTCGCGTCGCGGATCTGTCGGACCCGCACCGCGCCGGTATCCACGTGGTCCACGAAGTGCACCAGCGGCCCGAGGCGCTGCTCCACGTGGGCCGTGAAGGGAATCGGCGTGGCCTGTCCCGAGGCGATATCGATGCGCCAGAGCTTCCCGCCGTACGATGTGATCAGCGCCTTCGAATCCGGGGTGAACGCGCTCCCCGGCATCAGGTCCCGTGTAAAGCGGGACTCCTGGTCGTCGCGGGTGACGGGATAGGCGAGCCACTTCTCGTCGCCGCTCGCGAGGTTGCGGAGCCGCAGGCCGGTTTCGGCGTCGTAGCGTGTGGCGTACACGAGCCACTTTCCGTCCGGCGACGGGATGGGACGCATTGCACTGCCGTACAGGTCGGTCTGCTCGAAGATCTTGCCCGTCTGGCGGTCGTAGATCGCCACCTGCCACAGCGGGAAGGTCAGATTGTAGCCGAAGCCGCCACGGTGGCGGGAAACCCAGACATAGCGGGGGTCGGCGCCGAACGCCGCGCCGAGCGTGTTCCAGCCGGGACCACGGAATGGGCCGCTCCCCGGACCGCCCGCCGCAGCCTTGATCATCCCGGTCCCCGAGCCGCCGTCCTTGTGGTACAGCCACAGCTCGTACACGCTGCCCAGCACCCCGGTCGTACGCGACGCGACGATGTAGTTGCCGTCAGGCGTCCACTCGGGGCTGGCGTACAGGTTGTTCCCGCCCTTGGTGAGCGCCTTCGGGTTCTTCCCGTCTGCGTCACAGGTCCAGATCTGCTCCGAGCCGGATCGATCCGAAAGGAACACGATGCGCTTGCCGTCGGGCGAGTAGCGCGGTTGAGAATCGAAGGATGGCCCGCCCGAGATGCGGGTCGCCGTGCCGCCGGCGATCGGGAGTGTGTAGAGATCGCCCAGCAGCTCGAGCACCATCGTCTGACCGTCGGGGGACAGGTCGAGCGACAGCCACGTCGCTTCCGAGACATCGAAGGCCACGGTGCGCGTCGGCGTGAGTGGTAGCGAGTCGTTCTTCTTGGTCGTGTCCTTGGTGCTGTCACGACCGGTATCCGCGGCCCAACTGGTGACGGCCGACGCCGGGTGCGGCGCGGGCATCCGAAGCATGGGAACGACTGCCGCGAGAACCGTCGCAGTCAGCACTCGGCGCATGGGAACTCCAGACTGGTAAGATGACGGAGTGATGGGACGAGAGAAACTGAAGGCGTCGAGGGAGGGCGTCAAGGAACGGCGTCGAGGGAATCCGTCTACACGGCCCCCGGACGATTCACTGGACGGCGCTCTTTGACACCGTCGCGGTGTTGCGAAGCAACGCCAGCGTTCCGACCACGACGATCACCGCGAAACTGAACCATTGGATCGCGTACGACAGATGCGGCCCGCCGTCGAGCGGCGGCGTGCGCCACCGCGCCAACCCCGCGGGGTGCGGCGCGGCGGTGTCGTCCAGCTGGATCACGATCGGCAGCACGGGATAGGACAGCGAATCGCGCAGCCGGGCCGGATCGACATCACCCCGGTCGCGCGGTGCCCGCAGGGCAAGCCCGGTGATGGCGACGCGGTCGCCCTCACGATACAGCGTTTGGTTCACGTGCCAGGCGTCGGGGGATGGAACCCAGCCGCGGTCAACGAATACCGCCGAGCCGTCGGCCAGGCGGAGCGGCGTGAGCAGCGCCACGCCCGGCGTGCCTCGATACGTGCGACCATGCCACACGCGCTCCTGGGTATAGTCGTACACGCCGCGCGCCACGGCGCGCCGGTCGCGCCAGGCATCGGGGTCGAGGTGGGCCTCCGGCAGCTCCACCGGCGGCAACGCGCGAGCCGCAGCGATCTCGGCGTTCCGAGCACGCCGCTCCTGCAGCCGATGCAGCTGCCAGAATCCGAGCCGGACGAAAAGTGCCGCGAGCGACAACGCCAGAACCGTACCGGCCAGGTCGCGGCCCCGCAGCGTCACGGCTCACACCGCGCGAGCCGCAGTTTGGCCGCGCGCGGCAGCCGCTTGATCTCGGCCTCCCGCCGCAGCGCCGCCCCGCGACTCGCTCGCGGCTCGCGGTACACGACGCGCACCGGCAGCCGGGAGCGCGTGTAGGCACTCCCCGTTCCCGTGCGGTGTGCCGCCAGTCGCCGCTCGAGATGGTTGGTCACGCCAGTGTAGAGGGAGCCGTCACGGCAACGCAGCATGTAGACGATCCACGGCGTCGCTTTCCAACGTTCCAACCTGCCAACCGTTTTCACGCTTTTTCCAGCGCCTGCTTCAAGTCCGCGATCGTATCGTCGGGGTGTTCGATTCCCACCGACAGCCGGATCATCCGATCGGTGATGCCCGCCGCGCGCTTCGCGTCCGGTGTGACGTCCGCATGCGTCATCGAATAGGGATGCTCGGCGAGCGACTCGGTCCCGCCGAGACTCACCGCCAGCTTGACCAGCTTGAGGGCGTTCAGGAACCGGAATGCCTCGGCTTCGCCGCCGTGAACCTCGAAGGAGACCATCGCCCCCGGAGCCGTGCACTGCCGGCGAAATACGGCGTACTGCGGGTCGCCTTCCTTGAGATGCCCCAGGTAATAGACCTTCTCGATCTTCTGATGACCGGCGAGAAAGTCGGCCACGTAACGGGCGTTCTTCATGGCCGACGTCATGCGCAGCTTGAGCGTCTCCAGACTGCGCATCAGGAGCCAGCCGGTCCACGGTTCGGCGAGGGTGCCGAAGAACGTCCGCAGCGCGCGCACCGGCTCGAGCGCGGCCTGGCTGCCGAGCGCCGCGCCGGCCAGGAGATCGCTGTGGCCACCGATGTACTTCGTCGCCGAGTAGAGCACGATGTCGGCCCCGTGCCGGAGCGGCTGCTGCCAGAGGGGTCCCAGAAATGTGTTGTCCACCAGCACCAGCGGACGCGGCGTCCCCCGGCGGCCTGCGAATTCCGCGCAGGCGGCCAGATCCACCAGCGCGTTGGTCGGGTTGGCCGGGGTCTCGACGATCATGACCGAGAGCCGTCCCGACGCTGGCGACTCCTGAACGACGCGCTCGAGGTCATCGGCGCTGCCGCAGGCCGACGCGCGGAACGGCACCGCGGTCACCCCGAAGCCCGGGAGGACGTGTTTCAGGAGGTGGTCGGTGCCGCCGTAGAGCGGCGTGCTGTACAGCACGACGTCCCCGGGGCGGACATACGCCATCAACGTTGTCGCGATAGCCGCCATGCCGGTGTTGAACACGGCGCAGGCTTCGGCGCCGTCCCACAGCGCCAACCGTCCCTCCAGGATCTCGAGATCGGGGTTGTTGATGCGACTGTAGATCAGCCCGACCGACTCGGCCTCCCCCTTCTGCCGAAGTCCGTAGGCGATTTCGAAGAACGCCTTGCCTTCCTCCGCCGTCTTGAACACGAACGTCGACGTCTGGAAGATGGGGACTTTGAGCGCGCCTTCCGACAACTCCGGTTTGTAGCCGTAGGTCATCATCAGGCTTTCCGGGTGGAACGCCTGCTTTTGCCGGACGAAGGTTTCGCTGGTGCGGTTGCGTTTGGGCATATGGGGGGAAGCTCGCGAGGCTTCCGGGTCCGTCAGGTTCCCGTCACGACGAAATGCACCGTGTCCGCCACCATCGGCTGTAGCGGCACGTGCCACGCGTCCCCGAGCACGGCGATGATCCGGTGGGGACCCGGCGCGACGCTGTCCCAGTGGAATTCCGTCTGCGCCCGGCCGAGGTGAATGATGCCAGTGACCCCGGCCGGGATGGTGTCCGCGAGCGGAGTCGGGTCCATGTCCAGGAACAGATGGTGGTGCGCGATGCCGGGCCGTTGCTCCGACGCCGGGGCGAGCTCGATCCCCGACACGCCCAGCGTAATGTGCACCGCGGGCCCCATGACGGCCGCTCCCTCTGTCGGGCTCGTGATGCTCACCGACACAGCGGGCGTCCCCCGACACGCCGCGAGCAGCAGTGCACCCGCGAACACCCCCAACCACGCGCTTCGTGCCGATTCGGTCATTCGAGCTTTGCCTCCAGTTTGAATGCCACGTTCCCCTGCAGCGCCCTCGATACGGGGCAATTGTCCTTCGCCAGTTCCGCCGCCTTCTGAAAGCCGGCCTGATCGAGTCCGGGAACCCTCCCCCGCACCTTCAGCTCCATGGTGGTGATCGTCGGCCTCCCGCTCACCATCTCGAAGGTGCACGCCGCCTCGGTCTCGACACGGGTGGCCGGGGTGCCGGCCTTTTCCAGGTCCGCCGAGAGCGCCATGGACAGGCAGGACGCGTGAGCCGCGGCGATCAGCTCCTCCGGCGTCGCTCCTTTGGCCCCCTCGAAGCGGGTCTGGAAGGAATACGGACCGGAGAATGCTCCGCTCGCCGCCCGGAAGTTCGCCCGCCCATCTTTGAGCTTCCCCTCCCAGACCGCGCTGGCCCGACTGATGGTCATGCCACCCTCCGCCCGTGATGGTGTAACCGCAATCTGGCGAGGGGCGGCGCGCGGCGCTACGCTATGGCCTCATCCATTCCTAGGAGTCTCCATGGCCACCTCCCGCGGCAAGAAACGCCCGGCCCGAAAAGCGAAACCCCGCGCCAAGCGCCGGAAACCTGAGACCCTGCGCGCCCGGACCGTGACGCCCTCGTTCACCGTGAACGACCTGCAGCGCAGCATCGGCTGGTACGAAGGCGTGCTCGGCTTCACGATCGCGGACCGGTGGGAGATGGGCGGCACGCTCATGGGCGTCGAGCTGAAAGCCGGCGCCTCGCGACTCAGGATCGGTCAGGATGACTTCGCCAAGGGCCGCGACCGCCAGAAAGGGGTCGGCATGCGTCTGTATCTCGAGACGGCCCAGGACCTGGACCGCCTGGCCGCGAACGTCACCGCCCGTGGCGGTGTGCTCGCTCAACCCCCCACGGTCCAATCCTGGGGGGACAAAACGTTCGACGTCACCGACCCGGACGGCTTTCGCCTGACGTTCGTGCAGCGCTGATCCATGGACCGGGCACCCGTGTTGCGCGCGCTCGCGGACACGCTGGTGCCCGGCAGTCAGGCCGTCCGCCTGGCCGACCACATGGGGGAGACCATCGCGTCCCTGCCCCATCGAGCCGATCGGGAAGAGTTGACGCGATTGTTGGATCTGCTGGAGAGCCGAGCGACCAACGCCGTGCTCGCCGGCATTCCACGCCCGTTCACTGCGATGTCCACGCCGGAGCGCGAGCGCTACCTGCGCGGGTGGGCCACGAGCCGGCTCCCGCTGCGTCGCAAAGCGTTCCAGGCGCTGAAGCGCATGGCGACGGTCATCTACTACACGGCCCGCGACGCGAGCGGCCGGTCCAACCCGTCCTGGCCACGCCTCGGCTACCCCGGGCCGCTCGGGCCGCCACCCGCGACGCCGAAGCGCCTCCACCCGCTCGAGATCACGCAGGATGAGACGCTCCAGTGCGACGTCGTGGTCGTCGGCTCAGGCGCGGGCGGGGGCGTGATCGCGGGGGAGCTCGCAGCGCGTGGCAAGGACGTGGTGGTGCTCGAGCGGGGCGGCTACTACAACGAGTCCGACTTCACCCAGTACGAAGGGGAGATGCTGGCTCGGTTGTACGACGCGGGCGGCCTCCTCACGTCCGACGACCTCGGCCTGGTGATCCTCCAGGGCAGCTGCCTGGGGGGCGGGACGGTCGTCAACTACACCACGAGCTTCCGCACGCCGGACAGCGTCCGCCAGCAATGGGCGCGCGAGCACGACCTGCCGCGCTTCACGAGCCAGGAGTTCACCGACTCGCTCGACGCCGTGGCCCGACGCCTCGGCGTCAACACCGACCAGAGTCGGCCCAGCGGACGCGACGCCGTGCTGATCCGCGGCCTCGAGGCCCTTGGATGGCACCATGGGTTGCTGCCGCGCGACGTGCGCGGGTGCTCGCAGGACGACGACTGCGGCTACTGCAGCTACGGTTGCCGCCGCGGAGCCAAGCAGTCCACGCTGCTCACCTATCTGCAGGATGCGGCCGACCGGGGCGCCCGGATCATCGTGAACGCCCACGTCGATCGGGTGACGATCGAATGGGGACGGGCGACCGGCGTGGCGGCAATCGTGCATTCCCCGCGCGGCGCGCGACCGTACTCGGTCGCGGTGCGGGCCAAGGCGGTCGTCGTCGCGGGTGGATCGCTGCACTCTCCGGCGTTGCTGCTGCGCTCGGGAGTCACCCTGCCCGCCCTGGGCCATCATCTCGCGCTGCACCCCGGGACGGCGGTGTTCGGCCTGATGCCCGAAGCCACGCGCCCCTGGACCGGAACGCTCCAGGCCCATTATTCCGACCAGTTTGCCGATCTCGATCGCGGGTACGGCTTCAAGCTCGAGACCGTCCCGGTGCATCCCTCGTTGTTCGCGCTCGCCGTCCCGTGGGAGTCGGGCGCGCAGCACGCCGATGCCATGGCGAACCTTTCGCACACCGCGCTGGCGGCGATCCTGTTGCGCGACCGGGACGGCGGCCGGGTCCGCGTCGATGCCCAGGGGAAGCCGGTGGTGTCGTACCGCCTGTCGGACTATGACGCCACGCATCTGCGCCGCGGCCTGGCGGAAGGCGCGCGCCTGCTCGAGACCGCCGGCGCGCAGGAGATCTGGACACCGCACGCGCGCTGGGTTTCCTACCGACCCGAAGCGGGCGACGGGGCCCGCGCCCGGTGGCTCGACGCCATCGACCGCGCCGGTTTCGGTCCCAATCAGATTCAGCTCGCCACGTTCCACCAGATGGCTTCGTGCCGCATGGGCGGGAGCGCGAAAGACTCGGTGGTGACGCCCGAGAACCAGGTGTGGGGCATTCCCGACCTCTATGTCGCCGATGCGAGTACGTTCCCGTCCTCATCGGGGGTGAACCCGATGCTGACGATCATGGGGATCGCGCATCGGGCGGCGGGAGTGATTGCGTCGAAACTGTGAGACATCAGACATCGGATGTCAGACGTCAGTGACTGATGAGTGATGTCAGGCGTATGATGTCTGACGTCTGATGTCTCCTCTCAACAGGAGCTCCGCATGCTCGCTCTGCTCACCGTTGCCACGATGGCGCTCCAGCAGTCGGTCGCCGACACTTCACCGTTCCGCGCGCTCGACCTGCCCACCGTCACGCGGATGCGCGGGTCCGCCGGCGCCCCGGGACCGGCGTACTGGCAACAGAAGGCCAGCTATCGGATCGAGGCGGCGCTCGACACCGCCACGAACGTGATCACCGGTACCGAGCGGGTCCACTACGTGAACAACTCACCCGATGCGCTGGCGTTCGTCTGGGTCCAGCTCGACCAGAACCTCGCGGCCCCGACATCGGTCACGCACGTCCTCAATCAACCACCGCTCAAGTTCGCAG
>CAZRGT010000070.1:0-4392 GCA_964599725.1 uncultured Gemmatimonadaceae bacterium | reverse complement strand
TCGTGCGTGGCCCCCGCCGCCAGCGCCGCGCCGATCACCGCCCCGAACGACGTGCCGACGAAGTGGCGGGGCGCCAGGGCGGCTTCGACCATGGCCCGTTGGGCGCCGACGTGCGCGGCGGCTTTGGCGCCGCCCCCGCCGAATACCGCGACCACCCTCATCGCATCCCCCCCACCATAGTGCGCAGTGCGCGGTGCGCGGGATTCTCAGGTGCGAACTCGATTGACGGAGACGAGGGGTCGTTCAGGGCCGGGAGAAAACCGCGTACCGCGTACCGCGTACTCCCTCTCACTCCCCTCTCCCCTGTTCGTATCGCCGCTCCATCATGCGGTTGGCCCGCCGTTTCGCGGCCCGGTCGTAGCGGCGCTTCTCGTCCGGCGTCTGGGGCACGATGGGCGGCACCGGGACTGGCTGGCCGTTCTCGTCCAGCGCCACGAAGGTGACGTAGCACGAATTGGTGTGCCGTTTCTCGCCCGACAGGACGTTCTCGGCGACGATCTTCACGCCCACTTCCATCGAGGTGCGGCCGGCGAAATTGAGGCGCGCGTAGGCGGTGATCAGCTCGCTCACGTGGATCGGCTCGCGGAAGTCCACCTTGTCGACCGAGACGGTGACGCACTGGCGCCGCGCGTGGCGGATGGCGCACACCGCCCCGACCCGGTCCACCAGCGACAAGATGACGCCGCCGAACACGTTGCCCATGGTGTTGGCGTGCTGCGGCATCATCAGCTCCGACATCACGGTCTCCGATTCGACGGGATGGCGTGCTTGCATCAGTAGTCCACCGGTCTCAGGTAGAACTCCCCGATCGCCGTCTGCGACAGCACCGCCACCGTGGGCAGCCGGCGCTTCCAGTGCGTCGATTCGAGCCGCTGCTCGACCGCCGCGACGACCGCGGCATTGAAGCCTTTGGCCACGATCTCTTCCGGGCCGTAGCCGCGAATCAGGTACGAGAGGATCGGATCGGCCTGCTGGTACGTGAAGCCGTAATCGCGCTCGGTCTGTTGGCCCGGGACGAGATCGGGGGTGGGCGGTTTGTCGAGGATCACGTCCGGAACGCCGACGTGTCGTGCCAGGGCCCACACCTGGGTCTTAAACAGATCGCCCAGCGGGTTGACGGGCGGCGCGTCGTCGGCGTGCCAGGTGAAATAGCCGAGCAGCCGTTCCGACTTGTTGCCGGTGCCGAGCGGCAGGGCCTTGTGCTGCTCGGACAGGTCGAACAACACGATCATGCGCTCGCGCGCCATCACGTTGCCGGCCCGCTTGGGGTCGGCGTTCGCGACGGACGCCAGATAGCCGTCCACCGCCGCCGTGATGTCCACGGTGACGGATGGGATCCCGAGCGTGTCGATGACGAGCTGCGCGTGCGACAGGCTCTCGGGGCTCGATGTGCGGTACGGCATGCGCACGGCGACGACGTTCTCCCTGCCGAGTGCTTCGGTGGCGAGGAACGCCGTGAGCGAGGAGTCGACGCCGCCCGAGATGCCCACGATGCCTTTCTTGAAGCCGCGCCGGCGCACGACTTCGTCTTTCAGAAAGCTGACGAGCCATTTGTGCACCAGCGGGCAATCGATGGCGAGCGGGTCCGCTTCGCCCGCGGCGCGACGGAACACGTGAACGGAAGATGACGGGGAGCGGGGAGCGGGGAGCGGTTTGCTCCCTGCGCCGTTCGCGGCAGGATCGAACTTGACCCGCTTCGTCTTCCCGCTCCCCGCTCCCCGCTCCCCCTTCCCCAGTCCTTTGGTGAGAATCGGCAGCGCGCTCTGGAGATCGGCCAGCAACGGCGCATCCGCGCGGGCGTGCGTCAGCTGCTCGAGATCGATCTCCGCCGAGACCAGGGCTTCCTCGAACAACGGCCCGCGCACCACCAGCTCCCCCATCGGGTCGATCACCACCGAAGCCCCGGGGAATCCTTTGCCCCCTTCGAAGCCCACCAGGTTCGCGAGCACGACGAACACGCCGTGCTCCTCGGCGATGCCCCGTACCACGCGCTCCCAGCGGACCATGCTGGCCGGCAGGCGGGTTCCCGCTTCGTCCACCCCCGTCCCCCGGGCGGGCGAGGCGCTGGGTACGATGATGACCTGGGCGCCTTCGAGCGCCGCGATCGTGCCGGCGAGACCGTGCCAGGCGTCCTCGCAGATCAGGATCGCGGCGCGTCCACCCCACGAGGTGTCGAACGCCCGCACGCCATCCTGGCCCCGGTCTACGAATCGCTCTTCGTCGAACACGCCGTAGGTCGGCAGGAACACCTTGCGGTGTACGTGTCGCACTTCGGGCTTCTTGGCGCCCAGGGTGGCGTAGAGGCAGGAGTTGTAAAAGTGGTTCTGAAACCGCTCGTAGAACCCGATCGCGACGTCGAGCGACGGGTGCGCGCCGTCCCCCGCCCGGTACACCCGGTCCAAGTCCTGGAGCAGCGTGCCCGCGGTGACCGCGACCTGCTTCACACCGCCTTCCACGAAATAGCCCGAGGTCGCGGTCTCGGGAAACACCACCAGATCGGGTCGCGGGTCGATCCGGGCCGCCTGTCCCAGTACGGCGCCGATGCGCTCGAGGTTCTGGGCATACTCGCCCTTGGTCGGCCGGAACTGGGAGATGGCGAGGTGGAGCATCGAAGGAAAGATACTGCCCGGACAAGTGCGTGGTGTGCGGTGCGTGGTACGATCCGGAGCGTTGCCACGATTCGGCACTCGGACTAGCTTCCCGCGCCGTGCGAGCCCGATGCCTAGAGCGGTGCTGATCCTGCTGAGCGCACTCATGGCGCTCAGCGTCGCTGTGGCGGCCGGGTGGATGGGATCACTCGATGCCGCCGTCGCGAACGCGATGGTGGTCGTCCGGTCGCCGTTCCTGACCGACGTCGCCTCGAGCTTCACGGCGCTGGGGAGCGAGCCCGCCGTGACGGTCCTCGTCGTGATCGCGGCGCTGTATTGCCTCGCGGCGGGCCGTGCCCGGCTGGTCCTGGCCCTGTTGTGGATTCCGCTCACCTTCCTGCTGAGCACACTGGTGAAAGTGCTGGTGCACCGCCCGCGGCCGGTTGAAGCGCTGATCGTGGTTCCCGCGAGCTACGCCTTCCCGAGCGGCCATGCCGCGGCCGCGAGTGCGCTGTTTCTCACCCTGGCGCTGCTCGCCACGGGCGTCGAGCGGCGTGCGGGTCCGCGCCGCCTCCTGATCGGCGCCGCGCTGCTCCTGGCCCTGCTCGTCGCCTGGAGCAGGGTATACCTCGGGGTGCACTACTTCAGTGATGTGGTGGGCGGACTGCTGTTGGGGTCGGCGGGGGCGGTTGCGGCAACGGCAGTTGTGAGACGGTCAGATAGTCGTTCAGGCGTCTAGGCGCTCAGCAGTCCTCAGTTACTAGGCATCGGAACGGCGGCGACCGCCGATCATTCCCATGACATAAGTGCCCAGGATGACGGCCAAGGCGAGGCCGGTCACCCGGGGCTGCGCCAGGGCCGCTCCGACAAACAGCGCCAGATACATCAGGACGAAGCCCAGCGGCAACGCCGGGTACAGTGGGACGCGAAACGGGGCGCCCGGCTCCCGCCGCCGCAGTACGAGCAGGCTGAGCACGGCGAGGGAATCCACCACCAGAATGAGCGTAATCGCCAGCGCCAACAGGGAGTCGAACGATCCGGTGACGGCGAGCGCCATCGCCGTCACGCCGACGAAGATCATCGCGACCCACGGCGAGCCGCCGCGGTTGACGCGGGCCAGCAGCGCGGGACCGAGCCCATCGCGCGCCAGCCCAAAGATCACGCGCGGGGTGACAAAGATGTTGCCGTTCAGCGACGCCAGCACGACGAGCAGGGCTAAGCCTGCGAACACGGTGCCGGCGCCGCCGCCGAACAACGCGGCCATCACGTCCGCCGCCACGAGCTTCGACCCGGCGATGCGGTCGAACGGCAGCACCTGCACGTACGCGACGTTGAGCAGCAGGTAGAGCACGGTCACCGCCGCGATGCCGCCCAGGAAAATGCGCGGCAGGCTCTTGCCCGGCTCCACGACTTCCTCGGCGATCTTTCCCGCATCCAGGTAGCCGTAATAGGTCCAGATCACCGCCTGGAACGCGACGGCCAGCGCCCCGCCGAGGGCGACCCCGTGCGGCGCCGTGGCGAGAGCGGTGCCCCAACCCGCGCCGTCGCCACGCCACAGGGCGGCCACGATGACCGCCACGAGCGCCAGGAGCTTCGTCGCCGTCGACACGTTCTGCACCCACTTCCCCGACGCGACACCGCTCAGGTTGATCAGCGTGAACAGTCCGATGAGACCGATGCCCAGCAGTTTCGACTGGTCCTCCGACGCGCCGATCAGCCGGCCGAGGTACTCCCCGCACACGACGCCGATGGCGGCGATCGCCGCGGTGTAGATCGCGACCCCTTCCACCCAGCCGACCACGAA
>CAZRGT010000069.1:0-44821 GCA_964599725.1 uncultured Gemmatimonadaceae bacterium | reverse complement strand
CATCAACCCAGGGCTCAGGTCGTACGGTGGATGCGCCTGGGGGTTCGTGGGATAGTAGATGTAGGCGAACTCGGCTTTCGTGATGAGCAGCGCGGCGAGCGCGGCGGTGTCACCGCGCTCCAGGGCGCTGACGTAGCTCCGTACCAGGGCGTCCCGGCTGCGCGCTCCGCCGGTGAGCTCGGCCGGCTCGATCAGGCCATGGCGGAACCGGCGCACCTCCTCGTCCTTGGGGATCGCGCTATCGATGTGGACCGGCGCTGCCTGGGCCCGGGGTGGAGCATCCGGGCCGGTGCAGGCGGCTTGCATGGCGACACAGGCCCAGGCTCCGAGCCCCAGCAGCTTGTTGAGCTTCATGGTCATGACCCTTCTCTTCCAACAGCGGCCGGCGCCCAGGGGGCGCCGGCCGGCTCAGGTTGAAGGTTCGTCGGTACTCAGTTGATCGCGTAGCTGGTCCAGCCCTGCCACCACTTGGCCCCGCTGGGATCCGCAGCACCGAGAAACGTGGTGCTGGCCCAGGTCCCACCGAAGAACGCACCGACCTTGGCGGCCGGCACCGTCGTGGCCCCGGCCGAAGCCGGCGAGCTGAGCTTCGGGGTCCAGTCGAGCCCGCTCGGGTTCAAGCTGACGCCGAGCAGCGTGTCCGCCGCCACCGAGGCGGCGAACGTGAGGTGACTGTCGCTCGTGAACGAGGCGGCCTGGCCGAACCCGGCGCCGGTCGTGTCGTAGTTGAACCCATTCTGCGTCAACAACACGTTCACGATGTTGAGCGAGTCGTAGTTGACGAGCAGCGAATCGGTCCAGGCGTCGCGGATGTTGATCGCGATGCCTTTCCAGCGGGCCATGATCCCATTGGCGAAGAAGCCGCCGGTGCCGCGGCGCCACACGCCGCCGTTGCCGTCATTCGGGATGCCGGCGAGCTGGCCCGGGCCGATCAGCGTGAAGTTGGCGAACACGGGATTCGAGTACGGCGTGCTGGCGCCGGTCGCGGTGAGGGTGCAGCCGCTCACGGCCGGGTCGCAGCCGTCGCCTTCGAAGCCGCGCGGATCGCTCGAGAACACGCCGGTGCCGGGACGCGGCACCAGGCGCTGCGACTGGAACGCGATCAGGAACTGGTTGCGGCCCTGGTACCCTTCGGTCCAGTCGAAGTGGTCGTCGCCCGATTCGTAGGACACGAGGTAGCGGCCGTCCACCGCGCCGCCCCACCACTCGAACGAATCGTCTAGGCCGGCCATCGTCTGGATGTACTCGTAGGTCGTGCCGCGCCCCACGGCATAGCTCGAGAGCGTATTGAGCTCCTGGCCGGCGCCGTTGGAAATGTCGTATCCCGCGAACTCGATGCGGACGTAGCGCAGCACACCTGAGTTGTCGTTGTTGTCGCTGCCGCCGGCATAATTCTCGGCCACCCCGGCCGCGCCGCCCTCGGTGAGGATCGTCGCCCCGGTGCGGTTGATGATGCCGTTCCCGATGATGATGAGACCGCCCCAGTCACCGGGGCTGCGGTTGCCGGGGGAGCGCTGTGACGTAAACACGATCGGCTGCGCCTGCGTCCCATTGGCGTTGATCTTGGAGCCGCGCAGAATCCACAGGGAGCTGCCGGTCACGGTCGTGTCGCCGACGATCTTCGTGCCCGGCTGAATCGTCAGCACGGCGCCGTTCTTCACTTTGACGTAGCCGCTCAGGACGTAGACCGTGTCCGAGGAGAGCGTCCGGCTAGCGGTGATGTCGCCGCTGATCACGGCCTGCTGTAACCCGGTCGTGAACGTGACGGGCGTGTTGAAGTCGCTGGTATCGGAACCCGCGACCGCGGCCGCGCGGTAGCTGTAGGCGAGCCCGGCCGTCAGGCCGTTGTCGTCGAAGGTCGTGGCGCCGAGCAAGCCGCCGCCGACCTGGGCGAAGACGCCGGGGGCGGAGGCCGAGGCGCGCTGGAGCAGATAGCTGGTCGCTCCGCTCACCGGGCTCCAGGAAATGCGGATCGCGGTGAGCGAGATCTGCGAGGTGGACATCCCGCTGGGAGCCGGCAAGGGCTGCGGGCCGGTGCCGCCGTCTGAGCTGCACGCGGCGAACGTGCCGACGCACAAGGCGAACGCCAGGCCCGCCAACTGTTGGGAACGCGAGAACATGAAACGAACCTCTGGATGGGGGTGAAAGGACGTCATGGCGTGATCGTCACGCCGAGGGTAACGACCCGGCCGGCGTGATAGCGCAGACGGGTGACGGAGCCCTGCACGACGCGGTACGGAGCGTCGAGCAGGTTCTTGGCATCGAGTTTGAGCGCCACGCGCGGACCGAGGTGTGCCTGCACGCTGGCGTCCACGATGTGGCGGGGCAGCTCAGAGGCGTCGGGCAGCGGTTGCTGGCCAACCTCGACGATGCGGCGGCCAACGACGTTGTAGAGGGCCGTGGCGGTGAGCCGTCCGTTCGGGGTCGCATAGCTCAGTCCGGCGTTCACGACGTAGCCCGCCTGACCCATCATCGACCTGTTGGCGTTGGTGTTGCTGGCGATGCTGTCGTTCCCCGGACGGATCCGGCTGCGCATCAGGGTGGCGTTGGCGAAGACCGTGAGCGGGAGCAGGCCCGGGGACAGGAACGAGAGGTTGCGCCGCAGCTCGAGCTCGACGCCGAAATTGCTCGCTCCGGCGGCATTGACGAAGCTCAGCGCCGAGGCCCCGGTTTGCGCCACGATCACCTTCTCGATCGGATGGTCGAACTGCTTGGCGAACACGGCAACGCTGATGACTTCCGACGGGCCCGGATACCATTCCCAGCGGGCGTCGAGGTTGCGGATGAGTGCCCGACGCAGGCCGGGATTGCCGAACACCGTCAGCCCGCCGAGGATGTCGGCGTAGGGAACGGGAGACAGCTCGCGGTACTCGGGACGTGAGAGCGTCTGGCTCGCCGCCAGGCGCAGGTTCTGGGTGGCGGTGAGCCGGAGCGTGAGCGCGACCGCCGGCAGCAGATCGACGTTGTGCAGGCGGGGGGAGGAGCTGTCGCCCTGCGTGGTGAGCGATCGCACGTGCAGGCGGGCGTCTTCCACCCGTGCCCCACCGATCAACCGGATCCGGTCGCCGAGGGACCACTCGAGTTGAGCGTAGCCGGCGACGAGGCGGTCGGTTGCCGTGTAGCGCCCGCCGTTGGCGTCGAGGAACAGAAGCAGCCGTCCGGCGGCCGCGTAGGCGCCGTCGAAAATCGTCTCGGCGGCCTGGCTCCGCTCCGTGTCGGACAGATCGTTGTTGATGACGTCGAACGACCGGGAGTCGGCCGTGCGCTGCAGCGAGCGGTAGTCCGCGCCGAACTTCACGGCATGCGGGTGCGCGGGCGATCCGAAGCTGAGGCGGTAGTGGGCGGCCAGCTCGGCGCCGGATTCGTGCAGGTCGCTGAACGTGCGAACGGCGGAACGGGGGCCGCCCCACCAGGAGAGTGGCTGGGAGGTGGCCCGGGCGGTGTCGAGCTGCGTCAGGTACACGAGGTCCGATCGATCCGGTTCGTGGCGGCGGACGCCGGACGACGTGATCGCCCAGTCGAGGTGATGCCGGTCGCCCAGCTGGACCTGCCCGCTGAGCTGGTTCGAGCGCATCGTCCGCTGGGTGAAGGTGAGCCGCGTGATGTCGAAGTCAGTCGCGAATTCCTCGTTGGCGCCCGCGAGGTGGATCGCCTGGTTGTCCGCGCCCACGCTGAAGGTGTTCTGAGTCGAAAATGTGACGCGCGCCCCCACGCGCGCGCTCAGATTGAGCAATCCGCCCCACAGCACGCCCGCCGTCGTGGTGCCGCCGAAATACGCGTTCTGCGCCCGCGTCAGGCCGGGGCCACCGCCCGATACCGCGAGGGCCCGGCGTTCGTCGCGCCGAACGTCCTGGCTGGTCGAATACGTAAACGCGGCCAAATAGCCGAGCGGGACGCTGCCGGCGTCCGCGTGCCCGCCGAGACTCAAGCCCAGCGATCCCAATTCGCTGCCGGAGCGGATGCGGGCAGACCACGCGTTCCGAAATGCCGCGATGACCCCGTTGATCTGGCCCGGGGTCAACCCGGCGAGATCGCTGGGCCGCTGAATCCCCTGCGCGGGCGCCGGGAGGAGCCGCTCGGCGCCGGGTTGCCCCAACCATTCGCGGCCGACGGTCGGCGCCAGCGCGAGGTCGCGGCCGGTGGCGGATGTGTTTCCACCACCCGCGAGGGAGATGCTGGCGTGGCGCTGCAACGGGAAGTCGCGCGTCTTCAAATTCACGGCAGCGCCGCTGAAGTCGCCCGGTTGATCAGGTGTGAACGTCTTGGCGGTGGTGATCGACTCCAGCAGGTTGGACGGGAACAGGTCGAATGGCACGACTTTTCGGTCCGGCTCCGGGCTTGGAATGCGGGCGTTGTTGAGCGAAGTCGTGGTGTAGCGCTCGCCCAGGCCGCGCACGAACACGTATTTCCCATCCTGCACCGTCACCCCGGATACCCGTTTCACGGCCTCCCCGGCATCGCCATCGGGGCTGTGGGTCATCTGCTCGGCCGTAACGGCGTTCACGATCTGCCCCGAGGTGCGCTGCTCGTCCATCGCGGCGCTCACCGAGCCACGCTCCCGGGCAGCCGAGACGGTGACGCCCTCGAGTTGTACGATGGCGGCGCCGAGACTCACGTCGAGCGGGATCGCGGTATCGGGCCGGACATCCAAGTCGACCACGGTTTTCGGGTTGTAGCCGATCGCCCGGATGCTGATCGACCAGCGGCCGACAGGGACGCCGGTGAGGTCGAATTGCCCGGTCCACACGGTGACGGTTGCGATAGAAGTGCCGAGGACCGTGACCTGCGCGCCGGGAATCGGCTCGCCGGTCGTGGCGTTCAGAATCCGGCCGACGATCCGTCCGACGTTCGGGGTCTGGGCTTCGAGCGGAGCGGTCGCGTGCAGCGCGAGGCAGGCGACGAGTGAGACGGTGAGCAACGAGTGAGACGTCAGCATCTGAATCCGTTTCCCGGCACGGGTGGAAGCGGCCATCACGAGGCCCTAACCTTCACCGCGTGTGTCACGATTCGAGCGCGACTCGTGACAAGAGTCGGTAACGAATCCGCTACAACAGCACCCTCGCGGCGAGCGCGCCGGCCAGCCCCAAGCCGATGCCGGCGAGCACGTCGCCCGCGTGGTGCACGCGCAGCGCGACGCGGGAGTAGCTCACGAGCGCGGCCAGCGGCAGCGCGATCGGTGCCGTCGCCGGGTGCGCCATGACGAGCGTGGTGGCCACCGCGGTCGTCGCGGCGGCGTGCCCGGAGGGAAACGAGAACGGGTCGGGAAGCGGCACGAGGGCGAGCGGCCGGCCGAAAGCATCGCTGGGCCGTGGGCGCGCCACGAGGCGTTTGAGCAGCTGCACCGGGATGTGGGACAGAGCGTTGGCGACGAGCATCGCCGCGCCGAGCCCGGGCTCGCCGATCGCCGCGACGACGAGCGCGGCGCCGGTGGTGGCCCAGGCGTCGCCCAGGTGGGTGAGCCGGCGCATCACAGGGCTACCGGCTCCATCGTCAGGGCGGGCGCGAAAGCTTCGAGCAGCGGCCGGCCTGCGTAGCAGTCGGGAATCGGGACGCCGAACCACCACAGGACCGTGGCCGACACGTCGAGCAGTGACACCGGTCCCAAGAGCCGGTGCTCGCGGGCGACTCCAGGCCCCGCGAGGATGAGCGGGATGCGCTCGTTGGTCGGATGCGGGTGATGGTGCTCGGTGCGAATCACCGCGCCGCCACCGTGATCCGCGACCACCACGAGCAGCGCCTCCTCGGCCCGGGCGGACAGGATCCCGACGGCGGCGTCGATTTCCGCGGCGGCCTTGAGATACGGCGTCGACATCCAGCCGTGCGCGTGACCGGCATCGTCGCAATCGGGGAGGTAGACGAACACGAGGCCGGCGTTGTCTTCATCGAGCAGCCAATCCGCCGCCGTCGCAATGTCGCGCGCGCGCCGACCAGCGGGGAACAGGCATCGGGCCCCGGCCGCCCGCGTCAACGCCCAGGCCAGGGGCATGGCGCCAAGCGGCAGCTCCGCGGTCACGACGTCGGCGGGGATGTCGTGCCGGGCCAACTCCCGGGCGACCGGGCGCAGGCGGGTGAGGCGCGGCAGGAAGTCGAGTCCCGGTTGCACCAGCCGATGCGCGTCCGGGGTGACGCCGGTCGCGAGGGACGCCAGGGCCGCGATGGTGACGCTGGGCCGGATGGTTCGGGCATCGGCCGCCGAAGTGTAAGTGGCGGCGAGGGTGTGCAACGTCGGCATGACCGACGGCGTGATCGCCTCCGGTCGCAGCCCGTCGGTGAGGGCAAGAATCAGCCGGCGCGCGGTCATGCGCTGACCTCAGACGCCGGATCGGTCGAGACGAAGCAGTGCCGGTTCTGGGCCCTGCCCAGTCGGCGCGCCAGCCAGCCGACGAATGGCAATCCCAGACCGAGGTACAGTGCCAGCGACAACGGGATCCACATCGGTACGACGCTCCTTGTGATGAGAGAGAACTGGATTGCCCACATGCTCCACGAGTGCTGCGTACTGCTGCAACAACTCGCGGTCCTCAGCTTCGACATCTCTGGTCAGGGCCGTTTGACGAGCCCCGAGGGCGAGCCGCTCGCGCCGCGCGCCATCGAGGGCGAGGGAGACGATTGCCTGGCTGAACCCGCGGGCATCGCCGGGATGAATCAGGAGACCGTTCTCGTCGTGGCCCACGCTTTCGGCGAGTCCTCCGGCGTTGGCGGCGATCACGGGCAGTCCCGAGGCCATGGCCTCGAGCGCCACGAGGCCGCAGGTCTCGGTTCGGGACGGGAGCACGCACAGGTCGGCGGACGCGTACAACCCGGCCAGGCTGTCCCGATCGAGAAACCCGACCTGACGGGCGAACGGGGCGTGCGTGGCCACCGCGGACGATTCGGGCCCTTCCCCGGCGATGACGAAGGTGGCCCGGGGCCCCAGACAGCGACGCGCCCGATTCCAGGCGTCGACCAGCACGCGCAGGTTTTTTTCCGGCGCCAGGCGTCCAACGTGCAACACGATCACGGCGTCGTCGGCCCCGGCGAGCCAGCGCCGCCATCCCACGGTGCGCCGGTCGGGCCGGAAGTGCCGCGTGTCGACGCCCCGGCCCCAGACCACGGTGTTGCGCAGCCCGCGCCGCACCAGCTCGTCGCGTACCGCGACGCCCGGCGTGTGGATCAGGCGGGCGGGCCGATGGAAGTGCACCAGCCAGCGCCACACCAGTGGGGCGAGGAGACCCACGCCGTAATCGCGGGCGTACCGCGGGAAATCGGTGTGAAACGACGTGACCAGCGGGATGTCGTGCGCGAGCGCGTAGCGGCGCGCGCTGACGCCCAACGGACCCTCGGTGGCCGCGTGGATCAGGTCTGGGGCGACGCGATCGAGGAAGTGGGCAACGTGACGCTGGAAGGGGGAGCTCAATCGGATGCTCGGGTACGGCGGGAACGGCAGCGAGGGAACGCGCAGATCATCCTGCCCGCCTCCATCGCCAACCGACCCGTGGGGGTAGCGCGGGGCTACCAGCGCGACGGCGTGCCCCGCCGCGCGGACCGTCTGCGCGATGCGATGCACCACGGTGGTGACCCCGTTGACCTGGGGCAGGTAGGTGTCGGAAACCAGAGCGATTCTCACGCCAATAACATCGGCGTGGCGTGTCAAACCGGTGTGACGGTGGGGTTACGGCTCGGTAACGGTCGCTTGGGTAGGGAAATCGAGGTGGATGGTGGTGCCGCGGCCGAGCGCGCTGTCGGCGCTGGCTCGGCCGCCGTGTGCTTCTACCAGGTGCTTCACGATGGCCAGCCCGAGACCGGTGCCACCCTGCTCGCGCGATCGGCTCGGATCCACGCGGTAGAACCGCTCGAAAATGCGCGGCAGGTGCTCTTCCGGAATCCCGGTGCCGGTATCGCTGATCGCGAGCGCGACGCCGCCCACTTCGCCGGCCAGCGGTGCTGCCGAGACCGACAGGCGGCCGCCGCGCGGCATGTGGCGCAGCGCGTTGTCGAACAGGTTCGTCAGGACTTGGCGCAGCCCATCCGGGTCGGCGGTCAGGCGATTGGCGCCGGCGGCGACCTGCACGGCGAACGTCACGCCAGCGACAGCCGCCCGCGCTTCGAACGGCACCCACGCCTCGCGCGCGGCGGCCGCGACGTCGATCGAGGTCGGCTCGGGTTGCCAGCCGCCCGACTCGATGCGCGACAGGTCGAGCAGGTCCTCGACCAGTCGCTGCATGCGGCGCGCGTGGGCCACAATGGTGGCGGCGAATTGTGCCGCATGAGATTCCGGCGCTGCCTCGGTCACGAGCGTTTCGGCGTATCCGGCGATCGCGGTGAGGGGGGTTTTCAATTCGTGCGACACGTTCGCGACGAAGTCGCGGCGCACGGTCTCGAGCTGCCGCAGCTGCGAGATGTCGCGCAACACGAGCAGGTTGCCCCCGTCGGGCAGCAGGCGACCAGTGATCACCACCGCGCGCTCGGCGAGACGCAGCTCGCGCTGCTCCACTTCTTGGCCGGCGCGGACGGCTGCCACGATTTCGCGCGCCGCCTTCTCGTGAAACAGCTCGGCGAGCGGGGGCGGCGCCGCCACCGGATCGAGGCGCAGCAGGCGTCGCGCGGCCCCGTTGCAGGTGTGCACCACGCCGCGCGCGTCGGTCGCGATCACCCCATCGGTCATGGCTTCGACCAGCGCCGCGGTTTCTTCTCGCTCGTGGCGCAGCGCGGTGAACCGCGCCACCAGCTCGCCGTGCATGGCGCGCAGCGCCCGCGCGTGCTGGGCGATCTCGGGGATGCGGGAATCGGGGAATTCGGGCGGGCGTTCCTCGGCGATGGCCTGCGCGGCCGTCGTGAGGTTGACCATGGGACGCGCAAAGTGGCGGCCGCCGATCCAGGCGAGCAGGGCGGCGACCATGATCGCCAGTACGCCGACGAGTGCCGTGGCGCGCTGCACCGCGCCGACCTGCGCGTCGACCGCCGCCAGTGCGGCTGACACGCGTACGACCGCGATGCCGGACGGACCGCCGCGGACCGCCACATACAGCCGGCCCTCGTTGGTCGAAGCGCTGAGCCGCTCGGCGCGGCCGACACCGCCTGCGGCGGTGGCGATGACCTCGGGACGGCTCGCGTGATTGTCCAGCCCCGGCAACGCGTCGGCGGGGAACTCCGTGTCACCGCGCACGCGCCCCGTGGGATCGATCAGCGTCACGCGCCGGCCGATCAGCGTCCCGAGGCGGATCGCGGCGGCGGGCCAGGCGAGCGAATCGGCGGGCAGCTGCGAGGCGATCAGGCGGGCTTCGCGCTCCAGCCCGGCGGCGGTCTCGTCCACCAGTCGGCTGCGGAGGATCTGATCGGCGGCCAGCGTGACGCCGAGCATCGTCGCCGCCACGAGCAGGCTGGCGGACAGAAAAAAGCGTGTGGCGAGTCGCATCAACGCTCGTGCGCCGGCGGTACCCGGAACCGGTAGCCCACGCCGCGGACCGTCTCGACGCAATCCCCGGCCTCACCCAGCTTGGTGCGCAGGCGCTGCACGTGCATGTCCACCGTGCGCGTCTGGATGTCGGGCTGTGCCTGCCATACGGTCTCCAGCAGGTCCGCGCGCGCCTGCACCCGACCCGCCCGCTCCATCAACAGCCGCAGCAGCTTGAACTCGGTCGCGGTCAGCTCGACCTCGGCGTCGCGCACCGTCACGCGGTGCGCGGCCGGGTCGAGCCGGATCCCGGCCGCGGCGAGGATGCCGCCCGCCGCCACCGGGGCGGCCGCGAGCCGGCGCAATACCGCGCCGACGCGCAGCACCAGCTCCTGCGGAGAGAACGGTTTCGCGAGATAGTCGTCGGCGCCCTGCGACAGGCCGGCGATGCGGTCCTGCTCCTCTTTGCGGGCCGTCAGCAGGATCACGCCCACCTGCTTCGTCTCAGCGGCGCGCCGCAGCTCGGCCAGCACGTCGAGTCCCGAGCGTCCGGGCAGCATGAGGTCGAGCACCACGAGGTCGGGGCGCTCGGCGCGGGCGCGGGCCAGCGCCTCGGCGCCGTCGGCCGCGGTGCTGACGCGGTAGCCGGCCTTGGCGAGATGGTAGGCGACGAGCGCGGCGATGTCGGGCTCGTCGTCGACGACGAGCACACGTTGGGGAGGAACCGGCTCAGACGGCATGGGTCGAGCGTCGCACGGCATAAGGTAGCGCTCGACCCCGACGCTTGGCAATTTTCAGCGCACTATGCATCTGGCCCTCGGGTTTCTGCTCGCCGTCCAAACCCCTCCCGCCTCGCCCGCCGACTCGGCACACGTCGTGCTCGTGGCCACGACCGACGTGCACGGCCGGGCGCTCGCGTGGGACTACGTGCGCGACCGCGAAGCCCCTGGCGGGCTGTCACGCGCCGCCGCCATCCTGGCCACGCTGCGCGCCCAGTATCCCGATCAGGTCGTCCTCGTGGACGCGGGCGATTTGCTGCAGGGGAATCCCTTTGCGTCCTATTTCGGCCGGGTTGAGCGGCGCCGGCCCCATCCGATGGTAGACGCCCTCAACGCGCTCCGCTACGACGTCGCCACGCCGGGCAATCACGACTTCGACTTCGGGCTCGAGCAGCTCCACGAGGCCGCCACGGACGCGACATTCCGCTACGTCAGCGCCAACATCGTGACCGGGCCCAGGGACTCGTTGCTGTTCCCCGCCACCGTCGTGATCTCGCGCGGCGGCGTCCGCATCGGGATCACCGGCTTCACGACGCCCGGCGTCATGGTCTGGCACCGGCGCCAGCTGGCCGGACGGGTGCGCGTCCGCCCCATCGCTCCGGCCGCCCCGGCGGCCCTCGCCGCACTCGATCGCGCGGGAGTCGACCTCAAGGTCGTGCTCGTGCACGCTGGGCTGGACGGCGCGTCCTCCTACGACACGAGCGGCGTCGGGCCGGAGAATGCCGCGGGCGCGTTCGCCGATCTGTCACGCCGTCCCGACATCGTCGTGGTGGGCCACTCGCACCGGGAGATGCGGGACTCGGTGATCAACGGCGTCCATTTCGTTCAGCCGAAACCGTGGGCGCTGTCACTGTCGGTAGTGCACGTCTGGCTCGTGCGGGCGGATTCCGGGGCCCGTGCCGGCGGCACCGGCCGGTGGCGAGTCAGCTCGATGCGAGCGGACCTCATCCCGCTCGCCACGGTCGGGGAAGCGCCGGCGCTGCCGAACCGGCTGGCGGACGCGCACCAGCGCGCACGCGCGTGGGCCGACGAAGCGATCGGCACCGCCGGCCCGGGCTTCGAGGGACGGTACGGACGCGCCCAAGACACACCGCTGCTCGATTTCGTGAACGAGGTCCAACGGCGGCGCGCGGGCGCGCAGCTCGCGGCCACCGCGGGTTTCGACGTCGGCGCGGGACTCCCCGACGGAACGGTCCGCCGCCGCGACGTGGCCGGGATCTACGCTTACGAAAACACGCTCGTGGCGCTGCGCATCTCGGGGCGGCAGCTGAAGGACTACCTCGAGCACGCCACTCGCCATTACCGCGATTTCGTGCCGGGGCGGCCGATCGTTGACCAGGCGGTGCCGGGGTTCAATTTCGACGTGGTGAGCGGTGCGGCCTATCGGATCGACCTCACCCGGCCGGTCGGGCAGCGGATCGTGGCGCTTGGCGTGAACGGCCGGGCGGTTCTCCCCACCGACAGCTTCACTCTGGCTACCAACAGCTACCGGGCGGCGGGCGGCGGCGGATACGACATGCTGCGCGGGTCTCCGGTGGTGTACGATCGCGGCGAGAACGTGACGGACCTGCTTGCGAATGAGATTCGGACGGTCGGCACGGTCCAGGCGGCCGCGTATTACACCCCCAGCTGGTCGATCCTGCCACCAGCCGATTCCGCGGTCCGCGCGATCTTCGCCCCACCGGCCCCGCCATTGCCCGAGACCGACAGCACCTTGCTGCGCGTTCTCGCCATCACCGATTTCCACGGCGCGCTCGCGGCGCGCATCTGGCCCTGGTCCGGCGGCCGGCCGGTGGGCGGATCGGCCGCCCTCAAGGTATGGCTCGACCGCCTTGCCCGGGACTGCGGCTGCACCGTCGTGCGGGTCGATGCGGGCGACGAGATGCAGGGCACGCCGGCGTCCAGCTTCGCCTATGGGCGCCCCGTGATCTCGGCCTTCAACGCGTCCGCCATCGACGCCGCCGCGATCGGCGATCATGAGTTCGACTGGACCGTCGATACGCTGCGCGCCCGCCTGCACGAGGCGCGCTATCAGTTCGTCTCGGCCAACCTCACCGACACGGCCGGGCGCGTGCCTGATTGGGTCGAGCCCTGGACGTTGATCACGCGCGGCGGGGCCCGCGTGGCGATCATCGGGCTCACCACGACCACCACTCCCGCCAATACCCGGCCCCAGAATGTCGGCGGGCTCACGTTCGGGAATCTCACCGCGGCGGTGCGGCGGGTCCTCCCCGCCGCCCGGGCGGCAGCCGACTTCGTGCTCGTGGCAGCCCATGCCGGCGAGACCGAGATCCTCGATCTCGCACGCGGGCTCGATTCCGGATCGGTCGATCTCATCGTCGCGGGCCACACGCATCAGCGCCTGGACACGATCGTCCACGGTATTCCCATCGTTCAGGCGGGCACGTCGGGGCAGGCGATCGCCGTCGTCGACTTCATCCGCCGCGCCGGGGGCCTGAGCCGGCAGGTGCGCGCGCGCCTCGAAACGCCGTGGGCGGACTCGGTCACCCCGGACCTGGCGCTCGCGAACGAACTGGCGCAGGTGCAGCGCGCGGCCGACAGCATCACGTCCCAACCCGTCACGACGCTGCGCCTGAACCTGCGACGGGACGGCGACGAGTATCCGCTGGGCCGCCTGATCGCCGACGCATACCGGAACATGGGGCGCGCCGACGTGGGCCTGATCAACAGCGGCGGCATCCGCGCCGATCTCGCCGCCGGCCCGGTCAGCTACGGAGCGCTGTACGAAGTGTTGCCGTTCCGCACCCGCGTCGTGCGACTCTCACTTTCCGGAGCCGTGTTGCGCGACGTGCTCGAGCAGGCGCTGGCCGGTGGATCGCCCGAGGTGCACGCCGCCGGCCTGCAGGTCTGGTATGACCCCACGCTTCTGTCGGGACACCGGATCCGGCGTGTCCGGTTGGCCAACGGCCGCGACCTCGACGCCGGTCAGACCTACACGGCGGCTGTCTCCGACTTCCTGGCGGATGGCGGTGCTGGGTTCGCGATGCTCCCAGGGCTGCCCCGCCTCGACACGGGTCTCGCAGATCTCGACGCGGTGATTGCTTACCTCTCGGTGCTGCCCAAGCCGATCGACGCGCCGCGCGACGAGCGGTTTCACCGGGAGCAACGCTGATGGGCGATACGCTGCGGGTTTTCGTCAACGAGAAGCCGGTCGACGTGGTGCGCGGCGCGTCGGTTCGCGACGCCGTGGCGGTGCTCGATCGGGCGCTCGCCGATTTGTTGGCCACCGACGCGGCCTACGTCACCGACGGCGTCGGGCGGCGCGTCGATGTTGGCGATCCCGTGCGGGAAGCGGGGACCGTGCTGCGCGTCGTGGTCACCGCGCGACGCGGCCCGCCGCGCCTTTCGAAGGAGGCGTTGCGCGCTTGGCCCAAGGCGGAGCTCCACGTACACCTGGACGGGTGCCTGCGGCCGCAGACCATGCTCGAGCTGGCGCGGGTACAGGGGGTGCGGCTGCCGGCGGACACAGTGGAAGGGCTGGCGCAGGCCCTGTACGTGGCTGGAGCGCAGAGTCTCGAGGAATACCTCGAGAAGTACGCGATCACACTGTCGGTTATGCAGACGCGGGAGGCGCTGGAGCGCATCGCCTACGAGTTCGTCGTGGACGCGGCGGCGGAGAACCTGCGCTACGTCGAGGTGCGCTACTCGCCGCTGCTGCACCGGCCGGCCCTGACGCTGACGCAGGCGATCGAGGCGCCGCTGGCCGGCGTGCGCCGGGCGTCGGCGGAGACGGGAACCAAAGTGGGGCTGTTGTTGTGCGGCATCCGGACCATGGCGTCGGCCAGCTCGCTCGAGTTGGCGCAGGCGGCGGCGGACTACTCGGGCGACGGCGTCGCGGGATTCGACCTCGCCGGCGCCGAACGCGGCCATCCCGCGCGCGAGCACCGGGCGGCGTTCGAATACGCGGCGGCCCACGGCCTCGCCTGCACCTGTCATGCGGGAGAAGGAGATGGTCCCCATTCCATTCACGAGGCCCTGCACGTGTGCGGCGCGGCCCGGATCGGTCACGGCACCCGTCTGGGAGAAGATCCCGCCCTGCTCGACGAGGTGATCGAACGGAGGATTCCGCTCGAGATGTGTCTCACGAGCAACGTGCACACCCATACGGTCCGGTCGGTTGCCGACCATCCGTTCAAGCAGTATCTGCAGCAGGGCGCGGTGGTCACGTTGAATACCGATGGGCGACTGGTGGACGGCATTACGCTCACCGACGAGTACTACACGGCGCACACCGCGCTGGGATTGACCCGGGAGGAGCTGATGCGAGTGGTGCTCAATGCGTGTGAGAGCGCGTTCCTGCCGGAATTCGAGCGCGTGGCGCTGGTATCGCGCGTGCAGAGCGAGCTGGAGAAACTGCCATGACGGGACCCGGGACGGGGGAAGGGGATGGGGGGAAGGGTTCGATCCAGGAGGCGGCGCGCGCCATCTCGGGGAGACTCCGCGGCCCAGCTCCGAAAGTGGCGATCGTGCTCGGGTCCGGGCTCGGGTTTCTCTCCGACGAAGTGCGGGATAGCGTCCGCATTCCCTATGCCGAGATTCCCGGATTCCCGCAGCCGGGTGTAGTGGGGCACAAGGGCGAGCTGGTCGCCGGGACTCTGGAGGGCGTCCCGGTTCTGGTGCAGAGCGGCCGCTTTCACTTGTATGAGGGCCATTCGGCCGACGTGGTGGCGCTGCCGGTCCGGGTGTTCCATGCGGTGGGGGTCCGCACGTTGATCGTGACCAATGCGGCCGGCGGCGTTCGGCCCACGTTCAGAGCCGGCGCCTTGATGCTGATCGCCGATCACGTCAACCTGATGTTCCGCAACCCGCTCATCGGGCCGGTCCAGGAAGGAGAGGAGCGCTTTCCCGACATGAGCGCGCCCTACGATCCCGAGCTGCGCGCGCTGGCGCGGGAGGTCGCGCGTCAGGAGCGCATCCCGCTGGACGAAGGCGTGTATCTCGCCCTGCTCGGCCCCTGCTTCGAGACCCCGGCCGAAATCCGCATGTTGCAGCGTCTGGGGGCCGACGCCGTCGGGATGTCCACCGTACCCGAAGTCATCACGGCGCGGGCTCGAGGGATCAGGTGTCTGGGATTCTCCACCATCACCAACCTCGCCGCCGGCATCTCGCCCGTGCCGCTGTCCCATCAGGAGGTCCTCGAGGTCGGCCGGCAGGTGGGCCACAGCCTGGGGACCATCGTTAAAGGGGTGGTCCGCCAACTGCCGGTCTGATCGTTTTCGGACGGAAGCCCTCTCGCCAGATGCAACCATTCCCGCCCTACGTGCGTCAAAGGGGGCACTGACTCGCGCGCGCCGTCACGCGCCCTGAGGCCCGAAGTTTCCACTTTGCATCCGGTGGGGCGAATGACGACGATCACCTTGTGTCTCGCGCTGTGCGCCGCACCCGGCCGGGTCGCGGCGGATTCTCCGGTCACGATGGCTCCCCTGATCCGCGCCGTGCGCGCCCGCCAACCGGTGAGCGTGGACGGGCGGCTGGACGAGGCGATCTGGCAAACCGCTGTTCGGGTCTCCGGATTCGTGCAGCGCGATCCGATCGAAAACGCGGCTCCGTCGGAAAGCACGGTGGTGCTCGTCGCGTACGATGACGCGGCGCTCTACATCGGCGCGCGCATGCACGATCCCCATCCCGATTCGATCGTCGCCCGCCTCGGCCGCCGCGACGCCTACGCCAATTCCGACCGCTTCAACGTGTTTCTCGATCCCTATCATGACCGCCGCAGCGGCGTGTACTTCGGCGTGGATGCCGCAGGGACGATGTACGACGGTGTGCTCCTGAACGACGACTGGGACGACGATTCCTGGGACGGCGTGTGGGACGGCCGGGCGCGGATCGATTCGCTCGGGTGGACGGCCGAGCTGCGGATTCCGTATTCGCAGCTCCGGTTCCGTGAGGCGCCGGAGTACGTGTGGGGCGTCAACTTCAGCCGCGATCTGGCGCGGCGCCACGAGCGTGATTTCATCGTGTTCACGCCGAAGAACGGCAGCGGTTTCGTGTCGCGGTTTCCCGACCTGATCGGCATCGAGCACGTCACGCCGCCGCCGCGACTGGAAATCCTGGCCTACACGCGCGCCCGCGTGCAATTCGCCCTGCACGCCGTCGGCGACCCGTTCCACGATGGCTCCGCCATGTCGCCCGACGCCGGGCTGGACGCGAAGATCGGCATTGGCTCCAATCTCACGCTCAACGCCACGGTGAATCCCGATTTCGGCCAGGTCGAGGTGGATCCCGCCGTGGTCAACCTGAGCGACGTGGAAACGTTCTTTCAGGAGAAGCGCCCATTCTTCATTGAGGGGTCGTCGATCTTCAACTTCGGACGCGGCGGCTCCAACAACTATTGGGGCTTCAACTGGGGCGATCCGCAGTTCTTCTACACGCGGCGCATCGGCCGCTCGCCCCAGGGGTCGCTCCCCGACGCCGCGTTCAGCGACGCGCCCGACGGCACCCACATTCTGGGTGCGCTCAAGTTGACGGGGAAATTCGGATCGAGCTGGAACGTCGGTGCGCTCTCGGCGCTGACGCGGCGCGAGTTTGCCCGGCTGGCCGACACGACGGGCGCCCGGTTTCGCGCCGAGGTGGAGCCGCTTGCCTCGTACACGGTGCTGCGCGCGCAGAAGGAGTTCCCCGAGGGGCGGCAGGGCTTGGGATTCATGGCCACCCTGGCCGCGCGGCGCTTCGACGACCCGCGCCTGCGCGCCGATGTCGCGAGTGGATCGGGCGCGTTCGGCGTGGACGGCTGGACCTTCCTCGACCGCTCCAAGACGTGGGTGGTCACCGGCTGGTTCGGCGCGACCGACGTGCGGGGTGATGCCGCCCGGATCACCGCGTTGCAGCGCAACCCGCAGCACTACTACCAGCGTCCCGACGCCCGCACCTTCCATCTCGACACGACGGCGACGTCGCTCGCCGGGTGGGCCGGTCGTGTGTACCTCAACAAGCAGAAAGGCAACTGGTCGTCGAATTCGGCGATCGGCGTCATCTCGCCGGGGTTCGACGTCAACGATCTCGGCTTTCTGTGGCGCGCGGGCGTGATCAACGCTCACGTCCAGGCGGGGCACTCGTGGACGCAACCCGGGAAGGTGTTCCGCTCGGCCAACACGGGCGGGGCGCTGTTCCGCAGTTGGACCTGGGACCGCGACGTCAGCTGGACCGGCGCGTTCACGTACGGCAACGTGCAGCTGCTCAACTACTACGAGCTCGGGTGGAACGCCGCCTACAATCCGCAGACGCTGAACGACCGGCGCACGCGCGGCGGGCCGTTGTCGCTCAACCGTCCCGGCTATCAGATGGACGTGTACGCCAACAGCGACGGCCGCAAGTCGGTGGTGGCGAGTTTGAACACGGGCACCTACCAGTCGGCTCAGGACCGCTCGTCCTACGTCGGCGTCAGCCTGTCGTTGCGGCCCGCGTCGAATGTCTCGGTAAGCGTCGGCCCCAACCTGTCGTGGGAGACGACGCCGGTGCAATACGTGACGCAGTACGCGGACTCGACGGCGACCCCCACCTTCGGGCAGCGCTACGTCTTCGCCTCGCTCAAGGCGACCGAGCTGTCGGCGTCGATCCGGCTCAATTGGACCTTCAATCCCAAACTCTCGTTGCAGTTCTACGGCCAGCCCCTCATTTCCGCGGGGGCGTACTCGGACTTCAAGGCGCTGGCCCGGCCGAAGAGCTTCGCGTTCGACCACTGGAACGACGGCACATCGACCTTCGACAGCGCCACGTTCACGCCGCCGAACCCGGACTTCAACTTCAAGTCGCTGCGCGGCAACGCCGTGCTGCGCTGGGAGTATCTGCCGGGCTCGACGATCTACGTCGTGTGGACGCAGAATCGGGAGGATTTCGAGAATACCGGTTCGTTCAACTTGGGCAATTCCATGCGGCGTCTCACCCGCGGCCGGCCGGACAACATCTTCATGGTGAAGCTGTCGTACTGGTGGAATCCCTAGGCGATCTGCCGGAAGCCTTGGAGCGGCCCCCGTACGGGGCCGCTTCTTCATGGCCCGCTTGGTTTTCCGTCGCTACCGTGACAGGCGTGTAACGAGCCCGTCACAGGGCCCGCGCCCTGCCCTCGGCGCGGGCAGCCGGGATGGCGCCGGCCTGTATGTTTGGGGCATGAGCGACACCGCTGCCGCGCCCGTCCCGGTCCGCCTCGCCGCCATCGATATCGGCACCAACTCGATTCGCTGCGTCGTCGCCGAAGTGGAAAGCGACGGCTCCTACCGCGTGCTCGACGAAGAGCGCGAGATGACGCGCCTGGGGCACGACCTGTTCCGCCGCGGCCGCCTGGCCGCCGAGCCGATGGAGCGCTCCCACGCGGCCCTCGCAAAGATGAAAGCGATCGCCGACGGGTTTCAGGTCGCCGAGCTGCGGGCCGTGGCCACGAGCGCCGTGCGCGAGGCGTCCAATGGGCGGGCGTTCTGCCGGGAGGTGCGCCGGCGTTGCGGCTTGAGCGTCGAGGTGATCTCGCCGGAAGAGGAAGCGCAGCTCGCGCTCCAGAGCGCGCTGCGCAACGTGGACCTCGCGGGTCGATCGCTAGCCGTGGTCGACATCGGCGGCGGCAGCATGGAAGTCGTCCTCACGGCGGGGGCGGTCGTCGATCAGCTCTACACGCTGCCGCTCGGCGCCCTGCGCCTGACCGAGGCCTACGGCACGGCGGAGCCGCTGGGCCGACGGCGCTGGAAGAAGCTGAAGCGCGGCATCGACCGCGTGCTGGACCAGTGCATCGGCGCGCCGACGTTCACGCCGGACGTGATGATCGGAAGTGGCGGCACCTTCACCAACCTCGCCGGCATGCTGAAGACCGAGCGGGCAGACCCGGGTCGAGACTCGGAAAGAAACCTGCAGGGTTACGCGATGCGGCGTGCGGAAATCGTCAATCTGCTGCATCGGCTGCGCTCGACCCCGCTCGAGATGCGGCGGACGATGGCGGGGCTCAACCCGCAACGGGCCGACATCATCGTCGCCGGCGCCGCCGCGGTGGCGCGGCTCGCGCGCTGGCTCGGGACGCAGCAGATCGTCGTCAATCCGGGCGGCCTCCGCAGCGGACTCCTGCTGTCGATGATCGCCGAGCGCGCGGTCCCGGGAAGCGACGCGCCCGCACGCCCCAAGGATCGCTTCGAGTCGGTGCGGGTGTTTGCGCGCAAGTGCCACTCGAGTGAGCGGCACTGCGAGCACGTCGCCCGGCTCGCGGGGCAGCTGTTTGACGGCCTGCAGGGACCCCATACGTTGCCACTCGAGGGGCGGGAGATCCTTCGGGCAGCGGCCTTGCTGCACGACGTCGGCTACCTGATCAACCACGCCAACCACCACAAGCACGCCTACCATCTGATCCAGCACGCCGAATTGACGGGATGGACCGCCCGCGAGGTCGAGCTGATCGCCAACGTGGCGCGCTATCACCGCAAGGCTTCTCCCAAGAAGCGTCATCCGAACTTCGCCCGGTTGGAGCGTACCGATCGGCGTGTGGTGCGGCACCTGGCGGCCGTCCTGCGGGTGGCCGACGGGCTCGATCGCACCCACACCCAGCGGGTCACGGCGGTCGGGGTAGAGACCGGGCGCGCCACGACGCGCCTGGTGCTGGCGGCCGCGACGGACCCGCAAGTCGAGCGGTGGGACGCGGAGCGCCGGGCGGGACTGTTCGGCCGGGTGTTCGACACGACGCCGGTCCTGGTGTGGAACCAGGCGGCGGGGGCGGCGCGCCGCGTGCCGCGGCGGCGCCAGGCGCATGTGCGCCTCGCGGCCGGCTGACCCATGGCGCAGGCATACGTCCCGGCGTTTCCGCCCGATCACTACCTGAACCGCGAGCTGTCCTGGCTCGAGTTCAATGCCCGGGTGCTGGAAGAAGCGGCCGACGCCACCAATCCACTGCTCGAGCGGCTGAAGTTCCTTGCCATCTTCAGCAGCAATCTCGATGAGTTTTTCGAGGTGCGGGTGGCGGGACTGCAGCAGCAGCTCTACGCCGGGATCGAGCCGCAGGACTATGCCGTGGACGGCATGGACCCGGCCGGCCAGCTCGCCGCCATCGACAAGCGCGTGCGCGAGCTGCTCGCGCTCCAAGATCGTCTGCTCCATGAAGACGTCATACCGGCGCTGGCCGCTGCGGGCATCGAGTGGGTGCCGTACAGCCGGCTGACGGAAGACGAGCGGCAACAGGTCGGGGAGCAATTCGGCAGCGGCATTGCGCCGGTGCTCACCCCGCTGGCCATCGATCCGGGTCACCCGTTTCCCTTCGTCCACAACAAGAGCCTGAACGTCGCCTTACTGGTCGAGAGCATCGACTCGGGCCAGCAGCTGTTCGCCGTGGTGCAGGTACCCGCGGTGCTCGATCGTGCCGTGGTGCTGCCATCGGTCGGCGAGCGGGTCCGCGTCGTCTTGCTCGAGGAAATCATCGCCGCGCACCTGGGCGACCTGTTCGGCGGCTTTCGTGTGGTGGACCACACGTTTTTCCGTGTGACCCGCAACAGCGATCTGACGATCGACGAGGACGAGGCGGAAGACCTGTTGCAGATCATCGAAGACACGCTGCGTCAACGGATGCGCGGCGAAGCGGTGCGGCTCGAGATCCTGGCCAGCGGGGACGAGCGCTTCGCGCAGATGCTGATGGGCGCCCTGGGGCTCGGTGAGCGCGATGTGTTCCGGGTCGCGGGGCCGGTGGACCTCACCGCGCTCATGGCGCTGCACCGCCTGGAGCGGTTTCGCGCGCTGCGCGACGAGCCGCTGGTGCCGCGGGTCCCGCCGGCCTTCGCGAGCTCCGAGAATATGTTCGACGCGATCCGCCAGCAGGACGTGCTGGTGCATCACCCCTACGAGTCGTTCGGGTGCGTGGTGGACTTCATCGAGCGGGCCGCGGACGATCCGCACGTGCTGGCGATCAAGCAGACGCTGTACCGCACCAGCGGCGGGAGTCCGATCCTCGCGGCCCTCGCCCGGGCCGCCCAGAACGGCAAGCAGGTCACGGCCCTGGTGGAGCTGAAAGCGCGCTTCGACGAAGAGAACAACATCGGGTGGGCCCGCGAGCTGGAGCAGTCGGGCGTGCACGTCGTGTACGGCGTCGTGGGCCTGAAGACGCACGGCAAGGCGGCGCTGGTGGTGCGGCGCGAGCCGGACGGCCTCCGGCGCTACGTCCACCTCGCGACCGGCAATTACAATCCCACCACGGCCCGCATCTACACCGATCTTAGCCTGTTCACGGCCAATCCGGATTTCGGCGAAGACGTCAGCGCCCTGTTCAACCTCCTGACGGGCTACTCGCAACGTCGCGATTGGAAGAAGCTGCGCGTGGCGCCGGTCGATCTGCGGGATCACGTGATCGCCCTGATCGAGCGGGAGCGCCAGCATGCGGCGAGCGGCGGCCGTGCCCGGATCATCGTCAAGATGAACGCGTTGGTGGAGCCGTCGGTGATCGACGCGCTGTATCGCGCGTCGCAGGCCGGGGCGCGCATCGACCTGTTGATTCGCGGCATCTGTTGCTTGCGCGCCGGGTTGCCGGGGGTTTCGGAGGCGATCCGCGTGGTGAGCATCGTGGACCGCTTCCTCGAGCACAGCCGGGTCTTCTATTTCGAGAACGCCGGGGAGCCGGAGGTCTTTCTCGCGAGCGCCGACTGGATGCCCCGGAACTTCTTCCGGCGCATCGAGGTCATGTTCCCGATCGAGGATGCACGACTCAAGTCCCGCATCGTCGACAGCATCCTCGGCGTGTTGCTGTCCGACAACGTGAAGTCGCGGTTGCAGCAGCCGGACGGCAGCTACATCCGGGCGCCACGCGCCGCCGACGAGCCGCCGATCCGGTCCCAGGTCGTGCTGCAAGGCCAGGCGCGCGAATCGGCGCGCGAGGTGGGCGACCGGAAACACCGCCTGTTCGTTCCTATCGTCCGTCAGGGAGGTCGCAACGGCGGCAATGGCGGCGACGCCCACCGTGTGCGCCGGCCGCGCCGGCGCCAGCCGGCGCGCAAGAAGCCCGGGACGGACAACTAGACCGTTCGCGCGCGTCGCGGCCGCCGCGGCGCCGCAACGTCGCTGGGCCGGTTCACGAGGGGAGCGATCGCCACTTCGACTTCGTGCGCCCACCCGTCGGGCTTCCCCAGCCAATTGGCCTCGAGCTGGGCGAACAAGGCGGCCCGCCGGGCGCGCGAGCGCTGCGCCACCGCGAACAAGCCGGGATTCTGCCGCCGCCGCCGGGCGGCACGCAGCGCGTGGCTCTCCCGCTCGTCGTCGAGCGTCAGCTCCCACAAGTGCCCCGCACGCGCCACGGCGGCGGCCTCCAGCGCGGTCCGCACCTCGTCCTCCAGCTCGACGAGATCATACAGCTCGCCGAGCAGATCCTGGAGCTGCCGCAGTCGGCGCACCAGATCGGCGCCTCCGGCGAGCACTTCGGCCACCGGCTCCAGTTGATAGCGTAACCGCTTCGCGGCGATCCGTGCCTGATGGACGGCATCGTCGTCCGGGCCGTCCACGGTCGCGATCAGCCGGTCCAGCCGCCTGGCCTGCTCCAGCAGGGTCGCCGAGGCGATCGTTCCAAACCGCTGTTCCGGCGTGGCCCCCCGGACCGTGACCGTCCGACGGTACACTTCCAAATTCCTTGCGGAGCTTGCGCTCCACGCCGGCGAACGAGCGCCGCGCATCGACGCTCGCCCGCGGCAACTGCTTGGCCCGCCCGCCCTCGATCCGCTCGACCAGCCAGTGCAGACCGATCCGCTCACGCGCCGGGAACTCCTGCGTGAGCGGACGCAGCCAGGCGAGCGCGACCTCGGCGTCCCGGAGCTGATTGGTCGCATCGGCGACCTCACGCAGCCGGCGACGCAGCCGCCGCGGCACGCTGCTCTCGAGCAGGGGTCGATAGACGCGGAGCGTGGTGCGCAGACGACGCAGCGCCACACGGAAATCGTGCAGGGCTTCCGAATCCTCCGTGTCCGTGAGCCGTTCCGAAGCCGCCGCGGCTTCATCCAAACAGCGCAACGCGATGAGTCGGACACTCTGCGCGGCGGGCCGTCCGAGCAAATCGATCGGCGGCCGGCTCACTGGATCTCCCGCAGCTGCGACGGGGCGAGCGCCCATACCAGCGTCGCGCTCCCCGCGGCGATCGCGCCTGGAAACGCCAACCGGCAGACGGCCCCTTTCTTGAGCTCGATGAACGAGCGCTCCGATCCCGCGAGCAGCCAGCTCACCAGGAGACTCAGTCCGGGCTCGTGCCCGACTACGGCGACGACATCGTGGCGGCGCTGCGAGTTGAGCCACTGGGCGACCGCCGTTGGCGGGTGCCCGGGGGCCAGGGCGGGGACGACCACCGGCGCGATTCCCTCGTACTCGGTCGAGACAATCTCCGCCGTCTCGACCGCCCGTGTGAGCGGGCTCGTGGCGAGGACGTCGATGGTGGACACCGAGCGGCGCAGCCCGCGGGCGATCTGCCGCATCTTCTTCCTCCCATCCGGGGTGAGCGGGCGGGCGGCGTCATCCGCGTATTCCGCGGGATCGGCGGCGATGGCATGGCGGATGACGAGCAAATCCATGGCCACAGTCATAACCCTTCGGACGGGGGGCGTGGGGGTGCGGGGACGAAATGATTCAACGGACCATGACCGTGGCCCAGGCCCGGCGCGGCGGCGATGGCGCGGTGCACGAAGTCGAGCGCGTCTTCCACCGCGCGCGCGAGCGGCCGTCCCAGCGCGAGCCCGGCAGCGATCGCCGCCGACAGGGTGCACCCCGTGCCGTGAGTCGACGTCGTATCGACTCGAGGGTGGGTGAACCGATGCACGCCGCGGGCGCTCACCAGCACGTCCGTGACAGTTTCGCCCTCGAGGTGCCCACCCTTGACGAGGGCGACCTGTGCGCCCTGTCGAATCAGGGCCCGCCCGGCCCGCTCCATATCCTCCGGGGTGCGAATGTCGTGCTCCGCCAGGAGGCGCGCTTCCGGCAGATTGGGCGTGACGAGCGTGGCGAGCGGGAGGAGCCGCCGGGCGATGGTGCGCTCCGCGTCCGCGGCCAGCAACCGATCGCCGGAGGAGGCGACCATCACGGGATCGAGGATGTAGTTGGGGAGGCGGTGGCGCGCGATCCCGTCGGCGACGGTCTCGACCAGCTCGGCGGTGCCGAGCATGCCCGACTTCACGCTCAGCGGCGGGAGGTCTTCCGCCAAGGCATCGAGTTGCGCCGCCACAAGCGCGGCCGGGACCGGTTCCCAAGCGCGGACGCCGCGCGTGTTCTGCGCCGTCACCGCGCAGATCACGCTGGTGCCGAAGACCCCGAACTGGTGGAAGGTCTTGAGGTCGGCCTGGATGCCGGCCCCGCCCCCGGAGTCGGATCCGGCGATCGTGAGGGCGATTCTCATGGGGCGGCCCGGGCCCGGGCCCGGGCCGGGGCCCGGCGCTTGGCGGCGCGGGCCGGTCCGGCGAAGTTTGTATGACTGGCGGAGGATCGCATCACCACTAATCTGACATCAACGATTCGGGACCTCAAACGCCGCAAAGCGCGCGGGCGGCGCGGCCTGGCGTTGGTGGAAGGGGTGCGGCTGGTCGAGGAGGCCCACACGGCCGGCGCGCGGATCACCGGGGTCGTGGTGGCGCCGGAGCTGGCGCGGACCACCCGGGGCACCGCGCTGCGCGCGTTGCTCGAGCGCCACGCCGTGCCGGTGCAGGAGGTTCCGGCCAAAGTGTTCGCGTCGCTCGCCGACACGGACGCGCCGCAGGGCATCATCGCGGTCGTCGAGCCGCGTCGCTGGACGGCGGACGGCGTGCCGCTCGAGGGCGCGGCGATGCTGCTCGTGATCGACGGGGTGCAGGATCCCGGCAACGTCGGTACGCTGCTGCGGACCGCGCACGCCCTCGGCGCGCGGGCCACCATCGTGTTGCGCGGGACGGCGGACGTGTGGGGCCCCAAGACGCTGCGCGCCGCGATGGGGGCGACGTTCCGCCATCCGGTGATCAGTTTCGACGACGCGGGGTTCATCGCATGGGCCCGGCGGCACGGCGTGACGTTGTGGGCGACCGCCTCCGACGGCGAGCCCTTGCCCCACGTGCTGGCGCAGCGGGAGCCGGGGGTGATCGCGGTCGTGGTGGGCAATGAAGGGGCGGGTATCCGGCCGCACCTGAACGCGGTCTCCGCGAGGCGGGTCGCCATCCCGCTGGCACAGGGCGCCGAGTCACTCAACGTGGCCGTCGCCGCGGGGATCCTCCTGTACGAGGTATCGCATGGTCGTTGATCCGTTCGTCGCCGTGGCCGTGACCGTGGTGGGCCTGTGCGTCGGCAGTTTTCTCAACGTGTGCATCCTGCGACTGCCGCATGAGCTGTCCCTGATCTCGCCCCCCTCCACGTGTCCGCAGTGCAAACAGCGCATCGCCTGGCACGACAACATCCCGGTCGTCTCGTGGCTCGTGTTGCGCGGGAAGTGCCGTCGCTGTGGGGCGGCCATTTCGCTTCAGTACCCGATGATCGAAGCGCTCGTGGGGGCGCTCTGGATCGCCGCGTACGTCGCGTGGGGACTCAGTGCGCACGCGCTCGCCGGGGCGCTGCTGGGCACGGTTCTGCTCGGCATCGGCATCACCGACGCGCGTCACTACATCATCCCCGACGAGTTTACGTGGGGCGGGCTGGGGATCGGCCTCGCCCTGTCGCTCGTGGGCGGCTGGCAGGGGTTTCTCCAGTCGGTGATCGGAGCGGCGGCCGGGTTCGGGCTGCTGTATGCGGTCGGCGTGGCCGGGCGCTGGATGTTCAGCGAGGAGGCCATGGGCGGCGGCGACGTCAAGATGATGGCGATGGTGGGCAGCTTCGTCGGCTGGAAGGGCGTGCTGCTGACCATTTTCGCCGGGGCGCTGTTGGGCACGTTGATCTTCGTACCGTTGTCACTGCGCAAGAAGCGTCTGGTGCCGTTCGGGGTATTCCTGGCCGTTGGTGCGGCGGTGGCGTTCAGCTGGGGAGACGCAATCATCGAATGGTATCGGCACTTCTTGAGCGGCGTCTGAGGGCGTGAGCGATCCGCTCGCCGGGTTGTTCGAAACCGGGGACGTGCTGGAGCGCGTGGGGGTGGATCTCACGGCCCAGGCGCGCCGCGGCGACCTCGAGCCGGTCCGCTGCCGCGACGCCGAGATCGCCCGCGTCGTGGACATTCTGCTGCGGGCCGGCAAGAACAATCCAGCCCTGGTCGGCAAGGCCGGGGTCGGCAAGACGGCGATCGTCGAAGGACTGGCGCAGCGCATCGGGGCCGGCGACGTGCCTCCGGCCTTGAAGGACGCGCGACTCGTCGCGCTCGATCACGTCGCGCTGCTCGCCGGCACGTCGTTTCGCGGTCAATACGAAGAGCGGATGCGCCGGCTGATCGAGGCGCTCGCCGCCGATCCCGATCTCATCCTGTTTGTGGACGAGCTGCACAACCTCATCGGGCAGGGCACGGCGATGGGCGCGGCGATGGACGCGGCGAACATGTTGAAGCCCGCCCTGGTGCGCGGCGACATCCGCGTGATCGGAGCGACCACCGGCGAGGAATACGATCGGTGGATCCGGCACGATCCGGCCCTGGAGCGACGCTTCCAGCCGCTCACCATCCTGGAGCTGGATGCGATCCAGACCTGGGAGGTGCTCGTCGCCCGCCGGCCGCGACTCGAGCGCCATCACGCGGTGGCGATCACGGACGACGCGCTCAAGGCGGCGATCGTGCTCACCGATCGATTCGTGACCGACCGCGCGCGCCCGGACAAGGCGATCGACGTCCTCGACGAGGCGTGCGCGCACGCCCAGGCCACGGCGCGGGTCAGCCCGGAGCTCGATCGCCTGATCCGCGAGCGTCGCAAGGTGGACGCGATGATGCGCCGGGGGCTGACCCGCAACCCGGCGGCCGACGAGACCCTCCCCGACCTGGCGGCGGTGTTCGATCGCATTGGGAAAGAGATCGAGGATCTACTGGGTGGAGAACGGAAATCCGACGATCGGTCGATCCCCCCCACGCCAGACGCTCCTCGTCCGGCACCGACGTTGCAGGATCGCCGCGACGAGCTGGACCGACTGCTCCGTGCGGAGCTCGAGGCGCAGGGCATCACCGTGAGCGGCCAGGAAGTCGCGCGCGTGGTCAGCGCCGCGGTCGGCAAGGGCATCGAATGGACTGGGTGAGATGCGGAGTGGTCGCCGGCCTGATGGTGAGCGGCGGCGCGTGTCGCGAGCGGGCGATGGCCGTGCAGCGGGAAGCGTCGGTACGGGATCTGGTGCGGCAGCTGCGTGCCCAGGCCGAATCGGTGACGGGCCTCCGCTTCAAGCGTGACGTGGCGGTGCTGCAGCGCAGCCGGACGCAGGTGCGGGACTACGTCATCCACAAGTTTGACGAAGACGTGCCCCCCGCCGACCTGGCCGGCGCCGAAGCGGCCTACAAGCTGTTCGGGCTGATCCCCGATTCGTTGGACCTGCGCGCCGTCATAGTGGACCTCCTCACCGAGCAGGTGGCCGGATACTACGAGCCGGATTCCGGCGCGCTGTTCATCCCCACCGACCTGGACGACCCGTTCCGGGTCCGACTCGTCGCGTCGCACGAGCTGCTGCACGCCTTGCAGGACCAGTATCTGTCGCTCGACTCCATCATCAATCAGCGCCGCCGCAACGACCGGCGTAGCGCGGCACAGGCCGTGCTCGAAGGCCAGGCCACGTTCTATCAGATTCCGATGCTGATGCCCGAGCAGCAGCCCGAGACGCTGCCGCCACACTGGTTCTGGCGCCAGCGCGAGGCGATGGCGCTGCAACAGGCGGAGATGCCGCAGTTCGCCCGCGCGCCCCTGTGGCTGCGGGAGACGTTGATCTTTCCCTACCTCGCCGGCGCCGATTTCATCGGGTGGTTCGTGCGGACGCATCCGGGTCGGGAGCCCTACGGCGCCGCGATGCCGCTCTCCACCGAGCAGATCCTCCACCCCGACCGCTACGCCGCTGGGGATCAACCGCTCGAGCTGCGGTTCACGGGCTCCGGCCCCGATACGGTGCGCTACGAAGACAACCTGGGGGAATTCGAGATCGGGCTGCTGATCACCCAGCTGCTGCACGACTCGAGCGAAACCGAGGGGCCGGCATTGGCCCAGGGGTGGGGTGGCGACCGCTATCGCGTCTACGGCGCCAACGCCGACGCGCTCGTCTGGTACAGCGTCTGGGATAACGCGATGGCACGCGACCGTTTCGCCCGCGCACTGGCGCGTGTCTGGGGGGAGCGTCGCGCAGGAGATTCCGGACGACGGTTTCGCGTGGAACCGTTAAGCATCGACGGGCATCCCGGTGCGCGACTCGTGGACGCGCCCACCGGCTGGGCCGGATGGCGGGCCCTCCCGGAGGTGAAGGTCGTGCCGTAGGCAGGGTTTTTCGCCCACTTGGTTTCCTGTAGTTCGCTAACTAATTTGCGTGGCTTATGTTTACGGCCCTCGCCGAGCGGCTCGCGGGGGTGGTGCAGCGGCTCGTGGCCCGGGCGTGCTCTCGCACAAGCTCTTACAACGGATGTAGTCAGCCATGGCAACTCGGATTCGGCTTCGGCGGGTGGGGCGGAAGGGGCAGTCGTTTTTCCGCATCGTGATCGCCGATCAGCGCGCTGCCCGCGACGGGCGATCGGTCGCGACGATCGGACACTACAACCCGCGCGCGAAACCGGCGGTTCTCGAGGTGGACAAGGATCAGGCGGTCGCGTGGCTGGCCAAAGGAGCCACTCCGACCGACACGGTCCGCTCGCTCCTCAAGAAGGCCGGGGTGTTCGGCACACGCACCGCGTAGTCGCGCGGCTGCGCAAGCCGCACGGTCAGCGCGGGGAGGTGTCCGTGTTCCCGCTGGTGGAGAACCCGGGCGCCTTGTTTCAGCCGAAGGCGCAGCTGTTCGTGTTGAATGAGGCGCGGGAGGTGCTCGCGGGGCCTCTGGTCATCGCCCGGCGGCGGGTCTACCACCGCGAGTGGCTGCTCGGCTTTGCCGGGGTCACCTCGCGCGACGCCGTCGAGCCGTGGCGGGATCAGCTGATTGCGGTGCTCGAGACCGATGCTCGCGATTAACGTCGTCACCCTGTTCCCCGAGTGGTTCGCCGCGCCGCTCTCCGCCAGCATCCTGGGCCGGGCGGCGGAGCGGAATCTGGTCGGATATCGGGTCGTGCAGCTCCGGGACTACACGCACGACCGGCACCACACCGTGGACGACGCGCCGTATGGCGGTGGGGCGGGCATGGTGCTGAAGCCCGAGCCGTTCTTCGAGGCGGTGGATGCGCTGACGCCGCGCCCGGGATCTCCGGTGGTGCTGCTCTCGGCGCGCGGGCCGCGGTTCACCCACCGGGACGCGGTGCGCTTCGCGGTGACGCCCGAGCTGACGCTGTTGTGCGGGCACTACAAGGACGTCGATCAGCGGGTGGTGGATGGGCTGGGCGCGGAAGAGCTGTCGATCGGCGATTTCGTGCTGTCGGGGGGCGAGCCGGCGGCGCTGTGCGTGATCGACGCCGTCGTCCGGCTCCTGCCGGGGGCGCTGGGGGATCACGAGTCGGCGGCCGGGGATTCGCATTATGAAGGGCTGTTGGCCCCGCCCTCCTACACTCGGCCGCCGGAGTATCGCGGGCTCGGCGTGCCGGAGGTATTGTTGAGCGGGGACCACGCGGCGATCGCCGCGTGGCGTGCGGCCGAGGCGGAGCGGCTCACTCGCGAGCGACGGCCGGATTTGTGGGCCGCACACGATGACGGATAGACGCGTGGAAAGCGCATAGGGGATCGGTATGGAGAGGCTGCGAGCGGTGTCGCGGGAAGGCCTGAAGGACAACCTTCCGTCGTTCGATCCGGGTGATACGGTCCGGGTCATGGTGCGCGTGCGCGAGGGCGAGAAAGAGCGCCTGCAGGCGTTTGAGGGCGTGTGCATCGCCCGGCGCGGCGGCGGCATCAACGAGACGTTTACGGTGCGCAAGATATCCGCGGGGGTCGGCGTGGAACGGATCTTCCCGCTGCATGCGCCGTTGATCGCGGAGATCGAGCTGGTGCGCAAGGGGCGGGTGCGGCGCGCCAAGCTCTACTTCCTGCGGCGCCTCGCCGGCAAGGCGGCGCGCATCCGCGAGAAGCGCGGCCCGACGGCCCCGGTCGAACCGACCGAGACTTCCGGGGCGTGAACCACCGCCGTCCCACGTTCGAGCGCGAGATCGCGCTCTGGAACGCGGGGCGGAGCATCGTCGCCGGAATCGACGAAGCCGGCCGCGGCCCCCTGGCAGGACCGGTGGTGGCCGCGGCCGTCGTGTTTCCCGCGGGGGCCAAGGCGATTCGTGGGCTGCGCGACTCGAAGCAGCTGCCGCCGCTGAAGCGGGAGCGGTTGGCTGCGGTCGTGTGGGCTCGGGCGATCGCCGTGGGCGTGGGGGCCGCGAGCGTGCGTGAAATCGACCGCCTGAACATCCGCCGGGCCACCATTCTCGCCATGCAGCGAGCGCTGGCCCGTCTGCACCTGGTCCCCGCCGGCGTACTGGTGGACGGCTTGCCCCTCCCGGAGCTCGGTTGCCCGCACGATGCGATCGTGGACGGCGACGTGTACTGTCAGTCCATCGCCGCGGCGTCAGTCGTCGCCAAGACGGTCCGCGACCGGTTGATGCGCCGGCTGGCGCAGCGCCACCCCGAGTACGCTTGGGCCGCCAACAAGGGCTACGGAACCCCGGAGCATCTTGAGGCCCTGCTCGTGTTCGGCCCGAGCTGCCACCATCGGACCAGCTTCGAGCCCGTGTCTCAGCTCGCGTTGTTCTGATCCGCCATGGCCGATCGCCTCGAGGCTTCGTGGACGATGGAGCGGTTCCTGGACGAGGAGTTCGGGCCGCCGATGCTGCTGCGTGCGGCCCGGATCCTCCTCGAGGCGCAGCAGATCACGGAGGCACTGGGATCCGCCCAAGACATCCCGGGCGGTCGAGCCCGGTTGCGGGAGTTGATCGATCAGCTGGCGGAAACGGCCCAGCTGCACCATTGGACCGAGGAAGACGACGTCCTGGCGGAGCTGGCGGAGCTGGCGGCACTGGCGCTGCGCGAAGGCGCGGGTGCCGAACTGCTGCGCCCGGTGCGCGCCGGATTACACAAGATCGAGTCCCTACTGCAAGCCCGGTTGCTTACGATTGTCACCCAGAATTGGCGCCGGGAGGGACGCCCGTAAGGGGTCAGGCACGTTTCAATTGTTTGCGAAACTCAGGCAACGGCCGGGTATTCGCGACATCCGCCGCTTCGAGTCCCGCCCGTCGGGCCAGGTCCACCGCGTAGCGCATGAAGCCGAGGTTGTTCGGTTGGTGACTGTCGGTGGACAGGACGAACCGCGCCCCGCGCGCCTTTGCCGCCGCGGCCAGCGTGTCCGGGAGATCCATCCGCTCCGGATGGCCGTTCAGCTCCAGCAGGCAGCCGTGGTCGGCCGCGGCCGCCGCGACGGCGTCGAAGTCCAGCGGAAAGGACTCGCGACGCCCCAGCAGCCGGCCGGTGGGGTGACCGATCGCGTCCACGTGCGGATGGGCGATCGCCCCGAGCAGGCGGCGGGTCAACGCCGGTTTCCCCTGGTTCATGCCGTAGTGGATCGACGCCACGACGTAGTCGGCCTCGGCCAGCACGTCATCGGGGAGATCGAGCTTGCCGCTCTCCAGGATGTCGAGCTCGATGCTCTTCAGCACCGTGAAACCGTGCGACCCGGCATTCCAGGCGTCGATCGCCTTCCACTGGGCGCGCAACCGTTTTGTGTCGAGCCCCTTGGCCATCGACACCCGCTTGGAATGGTCGGTGATGGCGCAGTAGGCGTACCCGCGGGCCCGGCACGCCTCGGCCATCTCCTCGAGCGAGCCCTCGCCGTCTGAGGCAGTGGTGTGCATCTGTAAATCTCCCTGGATCTGGTCCAGGGTGACCAGGGTCGGGAGTCGATGCTCGCGCGCGAGGGCGAGCTCGCCGCGCGCTTCGCGCAGCTCGGGTGGGATCCAGTCGAGGCCGAGCTTCGCGTACACGTCCGCCTCGGTCTTGCCGGCGATGCGCCGCGTCCCGCGATACAGTCCATACTCGTTCAACTTGTAGTGCCGGTCCTGCGCCATCTGGCGCAGCTCGACGTTGTGGGGCTTTGAGCCGGTGAAGTAGAGCAGCGCGGCGCCGAAGGCGGCGGGCTCCACGACGCGCAGGTCCACCTGGAGGCCGCCCCGCAGCTGGACGGTGACGCGCGTATCGCCGCGCGAGGCGACCTTCGCGACTTCCGAGAAGCCCACGAACCGCTCGATCACCGCCCGGGGATCCGTCGTGGTGACGAGCACGTCCAGGTCGCCGATGGTCTCTCGCCGCCGGCGATAGCTCCCCGCCACCTCGAGGTTGGTGATGCCCGCCCCGTCCCGCAGGAAGCCGAGCAGGGCCGTCGCGTGCGTCTCGGCGTCGGGCAGCAGCAGGCGGCGCTCCACGTGCAGCGCCTGTCCCAGGCCGGCCCGGATGTTCTGCTCCAGCTTCGGACCGAAGCCCGGCAGTTTCCTGACCGAGCCGCGGTCGAGCGCCTTGGCCAGGTCGGCGGCGGATTTCACCTTGAGCCGGGAGTGGAGCAGTTTGACGCGCTTCGGGCCGAGGCCGGGGATGCGGAGCAGGTCGAGCAGGCCGGCCGGTAGCTTGGCGGCGAGCTGGCGGTGCAGGGTCAGTGCGCCGGTGGCCACGATTTCCTGGATTTTTTGCGCCAGATCCTGGCCGATCCCTGGGATCTCCGTCAGATCGGCGGCACGCCGAACCTCGTCGGCGAGCGGGCGCGGGTAGTCGCGCACCACCCGCGCCGCGTTGCGGTAGGCGCGAACCCGGAATGGGTTCTCGTCCTTGATCTCGAGGAGGTCGGCGACCTCGTCGAAGAGGCGGGCGATATCCGGGTTCTGCATTGAGACGGGGATGTGGGGGTGCGGGGACGTGGGGGAGCGGGACTCCCGCATCCCCACATCCCCACGCCCCCGCCGTTTATGAGACCGTGATCTCCTTGATCATCCCGTGCGCCACGTGCGGCTTGCCGTCCTGGGCGTCCGGGACAAGGCAGGTCAAGAGGTAGTTGCCGGGCACGAGCGTGATGTTGAACCACCCGTGTTGGCCGGCATTGGGGCCGATGAACCCGCCCACCGGTCGCGTGGGCGGCTCACCTTTCAAGCCGCCGGTGACCCAGGCCTGATAGTCGGCGAGCGTCTTGCCGGGCGCGAGCAGCTCGATCGTCACTTCGTGGATCTGCGGCCCGGCGTTCTCGACCCGAATCGTGTGGGCGCCTGCCGTGAGCGGTTGTGACAGCTCGAAGTCGTAATCCTTTGCGGTGATGACGATGTCGGCTTGGGGCTCGGGCGGGGCGACGGCGCCGGCTGCGGCGGCGGTCACCACGAGCGGCCGGAACATGCCCTTCATGACGTGCATCTGTCCGTCCGGGCTCGAGATGTAGCAAACCAGGACGTACTGGCCCGGCTCGAGCGTCGTCGTGACGTTCCCGCTGTCGCCGGGGATCGCGACGCCCGGGCTGCCCGGGAGCGTGAGCCACGCCGGGGGCGGGCCCTCGGCCCGCATGGCGGCTTCTAGGTCGGCCATGGTCTTGCCCGCGTCCGCACGCGCGCCCATGAGCACGACGTGATGCGGCTCCTGGCCCTGGTTCGCGAACTTGAAGCTGGTGAGCCCGGCCGGGACGGTGTCCGGGGCCTGAAAGGCAAAATCGGTCGCGGTGATGGTGACGAGGTTCGCCGTCGCCGGGGGAGCGGGCTTACGCCCACAGGCGAGCAGCGGGAGCAGGGCGAGCAGCGCGCCTGCGGCGCGGGAATGAATCCGCATGGTAGACATCCTCGGGAAGTTGGTGGCGCAGGAATTCTAGCGTGAAATCGCGATCCGGCAAACGCCTTGCGGAGGTGGCCGCTCAATGCTACGCTAGCCGCCGATCAATACACCCACCCTCATCGGAGGCTGGCGTCATGGCGCGAACGGCATTGAACAAAGTCCTGGCCGGCTGGTTGCTCGGCATCGCATTCCTGCTGCTCCCCACCTCTGCACTCTTCGCGCAGGCACAAGCCACGACTGGTATTATCCGGGGCGTCGTCGTCGATCCGAACGGGGCGCCGGTCGGCGCGGCCACGGTCTCCTTCCACGAGATGCAGACCAACTTCCAACGCTCCCTGACGGCGGATGAGGGCGGGAAGTTCGCCGCGACGCTGCTGCCGCTCGGGACCTACGAGGTCACGGCGCGGGCGGTCGGGTTCAACCCGGTAACTCAGAAGGGGATCGTCCTGAAAGTTGGGCAGAGCGTGGATCTGCGGCTCGGGGTTCTGCCGATCACGCTCGCGGCAATCAACGTGGAAGCCACGCAGGTGCTGATCGATCCGACGAGGACTGAAACTGCCGACCGGCTCCCGCTGCAGGCGATCGCGGGGTTGCCCAACAACGGACGCAACTTCATCAACCTCACGCTGCTGACGCCCAACGTGGCGATCGTGCAGGGTCCTGACGGGGACGAGTTGACCGTGGCGGGGCAACGTGGCATCCACAACAACGTGTCGGTGGACGGGGCTGACTTCAACAACTCGTTCTTCGGCGAGCAGCGTGGCGGGCAGCGGCCGGCGTTCACCTTCAACCTCGACGCGGTGCGGGAGCTGGTAGTTGTCGCCGGCGGCGCCAACGCCGAGTTCGGCCGCTCCTCGGGCGGGTTCGTCAACGTCATCACCAAGTCGGGCACCAACCAGCTGCACGGCTCAGTGAACTACTTCGGGAAGTTCGATGCCCTTTCCGGCAATCCCTCGCACACGCCGAGCGGTGGCGGCACCCCGGTGTCGTTCCAACCCGATTTCAAGCAGCACCAGTTCGGCTTTACACTGGGCGGGCCGCTCAAAGCGGACCGGGCGTTTTTCTTTGTCGCTTACGACCAGCAGCTCTATGACGACATCAAGCAGAAGACCCGGCCGCCTACGCCGGAGCTAACACAGCTCACGACGTTCCTGGCGGGTCGCTACCCTGAGCTCGCGGCCGATTTCGGCCCGATTGCCCGCACCAATAATGCGCGGGCGGCGTTGGCCAAGCTCGATTTCCGACTCTCGGATCGGCACAACCTGTCCATCAAATACAACTACACCTGGGCTGAGCAGCAGAACGGCACCTTCGATGTGGACACGTGGGGCGCCAGCGCCAACGGGTTGGAGCAGAGCAAGTCCAACGCGGTGAACGGAACCCTGATTTCGTTCCTCTCGTCGCGCGCCTCCAACGAGTTCCGCTTCCAGTTCGCGCGTGAGGATCGGCCGCGACCCTACAACGGGCCCAATAACCACCTGGGCGACACGGCCGGCGTGTCCTCGATCTTCGGCGCGGGCGTGCCGTTCCACGACACGGACATCGATCCGGGGAACGCGTTTCGCTTCGGGATGCCGTTCTTCCTGCCGATCAGTGACGACCACGACACGCGCATTCAGCTGCTGGACAACGTGTCGCTTTCGCGCGGGAGCCACCTGTTCAAGTTCGGCGGCGAGTGGAACCGTACGTCCACCACACAGATATTCGTCGGCTTCGCCGGAGGGCGGATGGCGTTCTCCAGCGTGCCGGGGTTCATCAACTTCGTCAACCAGGGCTCGCATTACATCGAATGCTCGGGCGGCGGGAGCGGCGTGGCGCCGGGTTTCAGCTGTCCGTTGGGTGAGTCCATCACAGGCCCGGTCCTCCTGTACTTGCAGCAATCTGGTGTGGGCACGAACACGGTGGAGCAGGCGGGCACGCAGACGCTGACGGCGAACGAGTTCGCCTTGTATCTCCAGGATACCTGGAAGCCCACACCCAAGCTGACGGTGAACTATGGCCTGCGCTGGGAGGCACAAATCCAGCCGAGCGTGATCACACCGCCGGCAACGGTGTTCTTCTCGCCGTGGATCGATTCGACCGTCAACGGGCACACGTTCCCGTCCGACGGGAACATCCCTTCGGACAAGAAGATGTTCCAGCCGCGACTGGGCATCGCCTGGGATCCTCAGGGGGACGGGCGCCAGGTGTTCCGCCTCAGCGCGGGGCTCTACTACGCCCGCATCCCGGGGCTGAACCTGGCGAGCGTGCGCAGCACTAACGGTTCGCTGGGGCAGACGCTGTTCGGCTCCAGCGGGACGGTCGGGTTCCTGCCGCCGCCCGCGTTCGACAGCCTGTTGCCCTTGAACACCGGCACGCCGTTCCAGCCGGACGTGTACGTGGTGGACCGGAACTTCCAGAACCCGCGGACGCTCAATCTGACCGTGGGCTACGAGCGCCAGATCGGCGGGGACCTGGCCGCGTCGATCAGCTTCACCCATGCGCGCGGCGACCACATGACCCGGTTCGTCAACCGCACGGACCCGGTGTTCGGCAGCCCCTTCAGTTCCGGCCCGACCGGGATCGGGAGACTGTTCACCATCGAGAGCGGCGCCAAGTCCCGTTTCAACGGATTCACCGTAGGCCTCAAGCGGGTGCTCGATCCGCGTTTCCAGTTCGAAGTCAATTACACGCTGTCGTTCGACAAGTCGGACGACGACAACGAGCGCGACCCGTTCACGTTCCGCTACGCGCGGGCCGACTCCCTCGGGAAGGAATACAACTGGAGCGACCGCGATCAGCGGCATCGTTTCAACGGCTGGTTCCTGACCAACATTCACGGGTTCTATATCAACAGCCGAGTGAGCTACTACTCGGCCCAGCCGGCTTCGGCGAGCTGCGGGCCGCGCCAGGGGAACCCCTTCGCTCCCGCGGCGGGCGAGCGCGCCAGCGGTCCGGCCGACCGCATCTGCGGAAGCCTTAGCTCGGCCGCCACGGATTCTGTCCTGGTGCGCAACACGATCCGCAAGGACAACGCGTATTTCTCGCTGGACTTGCGGGTCTCGCGGGCAATTCCGGTGGGCCGGGCCGGCCAGCAGCTCGAAGCGATCGTCGAGGTCTTCAACGTGACCAACAACGACAACTTCAAAGACCCAGGGGTTGGGAGATTCCTCAACTTCGACGGCACTATTCGCTCGGGGTTGGGCGACCCGCGGCAGCTGCAGGTCGGGTTGCGGTGGGCGTTCTAGAATCGGCGGATTGACGGATAGGCGGATGGGCGGATCGAGGGGTCTTCACGATCCGCCCATCCATCCATCCGACTATCCGCCACGCCTCTCCAGCAGCACAATCCCCGCCATCCGTCGAAGCGCTTCCCGCATCTTCTTCGGATAGAGTTCCATCACGAGGCTCCAGAATTTCGCGAAGCGCATGGTGCGGTTCAGTCGCTTCGCCTCCTCCCAGTTGGAGCGGAACTCGGCCTCGCGCCAGCCCAGCGGCTCGAAGAACGCGGTGCCCTCGGCCGGCGCGAACTTGAATGGGGCGCCGCCCGCGCGCAGCTTCCGGCCCCAGGTCCGCTCCATCATCTTGATGAGCCGCGGCAAGGCGAGGTCGGTGAGCCACCACGCGAGCGGTGCGCACGCGTGCAGGTCGCGCGCCAGCCCGGTCACCTGGTCCGGCTCGAGGTAAACCAACAACCCCTCGGTGATGACGAGCGCCGGTCCGGGACCGGCGGCGACGCGCGCCAGAGTCGCCCGGCGCTCGGCCGCCTGGGCCAAATCAGCGGGGACCCACTCGAGCGCGCAGCGCGGCGTCTCGGCCGCCAGGGCCTCCCGTTGTAGTCCTGCATCGCCGGCAGGTCGACGTCGATCCAGCGCAGCGTCCGCGGCAGCTCGAGGCGGAACGGCCGCGCATCGAGGCCCGCCGCGAGGTTCACCACGGCTTGCACACCGTCCCGGGCGATGGCCCGCAGGATGATCTCGTCCATCACCGCCGTGCGCACGATCATCGGCCAGGCGAATGCCTTGGCCCGGGGCGATCTCCTCGCCCATGGGGCCCGCGAGCCGCCGCGCGTACGGATCGTGAAACAAGGCATCCGGGCGCTCGGACTCCATGGCGCGGTACATCGCGACCCAGTGGGCCGTGTCCGAGACGTGGGAGATGGGGGTGGTCACGGCGAGGGATGATACCGCTTGACGGCGTCTTGATCCACTGCGCCGACATTGGTGGCGAACCCCAACCGGGACACCGTCATGAGCACCGCCGCTTGCCGTCGCCTGTTGCTGTGCGCTTCGGTCCTGACCTCTCTCGCGCCGGCCGTCGCAGCCGCTCAGCGCCCGTTGGATCCGCAGCCTGGTGAGCGCGTGCGTTTCAGGACCAGGCAAGGCTTCACCACCGGTTCCCTGATCGCACTCACCGGCGACACGGTGGTGATCGCGGAGCAGCAGGATGGACGGACGGTGCAACACTCGTACCGGACCGGTTCCCTGCGGTCGTTCGAGGTCCGCCGGGGCCGTCACGGGCACCCGGTCCGCGGGATGTTCATCGGTGCGCTCGTCGGCGCTGTGGCGGGCCCCGCCATCGGGCAGGCCTCGTGCGGCGCCGGGGACTCGTGGTGTTTCGGAGGGGTGTACGGCCTGATGCTTGGGCCACCCACTTGCGCCCTGCTCGGCGCCATCACCGGAGCGCTGGTTCGGACCGATCGCTGGACCCGAGTGAGGCGAGCCCCGGTGCGCGTGAGTGTCGCACCCGCGGGTGGCGGCGCCCGATTGGGTGTGTCGCTGTCATTCTAGGACGTAGCGTCGTCCTGTCGCGCGACGTAATTTTTGGCCCATGACACAAGGCGCAATGCCGATCCCGCGGCGTCGCTTCGGCGAAACCGCGCGCGACGACTGGTGGTGGCTCTCACCGGTCGTCGTCTTTGTGGTGCTCGCGTCGTTCATCGTGTACACCACGTGGGCGGCGCTGCAGGGGGATCACTACCGTTTCGGGCCCTACCTCTCGCCGTTGTATTCCCCCGAGTTGTTCGGTTCGTCGCAGGCCTGGTTCGGCGCGAAGCCGGCGTGGTGGCCGGGATGGCTTCCCTGGTCTCCCGCCCTCCTCGTTCTGTGGGCGCCGGGCGGCTTCCGGCTGACCTGCTACTACTATCGCGGCGCCTATTACAAGGCGTTCTGGGCCGATCCGCCGTCGTGCACCGTGGGGGAGCCGCGCGCCGTGTACCGTGGTGAGAATTCGTTCCCGCTGATCCTCCAGAACTTGCATCGCTACTTCCTGTACCTGGCGCTGTCGTTCCTCGTCATTCTGGCGCACGACGTCTGGAAGGCGCTCTGGTTCACGGATCCCGCCACGGGCGTCGCCCATCTCGGGGTTGGCGTGGGGACGATCGTGCTGGCCGTGAACGTCCTGCTGCTGGGCGGCTACACGCTGAGCTGCCACTCGTTGCGCCATCTGGTCGGCGGGGGACTCGATCTTCTCTCTGTCAGGCCGGTGCGCCGCCGGGCCTATGCCTGTGTCAGCTGCCTCAATCGGCGCCACATGAACTGGGCGTGGTTCAGCCTCGTGTGGGTGGCCTGCGCCGATTTGTACGTGCGCCTCTGCGCCACCGGGGTCTGGACCGACCTGCGCCTCCTGTGATGTCCACGCCCGAGACCGTCGCGTACGACGTGCTGGTGATCGGCGCCGGGGGCGCCGGACTGCGCGCGGCCATCGCGGCCTCGGCCGCCGGCGCGAAGGTCGGGGTGGTGTGCAAGTCGCTGCTCGGCAAGGCGCACACCGTCATGGCCGAAGGGGGCGTCGCGGCCGCGCTCGCCAACGTGGACGATCGCGACAACTGGCGCGTGCATTTCGCCGACACGATGCGCGGTGGCCAGTACATGAACGACTGCCGCATGGCCGAGCTCCTTGCCAAGGAGGCGCCCGACGGCGTGCGCCAGCTCGAAGCGTGGGGGGCGTTGTTCGACCGCACGCCGGACGGCCGCATCCTGCAGCGCAACTTCGGCGGCCACGCCTATCCGCGCCTGGCGCACGTGGGCGATCGCACCGGACTGGAGATGATCCGCACGCTCCAGGATCACGGTGTGCACGCGGGGATCGCGTTCCATATGGAATGCACCGTGATCACCCTGCTCACCGACGCCGGGAGGGTGGTGGGCGCGTTCGGCTACGACCGTGAGCGGGGGCGGTTCCGGGTGTACGCCGCGAAAGCGGTGGTCCTGGCGACGGGCGGCGTCGGCCGCGCCTATCGGATCACCAGCAACAGCTGGGAGTACACCGGGGACGGGCAGGCGCTCGCCTACGAGGCCGGCGCCGAGCTGGTGGACATGGAGTTCCTGCAGTTCCACCCGACGGGCATGGTATGGCCGCCCAGCGTGCGCGGCATCCTCGTGACCGAAGGCGTGCGCGGCGAGGGTGGCATTCTCACGAACCAGGACGGCCACCGCTTCATGTTCGACGATATCCCACCCGCCTACAAGAACCAGACAGCCGACAGCGAAGAAGAAGGGTGGCGCTACACGCAGGGCGACAAGAGCGCGCGCCGTCCGCCGGAGCTGTTGACGCGGGACCACGTGGCCCGCTGCATCAATCGTGAGATCAAGGCCGGGCGGGGGTCCCCGCACGGCGGCGTCTACCTCGACATCGCCTGGATCAAGCGCAAGCTCCCGAATGCTCCGGAGCACATCAAGCGCAAGCTGCCGGGGATGTACCATCAGTTCAAAGAGCTGGCGGGCGTGGACATCACCCAGCAGCCGATGGAGGTCGGTCCGACAACGCATTACATGATGGGCGGCATCCGGGTGGATCCGGATAGCCAGACGTCGACCGTCGCGGGGTTGTTCGCCGCGGGAGAGTGCGCCGCGGGCTTGCATGGCGCCAACCGGCTCGGCGGCAACTCGCTCTCGGATCTCCTCGTGTTCGGCAAACGCGCCGGGGAGTACGCCGCGCGATTCGCTCAGGAGCACGACACGGGCCGGGCGGATGAGCGCCAGGTGGAGGCGGCCGGACGGCGCGCCTTGGCGCCGCTCGAGCGCACCGATTCGGCCCATGGGGCCGGACCCTATCAGGTGCAACACGATCTACAAGGCATGATGCAGGACCTGGTCGGGATCGTGCGGACGGGGCCCGAAATCGCCCGTGCCCTGCAGGGGCTGGAAGGGCTGCGCCTCCGCGCTGAGCGGGTCGGCGTGACCGGCAACCGCGAGTACAATCCCGGTTGGCACACGGCGCTCGATCTCCCCCACCTCCTGATCGTCAGCGAGGCGATCGCCCGCTCGGCGCTGGAACGCACCGAAAGCCGGGGAGCACACTTTCGCGACGACTTTCCCGCCAAGGACGAATCACTCGGCAAGGTGCGCATGGTCGTGAAGCGGGGGGTGAATGGACGCATGGCGCTCACGCGCGTCCCGGTGCCGCCGGTCCCTCCCGAGCTGCAACGGGTGATCGAGGAGATGAAGTGATGGCGACGGCCACGTTTCGTATCTGGCGCGGCGACGCCGCGGGCGGCGGGTTTCACGACTATCGCACCGAAGTGGGCGAAGGGATGGTGGTGCTCGACGCGGTGCACCAGATCCAGGCCGAGCACGCCCCCGACCTCGCGGTGCGGTGGAACTGCAAGGCGGGTCGCTGCGGCAGCTGCTCGGCCGAAGTGAACGGCATGCCGAAGTTGATGTGCATGACCCGGCTCGAGGATCTGCCGCTCGAGCGGCCGGTGACGCTCGAGCCGATGCGGGCGTTCCCGCGGCTCAAGGATCTGGTCACCGACGTCTCCTGGAACTACCGCGTCAAGACGAAGATCACGCCGTTCACGCCGCGCCCGCCCGACGCGCCGGACGGCACCTGGCGCATGCAGCAGAGCGACGTCGACCGGGTGATGGAGTTCCGCAAGTGCATCGAGTGCTTCCTGTGCCAGGACGTATGCCACGTGCTGCGCGAGCACCGGCTGCACGACTCGTTCATCGGGCCGCGCCTCCTGGTGCATGCGGCGGCGCTCGAGATGCATCCGCTCGACACGGCCGACCGCACCGAGGAGCTGCGCGGGGCGCACGGCATCGGCTACTGCAACATCACCAAGTGCTGCACCACGGTATGCCCTGAGGGAATCACGATCACCGACAACGCCATCATCCCGCTGAAGGAGCGGGTGGCGGACCGGGCCTACGATCCACTGCGCCAGCTGCTGCGACTGATCGGTTTGTCGGGGTGAGACACGAGGAGGAGTGGAGGATCAGGCCGAAGTCACGCTGGAATAGAAGCCGGCTGTGGAGATCACGAAAGGACTTGCCATGAAGTGCTTTGGACTCGCCCTCTCCGTCGTCGCCATCGCTGCCTGCGCCCCCCCCCCGGCTCGGCAGGGTGGACGTGACGGCACCGGGCCGACGATCGATCCCGCGCGCCTGGCGCGGCACGTCGGCGTGCTCGCGTCCGACGAGTTCTCGGGACGCGGGCCGGCGACCGCCGGCGAGGAGAAAACCGTGGCCTACGTCGCCGAGCAGCTCCGCGCCGCCGGGCTGCAGCCCGGTGGTCCGGACGGCAGCTGGTACCAGGAGGTGCCCCTCAATCAGTACGCAATCGTCGGCGCGCCCGACCTGAGCGTCACCGTCGGCGGCCGGCGCCAGTCGCTGACGCAAGGTGAGCAGATCGCCGTGCGCGCCAGCATGCGCAACGTGGACGGTGTCGCCATCGAGAACGCCCCACTGGTATTCCTCGGCTACGGCGTGAGGGCGCCGGAGCGGAACTGGGACGACTTCAAGGGCGCGGAGCTGGCGGGCAAGGTGGGGATCGTCCTGGTCAACGATCCCGACTTCGAGACGGGGGGGGGGCAGGGGGATTTCGGCGGCAAGGCCATGACCTACTATGGCCGGTGGACGTACAAGTACGAGGAGGCGGCGCGCCAGGGTCTGGCGGGTCTGCTCGTCGTGCACGAGACCGCCCCCGCCTCTTACGGCTGGCCGACGGTGAAGAACTCGAATACCAACACGATGTTCGACATCGTGCGGTCGAACCCGGCCGAGGTGCATCCGCTGCTGGAGGGGTGGATCCAGCGTGACGTGGCCGTCGATTTGCTCCACGCCGCGGGCCAGGACTTCGAGGCGCTCAAGCGCCAGGCGCAGACGCGCGACTTCCGCCCCGTGGCGCTGGGCGACGCCACGTTCTCGGCGAGCTATGCGGTGCGGCGTGCCACCATCCGCTCCCGCAACGTGCTCGGCCGACTCCCGGGCCGCGCGCATCCGGACGAGACGATCCTCTACGGCGCCCACTGGGACCACCTCGGAGTCGGCGCGACCGACGCGAGGGGCGACAGCATCTACAACGGCGCAGTGGACAACGCGACCGGGGTCGCGGCGCTGCTCGAGCTGGCGCGCGTCTTCGCCGCCGGTCGGGGTTCGGACCGCTCGATCGTCTTCGCCGCGTGGACGGCGGAGGAGAAGGGACTCCTGGGCTCCGAGTACTACGCGGCGAATCCCGTGTATCCGCTGGAGACCACCGTCGCGGGGTTCAATGTCGATGCCTTGGCGCCCACCGGCCCCTCACGCGACGTGCTCGTCGTCGGCTACGGTCAGAGCGACCTGGAGGACCGTCTGGAGCGTCTCTTGACTGCGGGCGGGCGAGTGATCGCGCGTGACCCGCATCCGGAGGCGGGCTACTTCTTTCGTTCCGACCACTTCCCCATGGCCAAGCGCGGGGTGCCGATGCTGTACATCGACAGCGGGGTCGATCTGCTGAGCGGTGGCGCCGCCGCGGGCGAAGCGGCGGACGCGTTGTATCGGCGCGACCGCTATCACCAGCCGGCGGACGGGTACGATGCGGCGACGTGGAACTTCGCGGGGATGGCGCAGGACATGACCGCGCTCCATCGCCTCGGGTTGGAGTTGGCAAACGTGCGCGATTGGCCGAACTACCGCCCGACGTCCGAGTTCCGTCCGATCCGCGACGCCTCGGCGGCCCGGCGCCGCTAGTGCAAGAATATCCTCAGCGCTGGGCCAAGGCTCGGCAGATCGGGCACGGCCCCATCTTCGGCTCCTCGCCGAACGTCAGCCGTACTGGGCCCAGGGTCACAGCCGTGTCGGTGAGAGTGACCGTCAAGGACATCACGCGGCCGACGATCCGGCCGCTGAAGCGCGCGGGATGGTCGGGGCCGCGGTACACGGGGAAGGCGGTAATGTTGTAGAGGCCTGGAACGTCGAACCGACCCGATGGGCTGGCCAGGAGCGGCTGGGGGATATCGCCGACCGTGCAACCGATGTGGACGTGGGCGCTCGAGTCGGTGGCGATCAGGCCGGCGTTGTCCCCGCCCCAGGTCCCCACGAGGAAGGGCTGCAGCGGCTGGTGCAAGGACGATTCACAGCCCAACAACGCCGCTGCCGCGAGTATCCCGACGAGCGCGATTCTCATGCCCACCTCCCACACCGCTATACCCGCGGCCAGCGACTCTGCGTCACCAGCTCCTGCACGAAGTCTGCCGCGTTCCGTTCCGCCAAAACGGAAGCGTCCACGCTCATCGTCGAGTTACTGGGCTGTAACATCGCTACTCCCTCCACATCGCATGGGCCGCTAAGTTCCTAGCCTGCTTGGTCTGACCGGGTAGCTCAGTTGGTAGAGCAGCGGACTTTTAATCCGCAGGCCCCGGGTTCGATCCCCGGCCCGGTCACTAGGCGTCGCAAGGACTTAGCGAACACTGGAAGCCTCGTTGGTGGGCAACTGCCCTGCGGAATGCCCTGCAGCGCGCGCAGCGACGGCCGCCAGCGCGTCGCCCTCGTCGGAAATGTTGTAACGCTGGAGCATGGCGAAGCTCGACCAGCCCACGGCTGCTGACGATCCCCTGCGAGTAGGCGAAGAGCACCACCTTCAACAGCATCGCCGGCGGATACGCCGTGGCCCCGGTCGCGTCGTTCCGAAAGCGCGCATCGAAGGCGGACAGATCGATCGCGTGATCGAGCAGGTGG
>CAZRGT010000068.1:0-57396 GCA_964599725.1 uncultured Gemmatimonadaceae bacterium | reverse complement strand
CAGTAAATCCAGGCTGAAGCAATACGACAGCCTCAAGTAATCAGGGGGATTGAGCGCCATGAATAACGCCAAAAAGACCCGTCTTGAAGCCGCTGGGTGGCAGGTCGGCACGGCCGCCGACTTTCTCGGCCTCAGCAAGCAGGAGGCCGCGTTTGTCGAGATGAAGCTGGCCCTCGCCCGGTTCCTGCGGCAGGTCCGCATTCGACGCAACCTGTCGCAGACTCGAGTGGCCACGCTGCTTGGCTCCAGTCAATCCCGGGTTGCGAAAATGGAATCTGGGGATCCCTCAGTCAGCGTCGACCTTCTCCTCAGGTCGGTGCTGGCGGTCGGCGCTTCCCCTGGTCAAGTCGTCCGGGCCCTGGCTTCACGCAAGAAGCTCACACCGGCCTGAACAACTCGTCGCCGGGTGTTCGGCCCTGAACTTCACCGGGGCTTGCTCCGCCTGCTTGGGCATCGGCACGACCCAGGTCCGGCGCTTCTTGTCCAGCTCGGGACGCCAGGTGATGGTCCGCTTCTCGAAATCGAAGTCGTCCCATCTCAGCCCCAGAACGCTGTTCAACCGCCGGCCGGTCGAATCCATCATGGTGATCAGGCTTCTTGCGTTTCGTCTTCGACGATCAGGAAATTGAGCATGGCGTCAGTCTCGGTCGAGGGATAGTGGCCGGTCTTCCACGCCAGGAAGCTGCCACCCCACTGCGACAGCATGCCCTTTGCCCGGCCCGGGCCGCAGTTTCGGCCGCATGAAACTGGTACGCTGGGGCCCACCAGGCCGGGAGCGGCCGGGTGTAGTGGCGGCCGATGGCGGGCGACTCGACGTGTCCGCCTGCGCCGCGGAGTTTGACGCGGCGTTTTTCCGCGACGACGGGCTCCACCGGCTCGCCGAGTGGCTCGCCGAACGCGCGGCAACAGCGCCGCGGGTCGACGCGGCCGTGCGCTGGGGCCCGCCCCTCGCGCCGCCCAGCAAGATCGTGTGCGCGGGACTCAACTACCGTGACCACGCGGCCGAGACCAACATGCCGATCCCGTCCGAGCCGGTGCTGTTTCTCAAAGCCCCGTCCTCGCTGGCCGGCCCGCACGACCCGGTCGTCATCCCGCGGGGCGGCGCGAAGCTCGACTGGGAGGTCGAGCTCGCCGTGATCATCGGCAAGACGGCGCGCTATGTGCCGGAGGAACGCGCCACGGAATGCGTGGCGGGGTACGCGCTGCACAACGACTACTCGGAGCGCAGTTTCCAGCTGGAGCGTGGCGGCCAATGGACCAAGGGCAAGTCGGCCGACAGCTTCGCGCCGCTGGGGCCGTTTCTCGCCACACGAGACGAGGTCCCCGATCCCGGGCGGCTCGACATGTGGCTCACCGTGAACGGCGAGCACCGCCAGCGGAGCAACACGGCCACCATGATCTTCGGCGTGCCGGCGCTCGTGAGTTACATCAGTCAGTTCATGACCCTGCTGCCGGGTGACGTCATCAGCACCGGAACCCCGGCGGGGGTGGGTCTGGGGATGCGTCCCCCCCGGTATCTCGAGGCCGGGGACGTCGTGGCGCTGGGGATCGAGGGGTTGGGGACGGCGCGCCAACGCGTCGTGGCCGACGGGGGTTAGCCCCGTCGCCTCCGGAGCCCCACCGAGCCCCCTGGTCACACCCCTATACTAAGATCCGGGCAGCCTTCGCCCAAAGCCGCATCACCACATCGTGGAGCCGGGATGCAATCGCTCAACGGCACGCTGCTCTTCTCCGCCACCGACCTCAGCAACTTCCTGGCGTGTCCCCATCTCACCCTGCTCACTCGCCGCACCAGGCTCGGCGGTCCCGCACCGCGGGAATTCTCTGACCCCGGCATCGAAGTCCTGCGCCAGCGTGGGCGGGAGCACGAGCAAAACTTCCTTGCCGTTCTCCGAGGCGACGGTGCGCGGATCTCTGATCTGAGCAGTCTTTTCGACCAGGGCCACGGGCTCGAGCGCTACGAGCTGCACGCCGCGAAGACCGTAGAGGCAATGAAGGCAGGCTGCGACGTCATTTACCAGGGATTCTTGTTCGACGGATCCTGGTTGGGGTATCCCGACTTCCTCCGCAAAGTCGAACGGCCCAGTAGGCTCGGCGCCTGGTCCTATGAAGTGGTCGATACCAAGTTGGCGCGAGAGGCCAGGCCAGGAGCGCTGCTTCAGGTCCTGGTCTATGCCGACCTGCTGGCGGCTGTTCAGGGCGTAGTTCCTGAGTCTGTCCACCTCGTCCTGGGTGGTCCCAAAGCACCGCTTGTCAGCTTCAGAGTCAGTCACTACGCCGCCTACTTCCGCGCGATCCGCAAACGCTTCCTCGAATGGATCGCGGCCGCGCCGGCCGAATTGCCGCTGGGGGTCGACCCTGTCCCACACTGTGATATCTGCGACTGGGAGTACAGCTGCACCAGGGAACGTCGCGACGTCGATCATCTGTCCTTCGTCGCGGGGATCAGTCGGCAGCAGCAACGGGCGTTGGTCGCGGGCGGCATTCCCACTCTCGAAGCGCTCGGCAGTTTGGCCATCGGCACGACACCGCTGCTCGATGACATCACCCCCGCGGCGCTCACTCGGATTTATTCTCAAGCAAGGATTCAACTGGAGGGCCGGCGGCAGACGAAGCACCTCTACGAGTTGGTCCAGCCAGTGGTTCAGGATCAGGGGCTCGCGGCGCTACCGGAGCCTTCCCCCGGGGACCTGTTCCTCGATCTCGAGGGCGATCCCTACGCCTTTGATCTCGGGATCGAATATCTCTTCGGCGTCGTGGACGCGGACGGGGCGTACACGGGACGCTGGTCGCTCGACCGGGCGACGGAGCGAGCGACGTTCGAGTGGTTCATGGACCTGGTAACGGAGCGCCTCAAGCGGTTCCCCGATCTCCATGTCTACCACTACGCGGCGTACGAGCCCACGGCGCTCAAGCGCTTGGCCGGGCGCTACGACAGCCGCATCGATGAGCTGGACCGGCTGCTGCGCGGGAAAGTCCTCGTCGACCTCTACAGGGTGGTCCGCCAGGGCCTGCGGGCGTCGGTCGAGAGCTATTCCATAAAGAAGATGGAGCCCTTCTACCGGTTCGAGCGGCAGGTCGAGCTGCCCGAGGCCACGAGCGCGCTCGCCAATTTCGAAGCGTGGCTCGAGCTGGGCGCAACCGGAGATGATTCCCGCGTGTTGCTCGATGCGATCGAGGGCTACAACAAGGACGACTGCCTTTCGACTCGGAAACTCCGCGACTGGCTCGAGACGCTGCGTGGACCGGATGTGCCGCGACCCAGCGCTCCCTCGGCGGAAGCACCCGAGGAGCTTGCCGAGAAACTGAAAGAAGTGCGTGCCGTGATGGGCCGGCTGTTGGACGGAGTGCCGGATGACCCCCTGCAGCGAACCGCGGAGCAGCAGGGACGCTGGCTCCTGGCACAGCTGCTCGAATACCACCGGCGAGAAAACAAATCAGTTTGGTGGCGGTACTACAACTGGCTCGCGATGAACGATGAGGAGCTGGTTCAGGACGGCTCGGCGCTGGGCGGGCTCGAGTACGTCGGCGAGGTGGGTCAGGTGAAGCGGTCGCTGATTCATCGCTACCGCTTTCCCGCGCAGGATCATGCGCTTGAGCCGGGCAAGGCGGCGCACGACCCGGCCACGGGCGAGCCTGCGGGCCAGATCGTCTCCGTGGACGAGGCGGCGCGCACGATCGATCTGAAACGCGGCAAGACGAGCGAGGTCCCTCACCCTCGCGCGCTGATTCCCTACGAGCACGTCCCCGATGAGGTCATGCGCTCGAGCCTCATGCGCACCGGGTATTCGGTCGCCGCTGCGGGCCTCGAGCGCTCACAACGATCTGTTGCGGATCTTCTCCTGACCAATCCGCCGCGGGTGGGTGAAGCTCAGGGAACGGAGTTGATCCGGCCAGGGGAGCCGGCACTCGACGCGGCAACTCGGCTTGTCTCCTCACTCGACGGCTCGGTACTGCCGATTCAGGGCCCGCCGGGCTCGGGCAAGACCTATACGGGCGCGCGGATGATTCTGGCCGAGCTCGCGCGGGGCAGGAAGGTCGGGATCACCGCCGCGAGCCACAAGGTGATCTCGAACCTGCTCAGGGAAGTCCGCGATGCCGCCAAGGGGACGAACCTGAGAGGCATGCAGAAGGCTAAAGAGGAAGAATGGTGCGGCCTCGCAGAAGTAGCCCATACCGATGACAACGCAGCGGTGCTCGACGCGCTGCAGAAAGGCGAAGTGTGTCTTGCGGCGGGCACCGCGTGGCTCTGGAGCCGGGAGGAGATGACCGGAGCGGTGGACGTCCTCTTCATCGATGAGGCGGGGCAGTTCTCCCTGGCCAATGCGCTTGCCGTGGCGCCGGCCGCAACGAACCTGGTCCTCCTCGGTGACCCCCGGCAGCTCCAGCAGCCGCAACAGGGACTCCACCCACCAGGCACCGATGTGTCGGCCCTGGATCACCTGCTGGCAGGGCAGGCGACCATGCCACGCGACCGTGGTCTCTTCCTCGATCAGACGTGGCGCCTGCATCCTGAGATCTGCGCCTTTACCTCCGAGATCTACTATGACGACCGGCTCACGTCGGTGCCCGGTCTCGAGCACCAGCGAGTCACGGGACCGGAACCAATCACGGGGAGTGGTTTGCGCTGGGTTCCCGTCGAGCATTCGGGAAACCAGAACGAGTCTCCCGAGGAGGCCGCGACCATCAGGGCGCTGGTCGAGAGGCTTCTCGCCTCCCGCGCCACCTGGACAACCGTCGACCGAGAACCGAAGACGCTCAGTCTGAGCGACATCCTCGTCGTCGCACCCTACAATGCCCAGGTCGCGGCCATCGAACACGCGCTACCCCCCGGAGCGCGCGTGGGGACCGTCGACAGGTTTCAGGGCCAGGAAGCACCGCTCGTGATCTACTCGATGGCCAGCTCGAGCGCCGAGGATGCGCCGCGCGGGATGGAGTTTCTCTACAGCCCGAACCGGCTCAACGTGGCGACGTCACGCGCGCGATGCCTCGTCATATTGGTCTCCAATGGTCGGCTGTTCTTTCCGGAATGTCGCACGCCGGAGCAGATGCGGTTGGCCAACGGGTTGTGCCGCTACCTCGAGTTGGCGACTACAGCCGAATACCTCTGACGCCGAGTCGTCTCTCCTAACCGTTATTAGTCATCCAGCCTATGAGCGCGCGAGTTGCCATTTCGAGATAGGCCATGCCGAGTTCTGCTCCGGAGAAGTCGATCGAGTCAACCACTCGGTCTCGTAGGAATGCCGCGTTGTGCTTCGTCAGCAGCTCACGTGCCTCGACGTCGCGGGCATAGGGGCTGACCTCGCGCTCCGAGAGGCTGGTAATCCAAATCAACAGGTCGATGATGAACAGGAACCGTTCTAGCCAATAACCCCAGCCGATGTGCGCGACTCCCACGCGAAGCAGCTGAGCCCAAGCCGTGGGATCGGCGTTGTACATCCGCTGCACGCCGCGATCGCTGTCGGCGGTCGAGGGCACCCGAATGAATCGCGCGGCGGCGAGATCGTCCGCCACGCGCCGCACGGCGGCCGGCGTATACCTGGTCGCCTCGGCGATCATCGCCACGCTGGACCAATCCCCTCCGCTACCGCTCGTGCCGATGAGGAAAGTGAGGACATCCGCTTTCACGCCAACACCGAGCCCTCGTCTGAGTTGCAAGAGCAGTGTTGCCCACGAAGGTGACCCCACCTCCACCGCGCGGACCTTTTTGTCGCGGCCGCCAAAGTCCTCGGCTTGGCGGTTGCGAAGCGATGCCCATCGCAGGTCCTTGCCTTCCTCCACGCCGATGGCCCCTAGTGCGGATAGCCGATTCGACACGACCTTGGGGTATTCATCGCGCAGGTTGCGGAGTCGTTGGATACTCAGCAGCGACGAGTTGACCTTCACCCAGGATGCCGTCACGTCCGCCAAACGCGGTTCGAAGTCCAGCATCCAAAGTGACGTGAGGATGAGCACCTCCGGGTCAACAATGGCGTTGGCCTTTCCGAGCCCCGTTACCGTGGCCCCGATCGCTTGCCATTGACGCCAGAGGCACTTCAGGCTGGCGTCTCGGGCCTCGCTAGCGAGTTCGGTTGCGGAGGTGGCATGCATGGTTGATCGCCTGTGTCAGGGCAACTTCGATAGCCGGCGAAGGATCTTGTCCCCGCACCCAGCCGGCAGCCGCGGCGAGCTCCTCATCAGTCGGTGTGAGCGCGAGCAGATCCTGGAAATGCACACTCTTTGGACCGACGTCGTCGACCGCGGCGTACAGTTTGAAGAAGATCAAATCGTATCGGTCCACGAGCCCCACAACGAGGCCGCTGTATTCCATCCAGTGCACCCTGGTCTCGAGGCCTGGAGGCAGCCCGGATTTCCATTGTGAAGCGGGGCCGGTATTGAGCCAGTTCGGATCGAGATTCAGATCAGTGGCCACCGTCTTGGAAGCGTCGAGCAGTATCTGCGGCAGCGGCGTGTCCGGCGGCACCAGACGGATTGAGCCGCTGGCGTCCGACCGGCCGAACGCGAGGATGTCTACATCTGTGGTTGCGCGGGAGACGAAGCCGAGCAGGTTCACCGCCGCACCACCGATCACCACAATGTGGAAGCGTTCGCCACGAGCTTGAACCAGCTCGCCAACGCGCCGCAGAGCCTGGCCGATTCCCTCAGCACCTTCGAGAATCACGTGTTTCTCCGTCCTCCAGTTCGACCCTGGGCGACCTAACCGACCTATAATAGTTCTATGTACGAACTATAATGTATCCTATAAGGAACAATAATAGTACCTACAAATAGTCATTCCGTTGCAGTGCAGCAACTTATGAGATCATCTTTTTCGAGTATGGTCCCCTTCTCCCGACAGAGCTGCCCCGAGCGAAGCGAGGGGGAGAGGGGGTCAGGGGGAGAGGTACGACGCGGAGACCGGGTCAGGGGGAGAGGTACCCACTATGAAACCATTCCCCTTACCGCCTCCCTGAGACTCGCCGGCTCCACCACCTCCGCTTCCGCCCCGTACTGCAGCATCTCCCGCACGAACCAGTTCGGATCCGCAACCGGGAACGTCACTTCGTATCGTCCATCGGGCAGGGCGCGGCCGCTCCGATGGCGCTCGCGCAGCCAGCGCGCGATGCGGGCGCTGAACACGACGCGCGCCGCGATCGACTCCTCGGCGTGAAACAGGTGCTCGGCGCGCTCGAGCGGCCGCACGTCGTCGCGCGGCTCGAAGCGCTCCTCGAGCGGGGTGATCTCGAGGAACCGCTCCGCGCGGAACAGGCGCCAGCCGTTGCACGTCTCGCACCAAGCCTTGACGTACCAGGCGCCGCCGGCCGTCGCCACCTGATATGGATCGATGGTGCGGCGCCCCGGCTCGCCGGAGGAGCCGCAGTAGACGACGTCGAGCTTGCGGTGCTCGTCACGCGCCCGGCGCGCCGCCGCCAGCACCTGCTCGACGTGGGGGCTCGGCGCGGGGCCGAGCACGAACTGACGCTCCACCTCGCGCGGGCGGTGGTCGGCGGACAGGGTGCGCAGGAAACGCTCGGCGATCGCGGCGCCGCGCGGCATCCCCGAGAGCCCGATCGCGAGCGCCAGGACTTCGTCGGGCGAGAGGCGGAACGGCCGCCGGTAGTGGCCCATGCTCCGGATCGTGAAACCGGTGGCCTCGAGTCCCACCGACAGGCTGGCGAGCCAGGGGCGGAAGTCGTCGGTCATCCGAAACAGGACCTCGAGGTCGGTGCGGATCGTGTCGGCGCTGACGCCAAGCCGGGCGGCGGCGCGGGCATAGGTGACGGGGCCCTCGCTGTCACGCTGTGACAGCCAGGCAATCAGCTCGATCAGGCGCATCGCCTGCGCGGCGGCCTGGTCCGGCATTCAGTCGTAACGCGCGCGGATCCGCTCGCGCAAAGACGCGAGATCGCGCTTCAGGCTCGGGGGGGACAGCACCTCGACCTGCGGGCCGAAGCTGAGCAGCCACCGCAGGAACGGGTCCTTCGATCGGACCGCGAACTCCAGCTCTGTGCTGCCGTCCCGGGTGACGGGCTTCAAGACGCGTCCCAGGCCTTCGCCCAGCACCCAGCGGGATTGGGGGAACGCGACCCGGATCCGGGCGGCGACCGGCTTGTCGTTGGACAGCTCCCAGGGCGAGCGATCGAGGTAGGACTGGATGTCGAACGAGCGGGGGACGTCGAACTCCGCGTCCTCGTCGTCCAGCATTTGCACGTCCCGCATGCGGTCCACCCGGAACACGCGCAGCGCGTTGCGGTCGCGGGCGCGTCCCACGCAGTACCAGCGTCCCCACGACAGCATCATCCCGTACGGCTCGATGGTGCGCTCGGCCTCCGCGTCGCGGCCGATCGAGTAGTAGTGGCAGGTGACCGCGCGGCGTTTGCGCACGGCGTGCAGCAGGGCCGCGAATTCGCGCTCGAACCCCGGCCGCGCGGGCGGCGTGATGGTGTGCTCCCCTTCGCGCGTGTCCAGCTCCGGGCGGTCGAACGACAGCTTGCGCAGCGCCGATTTCGCGGCGGCGCCGAGCCCCGTGTCGCCCAGGCGCGCGACGCGTTCGGCGGCGCGGCGCAGCACCGGCACCTCTTCCGGCTCGAGCGTCACCGACCCGAGCCCGTAGGGCCGGCCGGGCGAGCGCGCCCGGCGCGTGCGGACGTCGATGTAGGGGAGGTAGAAGTCGCGCGCGCGCAGCAGGTAGCCCTCGACCGGCTGGTCGGTGTGCTGGACGGCGACGGGGGTCGTCTCGAGCACCACGCCGAGGTCGCGCAGCTCCTTCTTGTCGCGTTCGAACTTGCGGCGCGCCGATTCGCGGCGCGTGGCGCTCGAGGAGTTCCAGTCGCCGGCGTAGTCGTCCACCTGGCCGAGCAGCTCCTCCCGGGCCACCGGGTAGTGGTGGTCCAGGAGAAAGGCGATCAGGTTGAGCCAGCGCTCGGTCTTGGTCACCTGCGCCAACTTAGGCGACTTCCGGCGGGCAGGTTAGGGCGAGAACTCTAGGTGGGCCGGGGCAGGGCCTGTCTGCGCCGCGCGTCGCGGAGGGAGTCTTTCAGGGCCAGCTCGAGGCTGTCGGTGAAGACGGCGACCGCAGAATCCGCGTAGATGTCCAAATCGATTTCCGTCAGGTCCCGGACCCCCAGCGCGCGGTACACCGCCCGCAGGTCATCGGCCTGGTGCAGAAAAGCATGCCAGTCGGTCAGCCGGCCGGCGCTGGCTTCACGCTCGTGCCGGTATCGCATGGCGTGGGCGAATCGCTCGGCCATCGAGTCAGGCCAGCGGTAACGCTTCATGAGGCACCCTTCCAGGGCGGCGTAGTCGTCGTCGCCCGACCCGCAGTCTTCATGCTCGTCCTTGATCGAGTAGACGGTGGGCTCCGACACGGAGCCGGAACTCATGGCAACACCCGCCGCCAGCAGCGCCACCGCACTCCATAGGGCTATGCGCACCCGGTCCATGGTTTCTCCACTCAGGTCGTGACCGGGACCTTGCTGCCCGCCCGGAAGTCTCACGCAAAACGTGGGGCAGGGGTGTGACAGGGGGACCGCTACCAGAGTGCAATTCCCTCGGGGAGATCCGGAACCCCCTCGGGCCACGCCTGGGGGCGTGCCTCGAGCACTCCACCGGCGAAGCGCCGCTCGAACGGGCCCAGATCCACCGGCGCCTGGTAGCGCTGTTCCAGTTCCGCGGCGACCGCCATGACGTCGTCCATCCGCCGCAGGTGCAGATGCGTGCCCACGCCGAGGCGCAGCTTCCGGATCACCACGCGCTCGGCGCGGAAACCGTGTTCGTGCTCGATCACGCGCCCGGAGAGAGCCACCCACCCCGATACCCAGCACTCGTCGGTCCAGTAGACCCCGTTGTTGCACTCCTTCGGCCCTTTGAGCGCATAGACGCCCGAGCGACTGAAGGGGCTTTCGGTGGGGAGGCGGTGCGCGCGGAGCACCGGGCCGTCCCACGCGCAGGGCGCCCGGAAGGACTTGAGCCGCGCGCCACCGTCCGCGCGCAGCCGGCCGAGCCCCCAGAAACGCCACGCCAACAGCTCGTCCTGCCGCTGCCATTTCTCGACCGGTACGACGAGCGGTGCGGACCTGGGGATCGGCCATGCCAGGGTGAGCGTGGCCGGGGAAGTCGGGGGGTCCGGTGCGCCCGGGGATACGGGAGACGACCTGCCGGGCGGGGGAGTGATGATCGGCGCCCGGGCAGGTCTGGCGGCCGGAGCAGGCCTGCCGGCGGCCGAATCAGACTTCACCGCGTGGTAGAGGGCGCGAAACAGCAGGTAGAGGCCGTATCCGGCAGCCGGCGGATAGTACGCGCTACCGTTGTCGCTCATGCGTCCTTGCGCGCCGGCTCTTTCGCCGGCTCGGGCCGGCTCGGCGCCTGGGCGGGCTCCCGTTCGGCGGGAACGGTGGTGGGCACGTCGGTCAGGATGCGGAGGATGCGGCCGAGGTCCATGGAGGCAACATGTCGCGGGGGTGTGACAATCTGAGCTTCCCTGCCCAAGGGAGCCGATTTCAGGTGTCATTGGTCGTGGTCTCGCCAGGGCGCTCGGGGATTCGCAGGCGGAGCTCGCCGAACCCCGGGGTCCATTCCACACCGAAGCTGTTCAACAATTCCGTCCCCACGATCCCGTTCACGCCATCCTTCAACAATCCGGCCTCGAGGACTGGTGGGAGCGTCCCGCAGTCCATGGCGATCGCGTGATCGCGCACCGTCAAAGGCACGCGGTGCACCGCGGTCGTGAACCGTCCCACTCCGGGATAGAAGTCCTGCGCATGCCTGATGACCGGGTAGGACGCCGCAACCGCGGCGCGAAGGTACGACAGGGGCGCTCCCGTATCGAACCACATCCGCAATGGACGTCCTCCCAAGCCCACCTCCATGACCGGGATTCCCATTAGGGTCTCGAGCGGAACAACGAGGTCTGCATGGAGGATCGCCTGGCTGTTGAACACAACGCGGTTCGTGCGCGTATCGACGGCGACCGCGAACCGACTCAACACGTTCGCGCCGAGCAGGACGTCGATCCGGACGCCGGCGTGCTGGCTGAGATCTTCGGTGGACGCCCCGAAGTATTCTGCCTCCACTGGCCACTCCTGTCCCAGAAAGCTCAAGGGGAGGTGGCTGAGCGTAACCGGTGATCCGGTGTCGAGTAGCAACGCCCGTCCGTCGGAACGGATGACCACGTGTCCATCGATCAGTTCCAGTGGGAATTCGTTCATGTGGATGCGGGCTGTTGGTCGTCCAGCACGGTGGCCAAGCGCTGCCGAGCGAAATCGATGATGTCCCGCACCGCGTCCTTGATTGGATCGTTCTCTGCGGCGTGATACTGGATTTCGACCTGGGGCGCGACCCTGACGCGGAGCCACGGTTCCTCCTGTGGGCTGTATACCTGAGCCGACTGGGCCACCCGGTGAACCGCGTCGGCGTCGGTCGATGACACCAGGAACGTCGGCGCCTCGCGAATCATGCCACCCTGGCGCAGCAAGGTACGGGGCAGGACGGGGGCAAGCCTCCCCGGGTCCCACAGTTTCAGAAGCTCGTGTGGGGGAACCGGGTGCTTCCGCATCCGGTCCGCGAGGGCAAGCGCCTCTTCCATTTGTTTGGGAGCCCAGCGTGACAACTGGTGTCTGACCTTGCTCACGGGCAGCCCTTCATCGCGCAGCAGCTTCGCCAGGCGCAGGCGGACCACGTGCCTGTGATCGTAGAATTGCTGTTTCCCCGACCCTGAAGGCAGCGGCAGCACCCCTTCCGCCATGTAATGCCGTATGGTCCGTGGTGTTACGCCGACAAGTGCGGCCAGCTCTGCGATCGTCAGTTTCGGTTTCCCCATTCTCCGACCTCACTTGACGTATGACGTAATACGTCATAATATGCGAGCGATGGGTTTCCGTCAATTGTTGCTTCTCACCGAAGAGGATGTCGCACGGGAGAGCGACATTCGACGTTCTGAAAACCCGGTGACGACCGTCCCAGTCGCCGGTACATGGAGAGTGCGGCGAGAGTCCCGGCTCGAAGACCCGCGCGCCAACCGTCGTCCTCATGCGGTGGCCCTGCCGGCCGGAGCGGTTTCCGGACCCATGTGCGATCGGGGCGGCACGCACCACCGCAAGGGGACCACGATGCCCGACAAGACCAATTACGACCTGGCGGCCCGCCCGGCCACCTACTGGGAGGCGCCCGATCCGCTGAGCGCGATCCTGCAGAACATCAAGGGCACACGACGCCGGCAGATGATCCGCGACATCGTGACCGGCCAATCACGAATCGAAATCGCCACGCTGGTCGGGAACGGCGCGCTGACCGAGGCGGATGGCAAGGCCCTCAAGCAGGCGCTCGCGGAGGTGGACCCGGGCCTGCTCGAGGAGGCGCTCTCGAGCGAGAACCGAAGAGCGCTGGCCCGCATCCACCCGTCCTTCATGGGCGGGGAGTACTTGCCGGGCTACCAGGCTGGAGAGGTGGAGATGGTTCGCGTGGAGCTGGCCTCGACCACGGCGGACGTGATCAGTCTGCGCGCCAGGAGGAGCGGACAACGCATCCGCTACCGCTGGGTGGACGAGTATCACGCGGAGTTCCGCTTCAAGCCCCAGTCCTCCGTCCACCCCCTGAGCCTCGGCTCGGTGATCGCCCTGATCGACGGAACCGAATACGCCGACAACGAACCCGAAGCATGGACCGGGCTCACCAACAGCTACCGGGATTCGAACTTCCACCCAAAGTACGGAGGGATCGAGTACGCAAAAGAGATAGCGGACTTCGTGACCGTCTCGTCGCCGTTCTACCCGCGCCTCCAGGACTGGTATTTCGAGGAAGCCACGGAATGGCTGAACCGCGTGGCGGCACGGTTGTCACACCCCACGTCTACCATCTAGCGATCAGTGCTATCGGGGGCGGAAGCCCTGAGCTTCCGCTCCCAACAGGATGAGCCTAAGGAGGCAACGTGCAAACCGACGTCAAGCTGTCCACGAAGTTCCTCACGACCCAGAACGCCCATCAGGTGGGTATCCTCGTGACGCTCTCGAGCGAGACACCGCCGCGCCGGGCCCCCATCAATCTCGCCCTGGTCCTCGACCGCTCCGGCTCGATGGACGGCGAGCCGCTGCACGCCGCCAAGCAGGCGGCGATCCGTCTCACCGAGTTCCTCGGCGTGGCCGACCGGCTCTCCGTGGCGGTCTTCGACGACCAGGTCCACACCATCTTCGGGCCCGTTCCGGCCGGCACACCGGGCGCACAGGAGGCCATCGCTGCCGTGTTCAGTGGCGGCTCCACCAACTTCTCGGCCGGCTGGCTCAAGGGCCGCGAGCACGTGGAGTCCGGCCTCGTCGAAGGCACCAACCGCGTCGTGTTGTTCACCGATGGGATGGCGAACCAGGGAATCACGGACCTCCCCCGCCTCGTCGGGCTGGCCCGCGGGGCGACGGCGGCCCGCATCACCACGAGTTGCATCGGCTTCGGTCCGCAGTTCAACGAGGAGCTGTTGCGCGACATGAGCGCGGCCGGCGGGGGCAACTACTGGTACATCGAGAGTCCCGATCGCATGACCGACATCTTCGCCGAGGAGATCGAAGGCCTCGTGGCGCTCGCGGCCCAGAACGTCAGCGTGGAGATCCGGCCGGTCCACCCCCGCGCCGCCGGCGTGACGCTGCTGCAGCACTACCCCTTCTCGCGCACCCCGGAAGGTGGGTGGCTGGTCACGCTCGGGGACCTGTACGCCACGTCGCCCAAGGCGCTGGGCGTGATCGTACACGTCGAGGAAGTGGGCGACTTGGGCAAGACGCAAGTGGCCGAGGTGCGCGTCAGCTCCGACGCGATCACCGCGGAGGGAGTCGAGCACCGAGTGGTGACGCTCCCCGTCATCGCGAACCTCGATGGTGCGGACCATGTGGAGCCCGTGGTGGAGCGGACGTTCGTGCGCTTCCAGGCCGCCCAGGCGCGCGAGGACGCGGTACAGCAGGCCGATCGCGGGGACTTCGACGCCGCGTCCCGGTCGCTGCGGCAAGCGGTGCACGGATTGCACCCATATCTGGCCGATGCGGGTGTCGCCGAGGAGATCGAGGATCTGGAGGCCGAGGCGACGAGGCTCGAGGAGCGTCGCTACGGCGCCGCCGATCGCAAGTACTACATGGCGCGAGGGCAGGCGGCGTTGGAGATGAAGCAGAGCTACGGCGACAAGCTGTCGCGGAGGCGGAAGTCGCAGGAGTAGGCTCCCCTCGCCCCCCGAGTCCGCCGGTGGCGCCCGGGGGATGAGCGTCCCGAGGTTGTCACGGAGGTATTGCGGTGGTGCCCCGACGCCGCGACGGCGCCGCTGGAGATCGATCTGCCGGCGTTCTTCGCCCAGGTGCTCGGGGACTGAGCCGCGTGTTCACGGCTGACAGGTTGCGGGGATTCCTTAAGCCGCGTGCTGTCTGCGCCTCAACACGGCGCGAGGCCGACGCTTGGTGCGAATCGGTGCGGCGACAGCAGCCATGAGGAGCGCGGGACTCCGTTCACACAACCTCAAGAGCATGAGCGCTGCGCCATCCGGCTGCCGGCGCTCGGCCTCCCACGCCTGGACGAGCTTTGTGCTGACATTGAGGTAGTGAGCGAACACTGCCTGAGAAGCCTTCAAGTGGTCGCGCAGCTTCCGCACTTCCTCCCCCCGCATGGGCTGAGGGGCGGGCGGGAGCACCGTCGTGCGAAGGTTCATCTTGCCCCGCGCGTGTTCCAACGCTTCCTGGGCCGATTCCAGTAGTTCTTCGAAGACCTCCGCCTTCATGATCTCTCCCTCCTGCTCTTGTGTGATTCCTTGATCGCGCTCACGACCTCTCGCAGTTGTGTCTTCTGGTCAGCCGTGAGTGTGCCTGCCTCATCCTTAGCGTAAACGAACAACAAGTACGCCGTTCTCTTGCCGGGCAACCAGAGATAGTGAGCCCGAGCGCCCCCGCGCTTCCCCTTACCCCGTTGCTTGTCTGGTAGCCGGATCTTCCGGAGCCCCCCTGTTCCTGGATCCAGTCGTCCGGCTTCGGGGTTTGCGAGGATCTCCTCCTGTAAGCCCTTCAGCGCTCTTTCAAGGCCGAGTTGAGTCACGCGCCTGGTTCTTCGACCGGCCCCACGGGCAGTACGGTGCAGCTCCCAACTACATCGAGCTCCATTCGGTGCTGGGGATCGACTTCCCCTAGTTCGGCCGTCGACATCACCACCGCCGGTTGTGTATTCTGTTGTAGCATTGTAGTTTCCGTTTTCCGGAAAACGGAAAGCGAAGTTTGCAACAGAAACACTGTAACAAGAGGAAGCTCTGTATGGAAAAGCAGCCCACTCTCCGCCCCAGCGATGTTGCTGTGGCTCTCAGGCTAGCCCACGCACCGGGGGCGCGCTACGAGGACCTGGCTCGAGGCCTACGGCTCGGTCTGGCAGAAGTGCACCGCGGCGTACGCCGTCTACAACAGGCCGGCTTGGTACTCCCTGGTGAGCGGCGAGTAAATCGCCAGGCCTTACTCGAGTTCCTGGCGCACGGCGTCCGCTACGCATTCCCGCCCGTTCTTGGTCCCGAGACTAGAGGGATCCCAACGGCGGCCGGGGCGCCTCCGCTGGCGGGCAAGCTCCCGAGTAGCCCGGCCGTCGTGTGGCCGAGCACCGAGGGTCGATCTCGGGGCGGGAGTCTTCTCCCACTGTATGAGGCGGCGCCGCAAGCCGCCCTTCACGACGACTATCTGTATCGAGCGCTCGCATTGGTGGACGCCTTGCGAATGGGTCAGGCGCGCGAACGTCGCCTGGCGCAAGAGCTACTGTCCGACGAGTTGAGCGAAGCTAGTAAGTGAACTCGCCTAATCGTGACGCACTCATTCGCGTAGCGTTGGGGCTGGGTCCGCTGCTTGATGAGCTGGTGTTCGTCGGCGGGCAGGTTGCGGAGCTGCTGATCACGGACCCAGGTGCTACACGCGTGCGGCCCACCGACGACGTTGATACGATCTGCGCGGTAACGGGGCGCACAGGTTATCAGCGTCTCGCGGAGAGGTTGCGCGCCCTTGGGCTCGTGGAGGATACCACTCCAGGTGCGCCCATCTGCCGCTGGCGATTGGCCGGGGACCGGATAGACGTCATGCCGTCGGACGAAGAGATTCTGGGGTTCAAGAACCGGTGGTACGAGCTCGGCATCCGAACGGCCAAGCCACTTGAACTCTCCGCGGACATCACTATCCGGATTGTGACCGCGCCGGTGTTCGTCGGGACCAAGTGGGAGGCCTTCGCCGATCGGGGCGGGGGAGACTGGTACAGCAGCCACGACATGGAAGACATCGTTTCGGTAGTCGCCGGCCGGCCGGCGCTCTATAAGGAGATCCTGTCTTCGGAGCGAGAGCTTCAAGCATATCTGACTCAGCGGACGACGGAATTCCTGAGAAGCGGTGCCGCCGACGATGTGATTGCGGGTGCCCTCCCAGACGCGCGAACCGTTTCGGGGCTTGTCGGGGAAGTGCGGAGTCGGTTCGAGGCGATCGCCGAAATCACCGATCTGCAGTGAAGCGGAACCACGAGAATCCGCCCGGCAGCTTAATCAACTGGAATGAGATTCTGCGTGGGCAGTACCAGCACACCTACATGCGTTTCTACTAGCGCTTACGAGCTACGCCACGCAGCAGTTCTCGTCGCACGACGGTAGTAACCAAACCGAGCCCCTCGCGTACCACGAGATCATATGGACATTGTGCCCCTCGCAAATGCCTGCATCCGTGCGCACGAAGTTCAGCAACCTCAGCAGTCGAAAGGGTGAATCCCAGCACGGGTGAACCGAGCTCGCGGTGAGTACTGCAAGTTGCTGGAATTCAGCAGGTTATCTGGCCCCCTCTGGATCAGGAGAGTCCTGGTTCGAGCCCAGGAGGGGCAACTGCAACGGCCGCTCGGTGTTTGCCGGCGGCCGTCTTGTCTGAGAGCCTTTGCCATTTGATAATCATACTACACAGTAGTATACTACCCTGTCACCTATACCACTCGCACCAAGAGAAGGACGGACCGTTTGATTCTCGTGGAGACTGCAGTCTTCACCAAACGAGTGGCAAGGTTAGGACTGGAAGAGGCGCTCCGGGAGCTACAGAAGGAACTGTTGAAGAACCCGCTAGGTGGCGATCTGGATCCGGGCACGGGCGGGCCGCAAGGTCCGAATGCCCGATCCGGGAAGGGGGAAGGGCAAGCGGGGTGGAGCACGTGTTCACTACCTGTGGCTTCCCCACGTGGAGCGGATCTACCTGCTGTTCGTGTATTCGAAGGATGAAGGGGACGCGCTGTCCAACGAGCAAAAGAAGGCGCTCAAGTCAGTCGTCACGGCGATCAACGGATAGCCCTGAACGGGGCGAAGTCTGGGGGTTCTAATGGACAATAGGCTTTTCGCGCAGCTGCTCCAGTCGGCAAACGAGGCTCTTGAGCATGCCAAGGGGAAGCGGGAGCTGCGAACGACCCAACTCCCTCCTCCTCCCGCACCTGTGATCGCCTCGGATATCAGGCAGCTGCGGGGGAAGATGAAGATGTCTCAGGCAGTCTTCGCTCATTGTCTGAATGTCAGCACGAAGCTCGTGCAGGCTTGGGAGTCGAAGCGGCGCACGCCTGAGGGCCCCGCGTTGCTGTTGCTCCGCCTTGTGCAGCAGCAGCCTTCACTGATTCTGGCTCGATGGGCGGTAGCGGACCAGCATGGCAAGAAACAGACTCTGCGAGCGCGTGTTGGCCGCCGTACACGCGGCCGAAAGCCGAGGCGGCTCGTAGGAGCGTAGGCGCTCGCGCCCCGGGCGCCGTGCCCCTAGTCTTGAAGCGAACCCACGGACGCCGAGGCATCAGGTGGGCGAAACCCGCGTCGACGACCTGGCGCTTGGCCTCGCGGCACCGCGCCCCCTGGTCGTGGCTCCCGCCGCCGGGCCTTGTCCCCGAGCGCGGCACGGCCGTGCGGCTCACGCTCGCCAACGGGCTGTCGCCGCTCCTCGATCCCCCGTTCCTCCGGACGGTCCTCCGGACCTACTTCGTGCCCGTGCTCGATCCGGCGTTCCAACCGATCCTCGCGGCCTATTACCCCCGCGGCGTGCGTTTCGTGGTGCAGGGAGTGCCCTTGGAGGCCCAACCCGTGTCGGGCGAGCGGGCGAGCGTCGCCGTGCGGCGGCGCTCCGTTCCGAGGATTATCACGTCGCACTCACGGTCGCACTGACTCTGGCCCCGCTCACCGTCGAGCCCGCCGCAGAGCGCCGGTTCATGACGGCGTTCCTCGGGTGCTGGGGAGAAGCCGCCGAGCGAAGGCGTCCCCGATAATTGTATGATATCATTGCCATTAACTCGTTTAGTGTATATGATATCCCCACCTCCATGCCCCGCAACAGCCCCAACCCGATCTCGGCTCCTGCCGCGGTGGTCGACCAAGCCCGTCGGCTCGGGGCGAACATCGCCCTGGCGCGCAAGCGCCGGCGCCTGTCGCAAGCCGTGCTGGCGACCAAGGCGGGGATCACCCGACAGACGCTCCGCGCGGTCGAAGCCGGGGAGCTCCGCGTCAGCCTGGGAATCCATTTAGCGGTTCTCTGGGCGCTCGGACTCGACAGTGGGATGAATGCCGTGGCGAGCCCCGCAACGGATCGCGAGGGCATGACACTGGAGTCCGCCCGACTCGGACAGCGCATGCGGGCCCGCATCAGCCTGAGCGATGATTTCTAGGAGCTGCTACGTCTACGTACAGCTCGCGGGGTCACTTGAGATCGTTACCTGTGGCCGATTTGAGCGCGAGATGCTGCCCACCGGCGGCGCCGTAGGGAGATTCGTCTACGGCCGGAAGTATCGGGCCCGAGCCGACGCGGTGCCGCTCGACTCCGTGGGGTTGCCGCTCAGTGACCGCATCGTGGAAACCGCCCGCCTGAACGGCGTACCAGGCGCGCTGCGGGATGCCGCACCGGATGCGTGGGGGCGGTTCGTCATCGAGCGCGCGCTCGGTCGCAGCGACCTCGACGAGATGGACTACTTGCTGCAGGGTCCCGAAGACCGGGCCGGTGCTCTGTCATTCGGGTTGGGAAAGGAGCCGCCACCGCCGGTTCGGGAATTCAACCGCATCGTGCAGCTCGCGGCGCTCCGGGAGGTGGCGCGCCGGATCGAAGCGGGGGAGAGTCCGGCCGCCCTGCCGGACTACCTGAAAGCGCTGGTGGCCCCCGGAACCTCGCTCGGGGGCGCGCGGCCGAAGACGGTCGTCGAGGATGACCAGGGCCTCTGGGTCGCCAAGTTTCCGGCGCACGGCGATCGGTGGAATAACGCTGTGGTCGAGAGTGCCCTGCTCTCGCTCGCCCGACGCGGCGGCATGCACACGCCACCGACCCGGCTCGAGCCGCTCGGGGCGGAGACCGTCCTGTTGGTCAAACGGTTCGATCGAGACCGAGCGCCGGGCGGCTACTTGCGGCACCGCGTCCTGAGTGGGCTCACCGTGCTGGAGGCAGAAGAAGTCACGGATGAGGCGCGCTGGTCCTACCTCCTGCTGGCCGACGAGCTCCAACGCCGTTCGGAACGGCCGGCCGAGGACAAGGTCGAGCTGTATCGACGCATGGTCTTCAACGCGCTCATCTCCAATGGCGACGACCACCCGCGCAACCATGCACTGGTCGCGCCGGGCGCGGCCTGGCGCCTGGCGCCGGCCTATGATCTCACGCCCCAGCCGTCGGTGAGTCAGCAGCGGGAATTGGCCCTGATGGCGGGACACCACGGTCGCACCGCGAGCCGCGCGAACCTCTTGTCGGGGGCGCCGCGGTTCGGGCTGCTGGAGGCCGAGGCGCGGCGCATCATCGATGAACTCAAGGGGGTGGTTCGGGAGGGTTGGGAGGCGGAGGTGCGGCGTCAAGGCGGGACGCAACAGGACTGCGACGTCATTCGGTCGGCGTTTGTCCACGAGGGCTTTGAATATCCGATTGGGGTGAACCTTAACGTTCTTTAGTCGCAAGAACGTAGAAGCTATGCCGCCTTCCAAAGCCTCCATGGAAATCTGATCGATCAAGGTGTCTCCACCCAGACACGTCCCAGGTGCGCGATGATGCCCGCATAGACCTGCATCCCGTCGAACAGGTTTTGCAACCGCAGATTCTCGTTGGCAGCGTGCTGATTGTTGTCGTGGTTCACGATGGGCACCGTAATGAGCGGTGTGCGGAGCACTGCTTCAAAGTGGTACAGCGGCAAGCTCCCTCCCGACGTGGGCACGACGATCACCCGCTCGCCCGCCCCCATCTCGGTCGCCCGAACCACGGCGCGTGACACGGGAAGCGACATGTCCGCTCGGGATGCAGGGTAACCGTCCTCCCAAATGACCTTGAGGATATTCGCGTGCGCGAGGCGCTCCTCTTGGGTCGGGTCGCGGTCCAGGACGAAGAACCCCTGCCGCCGCATGTGCGCCAGGGCGAGCGACCGTACGCGTGCCGGTGTCTGATTGGGCACGAGCCGAAAATCCATGGACGCGCGCGCCACCATGGGCACGGCGTTCGTAGCGAGCGGACCGACGCCCCCACCGCTCAAGCCCCGCACGTTGAGCGCCGGCAGCATGATGCGCTCCATCAGGGGCGCGTTGCCCGCCTCCGTGCCGGCCAACAGAAGCTCGGCGCGCAACGCGGAGTCCGCGCTGGGTGCGGCGGCGATCGCCTCCCGCTCGGCTCGCGATGGGGGTAACACGTCGTCGTAAAAACCCGCGATGAGGATGCGGCCATCGCTGTTCCGCATGCTCGCGACGAGATGGGCCATCCCCACCAGGGGATTCGGCGCCCAATTGCCGTAGTGCCCGCTGTGGAGCACCCGCGCCGGCCCGTACAGGGTGAGCTCGACACCCATGACGCCCCGGACGCCAAAACTCACCTGCGGGCGCCGCGATTGGTGCACCGGCCCGTCGCCAAATATCCAGAGGTCGGCATTCAACACATCTTTGTGTCGCGTGAGCATGTCGCGCGCGTGGTCCGATCCGGCCTCCTCCTCCCCCTCAAAGAAGAACTTGAGATTCACGCTCGGCGCGATGCCACCGGCGCGCAGCGCGTCGAGCGCCGACAAGAACGCGATGATGGGACTCTTGTCGTCGCTCGCAGAGCGCGCGTACATCCGCCACTCGCCCTGCACGGACCCGGGTTGGGTTGGCAGCGGAATGACCGTTCCCCCGTCACTCAGGGCGCGCGTCCGGAGCGTAGGCAGCCACGGTGGGTTGGCCCATTGCGCGGTGTCCACTGGCTGCCCGTCGTAGTGCGCGTAGAACACCACGGTGCGCGTGGCGCCCGGCGTCCGCAGCTCGCCGAACACCGCGGGCGGCGACCCCGGCGCCTCGAGCAGTTGCGCCCGGATTCCTCGAGCGTCGAGCAGCTGCACGAGGTGTCGCGCGTTGCGCCGGATGTTGACCGAGTCGCTGGCCAGGTTCGGTATCGCCAGAAACTCGGCGAGGTCGCTCAGGATGCGCGTGTCGTTCGCCTGGATGTACGCGGTCACGACGCCGCGCACGATGCCTGCATCCTGAGCCAGTGCGGCCGACCAGAGACCGCTGAATGCCAGGATCGCGAGGATGCGTCGAAGGGACGGTGGAGTGCTCATCGTCTGACCGACATCCGGAGTTTGGGGTTGGTGATAGTACCACTCCGTGGAGGCATTTGAAGGCTCAGCGGGCTAAATCGTTGGAAAGCGCGCGGCGACCAGTGGGACGCCGCCAACAGGGGAACCTGGTCCGCCTGTCTGTAGTTCCATACATGACTCATCCAGTCTCCAGGTTTCTACCTGCTTTTCACAGGAGCAATCGCAATGCCTGAGAAGAAGATCATCGCCGTCGTCGGCGCCACTGGCGCCCAGGGGGGCGGACTGGTCCGCGCCATCATGCGGGACACAACCGGCCCCTTCACGGCCCGCGTTCTGACGCGTGATGTGAACTCCGACAAAGCGCGCGCTCTCGCGACGCTGGGCGCGGAGGTGGTCGCGGCCGACGTGGACGACCTCGAGAGCCTGAAGCGAGCATTCGCGGGTGCTTACGGCGCCTACTGTGTCACCTTCTTCTGGGCGCACTTCTCTGGTGAGAAGGAAACCGCCGAGGGTCGGGCTTTGGCTCAGGCGGCGAAGCACGCCCGCCTCGAGCACGTCATCTGGTCCACCTTCGAGGACACCCGGAAGTGGGTGCCCCTCACCGACAACCGCATGCCCACGCTGCAGGGCAAGTACAAGGTCGCGCACTTCGACGCCAAGGCCGACGCCAACGCCGCGTTCACCGAGCTCGGCGTGCCGACGACGTTTCTGCTGACGTCGTTCTATTGGGAGAACATGATCTACGTCGGTGCGGGTCCCAAGAAGGGTCCCGACGGCAACCTGGCGATCACGTTCCCCATGGGCGACAAGAAGCTCCCGGGGATCGCGTCCGAAGACATCGGCAAGTGCGCCTACGGCATCTTCAAGCGGGGCCGGGAGTTCATCGGCAAAACCGTGGGCGTCGCCGGCGAGCATCTGACCGGTGCGCAGATGGCAGCGGCGCTGACCAAGGCGCTGGTGCAGGAGGTGCGCTACAACGTCGTGCCGCCCGACGTCTATCGCAGCTTCGGTTTCCCGGGCGCCGAGGATGCGGGCAACATGTTCCAGTTCAAGCGCGACTTCGAGCAGGACTACTGCGGCGCGCGCAATGTGGAATTGTCCCGGTCGCTCAACCCGGAGCTGCAGACGTTCGCCCAGTGGCTCGCCCAGAGCAAGGATCGGATCCCGCTCGACACTTGAAGTCCGGCGATAGAGATCCCTGTTGGCATTCCGTCATTCGATCCGAGAGGGCCGTTTGCCATCCTGCATGAGGCACGCATTCGCCACGCTGACGGCGGCGTTTCTCGCCGCGATGATCCCCGCGACCCTCACGTCGCAAACACCGCCCCGTGTGACCGTCGATGCCGGCACGCTCGAAGGCACGACCGATTCTGCGCAGCCGGCCGCGCACTGGGCTGGGATCGTGCCGTTCGAGACCCAGTACCTCGTTGGAAGCCATCGACGCGGTCTACGAGATCACGGAAGCCGTGCTCGATACGATCCCGACGCTTCCAGTCGCGTATCTGGAGAACGCGTAAGCCCCTGCTGGTCGACCGCGTCCCGCACCCCCTGCAGAATGGCGGTCACGGCGGGCCAGATCCGGCCCACCTCGTCCACCGTCTCAAACACGAATACCATGCGCCGGTCGTAGTCCACGAGGGGCACGAAGCCACCGATACCGGGGCTGCTGAGCACGGTCCCCTGACCCGTGGCATCGACCGCGTCGAGCCACACGCCAAGACCGTAGGGCACCTCACCGCGTGGCGAAAAGACAATCGGCACTCCCGTGCTCCAGTTGCGCCGCATCTCCCGGATCGCTTCCTCGGACAGCACCCGCCGGCCTCCAGCGACGCCGTGGCTCAGAATCATCTGCGCGAACCGGCCGTAGTCGTCCACAGTCGACACCACCTCTCCTTCCGAGAGCGCGGGGTTCGCGCTGTCCCCGTACGACGTATGCGACATGCCCAGCGGCTGAGCGATCATCGTCCGGAATAGCTCCGCCCACGACCTGCCGCTGGCCCGCTCCGCCATGGCGCCGGCCACGGTGAACGGCGGGCCGGCGTAGTAGAACCCGGTTCCCGGCGCGAAATGCAGATCGCCCTGGAGAATGGTCTCGGCGCATTCCTGTAGCGTGTAGTTCGGGCGCCCCATACAGCGGCTGAACCACAGCAAGCCGGAGGTGTGCGACAGCAGCTGGCTGAGGGTGATGTCCGCGGTCGCCGGCGGAGCGGAGGGAAACAGCTCGACCGCCCGGGTGTCCAGCTGGAGTGCCCCCCGGTCCACCACGGCCAGGATAGCTCCGGCGCTGAGCCATTTGGCGGCCGAGGCGGTCGGGACCTGCGTCGTGGGGCCGTAGGAGCCGAAGAACAGGCGGCACACGGTTTGGCCATCCACCCGCACCAGGAGGGCCGCATCCGCGACACCGGAGTCGGCGAGCTGCGCCGCCGTGACTTGCTCCACGGCGGCATACGACGGCAGGCACCCCACCAGGTCCGCCGGCTCGGGATCGAACAGACCACACGAGGACGCGGCGAACGGGAGCAGCACCGCCGCGGCGGGCCTGGACAGGGTGCGCAGCATTCTGGTTTCTATACTTTCCGAGCGGGATGAGAACCGTCGATTCTCCTCCGCGGAACCATGCGCCGCGTCGCGGTGGTCGTCAAGCGGATGTGGCCGTGACGCGGTCGGCCCGCACTACCGCGCCCCGTGTCCGCCTCACTGAGAGGAGTCGATGCCGCAGCCCGACCCCGACGCCGTGGACGTCGTCGTCATTGGTGAGGCGCTCGCTGACCTGTTGCCCCGCGGCGCGGTGCTGGGCGGGGCCCCGTTCAATGTCGCGCGCAACCTCGCCGCACTGGGACGCCGGCCGCTCATGGTCACGCGCATCGGCTCCGACGAGCTCGGCGCCGCCATCGCGCGCCAGTTCGACCACTTCGGCATGGATCGCGCTGGCCTGCAACGCGATGCGACCCTGCCGACCGGCACCGTGCAGGTCACGCTCCAAGACGGCCACCCCCGGTTTCACATCCCCCCCGATCAGGCGTGGGACGCGCTCGACCCGGTGCTCACGCGGCACGTGGTCGCGCACGCGCGACCGGCCATCGTGTACTACGGCACGCTGGCCCAGCGCAGCGCCCGCTCGCGCGCAGCGATCCAGACGGCGTTGGCCGCCACGGCGGCCCTGCGCTTCCTCGACGTGAACCTGCGCGATACGGCCGTCACGACGCCGACCAATGAGGTGCTCGCGTCCGAAGCGCTGCGCGGGGCTCACGTCGTAAAGGTCAACGCGGACGAGCTGACCCAACTGCTCGATTGGTTCGTGCACCCCGCACGCGGGGCGTCCGCGCTCCCCGACGCGGTCGCATCCCTGATGCGGCAGTTCGCCCTGCGCCGCCTGATCGTGACCCGCGGAGCCGAAGGGTACGCCGCGTATGACGCGGCAGACGGCCGCGTCGCCGCAGGCCCCGGGATCGCCGCAATCGTGGTGGACACGGTGGGTGCCGGTGACGCATTCTCCTCGGTGGTGTTGCTGGGCGAGCTCGAGGCCTGGCCGCTCGCCGACACGCTGGCGCGCGCCAATGCATTCGCGGCCGCCGTGTGCACGCTGGCCGGCGCCGTGACCGACGATCGCGACTTCTACGCGCAGTGGCGCCGCCGCTGGGGCCTGCTGCCACACGCCAACAGAGGCTGACCAATGTCCAAGCCCCACTTGTCGTTCTGGCAGATCGTCAACATGAACGTCGGGTTCTTCGGCATCCAGTTCAGCTTCGGTCTGCAGCAAAGCAACATGAGCCCGATCTACAAGTACTTGGGCGCCAACGAAGCCACGCTGCCGCTGCTGTGGCTCGCGGGGCCGATGACCGGGCTGATCGTGCAACCGATCGTGGGCGCCATGAGCGATCGCACCCTGTCGCGCTGGGGACGGCGCACGCCGTACTTCCTGATCGGCGCCGTGCTGGCCAGCCTGGGGCTGCTGTTCATGCCGTTCAGCCCCGCGCTGTGGATGGCCGCCGGCCTGCTGTGGATTTTGGACGCGGCCAACAACATCACGATGGAGCCCTACCGCGCCTTCGTCAGCGACCGGCTCGACACCGCGCAGCGCTCGCTCGGGTTCCTCACGCAGAGCGCGTTCACGGGCCTGGGGCAGACGCTCGCCTATCTGGCGCCGACGCTCTTCGTGCTGTTCGGCATGAACAAGGATGTGGTGAACGCCAACCACATTCCCCATATCACGATCGCGGCGTTCATCGTCGGCGCCGTGTTCTCGATCGGCTCCATCGTGTGGAGCGTGAGAACGACGCCGGAGCTGCCGCTATCGGCCGCGGAGGTGGCCGCGATCAAACAACTGCCCAAGGGCCTGACCCACACCGTGCGCGAGATTCTCGATGCCATCCGCGTGATGCCGCCGACCATGAAGCAGCTGGCGCTGGTCAAGCTGTTTCAGTGGTACGCGATGTTCTGCTACTGGCAATACATCGTGCTGTCGCTGGCGCGGACGTTGTTCGGCACCACCGATCCGACGACGCAGGGCTTTCGCGATGCCGGGCTGCTCAACGGCCAGATCGGCGGGTTCTACAACGCCGTGGCCTTCGTGGGGGCGTTTGCCCTGGTCCCGTTTGCGCAACGCCTCGGGCCCAGGGTGATGCACGCGGTCTGCCTCACGCTAGCGGGGCTGGCCATGTTGAGCATTCCGACGATCCACGACCGGTGGATGCTCTTCCTCCCGATGATCGGCGTGGGCCTGGCGTGGGCCAGCATGATGGGGAACCCCTACATCATGCTGGCCAACAGCATCCCGCCGGAGCGCACCGGGGTGTACATGGGCATCTTCAACATGTTCATCGTCATTCCCATGATGATTCAGATCTTCACGCTGCCCCTGTACTACCGCGCCTGGCTCGGCGGCAATCCGGAGAACGTGATCCGTCTTGCCGGGGCACTGTTGCTGTGTGCGGCGGTCGCCACCGCGTTCGTGAAGTCCGTGCACGTGCGTCCGACCGCGGGCCGCGCCCCACAAGCGCCCTGACCGCCCGCCCGCTCGCCATGAAGAACCAGGTGCAGCTGATTGCCTACGCCGATCGTTTGAGCGGCGCCACGTTACGTGACCTGCACGCGCTCGTGACCGGCCCGTTGCGCGGTGTGTTCGGCGGCGTGCACGTGCTGCCGTTCTTCCACCCGATCGACGGCGCCGATGCGGGCTTCGATCCGATCGACCACACCCAGGTCGATCCGCGGCTGGGCGATTGGGACGATGTCGAGGCGCTGACGCGCGACATCGACGTGATGGCCGACGTGATTGTCAATCACATGTCGGTCGCCTCGCCCCAGTTTCGCGACTGGTCGGCCAAAGGCGCGCAATCGATTTACGACGGCCTGTTCCTGACGCTCGACGCCGTGTTTCCGCACGGGGCCACCGAACGCGACCTCGGGGCCGTGTATCGGCCGCGTCCCGGACTGCCGTTGAACTGCGCGACCCTTGCCACGGGCGAAACGCGCGTCCTGTGGACGACCTTCACCCCGCAGCAGGTCGATATCGACGTGCGCCATCCGCAGGGCCGCGCGTACTTGGACGACATTCTGCGCCGCTTCGGCGCGCACGGCATCCGCATGGTGCGACTCGACGCGGTGGGGTACGCGATCAAGCGGGCTGGCGACAGCTGCTTCATGATGCCGGAGACATTCGCCTTCATTGAGGAGCTATCCGCCGCGGCCAGATCGCTGGGCATCGAGGTGCTGGTCGAGATTCACGCGCACTACCAGAGCCAGATCGACATCGCGGCGCGGGTGGACTGGGTGTACGACTTCGCGCTGTCGCCCCTGGTGCTGCACGCGATCTGCTTCAAGACGTCACGCAGTCTGGCGCAATGGATCCGCATCCGGCCCAACAACGCGGTCACGGTGCTCGACACGCACGACGGCATCGGCATCATCGACGTCGGCGCCGATGCCACCGATCGCGCCGGGCGGCTGGGTCTCGTGCCCCCCGCCGAGCTCGATCGGGTAGTCGAGATGATTCACGACAAGAGCCGCGGCCAGAGCCGTCTCGCCACCGGCGCGGCGGCGTCGAATCTCGACATGTATCAGGTCAACTGCACCTTCTTCGACGCCCTGGGCCGCGACGAGCGGGCGTATCTGCTGGCACGCGCGATTCAGTTCTTCGTGCCGGGCGTTCCTCAGGTCTACTACGTCGGTCTGCTGGCGGGGCACAACGATATGGAGTTGCTGGCGCGCACAGGCGTGGGCCGCGACATCAACCGGCATTACTTCAAGCTGGGCGAGGCTGCCCAGGCGCTCGCCCAGCCGATCGTGCGCCAGCTGCTCGCCCTGATCGCGTTCCGCAACAGCCAGCGCGCCTTTGATGGGACGTTCGAGCTGTTGCCCACCGACGACCGGCACCTCGACATGCGCTGGACGCTCGACACCCACACCGCTCGACTCACCGTCGATTTCAGCGATCTGAGCTTCGAGCTCACCGGCACCGGCGCATCCGGTCCCTTCGCGGTGGCGCTGGACCCTTGACCTCGGCCGCGCCCGGTCCGCCCGGCTGGACCAGCGGCGTCGCCATGGCCGACGTGACCTTGCAGCGGGGAATGTCGCACGCGCGCTCGCCCGTGCCGCAAAAACGCCCTAGCTCGATACCTCGTGGCTCTGCATTGTTCTTCTACCATCGGAGGGGAGCGGGAGGGGTGACAGCATGAGCGTCCCGGCAGAGCAGCAACGGGAGGTATTGCGGCAGGCGGGCGTGGCACTGCAGGGTCGCGTGGTCACCCTGTGGGAGGTCTCATCCACCACGGGCGTCGCCCCGCTCGCGAGCAGTGTGCCAGACCCGCCCCACCAGGCCACGGCGCTCGATCTTGATGCCACGCTGCGGCAGTGGGGCGCCCCGATCATCCCGGGGAGTCGCTGGGTCGGCTGCAGCCTCGACGACACGGGACGCTGGTGTGTGGCCCCCGTGCGGTCGCGTCCACCCGCTCCACCGCCAGGCGGCATCGAGCGTCGCAGCCGCGAACGACTCATTCTCGAGCTCGCGGGACTCTGCCTCGGTGCGATTGACGCCACCGCAGGCGCGCGCAGGCGCCTGCCCCCTGCGGAAGCGGCGCGGGAGCACGCCCGCCAGCCGAGCGTCATCGCCCACGAAGTGGGGAACCACTTGGCCGTGGCCCTCGGCAACATCGACCTCGCCATTTCCTCGGTGCGCGCGGCACCGTCCGTCGATGCTGGGTTCCGGGCGCAGTTGCTCGAGGATCTGGCGAACGCTGCGCAAGGCATTGAACAGGCCACCAACTACCTGCGGTCGATTCAGGATCGAGCCTCCGAGGGACTCGATCGGGTTTCGCGGTTTGATCTGACCCCGGTCGTCCGGGCCTGCGTCACCCTCGAGCGACCGCTCGCTCGCAGGCGGGGTGTCGCGCTGAATTGGGAATCCTCCCTCGATTCGGCCTTTATCTACGGTGACCCCAACGGCCTGTATCAGGTCATCACAAACCTGATCCGGAACGCGGTGGACGCCTCGCAGCAGCGGAAGGACGTGGTGCTGGTCACGCTGGAGCGAGCCGGCAATACGCTCACCGTGACCGTGCGCGACCGAGGGGTGGGGATCGCGCCCGAACACCTCGCCCGCATCTTTGACGCCGGGTTTACCACGAAACAGCCTGGCACAGGCTCCGGAACGGGGCTCGCCGTCGTGCGCGAGATTACCCAGCACGTGTTTGGTGGGACGGTGCAGGTGGAGTCCGAGGTGGGAGAGGGCAGCACGTTTACTCTCGCCCTGCCCATTCCGTCACAACGCACCGGCGGGTTGTGAGGCAGGTGGTGTCAGCTGCCTCAGAGTTTCTTGAGGATCGCTTGGAATCGGGAATCGCCGCGCACAGAGTTGAAGTCGGGATCGTTCTCGAGCCAGCCCCGCAGCCCAAACCCGTACTGTACCGCTTTCTCGAGACAGTTGATGGCTTCGTCGGTCTCGCCCTGGACTGCGTAGAAGCAGGCCGTGTTGTAGAGCATCCCAGAATCTTCCGGATCAATGGCCAGCGCCCGCTTGGCCCACTCGAGACCACGTTCCCGCTGGCCTGACCTGGCCAGCGACGTGGAGCCCAGGTTCAGGGCTCGCGAGTCATCCGGGTTCAATTCCACATGGTGCTCTATCAACTGGAGGTCCCGGCGGCGGGCCGCCTCGGCGTCCGCCTGGCGGCCGAGCCCCTCATAGGTCTGTGCGAGGAAGTGGACAGTCTGATAGTCGTCTGGGCGCACGCGGCTCGCCTCCTCAAACGACTGCGCTGCCTCGGCGAGCTTCCCTTGCTGGAATCGCGCCCGCCCGTAGAAGTAGTGGGCCTCGAACAGCTTCGGGTTGAGGCGGATCGCGGTCTCGAATTCCTTCTCCGCTTCCTCGTATCGCTTGGCGAACGCGAGGGCCAGACCGCGCGACGTGTGGGTCTCGGCCAGCTCTGGGTCGAGCTCGAGGGCCTTCCGGCTGGCCGTGTCCGCCTGCTCCAGATGCGCCGCGCTGGCGTCCCAGTAGGTGTAGATGAACGAGCAACAATCGGCGATGCCGGCGTAGGCGAGCGCGTAGTTGGGATCGATCTCGATGGCGCGCTCGAACATGCGCCGGGCGTACTCCACCCCTCTCCGGCGCCACTGGTGGAAGAACTGACGGCCGCGGAGGTAGCACTCATACGCCTCGACATTCGCCGTTGGCACCTTCTCGATAGCGCGCTTCTCGTCCTCGCTCAGCACCACGCGGAGCGCCCGCACGATGTTCTCGGCGATCTCGTCCTGAATGGCGAACACATCCTCGAGTTGCCGATCGTAGCGCTCCGACCAGAGGTGATAGCCGTTGGCGACATTGACGAGCTGGGCGGTGACCCGAAGCTTGTTGCCTGCTTTGCGGACGCTTCCCTCCAGGACGGTCGTGACTCTGAGCTTCCGTCCGATCTCGCTGATGTCCTCGTTCTTTCCCTTGAACGCGAACGCCGAGGTGCGGGAGGCCACCTGCAGGGCTTGGATCTTGCTCAGCGCGTTGATGATCTCCTCGGCGATCCCGTCGGTGAAGTACTCGTTCTCGGGATCGGCGCTCATGTTCACGAAGGGCAACACCGCGATCGATTTCGCAGTGGCCGCCGGCGCGGCCGTGGTGAGGCCGGGCGGCGTGCTGGCCCCCGGCGCTTTCAACGCTTGCGAAAACTGGGCGGCCGTGGCGAAACGATCCGAGGCCTCCTTGGCCAACGCCTTCATCACCGCCTGCTCGGCCCAATCCGGGAGGTCGTCCCGCACACCGCGCAACGGCGGCGGCGGGTTGGTGAAGCACTGCGCGATGATCGCCTGCGCCGTGGGGCCGGTGAAGGGCGTCCGGCCGGTCAGCATCTCGTACACCACGCACCCCAGGCTGTAGACGTCGCTGCGCCCGTCCAGCTCGGCCGCGCCCGCGGCTTGCTCGGGGCTCATGTAGGCGGGCGTGCCCACGGTGGCCCCGGTCTGCGTCAGCGTGCTCGCCGCGGCCGCCGTGACCGCCTTGGCGATGCCGAAATCGGTCACCATGGCGTCGCCCTCGTGCAGCATCACGTTTTCGGGCTTGATGTCGCGATGCACCACACCATGGCGGTGGGCGTAGTCGAGGGCGGCGGCGATGGCGCGCCCGAGCTGGAGCGCGTCTTCGGACGGGAGGCGCCCCTCCCGCTCGAGCCGCTGGCGCAGCGATTCGCCTTCCACGTACGGCATCACGTAGTAGAGCAGATCGCCCGCCTGACCTGAATCGTACAGCGGGACGATGTGCGGGTGTTGCAGCTGAGCGGCGATCTGGATCTCACGCAGAAACCGCTCGGGGCCGAGGTTGACCGCCAGGTAGGGGTGCAGGACCTTGATCGCCACCGGGCGGTGGTGCTTCAGGTCCTGCGCGCGATACACGGTGGCCATCCCGCCGCGGCCGATCTCGCCCTCGATCTCGTAGCGCTCGCCGAGCGCGACCCGCACACGATCCAAGAACTCGCTCATGGAATTGTAAACCTACACACCGCTACTCCGCTGGCCACTCATAACGAAGCTCCCAACCGGGGCGATCTCCGTTAGCGTCGCGAAGCTGATAGCTGATAGCTGATAGCTGATAGCTGATAGCTGATGACGCAGTGAGCGCAGCGACTCACCCTGGGTGGCCGCGCGTTCGCTGGGCGATGAGGTGCTCCAGGTTTTCCCACATCTCGGGCCGGATGCTGTCCGCCAGCTCCGCGTTCTGCTCGCCGAGCATCACGGCGATCGCGCTCGTGTCGAGGCCGGCAATGCGGCACTCCTCGATCACGCTGGTGAAGTGAATCCGGGCCTCCCGGATCATCGGACCGAACAGCCTCGCCCCGGCGCCGCGTACTCCCAGCGCCAGGGCGAGCAGATAAAGGTCTCGGGCGCCGTCGAGACGGTCCGCCAGGTATTCCCGAGCCAAGGGGTTCGAGCCCTTCTTGTAGACCTGCTTCGTGCCACGATGGTCCTTGCTCTTGCCCTTGTCGCGAGCCATTGCCGTCCCCCGTCTCAAGATGGCGCCACGCTTGGCCCCGTCCTTCGCCCCGCTACGCGTAGATCAACTCGTCCTGAACCTTGCGCACGCCCGGGGTGGCCCATGCCGCCCGCATCACCTCTTCGCGTTCCGCCCATGAGTGGATCGTGCCACGGAGCGTGACGCCGCCACCTTCCGCAGTGTCTACGGTGATGCGCTGTGCGTCAGTCTCCGCACTCCGCGTGAGCGCATCCTTGATGTGTTGCTTCACATCGATCGATTTCGCCGGGGAGGGAGCGACGGCGATCTGATTGGTGACGCCTTTGACCCCGACGAGGTAGCGCACGGCCCCATCCGCGGCCGCACGTTGATACTGCCAATCCACGGTGCCCTCGAGGGTGATCCATCCGTCGCGCACCGAGGTCTTGATGTTGTCGTGGGGCACCTCGACGTCCCAGCGCAGCGCGTCGGCCACGGCCTTCGCGAGGTCTGCGTCGCTGCGGGCGTGCATGTCGGGCAGGGTCACATCCATGTGTTCCACGACGACGTTGACGCCACTCACGCGCTCCGCGTCACGGCAGGCCGCGAGCTTCGCGGCAAACGTCGGCGCGGATCCACTCAGCGTGACCACCCCGCCTTTCGCCGAGACGGCGATTGCCTTCACGTCCACCCTCGGATCGAACGCCAATTCCTCCCTGACGTCCCGCTCGAGGGCATTATCGCTCTTTGACTGCCACATACGCCAGCTCCTTTCCGCAGGCCGGCACGCCGAGATCATCATGGATCGAACCACGCGCGTGCTTGCAACAAATAGAACTCGGGGGGGATGAAAAACAGGCGAACCCGGGATGAGGAATCCTGCGCGCTGTGGAGAGCCGCACAGCCTTGAAGGGTGTGCCGCCGTTGCTGGCCGAAGCGCGGTCGCTGCTCTACTATTGCGCCGTGGATGACCTGAAGGCGCTCCGATCCCTCGCCCGGGCGATGGGTGTCCACACCCGCTACACGGATGGCCTTCGCCGGTCCGTTACCGTGGCGCCCGAGACGCTGGTTCGCGTCTGTGCCGCGGTGGGTGCCCCCATCGCCCGCCCCGGTGATGCCGCCGAGGCATTGCGGGCGCACCGCGCCACCAAGAGCGCGGAGCTCGTGCCGCCGGTTCTCGTCGCCTGGGACGGGGTCCTCACCCCCTGGCCCCCTCTCCCGAATCGGGAGAGGGGGAACGGAGGGGAGGGTCATGCACGGCTACAGCTCGAGAACGGCGACGTGGTACCGCTCGACCGCCCACTTCCTTTAGGCTACCACTGCCTAACGGTCGAGACGTCGGGTAGACGCGAGACGTGCACGGTCATCGCCGCACCGGTACAAGCGTGGCGGCGGCCGGGGTCGCATCGGAGCTGGGGGGTCGGAACGCAGCTCGCCGCGCTCCGCTCGACGCGCAGCCGTTCCCTGGGCGACCTGCAGGATCTCGAGTCCCTGTGCCGCTGGGTGCGCGAGCGGGGCGGAGACCTGGTCACGGCGCTCCCCCTGTTACCCACCTTCAACGATGCGCCGCCGGAGCCCAGCCCGTATTCTCCGGTGAGCCGCCTCTTCTGGTCCGAGTTGATCCTCGATCTGGGCGATGCTCATCGTCCCTCGGCGCCTCCCACGACCCTGGACGTGACCCGGGCAATCGCCGAGGTCCGTACGGCGCTCGCGGAACAGCCGGTCCCGGCCCTCTCGGAGTTGGATGAAGAACTGATTCGGTACGCGCTGTTTCGCGGCGCTCAAGCGAGGCTGGGGAGGAACTGGCGCGATTGGCCCCCGGCCGCCCGGGCCGGCACGCTGACGCCCGATCAGGTGGATCCCGCGGAGGAGCGCTTCCACCTCGTGGCCCAGACGATGGTGCGCCGCCAGCTCCACGACCTCCGCCGGCGTCTGGAGCAGGACGGGTTTCGCTTGGGGTTGGACCTGGCCGTGGGTGTGCACCCGGACGGCTACGACCCGTGGTCGCGGCAAGACCTCTTCGCCGATGGAATGTCGGTGGGGGCCCCTCCCGACGCGGGTTTCCCGAGCGGCCAGGACTGGGGCTTTTCGCCGGTGCTTCCCGAGTCATCTCGTCGTGAGGGACACCGCTACCTGGCGGCGTCGATTGCCCTTCAGGCGGGGCTCGCCGGCGTGCTCCGGGTGGACCACATCATGGCCTGGACTCGCCTCTATTGGATCCCCCACGGGTTCGGGTTGCACGAAGGGACCTACGTCTCCTATCCCGCCCGTGAGCTGTTCGCCATTCTCACGCTGGAGTCGGAGCGCAACCGGTGCGAGGTGGTGGGCGAGAATCTGGGCAACGTGCCGCGCGAGATCGACGAGGCGCTGCCGCGCCACCGGATCTGGGGGATGTACCTGGCGCAGTTCCAGGACCCGAAGGGCGAGGCGGTCGTCCCCCCGACCGCCAGGGACATGGCCCTGGTGGGCACGCACGACACGCCTAGCTTCGCGGGGTGGCTCACGGGCAACGACATCGCCGAGCGGGTTCGCTACGGCCTCCTGCCGGAGCAGGCGGCTCCGGTCGCTCGAGAGGCACGCGAAACGGTCACGCGCTGGCTCGCCGAGCAGCTGGGTTGCCGCGTGGAAGAGCCCGCAGCGTTTCTCGCCCAGCTGCTGGAGTGGCTGGGTCGGTCGGACAGCCCGCTGGTGGTGCCCTGGCTCGAGGACCTGTGGCTCGAGAATGATGCGGTGAACCTCCCCGGCACGCCGTCCTCGGTGCGCCCGAACTGGCAGCGCCCGATGCGGCGGCTCTTGGACGAGATCTTCACCGACCCCGAGGTCGACGGGTTGATCCGTCGCCTCCACCGCGCTCGGAACCCCTGAGGCCGAGGTCCACCATGGGATCACCCGCTGCCAACGCCCTCCCCCCCGGCGCCGCCCGGCCCAAGCCGCGCCTGGGGTTCTGGGAAATCTGGAACATGAGCTTCGGCTTCCTGGGCATCCAGATCGGCTTCGCGCTGCAGAACGCGAACGTGAGCCGGATCTTCGAGACTTTGGGCGCCAAGGTAGAGGACATCCCGATCCTGTGGATCGCCGCTCCAGTGACCGGGCTCATTGTCCAGCCCATCGTCGGCTACTTCAGCGACCGCACCTGGAACCGCCTGGGCCGGCGGCGTCCGTACTTCCTCGGCGGGGCCATCCTTGCCACGCTGGCGCTGGTCGCCATGCCGAACTCCCCGGTCCTGTGGGTGGCGGCGGGCATGCTGTGGATCATGGACGCCTCCATCAACATCTCGATGGAGCCGTTCCGCGCCTTCGTGGGTGACAACCTCCCCTCGGCGCAGCGCACCACCGGGTTCGCCATGCAGAGCTTCCTCATCGGTACCGGCGCGGTCGTGGCGTCCATGCTCCCATGGCTGCTCACCAACCAGTTCGGGGTGAGCAACCAGGCGCCCGAGCACATGATCCCCGACTCGGTGCGCCTGTCGTTCTACTTCGGCGCCGCGGTCTTCTTCATCGCCGTGCTCTGGACGGTGGTGCGATCGAAGGAGTACTCGCCGCAGGAGATGGCGTCGTTCCAGGAGAACCAGGCGCGCGAGAGTACCGTCCGGGGGAAGCGGTCGGCGGAACAGTTCGCGCACAACGGCGACCGGCAGATCCGCCTGGGCGGGCTCCTCGTCGCGGTGGGTGCGCTGCTCAGCGCCTGGCTGGCCAGCCAGGCGATCTACCAGGTCATGATCCTCTCGGCTGGGGCCGGCGTCATCGGGGTGCTGCTTATCGCCGGCGGGTTGATGCAGCAGGGCGGCCGCTACGACAACGGCTTCGTCACCATCCTGAACGACTTCCAGGACATGCCCCGGACCATGAAGCAGCTGGCCTCGGTGCAGTTCTTCTCGTGGTTCGCTCTGTTCGCCATGTGGATCTACACGACCGCGGCGGTGACCAGCCACGTCTACCACACCACCGACACGACCTCGGCGCTGTTCAACGAAGGGGCCAACTGGGTCGGTGTCGGCTTCGCCACCTACAACGGCGTCGCCGCCGTGGTGGCCTTCGCCATTCCAGTGCTGGCGCGGAGGACCAGCCGGAAGGTCGCCCACGCGATCTGCCTGGTGTGCGGCGCGGCGGGGCTGCTCTCCATCCCCGTCCTCTCGGATCCCCGGTACCTGCTGGGCTCCATGGTGGGGGTGGGGATCGCCTGGGCGAGCATTCTCTCCATGCCGTACGCGATCCTGACCGGGTCCCTGCCGCCCACGAAGATGGGATACTACATGGGGGTGTTCAATTTCTTCATCGTGATCCCCCAGATCGTGGCGGCGGCCGTCCTGGGCTACTTTGTCGGGCGCTTCTTCGGCGGAGAGGCCATCTACGCCCTCCTGATCGGCGGCGCGTCCCTCGTGCTCGCCGCGGTGCTGACGCTCCGCGTGCAGGACGAGGACGATGTGGCGGCGGCGGTTGGCGCATGAGAAGCGTGATCCGCGCCGCGGCGCTGATCGGCATCGCCGCCCTGGTCCTGGCCGCGCGCGTTCACAAGGCCCCCACGTTCTGGAACAGCGCCACGGTCTACTTCCTCCTCACCGATCGCTTCGAGAACGGCGATTCCGCCAACGACGGGGCATTGGGCCGCGCACACGACGGCGTGCTGCTGCGGAGCTTCGAGGGTGGCGATCTCGCCGGTGTGCTGCGGAAGTTGAATGAGGGGTACTTCGACAGCCTGGGCGTGGACGCCATCTGGCTGACCCCCTTCGTGGAGCAGATCCACGGGAGCGTGGACGAGGGGACGGGGCAGACCTACGGCTACCACGGCTATTGGACCCGGGACTGGACCGCCGTGGAGCCGGCGTTAGGGACCAGGGACGATCTGCGCGCGCTGGTGGACGCGGCGCACCGGCACGGCATCCGCGTCCTCATGGACGCCGTGATCAACCACACGGGGCCGGTGACCCCGCAAGATCCCCAGTGGCCCGAGGAATGGGTGCGCACGAGCCCCCAGTGCACCTACCGGAGCTATGCCACGACGGTGGATTGCACCTTGGTGGCCAACCTTCCGGACATCCGCACCGAACGGGACGATCCCGTGGCGCTTCCCCCGGCGCTACTGGAAAAGTGGGAACGGGAGGGCCGCCGGGACCGGGAGCTGGCCGGGCTCGACGCGTTCTTCGCGCGCACCGGTTACCCGCGCGCGCCTCGCTACTACCTCATCAAGTGGCTCACCGACTGGGTGCGCGAGTTCGGGTTCGATGGGTACCGGATGGACACCGCCAAGCATTTTGGCGAGGCAGTCAGCGCCGAGCTGAAGCGGGAAGCCGTGCGCGCGTTCGCGGACTGGAAGCGGGCCCATGCGGACCAGGTTCTGGACAGCCTTCCCTTCTATATGTTGGGCGAGGTCTACGGCTACGAGCCGAGCCAGGGGCGGGCGTACAACTTCGGGGACCGGGCCGTGGATTTCTTCGCCTACGGCTACGACGGCCTCATCAACTTCGGCTTCAAGCGGGAGGCCGCGGGGTCGCTGGACAGCCTCTTCACGCGGTATTCCACGACGCTTCGCTCGGGCGCGCTGCGGGGGGTCACGATCCTCAACTATGTCAGCAACCACGATGACGGGTCGCCGTACGACCAGGACCGGAACGACCCCTTTGGCGCGGCGACCCGCCTCCTCCTGGCGCCTGGCGGCGCGCAGATCTATTACGGGGACGAGCTGGCGCGGCCGCTCAAAGTCGCGGGTGCGGCTGGCGACGCCAACCTCCGCTCGTTCATGAACTGGAGCGACCTGGAGCACGGGGGGCGCACCGCCCTAATCCTGCGGCATTGGCGGCGACTGGGGCAGTTCCGGCGAGCGCATCCCGCCGTGGGGGCGGGCGAGCACCGCCGGCTCCAGGCGGAGCCGTACATCTTCAGCCGCACGCTCGAGACGAACGGGGGCGTCGATCGTGTGGTGGTGGCGATGGACCAGGGGGAAGGCGCCAAGACCGTCCCCGTCTTCGGCGTGTTCCGGGACGGGACCGAGGTGGTGGACGCCTACTCAGGAGCCGGCGGCACGGTGCGGAACGGCAGGGTTTCGCTCACGACTGCGTTCGGCTTGGTGCTCCTCAGCGAGAGGCAGTGAACCGTCCATGACTCGAAAAGCCACTACGCTCGCGAACACGTCGATCACCCGGCGTGATTTCGTCAACGGCATGCTCGTCGCCACGGGCGCCGGATTGCTCTCCGGCATGCCGGGCTCCGCTCGAGCGGCCGGCGTGGCGATCGATGCGTCGTTGCCGGATGACTGGTACGGCTATGGGGGCGTCGGCGACTATCGTCTGTCGCACGGCAACACGCCAGAATCGGTCGAGATGGCGCATCGGATTCGCGACGGTGGATTCGGGAGTATCGATCGCATCCCCGGCCCGGTCGAGGAATACGATCTCGTCATCGTCGGCGGCGGCATGGCCGGTCTTGGAGCGGCGCTGGAGTATTCAAAGAAGCGAAAGGCGGGGCAGAACTGCCTGCTGCTCGACAACCATCCCGTCTTCGGCGGCGAAGCCAAGGAGAACGAGTTCAACGTCAACGGCACCACGCTCCTGGCTCCGCAGGGCTCCAATGGGTTCTTCCTGCCGCCTGCCGTGGAGGATCCGGACGGGGCGACGGGAGACGCGCGCTACTATGCCGAGCTGGGGATACCAAGGGACCTGCCCTATCGCGACTGGCCGGCGGATCGGGCGCCGCTCGGCTTCTGCAAGGACAACTACGGCTATCTCGTGGTCGGCCTGCAGGAGCAGATCAGTGTCGGGCACTTCTTCCGCGGTGCCGCGTCGCCGGCCGGGAGCTGGGCGGTCGACATGTGGCGCCAGGAGCTGGCCAACACTCCGCTGTCCCCCGGAGCAAGAGGATCTCTACTCAACTGGTACCGTGCGGGCAGGGCGCGGCGATTCGCCACCGAGGAAGCAGCGCGCCGCCATCTGGATCGCATGTCCTACAAGGACTACCTGGAACGGGAGCTCGACCAGGGCCCGGAAGGCTCCCGCTACGCGGACTTGTTCCTGGCCTCCGGCCTGGGGCTGGGCAGCGACGCCGTTTCGGCCTATGCCGCCTACAATCTGCCGATGCCGGGGTTGAGCGCACCACCCGACGCCACGCTGGAACGGCATTCCTTCCCGGGCGGCAACTCCGGATACGCCCGGTACTTCCTGAAGTCGCTGATACCGGAATCCATCGCCGGCGGCCGGGAGTTCGCCGACATCATTACGGGCGCGATCAATTTCCCGGCGCTCGATCGTGAAGGGCAGCCGCTGCGCATGCGGTTGGATGCCACGGCGGTCAGCGTGCGACATGAGGGTCCCATCGATGCGTCGGAGCGGGTCCGCGTCGTCTATGCCCACGCCGGCCAACTCCGTCTCGCGCGTGCCAAGAGCGTGATCATGGCTACGGGTGGCTGGATCAATCGTCATGTCGTCCGTGACATGCCGGAAGGGCACAGAAACGCGTACGGCCAGTTCCGTCACGCCCCATTCCTGGTGGCCAACGTCGCCGTGAACAACTGGCGCTTCATGCACCGGCTGGGAATCACGGCGGCGATCTGGGACAAGACGGACGGTGGTTTCGGCCGCACCTGCAACATCCGCAGGCCCATGGTCGTGGGCCGGCATCAGCCGCCGTTGGACCCGAACCAGCCGGCGGTCCTGTCGTTCTACACGCCCTTCTACTACCCGGGGTTGCCCATCGATTCGCAGGTTCTACGTGGACGGATCGACCTGCTCATGACGTCCTATCCGGAGTTCGAACGGAAGATCGTCAGTCAGATGCTCGCATTGTTCGGGTCCACAGGGTTCGACCCGGCAAGAGACATCGCCGGCATCATCCTGAATCGGTGGGGGCACGCCTTCTCGGTGCCGTACCCGGGATTCTATGGTGGCGCCGGGGACCAGCCGGCGCCGCGGGACATCATCCGCCGGAATTACGGCCGGGTGGCGTTCGCGCACTCGGAACTTGGCGGCCTGCAGCATTGGGGTCCCGCGGCCGATGAAGGGCGACGGGCGTTTGGGCAGATCGCGGCGGCGATGGCTACTGCTTGACCCAGGTCGAGCGCAGGTCCCAGGTCACGGCGTGGACCAGCCGATTGACCAGGTGCCCGTACGCATCGTTGGGATCGCGCGCGGAGAACTCGGGCACGCCCCCCACGAGCGTCAGCTCGCCGACTTTCTCGGTGCGCGCGGCGCTGGCGCGCCACAGGGTGCCGCCGGTCTTGGTGGAGCGCAATTCCACCGACAACTCCGCGGAGATCGTCGCCTCCACGTGCGCCAGCGTCAGTCCCAGCAGGCCGCCACTCGGCTTCACGTTGGACACCTTGAGATGTCCCAGGAACACCACCGGCACGCCCCGCGCTCCGCCCAGCGCTACGCCTGAGTCGGCGGTCGGGAACTCCTGCACCTCGATGCCCCGTTGTGCCGCGAGCATGTACTCCTCGAAGCGTCGCGTGACCAGGCTGCCCAGCGCGCCTTTGGCATTCTCGGTCGTGAACGTGACCAGGCCGACGCTGCCGTAGGGGACCAGACTGAGTTGGGGCGGGACGAGGACGCGATGCGACGCGCAGGCGGCGCTCGCCAGTGTGGCCAGAACGAGAGCGGCCGCGGGGCGTACCGGGAAGCGAGACATCTACCGTCTTCCCTCCTCATTTACCAGGCGCGCCAGCTCGGCGCGCACCGCGTCCACGACCGGCTTGACCGCCGGCTCGGGATCCGGGCGGAGCTCGAGGTAGCGGCTGTAGGCGCGGATCGCCGCCTGGCGGTCGCCGGTGAGCGCCGCGAGCCGGCCTGCTTCGCGCAGATACGTCGATATCATGATGTCGTTACCGAACGCCCCGCCGCGCCGGACGGCGGCCAGGCCGCGCGCCGGCTCGCCGACCGCGGCGAACAATCGACCGATCAGGAGGTTCTCGTAGGGTAGGCCGGTGCCGTTGCCAGGCCCCTGTCGCAGCAGCGAGTCGGCCCGCTCGACCAATGGCCGGGCGTCGGGGCGCCGCGCCAGCGTGGCGGCGGCGGCATCGAGGATGCTCGCGCACACCATGCTGCGGCGGACGGCCCCGATGGGGTCGCGCGGCGCGGCCACCGATCGCAGCCGTGCGACGCCACGGGCCACGGTCCCGGCGTCGCCCTGCGCGAGGCGCCACTGCTCGAGGACACAGGTGGCCTCGAGCTGATTCCGGCGTGGCGCGCCGCTGTCGGGCAGCGGGCGGCCGGTAAGCTCGCTGAGGCGGCGGGCGGCGGCCGAGGCGGCCGCCGTGTCGGCATCCCAATAGGTCGCTGCCTGTACCAGCCCGGCGAGGTCCCTAATCTCGTCGGTGCGTGGCAAGGAATCGATCCGCCGCTGGCCTGCCGCGGGTCGTCCCGAGTTGAAGAGTCGGAGCGCCCGGAATAAGTGGTAGTCCGCGCGGGCACCGTCGGTGCCGGCCCGACGGGCCAGGATGTCGAGCAAACTGTCGGCGGTGCCAAGGCCGGCGCCAGAGCCCAGAACGTAACCGGCGGCGTACGCAGGGCGGTTCGCCGCCGTGTCGAACCCGGCCCAGAACTCCCGCATCAGCGTCTGGTCACCCAACGTCCGCGCCAGGTCCCAGCGCACCAGGTGGTCGAACGAAGCGCCGCGCGCGGCCGCGTCGAAATAGAGATGTCCGTAGCGCCGTGCGCCTGCGGTATCGCCGCGCTCCGCGGCGAGGTTGATCAGGTGACTGATCGGCCCCGCGAACGAGCTGTCGAGCGCCACGGCGCGCTCGAACGCCGCGGCGGCCCGGTCCATCCAGTCGGTGTAGCCGAGGTAGCGCCCTTCGTGGAAGTACTGGTCGCCCAGGAAGTACCACGCGTCGGCCACGTCGCCATACTGCGACACGACCCGCTCGCGCGCGGCCAGCAGGTCGGCCTGGAGCGGGGGCTCGGGGTAGCGGGGGCCGACGTACGCTTCGAGCAGGGCGCGGTCGCGCTGGCTCAGCCGGTCACGCCCCTCCCAGGCGAGCTGCGTCACCCGCGCCACGCCGGGCACCTGCGCCCCCCAGCCGCTCGCGAGCAACAACCCCCACTCGGCGAGGGTGAAGCTCGAGTCGAGCCCCACGGCGGTCGCGAGGTGCGCGGCGGCGCTGTCGTACTCGCCCCTCCGATAGGCGTGCTGGCCCGCGAGGTACGCCTGGAGCGCGGGCAGTGACCGTGTAGTGAGCGACGCCTCGCTCTGGGTGCCGAGACCCGCGCCGCGCACCAGCAACTGCCCCGCCAGACGATCCACCAGCGCCGGCAGGCTGTCGGCGGGCCCCTCGACGCTCGCCTGCGAGCGCGTCGCGCCCCCGGGGACCGACACCACGGTGGCCGAGATCGTGACGTGACCCGGGGACCCGACGATACCGCCGAGCAGTGCCTGACCCGCGCCGATGCCGCGCGCCATCGCCACCGCCTGCTCCTGGCTCAGGTCCTGCTGGTCGCCCCCGGCGGCGCGACGGAAGGCGCTCGTCACGGTGCGCGGGTCGGCGGCGCGCGGGCCGCCCTCGCCCGTGAGCTTTGCCGCCAGCAGGTCGATCATCCCCTCGCGCAGGTAGTGCAGGGCGGGGTCCGCACCCGCCACGCGGAACGGCAGCACCGCAACCACGTTCGGATCCACCGCCCCACCACCGCCGCCCCGCGTCAGCCGCCATACGGCGACCGCAATTGCGATCACGACGATCGCAAGCGCCGCGAGCCGCCGCGGCACAGAACGGGACGCCACCGCCGCCCGCAGCGCGCTCGGCACCGCCGCGGTCGGCGTCGTACCCCCGCTCGGCGTCGCCATCCCCTCGAGCTGCGCGTGCACCTCCACCGCCGACTGCCAGCGATCCGCGGCTTTCTTCTCGAGACAGCGCATCACGAGGGCTGCGAGCGCGGGCGGCACTGCGCCGCGGTGTTTGGTGACGGGGTCCGGCGTCTGGGTCACGTGCGCCGCCAGCACCGACTGCGCGTTGGCCCCCGTGAACGGCGGCCGGCCCGTCAGCATCTCGTACGCCAGCGCGCCCAGCGCGTAGATGTCGGCGCGATGATCGACGTTCGGCTCCGCCGCCGCCTGCTCCGGCGCCATGTAGGCCGGCGTCCCCAGCGCCACGCCCACCGAGGTGAGCGACGACGCGCCCGTCGCCTCGCTGATCGCCTTGGCCACGCCGAAATCGGTCACCACCGCGTGGTGGCCTGAGATCAGCACGTTGTCCGGCTTGATGTCGCGGTGCACGACACCGTGCTGGTGCGCGTACGCCAGCGCGTCGGCCACGTCACGCAGGATCCGCACCGCCTCGCCGATCGGCAGCTCACCCTCGCGCGCCACCTTGGTGCGCAGGCTCTCGCCCTCGATCAGCGGCATCGTGTACCACACGAGGTCGTCGGAGCGTCCAGCGTGGAGCAGGGGAACGATGTGCGGATGCTGCAGCGAGGCGGCGAGCTTGATCTCGCGGCGGAAGCGGTCGGCGTTGACGCCCGCCGCCATTTCCGGTGGCAGCACCTTGACCGCCACCTTGCGGCCCAGCTCCAGGTCCTCCGCCACGAACACGTGGCTCATCCCCCCGCCGCCGAGCTCGCGCTCGAGCCGGTAGGCGTCGCCCAGGGCGGTTTGGAGACGGGCGATGAGGTCCATGGAGTGCGCTAAGATACGACGCGAGGTAGCGGGGGGCGAGTGAATCTCTAATGTCGCCGCTACCGTCTAACGCCACCCTCCTTGAGGCGCGTCTGCACGTCGACTCCAAGTGCCGCCGGTCCCTCGAGCTCCACCCCCGGCTGTCTCCCGCCGTGCGCGCGTGTCATCGCGACGTACAGCAGTCTTCGCTCCTCTTCGATCTCCTGCGATGTTCCGGTCGCCATGTCCGAAGGAATGCAGCCCTAGTGCCCCCTCTCGCGAAACGATCTCACCTCCAGTCCCCCCTCTCCCGAAGGGAGAGGGGGGAAGGGGGTGAGGCCTAACAGTCCCCTCGGTCCTCACCCCCTGTCCCCCTCTCCCTTCGGGAGAGGGGGGACTCTGTCTCGCGCCGTCGTGCGCAGCACCTGGCCGACCAGCTCCTCGACTCTCTCTCGAGTCAGGTCGCAGTTCCGGATCCGGATCACCTGGTAGCCGGCGCTTTTGAGACAGGCTGTGCGCGCGGCGTCGTAGCCCGCCTGCATCGCGCCGTCGTGAGGATCGCCGTCGAGCTCCAACACGAGCTTCAGCGCGGGGCAGTAGAAATCCACGATGAAGCCATGCAGCACGTGCTGGCGACGGAACTTGAGGCCGAGTAGTTGCCGGTTCTGGATCAATGACCACGCATGCCGTTCGGCCGGCGTCGGCTCGCGGCGCAGCTCACGCGCGAGCGCGAGCTTCTGCTGCAGAGGGATTGGGCGTAGGGGGTCCACGTCTCACGGTAGCCCGGCGCGCCCGAATCGTCGGCATCGAAACAACGCCCAGGAGTGCAGGATTCCTGCGCCTAAAAAGGCGACCCCTTAGTTCCCCCTCTCCCGAAGGGAGAGGGGGCCAGGGGGTGAGGCCTGATGGGCCGAAGGGAGAGGGGGTGATCAAGGGAGATGGGACAGATTATCCTCGGCCTGAGTGAGCGCCCTCTCGCCCATCGATCGTGGAGGTAGAACGTTGCGAACTCATCGCCTGGTCGGGTGCACCATTCTCCTCCTGCTTGCGCGCGGCGCGCCGGCACAGTCGCCTCCCGCGCGGCGCGATACCCAACACGTCTCCGCGTTGCTCACGATCAGCGGGGGCATCAGCCTCGGCTCCTACGAGGCCGGGGTGAACTGGGGGCTGTTGGAGCTGTTCAAGCTCACCGCCCGCGATTCGCTCCGTCGAGCCTGGAACCTGCCGCGTTACGAGCTGAAGGCCATGGCGGGGGCTTCGGCCGGCAACATCAACGGGTTCCTGGCGGCCATCGAATGGTGTCGCACCAGGGCGCCGATTGCCCCCGAGCAGAGCCTTTTCTGGAAGATCTGGGTGCGCACCGGATTCGATCAGCTGTTCCCGCTGGAACGCTACAACCACCCCGATTCGACCCAAGCCCTGTTCAGCCGGCGCTACTTCCAGCGGGTGCTGTTCGACACCGTGCGCGCCGCGATGCGGGACGCGCCCGCATCGGATTCGCTGGACGGGTGCAGCATTCCCGTCGGCGTCACGATCACCAAGCTCATGCCTGGGGAGATCCCGATATCGCGCGGCATCGACGCGGTTACGCAACGCTACGCGGCGGTGGTGATGGTGAGCCGACGGGGGCGCACGCTGCAGTTCCGGGCGCCGCCGGCCGAGCTCCTGGGCAACGGCAGGCTCGGAGCACTGCTCCTGTTGCCGGATTGCCACGGCGTCATCGACCCGGACGACGTCTTCTCGCTGGTCGAAGCGTCCTCCGCGTTTCCCGGCGCCTTCGCGCCGGTCTCACTCCGGCACGAGCCCAGCCTCGGGGCCGGCTGCGACACCGGGCCCCAGGATGCCGCACTGTTTTCCGACGGCGGGCTGTTCGACAACAACCCCATCGATCTCGCGGCGGGGATCTACGCCGACGCGATCTGGAAGAACTGGGAACGACCGGACTCCAACGCGGTGCTGGTGTTCATCGACCCTGACGCGCTGCGCGGTAGGCTCGCCGACGTCGCGAAGCAACGGGAGCGCGAGCCACCGGCTGCCGGGGGCATCTCCGCGTTGTTGGATCTGTTCGCGGGGGCGGTGCCTGCCGCCCGGCAGTACGAGATGCAGGCGTTCGGACGGGTCCTCGCCCGGGCTCCCTATGTGTTCCATCGAGACAACATCAGCGTCACCAATCGTCGGTTCGTCGTGGTCGGGCAGCGGCTGGGAGCGTTCGCCGCGTTCCTGGGGCAGCCGTTTCGCGAACACGACTTCTATGTCGGCGTCTACGATGCCCTCTCCTTCATCGCGGGCGTTGCCTGCGCAGCGACACCGGTGGATTCCTCGTGTGTCGCCAACCGGCTGCTAACGCTCGTGGAAACGCGCCAGCTCGATCTCGGCGCGGCCGCGCTGCCGCGCACGGTGCTGCGCGCCCTGTACGAGGCGGAGTATCCCGACCGCGCTCCCAGGATGCGCGTCCGGTTTGATTCCACCACGCAGCGGCGAGAAACCCTGGTGTACGCACTGCTGCAGGCGCACTTGGACCTCGACGATCAGGCGTTCGACAATCGGAGCTGCCGTTCCAGCGACGCCATCGCGCGGCTCCTGTGCCAGGACGGCTTTCGCGGCATGCTCGAGCTGCTGCGGCGCGCGGCGACGGACTCCGTGCTCCAGGCCGGCGACCGGGCAGCGCAGCGGCCGCCGGCGTGTGCGCCAGATCACTGGATGGAGTCGCCTGTTCGATGCGAGGTGAGCGAGAGTTTCGGGGCCTTCGTCCGCCACCCGGAGCAGTTCATGGCCGGCAAGATCGGCCTCATGCTGCACCAGCTGTGGCGGGTGGAGCGAGGCCGCCAGCGTGCGGGTGAGAACGCTTGGACCGGTGTGGCGACGTTGAGCGAGGTCGTATACCAGTCGGGAATCGGCTACCGCTATCGCCGCGGCTTCGACGCCAATACCTCGTCGGTTCCACGCGGCTCGGGCTGGGCGTGGGCCGCCACCCTCGTACCCAACTACGTCACGGGCAGTCTGCTGAACGCGGGTTTCGAGGTGGGCTACCGGCCGACCGTTCACCTCAGCAACTCGATTGCCATCGCCCTCAACGGCGCTCCACTGCACGTGACCGGGGATCCGGCGCGCGGGGGGGACCGGGTCCGCTGGGTGATCGGGCCGGCGTTGCATTGGAAGCGAGCGAGCGCGCTCTGGTCGGGACTGGAAACCGGGGTCGAGCTGTTCGGGCGCTGGGGTCGCAGGCCCCCCGGGAGCCCGGACGCCCGGGTATGGGCGGTTCCCGTGACCGCCTACCTGCTCGCGGACAAGCTGCGCATCGGTTTTCGCCTGCTTCCCGGAAACAATTCCGCGGTGCATGGCGGCAACACCGTCGCGCTGACCATCGGACTCGCGGACTTGAACGGCCTGGTCTACTGGATGTTGCGCAAGTCGTGACCCGCTCCTACGAGCGCCCCACGGCCAGCTCCCGCAGCCGTTCCAGCAGCTTCACCATCGCCCACGTATCCCGCTCGCAATAGTCCAATAGATCCTGCCTGACGCGATCGCGCTCTTCCGGCGAGATCTTCTGGGCCACAAACAAGAGACGCGCGATCTCGACGCTCGCGACCAGGCCGTCCACGATCACCAGATCATCGTAGGTCAGCTCGGGCACCAGCGGGTTCAGCACGTACTTCAGGCTGAAGCTGCCCAGGAAATCGGGGTGGTACACGTGGTCCCGGATCACGGGGTGCAGGTCGATGAGCTTGTCCTCCAGCTGCTTCAACGCCACCGCGAGATCCGGCTCCGACTGCTGCAGCGAGCGAATTCGGGTCCGCTCGAACGGCGTGTACATCACGACCCGCTCGGCGCCCACGGTCGCGGCGAGCATCGCGCGCGCCAACTCCGGTCGGGCATCATGGGAACCCTCGGCCAGGTAGCCGACGTGGCTGTACGTCCCGTCGGCGCGGGCTTCGTGATAGCTGAATTGCGCGGCCGCCTGCTCCCATGGCGCCATCCCCGGCCACACCGGCACGGCCCGCGAAATGGTTTCGAAGTCCAGGTAGCCGAGCTTCGCCGCGAACGGCTCGAGTGCGGCCGCGAGACCGGGCTCGACGATAAGGCGGCCCTCTTTCATCGAGCGGATCTGCCGTTTCGCCGCGTCTGGGAGCTTTTGTTTGGGCGGGATGTCGGCGATCGTGTGGACACCGGTCAACATGTAATCGCACGCCTTCTTGGGCCCCACGTTGTAGAGCTTGATGATGTGGTCGGGGGACTGCGGCCAGCAGCGCTCCCGGAACGGACACTCGCGCGGCTCGAAGCAGTGCACGCCGATCGCCACGTCCGGCAAACTCCCACGCATGACCTCGAGTTGCGCCTCGATCTCCGCCGGGATCCCGGGCAACATCTCCTCGACCAGCGCCGTCACGTCCGCACTCTCGAACAGGTCTCCCCGATCCGGATGCCGGAATTCCTTGTTCAAATGCATGATCTCGACCGTGCGCACGTCGATGCCACTCTGCCTGGCCACGTGCGCTTGCACCGCCACGTCCGGGAGATGCTCCTCCTTCTGTGAGGAGGCCGACTTCACTTCGATCAGGCGAAATCCCGGGTCGAGCCGTTCCAGCACGTCGACGGCGACGTAGGTATCGAGCGCCTTGAAGCTCGCCTCGAAGATCACCGAGGCTTGAGCGTCGAGCGCTGCTTGGGTGAGCCGGATCCGCTCCGCGACGGCGTGATGCGGCAGGTCGATCAGGACTCCGCCCGGAAACCGTCCCCGGGCCAGCTCACCGACCTGCTTTCCTTGATCGAAGCGGTCCTGGAGCACTTTGTCCGGCTGGAGCTCCACGGCATTGTGCTCGTGCACCTTCCACCACAGGAGCTTGTGGCACTGCACGCCGGCCGCAAAGCGGGACTTGGAGAGCCCCAGTGGTCTGTTTTCCTCTGGCATGTCGCAACGCTAGCATTGTGAGACACTGCTGTCACGCATAGGTGACTGGAGGCAGTTCCAGTGGTGGCGGCGGAACTGGTAACGCCATAGTCAAACGAGCCGCCCGAGCCGGGCAGCGCGGCGCCCAGCTCGCTCCACCTCCCGGACTCCCTACATGGTGGCCTACACGATCCGCCGCCGCACCGGATCCCACGTCACCTTGCGCCCCTCGAGGTAGGAGCGCGTGGCCATGTGACAGCTGATCGCCTCCTCGAAGCCGCGGTCGATGTTGCAGCTGGTCTGGCCCCCGTTGCGGATCACGTCGAGCCACTCGGCGATGAGCAGGTGGTAGGCCGACACGCGACGCCCGCCGCGGTAGGTGTACAACAGGCCGCGGCTCGCGAAGTACCGCTCCGTGGCCGAGGTGACCGCGTCGATTCCCTTGAACCCCGGCCGGTAGGTGAACAGCGGCTGGCCGGGATCGATGACGCCGCCCTTGATCTTCTCCGCGTACCGGGTGGAGTCGCCGTCGGCTTGCACGGTGAGCCCGCCGCCCACGACCATCGTAGCGTCGTGCCCCATCAGCGCCAGGCCGCGGTCGCGGCCGTTGGCGAGGGTGGCGCTGTAGACGAAGGTCAGATCGCGGTCCGGGTACTCGTAGACCGCCTGAAAGGTGTCGGGGACGTCGCGGCCGTCCTTGAAATAGTAGATCCCCCCCGACGCGGCGCACGACTTGGGAATCCCCACGCCGAGGATCTGGTTCACCGCGTCGTACTCGTGCGACAGCAGATCACCGGACAGGCCGGTGCCGTAATCGTACCAGCAGCGCCACCGGAAGAATCGCTCGGGGCTGAACGCCACCTTGTGCGGAGCCAGCTCCTGGAACTGATCCCAGTCGATCGTCCGCGGGGAGCCCTCTGGTTCGATGTCCCACACCCAGGCGCCCCACGGCGTGTTCCGGTTGGTGGTCGACTCGACCAGCGTGATCGGCCCGAGCACCCCGGCCGCTGCCACCTCCCGCGCCTTGTTGTGCGCCTCGGACTGACGGTTTTGGTGCCCCAGCTGGAACACGATGTTCGACCGCGTCACCGCGTCGTGCATCGCACGGGCTTCCTCCTCGGTCCGCGTCATGCACTTCTCGCAATAGACGTGTTTTCCGGCGGCCACGGCGTCGATGGTCATGCGCGAGTGCCAGACGTCGGGCGTCGCGATGATGACGGCGTCCACGTCCTTGCTCTCGAGCATGTCGGTGTAACGCCGGTAGCGCTTGGCCGGCGGGTTGGCGGCGGCGCCGCCCGGCCGCTCGGCGATCTGCGAGGCCGCGATGGCGCGCTCGGCGCGCACATCGAACACCTCGCACACGGCCGTGAGAGCGACGTTCAGGTCGTCCTGACGCAGGTAGGTGTCGAGCTGCTTGTCGCGCGGATTCTCCGCGACGCTCTGCTTCGCTTCCTCCAGCCATTTGGGCGACGCGAACCCCGCATGCCGCACCAGCGACTCGCCCTCGCCGCCGTAGCCGATGATCCCCACCCGGATCTTGTTGCCGGGGGGCTTGGAGATGGCATTGGGAATGATGGCCGGCCCGCTCTCGGCGACGCCGAGCTCGGACATGATCGCCTGTTTGCGGGCATCTTCGGCCGCGCGCTTCTTGAGGTAGTTGAAGACGAAGACGCCGAGCACCGGCACCGCGACGAGAGACTGGAGCCAGCCGCGCCGGGAGATCCGCGTCGAATCGCTGGAAGTTTCGCTCATGACTCGGCCCTCGCAACGGATGGTTCGCTGGGGATCGCGGCGTCCGGCCCGCGTCGGAAAATCAGCCCGTCGAGGCCGAAGCTCCGGCTGGTGTTGAACAGCAGCACCACGGCCAGCGCGGCCGCCTCGATCAGGACCTTGTTGACGATCAGGTAGCTCCCCTCCCGCGGCACCGCGGAGCTGATGCCCACGAGCGGTGGCGCCACCATGTAGTAGAGCAGCAGCAGGACAATCCCTGCGACCGCGGCCGTCCGCGTGAACAACCCGAACAGCAGGCCGAGTCCGATGAGCAGCAATCCCCACTCGTTCAGGAAGTCCACCACCGTGACCGCGCTCGGGCTCGCCGCCAGCGCGACGAACAGCTTCTTGAACAGCCACCCGGCCTGGTCGAGGTACTCGGCGGAGGTCCAGTAGGGGTTCACCAGCTTGGCCAGCCCCTCATAGAGGAAGTGCCATCCGATGAACAGGCGTAAGGTCACGAGGGCAGCGACCTGGGGTCGGGTCATTGCGGCGACTCCTTCCAGCCATGCGAGTGGGTGACGCTTCCGTTGGAGCAAACGATGAGGCAGGCGCAGCCGCGGAAACGCTCGACCAGCGCCACGCCGGCGCGCGATCCCAGCACGAGGACGGCGGTGGCGAGCGCATCGGCGGCCGTCGCGGTCGGCGCGACCACGGTGGCGCTGGTGCAGGTGCGCGGCGAAGCTCCGCGCGCCGCATCGACGATGTGGTGGAATCGGCGCTTCGAGTCGTAGAAGCGCTCGTAGCACCCCGAGGTGGCGACGGCGGAGCCCGACAAGTGAATGGTCCCGGGAAGGCGCCCCGCGCTCTCGGGATCGCGGACGGCCACGGCCCAGGGGAGTCCCGCTTCTTTCCTCCCACCGGTGCGGATGTCGCCGCCCGCTTCCACGAGGTAGCGGTTGATGCCGGCGCGCTCGAGTGTCCGCGCCATCCGGTCCACGATGAATCCCTTGGCGATGCCGTCCAGCGTGAGGGCCGCCCCGAGTCGTGCCAGCCGTAAGCGGCGCCGCGACGCCGTGATCGCACCAGCGCCGACGAGCTCGCGCGCCTCCGCGATCTCTGCCGCCGTCGGCTCGCGTGGCACCGGGCTCGTGAAGCAGGCATGAAACAGATCCACGAGCGGGGCCACCGTCGGGTCGAACGCCCCGTCGCTCAGCCGGTGGTAGGTCAGCGCTGCGGAGAGGACCATGGCCAACTCCGGCGGCGGGCCCTCGAGGCGCCCTTCGGCGTTGAGCACCGAGAGCGCTGAGGCTTCGTCGTAGCGGCTGAAGATCGCGATCAGCCGGTCCATTTCGTCGAAGGCCCGGCCGATCGCGTCCTCGCCCAGGGCGGCGGACTCGTGGATCGCGGTCACGCTGACCAGCGTGCTCATGGCGGGACGCCGGGACTCGACGCGAAAGCCGTCGCGGCCGAGGCGTTGTACGTCCGTCTCGCCGCCGGACGGCTGCACAAACTCGAAGCCCAGGCCGCAGAGCGCGTCCTGCATGGCGGGCGCCATCGTTCCCCCGGAGCGCAAGATCAGTCAGCCTACCGCGGGGTGGCTAAAGGTTTCATGAAGCGAATTGGAAGAGGGCCCCCAGCCAAACCAGATGCTGGCGGAGGCCGCACGAGCGTCGCCGCCGCCCGCCTAATCCCGCACCCGCGCAAACAACGACCGAAACTCGAATCCCCACTGGCACAGGAGAAACTGCCACCGATTCCGCTCGCGCGGCTCCGTGGCGCACTTGACCTCCAGCACCTCGGCGCCGTCGGGCGTGTGGCCGATGCCCCAGCTGTAGCGTGACGCATGGAGCGGGACCCGGACGGCGCGATCCCCGTCCGCCGCTCCGCACCCGCTCCGCCGCTGCAGCACCGCCGCGCTGTCGGGCTCGGTGACGAGGACGTTGTCGTACGGCCCCGCCGCCGTGCGATACCGGCCTCGCTCATAGGCGAGCACGCCCACCACGCATCCAGGACCGGGGACGATGTCGTCCTTCCACCCGGCCCACTCGTAACGCCCGTCGGGAGTGAACCGCGCCCAGTGCGCGTCGGACTTGGGTGGCGTGAATGGCGCCCCCGTCGCGAACCGCCCCACCTCCGCCGGCCACACCCACAACGACGGCAACGCGGCCGGCACGGCTTCGGCTCCGATCGGCGGGAAGGCGGCGGCGGGCCAATCGACCACGACTTCATCGGCGTAGTGCAGCACCTCCGGGGAGCTTCCCTCGGGCGTCAGTGTCAGCTCGAGCGTTTCGAACCCCGACAGCAGCGCCGTCCATCCGACCTTCACCCCCAAGCGCTGCTCGGGCACGCTCACCGGATGGCTGGAGTACGACGCGCGGGGGTTGCAGCCGTCCTGTTTTGCCTCCGACCCCGGCGCCGCGCCGAGGATCAGCGTCGTGCCGTCCACTCGGGCAAACCCCGCGGTCTTGCGCAGCGTCGAGATGCGACAGTTCGCGATCTCGCCCTCGCGGTACTCGGTCCAGGCGTAGCGTCCATCCGCCGCCAGCTCGAGCTGCGCGTGCCAGCCGATCAGCGCGATCGTAGCGCCGGTCACGACGTCGCGGGATTGCCCGGGGACGTCGGTGCCTTTCCATACGCCGACGAGAACGGGGGGAATCACGGTGGTCTGCTGGGCTACGGCAAAGGTGGGCAAGCACGCGACAGCGATGGCGCAGAGACGGTGGGTTCGCATCAGCTACAACATGAAACGCGGCACCCGGTTCATGGGGACTGGCGGCCTTCGATGGCGACCCGCAGCTGGCGCAGCACTTCCCCCAGACGGGACAGCTCCTCTCCATATCGCGCCCAGTCGCCGGCCCGCTGCGCCTCGACGGCGCGTTGGTAGAACTCGACCGCCCGGCGGCTGAGATCGGCGGCCCGTCCGTCGCCCCCCCCCGTCCGGACGTCGGCGCCCGGAGCCGTCGCAACCGTGGCGAGCTCGCTCGCGCCGCCAAACAGCCGCGCCAACCCGGCCTCGAGTGTTTCCTCCATGACGACCTGGTTCTGATAGGCGACCACGACGCGCTTCAGCTCGGGGATACGCCCACCCTCGGCCCGCAAGTACAGGGGCTGGACGTAGATGAGCGACTCCTCGATCGGGATGACCAGCAGGTTGCCGCGGATCACCTCGGAACCGCGCTGGTCCCACAGCGAAACCTGGCGGGAAATCTCGGTGTCCTGGTTGATCCGGTTGACGATCTGGGTCGGCCCGAAGACCAGGCTCTGCTTCGGCAGGCGATACACGACCAGCTGACCGTAGTGCTCCCCGTCGTTGCGCGCCACCATCCACGAGGCCAGGTTGTCCTTGCCGCGCGGCGTGAACGGGACCATGAAGATGAACTCCGCCTGGGGCTCGCCCGGCAGGCGCATCACCATATGGCGCAGGAAGGGATCGTGCTGATCGTCCGTGCGCGACAGGGTCGGCTTCTGCCACTGGTCTTCCCGGTGGTAGAAGATCTCCGGCTCGGCCATGTGGTAGATCGCGTACAGGTCGGTCTGCGTCCGGAACAGGTCCTCCGGGTACCGCAGGTGGGCGCGCAGATCCGCGGGCATCTCGTCCAGCGGTCGGAAGATCCCGGGGAACGCCTTCGCCAGGGTCAACACCAGCGGATCGCGCGGGGCGGTCAGGTAGGCCGTGATGGCGCCGTCGTAGGCGTCGATCACGACCTTCGCGCTGTTGCGTACGTAGTTGGTGCCGTCGGGGAGCGGCTGCGCGTAGGGGAACCGGCTCGTCGCCGTGTAGGCGTCGAGGATCCAGCGCAGCCGGCCCGAGTCGGTGACGACGAGATAGGGGTCGCCGTCGAAGCGGAGAAACGGCAACGCGGTGCGGGCCCGCTCTTTGACATTCCGGAAAAACATCGCGCGGCTGTCGTTCGTGATTTGGCTGGACAGCAGCACCTTCAAAGAGCGGAGGTAGGTCGCGAGGACCAGCCGGCGCAGCCACGAGCCGACCCGGACACCGCCGCCCCCCGCGTAGGAGGCGAAGACGTTGTCGTCTCCCGAGGGGGAGTCGAACTCACGCTGACGCGTGTTGGCGAACACCCACGAATCCGTGAGCTCGCCGAAGTAGATCTCGGGACGCGTCACGCGCAGCGACACGCTGGACACGGGCGGCAGGTCCTTGATGAACAGGACCGGCAGGCCCTCCTCCGTCACCTGGTTCACCGGACCGAGCGTGAGTCCCATCCCGTGCGTGAACGTGAGCCGTTCGTTGATGAAGGTCCGGGTGGGCAGTGAGGCCGAGTTCAACTCACGGGGCGAGAGCATCACCTGGCGGTATTGACCGTCGATGACGTAACGATCGTCGTCCACCGACACGAAGTCGTAGTAGGTGCGGATCTCCTGGAGCTGCCCGAACGTCTGGAGCAGCGGGTCACGATCCCACAACCGGACATTCTGGATCGTCGATCGGTTGGCCCGAATGTCCCGTTCGGACAGTCGTGCCTCGCCCGTCAGATCGCGCGTCACCACCTGATCCAGGCCCCACGCCTGCCGTGTCGCCGCGATGTGCGACGCGAGCTGCGGAGTTTCCTTCACCAGCTCGTTCGGCGCGACGACCAGTCGCTGGATGATCGCCGGGTAGAAGGCGACGCCGAGCAGGGAAACCCCGATGTAGAGCCCGACGGCGAGCACGGTCTGGCGGGCCAGCCGGTGGGTGCGCGCGCCCCACAGCACCAGGGCGGCGCCGCCGAGCGCCGCCAGGGCGGCCAGGCGCAAGCCCAGGAGCTTCGCATGGAGATCGGAAAAGCTCGCGCCAAACAACGCGCCGGCGGAGGAGTACAAGAGCCCCGGCTGTCGCACGAAGTACGCGCGCAGCGCCGCCAGGAGAAACAACAGGGTGATGAGCACGGCGAGGTGCAGCCGGGCCGACGGCTCCACCGTGACGCCGTGGCCCACCACGACGAGATCCCGCCGCAGCACGTACAGCAGCACCGTGGCCAGCAACGTGAGCGTCGCGAGAACCGTGACCAGTGTGATCGCGCTCGAGATGATGGGCACCGTGAACACGTAGTAGCCCACGTCCCGGCCGAACACGGGATCGGTGACGCCGAACGGTGAGCGGTGCAGAAACTGGAGCACGCCCAGCCAGCGACCCGCGGCCCCCAGGCCGAACAGCAACGCCACCCCGAGCGACGCGGGCAGCGCCAGGCGGCGTAGCAACCGCGTCACGTCCACGGGGGCCGACCCCTCGACGAACTGGAAGTGCAGCGGATCGGGAACGACGCCGCGCTGGGCGACCCGCAGGTTGACATAGAGAAAGGCGAACGCGACGACGCCGACGATCAAGCCGAGCAGCCATTCCGCGACGAGCCGGGTCGTGAACACGCGTCCATACCCGAGCGCCGCGAACCAGGGCCATTCCGCGGCGAGCCTGACGAGCGCGGGCAGGAACAGGAGCAACAGGGCGAGGATGCCCAACACGACAAAGCGGCGGCGGCGTGGCCGACGGGGCAGCAAACGAGCGATTCGCGGCGCGGCGGTCATGAACCGCAAGCTAACACTTGGAACGGGGACCGGCTCGACCAGGGGCGGCCTGCGCAAGCCCAGGGTTTGCACCCAGGCCGTGCACCAGGAAGTGGGATGTGCCACATTATGGTCATGGCGGCCGCATCCCCGCGTGGTGGAGGACTCGGACCATGGACATGAAGCGGTTCACGCTCATCCAGCTACTGATCGTGACGGCGCTCTTCCAGGGAGCGCCGGTCGTGGTCGAGTACCCACTGCCGCGGCCTGGCGTGTTTCCGCACGATCCGGCGACGGGTCCCGACGGGACCGTGTGGTACACCGACCAGCGCAACAGCTACATCGGGCGGCTCGATCCGGCGACCGGCCAGGTCACCGACATCGCCACCCCGACCCCCGCGTCGGGACCGCACGGCATCGTCGTGGCGCCGGACGGCGCCGTGTGGTACACGGGGAACGCCAAGGGGCTGATCGGACGGCTCGATCCCGGCACCGGCGTGATCAAGGAATACCCGGTGCCCTCCGATGTGCGCGACCCGCACACGCCGCTGTTTCACGGCGGCAAAGTCTGGTTCACGGCCCAGGGAGCGAACCGCTACGGCGTTTTGGACCCGGCGTCCGGCGCTGTGCAGAGCTATCCCGTGCCGACCGCGGGCGCCCGTCCCTACGGTCTGGTCGGGGGGTCCGACGGTGCGATCTGGATGGCGGAGCTCGGAACCAACAAGATCGGCCGCATCGACCCCGCCGACGGCGCGCTGCGTGAGTTCGCGCTCCCCGACGGGGCTCGCCCGCGTCGGCTGCAGGTGGACCCGAAGGGAATCGTGTGGTACTCCGACTACGCCCGCGGCTACCTGGGGCGGCTCGATCCCGCGAGCGGAGCGGTGCGCGAGCTCGCGAGCCCGGGCGGCTCTTCGAGCGGTCCCTACGGCATCGCGATCGGCACCGACGGGCGCATCTGGTACAATGAAGCGCGCACCAATACCGTCGTCGCCTTCGATCCGGCCACCGAGCGGATGGAGACGGTCGTCATCCCGACGCCCGGGGCGATCGTGCGCAACATGTCGGTGGATTCGACCCGGGGTCGCCTGTGGCTCGCCCTTTCGGGCACTCGGCGACTGGGGAAGATCGAGCTGGGGTCACGATAGCAAGCGACCCGCGGGAGCCACAGGCTCCCGCGGGTCCGCTGTGATCGAGGACGGCGCGTTACTTTCTGCGTGTCGCGGTGAGCTTGCCGCTCAGCTTGTCCCCCGATGAGAAGTCCGCCGCGAACGTCCCGGTCATCGTGTCGCCCGAGTAGTGGGCGATCGCCGGAGCACCGTCACCGTCTGACCGGCCCGCAGGATGCTCGGGTAGGGCCCCGCCTCGGTCACGACGCTGTCTCCGCCCATGGCCACCACCCGCACCGCGATCGGCTCGCGGGGAGCGCTAAAAGGTCGCCGTCACGCCCGCAATCACGCGGCGCCCGATCACCGAGCCGCCATAGATGTGAAACCGCTTCTGATCGAGCACGTTGGTCGCGATGGCGTGCACCCGCAGGCTGTTGCCGATCTGGTAGCCCGCGTTGACGTTCACCGTCTGGCTCCAGTCCACGAAGCCGTTGAACACCCCCGCCGCCCAGTTGAACGCGGTCTGGCGCCGCAGCATGACGCCGAGGTCGAGCCCCTGGGCGCCGGCATACTGCACGTTCAGGGTCCCTTTGTGCTTCGGGGTATTGGGCAGCAGCTGGTCGCCCGCGAGCGATCCCTCGGGAGGATCGAAGTCGAAGAACGTGTACGACCCCTCGACGCGCAGCTCGTCGGTCAGG
>CAZRGT010000067.1:0-31591 GCA_964599725.1 uncultured Gemmatimonadaceae bacterium | reverse complement strand
CGCTTCGAAGGCCGGCAGTTTCGCGGCCGCGTCATCCTGGACGAGTTCGTCGACCTCGATCTCGCGCGCGCGCAGCGCCGTCGCTTCGGACTGCCGGCCACTGACCAGCACCACGGTGATGCCCGCGGCCCGCAGCAGCTTTACCGCCAGGCCATCCTGGATGTCGAATCGCTTCAACTCGACGGCATGATCCGCCATGCGACCGATGTACACGCCGCCGTCGGTGAGCACCCCGTCCACGTCGAAGCCCACGAGGCGGAGCCGCTGTGCCAGCGCCCGGTCGATCACGACAGCACCGTCTGTCGAACGCGCGCCCGCTGCCAGATGTCGGAGGCCACGCCCACGACGTCGATCAGCACCTCGAGCGGCAGCATGTTGGCACCGTCGCTTGGGGCGTGGGCGGGATCGGGGTGCGTCTCGAGGAAGAACCCGTCGGCGCCCGCCGCCGCGGCGGCATACAGCAGCGGTGGGATGAACTGGCGCAATCCGCCGCTCGCCCCATCGATCCCCTGCCCCGGCTGCTGCACGGAATGGGTCGCGTCGAAAATCACGGGCGTGGTACAGGCCGCGCGGAGGCGGGCAAAGCTGCGCATGTCCACCACGAGGTCGCCATAGCCGTAGAACGTGCCCCGTTCGGTGACCGCGACCTCCGGTGCACCGCCGCTCCGGATCTTCTCCACCGACCCGGCCATCTGCTCGGGCGCCATCCACTGCCCCTTCTTCACGATCACCGGCCGGCCCGCCTTGCCAGCCGCCACGAGCAGGTCGGTCTGGCGGCACAGGAAGGCCGGGATCTGCAGCACGTCAGCGACTTCCGCGGCCGCGGCGACCTGGGCCACCTCGTGCACGTCGGTGAGCAGCGGCAATCCGGTCGCCGCACGCACCCGCTCGAGGGCGCGCAGGCCTTCGTCGAGGCCGGGGCCGCGCGCCGCGTTCAGGCGAGAGCGGTTCGCCTTGTCGAAGGAGGCCTTGTAGATGACGTGCAGCCCGGTGCGCGCCCCCAGGGTCACGAGCGCTTCGGCCACCTGGAGGTTGAGTGCATCGGACTCGATCACGCAGGGCCCCGCGATCAGGAACGGGGCCGAGCCGTCACCAAACTGAGGCATGGTTAACCGGTGGCGCGGGCCAGCGAGGCCGGCTGGTTCGCCGTCGCTTGGGCCGGGCGGGTCACTCGATGCGCCAGCGCGGCGCCGATAAACCCGGCAAAGAGCGGGTGCGGGCGCATGGGCCGCGACTTGAGCTCGGGATGGAACTGGCAGCCGATGAACCAGGGGTGATCGGGCAGCTCGATCATTTCCACGAGCGAGCCATCCGGCGAAAGGCCCGAGCACCGCATTCCGTATTCGGCGAGGACGTCGCGATAGGTGTTGGAAACCTCGTAGCGGTGGCGGTGCCGCTCGCTCACCTCGGTGGCGTTGTAGGCCTGGGCCACCCGGGATCCCGGGCGCAGGCGGCAGGGGTACGCTCCGAGCCGCATCGTGCCGCCCATCTCCTGGATGCCCTGCTGCGTCGACATCAAGGCGATCACCGGATTAGCGCACTCCGGAGCGAACTCGCTCGAGTTCGTGTCCGGGAGACGGCAGACGTCGCGGGCGAACTCGATGATGGCGACCTGGAGGCCCAGACAGATCCCGAAAAACGGCAGCTGGTGTTCCCGCGCCCAGCGAATCGCTTCCACCATTCCCTCCACGCCGCGCACGCCGAATCCCCCGGGGACGAGCAGGGCATCGTAGGGCGCGAGCAACTCGGCCGCGGTTTCCTGGTCGGTGAAGCGGTCGGACGCGATCCATTGCACCTGCACCCCCGCCTGGTGCGCGATCCCGCCGTGAATCAACGCCTCGTTGATGCTCTTGTAGCTGTCGGCGAGCTCGGTGTACTTCCCGACGATCGCGATGCGCACGTGCCGTTCGGGATGGAGGATCTTGTCCACCATCGCGCCCCACGCGCGCAGGTCCGGGTCCTTGGTATCGAGGTGAAGGCGGGTGCAGACCTCTTTGTCGAGTCCCTGGTCGTTCAGCTTGAGCGGGATCTCGTAGATCGTGCGGACGTCGGGGCTTTCCACCACACAGCCGAAATCCACGTTGCAGAACTGGGCGATCTTGCGCTTCAGCTCCTCGGACAGCGGGCGCTCCGTACGGCACACCAGAATGTCGGGTTGGATTCCGATCTGCATCAGCTCCCGTACCGAGTGCTGGGTCGGCTTGGTCTTGAGCTCGGCGGTGGCGGCAATGAACGGCACCAGCGTCAGGTGGATGAACAGTGTGTTCTCGCGCCCGACGTCCTGGCGGAACTGGCGGATTGCCTCGAGGAACGGGAGCGACTCGATGTCGCCGACGGTGCCGCCGATCTCGGTGATGACCACGTCGTGGTCGGGCGCCAGCCGGCGGATCGCGGACTTGATTTCATCGGTGATATGCGGGATGACCTGGACGGTCGAGCCGAGGTATTCGCCGCGCCGCTCCTTGGTGATCACGGAGAGGTAGATGCGGCCGGTAGTGACGTTGTTCACCTGGGACAGCGACCGATCGATGAAGCGCTCGTAATGGCCGAGATCGAGGTCGGTCTCGGCGCCGTCGTCGGTCACGTACACCTCGCCGTGTTGAAACGGCGACATCGTGCCGGGGTCGACGTTGATGTACGGATCGAATTTCTGGATCGTGACCTTGAGCCCGCGCTCGGCGAGCAGCCGGCCCAGCGACGCGGCCGCGATGCCCTTGCCGAGGGAGCTGACCACACCGCCGGTCACGAAGACGTACTTCGTCGAACTCACGGGCTCACCTCCTCACGGGGTCGGGCCAGTTGGGCTTCGGCCCATTGCAGGTCTTCGGCGGTGTCGACACCGGGGGCCGGAACTGCGTCGAACAACGCCACGCCGATGGGAATGCCGTGCAGCAACGGTCGCAGCTGCTCGAGGGCCTCCCACCGCTCTTCCGGCACCGGCGGGAGGCCTACCCAGCGGGCCAGCGCCTCGCGCGTGTACCCGTACACCCCGACATGCTGATGGTAGATGACGGCGCCGGTTCGGTCCCGATCGTAGGGGATCGGCGCGCGGGAGAAATAGACCGCTCGACCCCCGGGACCGACGACGACCTTCACTCGATTCGGGTCTGTGGCGAACCGCGGCTCCAGTCGGCCGGCCGCGGTGCCGATCGGGTCTCCCTGGTGCAGCCGATCCAAGGCGCCGCGGATCGCCGCTTCCGCCACCAGTGGTTCATCTCCCTGAACATTCAGGATGAGGTCGTAGCCGGCAAACGCTTTTTGCCCAACGACTTCGGCGATGCGCTCGGTACCGGAGGCATGCGAGGGCGAAGTGAGGACCGGCTCGAATCCCGCCTGCTTTACCACGTCCGCGATCTCGTCGGCATCCGTCGCTACGACGATGCGATCGCAGCGATCCAACTCGGCCAAACGCCGAACGACCCAGAGAACGAGGGGTTCTCCGGCCAGCAGGCGAAGCGGCTTACGGGGGAGACGGCTGGAGCCCAGCCGAGCAGGAATGACACCAAGGACAGGCACAGGTGAAGATACAAAACCCGTGCCGCGGAGTCTAGAGCAGATATCGGGCCAGGCTAGATGACTCCATGCACCTCAATCGCTAGCCTCGCTCCTCGAATCCATCCAGGACGCCGACCAGCTCGTCCCCAAAATAGTAGCGTAGCTCTTCCCGCATCCCCCGGTACAGCGTCGGACCGGTGTCCAGGCAGACCAGCTCTCCCGAGAGGGCCTCATCGGCGGGACACAACACGCCTTCCTCGAACGTGAGGGGGAACAGACCGTCCACCAGAGATTTCAGCTCGTGGTGGTCGATTCCCTGCTCCAGGCAGAACGCGTGCAGCCGGCAGCCGCGCCCCTGCCGGTTGAGAAACACGCAGGCGCCGTCGACTACCGCCGTGCGCCAGGTTTCTCCCCCCGGAGAGTCGGATTCCGGTTCGACCGCCCCGGTGAACCAGCGGGTACGGGACAGGCCGACATATGCTTCCAGCGCGTCGGCGTGCGCCAGGATGCGGTCGACGTGGTAGCGATCGACGTCCACGCCGAACTGACAACACCAGTCGTGACAAAACGCGCAGTCCATGCACCGGGTGAAGAAGCGGCGCCGGAAAATCTCCGGTGCCACAGCGTGCAGCACCGGCACACCGTACCGACTGGGGAATCCGCGCGGCAGCGCGAGCGGGTTCAGTCTTTCAGGATGAATGTGACCTTCATGTCCACCCGGTAGCTCGTAATGCGACCGCCGTCGACGTCGACTTTCATGCCGTTAATCCAGGCGCCCTTGATGTTCTGCAGCGTCTTGTTGGCGCGCGTGATCCCGACCTGCACGGCGTCATCGAAGCTCTTGGTCGAGGTGGACGTAATCTCGGTGACTTTGGCGACGGACATGGTGGTTTCCTCCGAAGGCGGTGGATGGGGGGGGCTACAGCTTCAGAACGTAATGGCGGAACTCGAGATCCTGCCGATATCCGAGTGACTCGTACAGGGCCTGCGCGGTCGTGTTGGTGTGAGCCGTTTCGAGCTCGACCGTGGCCGCACCCTGGGCACGCGCGAATTGGTGCGCGGCCTCCATGAGGCGCCGCCCGACGCCGCCGCGCCGGAAGGCACGGGCCACGAACAGGTCGTAGAGGATCCAGATCGGGCGGCAGGCCACCGAGGAGAACAGCGGGTACAGCTGCGTGAAGCCGCACGCTTCCGGCGCGGCGGTACCGGCGGTTTCCGCCAGGAACACGACCGATTCCTCGCGCGTCAGGCGGTCGCTGAGAAAGCGGCGGGCCAGCGCGACGTCCGCGGGTTGCCCATAGAATTGGCGGTACGCGTCGAACAGCGGCGCGACCCGGTCCACCTCTTCCACGACGGCGCGACGAATAGCGATCATTGAGGGTGGGCCTCCCTAGCCCACCGCGCGAATGTATCGCGAGTCGGGGTCGGACGACATGGCCGCGCGGCGGCGGACTGGACGCGTGTGCGGGTGACGGTTAGCCTGAACGGGAACCGAACTGGAGGGACGATGCGACACTTGCGGATGACGGTCGTCGCGCTGGCGACCGCGGCGACTATCGGCACGGCGGCCTCGTGCGGCAGCGACAGCACCGGGACGGGTGGCGTGAGCCTGGCCGGGAACTATGACCTCGTGACCCTGCTTCTGGGGGGGGTCTTTCCGGCGACGGGAAGTACGGGCACGCTGGCCTTCACGACCAGCTCGTTCAACGCCACCATCAATCTAGTTTCGCCCGACACCGCGCTCGTACACGATACGACCCTGGCCCTCGTCGGCTCATACACGGCGAAGCCCACGTCGAGCGGCGATTCGATCTATCTGGTGCTGGGAATACCGTTGGGGACCATCAGCGGGACATACGCCGTTTCAGGAGCCACCAGCGATACCTTGGCCTTGAGCCTGTTCACGCCGCTGGGCACGCTGGGGACCGTCTGGCACAAGCAGTAACGCGGTGAGTCGCGGCCTTCGGGACGCCGGCGTGCTCGGGCTTGGGCTCCTCGTCCTGGGCGGCTTCTCGCCGGAGCTACTCGTCGCCCAAGGCGCCGCCGCGCTATCCGGCACCATCACCGATGGCGAATCCGGCGCCGGCGTCGATGGGGCCGTCGTGCTGCTCCGGGGCACGCTGCTCTCCGCCCGGAGCGACGCGCTGGGCCGGTTCCGGTTGTCGGCGGTTCCCGCTGGCCGGTACACGATGCTGATCCTCGCCATTGGGTTCGCGAGTGATTCCCTCCTCGGTCTGACGCTCGCTGAAGGGGAGCGGCGGGACGTGGCGGTCACGCTGCGCGGAGCCCCGGTTGGTCTTGCCGACGTGGTGGTCACGGCCAGCCGCAGCCCGGAACGGGGGGAGGAATCCGGGGCGAGTGTGAGCGTCCTGGCGCGCCAGGAGCTGGTGCGCCGCAACGTGACCACGCTCGACCAGGCGTTGCTGTTCGAACCTGGGGTGACATTCAATGCCGGGCAGATGGACATTCGCGGCTCGACCGGGCTGGCGCGCGGCGTCGGGAGCCGGGTCCTGCTGCTGCTCGATGGGCACCCGATCCTGAGCGGCGACGGTGGCGAAATCGACTTCGAGGGGTTGCCACTGCTCGATGTGGATCGGGTCGAGGTCGTCAAGGGCGCGTTTTCGGCGTTGTATGGCAGCAACGCCCTGGGCGGCGTGGTGAACGTGCTCACGACCCCCGTCGGGGACGAGCCCCACACCACGGTGCGCGCGCACTACGGTGCCTGGCAGATGCCGGATCGCTACCGCTTCACGTCTGACCAGCTGGACGAGAAGGGATTTGGCGTCCAGCACTCCCGGCGCGTCGGCAACCTCGGGGCGCGTCTGTTCCTGGGGCGGGAGATCTCCGACGGCTACCGTGAGGACGATGAAAACGCGCGCTGGCTGGCGCGCGCCAAGCTCAGCTCCCGCCCCGAGAGCGCCCACCCATGGGACGTGTACGCTCTGTGGGTCCGCGAGCGCGACGGACAGTTCTTCACCTGGCGCTCGGATGCCGAACCATTCCGGGTAGACGACTCCTCTCGTTTCGACCATGAGGTCGACTACAGGCTGCTGACCGGCGCCACCTTCACTCCAGTCGCACGGGCGACCCTGCTGCTGCGGGTGAGCCCCTACGTCAATTACAACAGCGTCCAGAACTATTTTCACGACAATGCCAATCATCATCATGCCACCCGGCTCGGTAGCAACGTGGCACTATCCGTCCGGCCGGGTGGCCGCCACACGCTCGACGTCGGCGTGGATCTCGCGAATACGCTGGTGCGGTCGAATTTCCTGGGGTCGCATCACATCAACGACGACGCGCTGTACGCTCAGGACGAGGTGCGCTTCTCCGATCAATGGACCGGCTCGCTCGGCGGCCGCCTGGACTACCACCACGCCAGCGGCGGAAGCGGCGAATGGTCGGCCAGCCCGAAGCTCGGGGTCGTCCATCGGCCTCGCCCGGGGATTTCGCTCCGCATGTCGGTGGGACATGGCTTCCGCTCACCCAGCGCCATCGAGCAGTTCGTCAACACGACGCAGTTCGGCTTTCGGGTGATCCCCAATCCCACCCTGCGATCCGAGCGCGCTTGGTCGGAAGAAATCGGGGTGACGGCGTCGCCGTGGTCCAGATTGCGGCTCGAGGGGACGCTGTTCCAGAGCCAGTACCGCGACCTCATCGGACCGGTGATCCTGCCGGGGCTGGTTGCTACTTTCGATAACACCACGCGGGCGCGGGTGCGGGGGCTCGACCTAAGCCTCAAGACCCGGGTGCTACGCGGCCTGGTCGACCTCGAGGCGACCTATCTCCACCTGGTGACGCAGGATCTCCAGACCCGGTTGCCACTGCCCTATCGCTCACGCCACAACGTGACAGGAACCGTCTCCGCGCTCGACGGCCTGGTGGATGTGGATGTCCGCTATCGCAGCAGAATCGAAGCGGTGCTAGCGTACCCGGTCGATGCGCGGGGACCTGTGACGATCGTGGATGTGCGGCTGGGCTACCAGGTAGCCGGCGTGGCGCTGCAGGCCAAGGTCACCAATCTGTTCCAGACCTTCTACGTCGATGTGTCGGAAAAGAACCCCGGGGCGCCACGCAGCGTGAGCCTCACGGCGTACCGGGAGTTTTAGCGCTCCGGATCACCGCCCGGATATCCCGGGTCCAGCCATCCGCATCGTCCGGCGGCTCGAAGGACCACACCTCGCGGGACTTGCCCGACCCGGCGCCGATCCGGACGCGGTGGCCGTCGCGCTGCGCATCGTACGCGCGACGGCTCGCGGGCGTGATCTCGATGCCGACCTTCTGATTCTTGTGGATCAACACCGTCTGCCGGGTGACCACGATCGATCCCAGGCGATCCTCCCAACCGGCGGCGCGGGTTCCGGCGTCGTGGGTGTAACGAAACCACACATTGTCGGCGCGATGTACGACCCCCTCCGCGCCGAACCGGGTCTCCAACTCCGGTGTCAGCCGGCTCGTGTCGCTGGAGCACGCCAACAGGCCAAGCGCGAGGATCGCGCTCGCCGGCGTCACTTCTCCTGCTTGCTCTTCCGCTTCAGATCGGCACCATGCGCGCGGGCGTAGCTCTGGATGTCCTTGAAGCGTCCCTTGGCGTCACGGACCGCATACAGTTTCTGGCCCGTGCTGCTGCGATGCGTGGTGCGACTGCCCTTGCCGGCCATTGCGTCCTCCCGAAAAGCGTGAAGGGTCGAGTTGCCCGTGATAAGGTGTCACGACTTCGGCCGAGTCGTAAGGTCCACACAGCCCCGGTTTCGTCATGCGTCGTCCTCCTGGCGGCGATAGCCGATCGTTTCCCCGAGCACGTGGTCCAGGGTGGCGACGAGCTGATCCGCGTCCGTCGTGGTGAAGACCAGGGGCGGCTTGATCTTCAGCACGTTGTGGAACGGGCCGTCGGTGCTCACGAGCACCCCGCGCTCGCGCATGCGGCTGGCGACGCGTTCGGCTTCCTCTCCCGCGGGTTCCAGCGTCGTCCGGTCGCGCACCAGCTCGATCCCGAGGAACAGGCCGAGCCCGCGGACGTCGCCGATCAGCGGGCGGCGGGCGGCGACTTCCTGGAGCCCGGCCTGCAGATGGCGGCCGACCTCCAACGCATTGGCCTGGAGGTCTTCCTCGGCGATGACGTCGAGCACCGCCAACCCGATGGCGCACGACACGGGATTGCCGCCGAAGGTGCTGAAGTACTCCATCCCGTTCGCGAACGCGGCTGCGATCTCCGGACTCGTGATGACCGCTCCCAGCGGATGCCCGTTTCCGATCGGCTTGCCGAGCGTGACGATGTCGGGAACCACCCCCTGCGTCTCGAAGCCCCAGAAGTGCGTCCCGACGCGGCCGAAGCCCACCTGCACCTCGTCGGCGATGCACACCCCGCCGGCGCGTCGCACGTGCGCGTACGAGGCCGTCAGAAACCCCTGGGGCAGGACGACCTGCCCCGCGCTGGAGAGCACGGATTCACACAGAAACGCCGCCGGCTGGGTGCCGCGGGACCGGATCCGGGCCACCGCGTCGGCCACGAACGTGGCGTAACGCTCCGCCGCCCGGGGATCGTCGCTGCGGTAGCGGCCGCGATACAGGTCGGGTATCGGGACCTTGTGGACCCACGGGGCCGGTCCGGCGCCGCCCGGGCCATCGTGCTTGTAGGGGCTGACGTCGATCAGCGTGGTCGTGTTCCCATGGTAGCCCCCCTCGACGACGACGGTGTCCCGGCGACTCGTGTAGGCGCGCGCCAGGCGCAGCGCCAGCTCGTTCGCCTCGCTGCCCGAGTTCACGAAGTAACACACCGAGAGCGGGGCGGGCAGCGTGGCGGTCAGTCGCTCGGCGTAGCGGCCCAACAGCTCGTGGAGGTACCGGGTGTTGGTGTTGAGCACCGACATCTGTTGCTGCCCCGCCCGGACCACGCGGGGATGGGAGTGCCCGACGTGCGGCACGTTGTTGACGGCATCCAGATAGCGCCGGCCGTCGCGCGCGTAGAGGAACTGCATCCATCCCCGCACGATCTCCAGCGGGCGGCGATAGCCGATACTCAAGGACGGTCCAAGCTGCCGCCGCCGCACGGCCAGGAGCTGGTCGGGCGTGGGACCGGCAGGCGCCGAGACCGGCATCGGGATGCGCGCGATCAGATTGGGGTCGGGGCTCAGGCTGGTCCAGACGGCGCGCTGGCTCGGCCGCGCGACGCCGGGAAAGTCTCCCTGGCGCTCCAGCAGGTCGATGACGATCTGGAAGTGGAGGTGCGGCGGCCATCCGCCGTTGACGGCCGTGTCGCCGACGCGCCCAACTTCGGTGCCCGTCGCGATCGGCTGCCCCGGGCGCAGCCACGCGATGGCATCGCGATCGAGGTGGCCATAGAGCGTGAAGAACGTGAGCCGCCCGCCGTCCACCGTATGCCGCAACACGACCGTCGGCCCGTAGTCCAGCCGAGCAGCGTTATCACGGAAGGAGTGCACGACGCCGCCCAACGGGGCCAGGACCGGCGTCCCCGGCGGCAGAAACAGGTCCAGCCCCAGGTGGATGGTGCGCCATTCCGGCCCGTCATTTCCCTCTGCGCGGAACGCATCGCCGGTATACACGAGCCTGGCCTCGTCGTAGCGCCCTACCCCCATGCGGCCGCCGGCGTCCGCGATCGTCGTCGCGATCGTCCGGCCCCAGCGCGACGGCTCGGCGAGGCCTCGCAGGTCGCCCAGCAGCGGGCTGGCGATGGAGAGATCGATACCCACACCCTCGCGCAGCAGATCCGGGGCGACCAAGGGCCCCAGCTCATCGGGATGGTCGCGCAGCCAGGTGCCGACCGCGATGCTGGTGGGGACGGGTGAGAGCCCACAGGCCTCGCGCAGCAGGTAGCGGAGCAAGCGCGGTGGCAGCGCGTCCAGGCGCTCCAGGGCCTCCCAGGCCGGCGCCTCGCTGATCGTGAGGTACGCGTTGTCCGGCACCGCGGCCCGTTGCACGGCCGCGTTCACGACGCTGACGGCCAGCCGTGTGACGATGAGCGAGTCCAACAGATCGAGCTCCAGCTCGGTCAGCGGCCGCACCGCGTGATAACCGGCGGCGACCCGTGCGACGGCCGCGCCAGGATCGGGCTTGCCCAGTGACGCGTATGCAGCGGCGATGGCGAGGTCGCACACCTGGGCACTGTGCACCAGGTCACCGAAGTCGATCGCCCCCGTCACGCGCCGGGACCACGCATCGTCGCCCCGCACCAGCAGGTTGTAGTCGTTCGCGTCGTTGTAAATGATGCTGGCCCGCAGCTCGCTCAGGAGGGGGACCACATCGCGCTCGAAGCGGTCCAGGACGCGCTCGACCAGGGCGCGTCGCGCCGCGTCGGCCACCCGGGCCAGGTGCTCCCGGATCCAACCGGCGCGCACGAGGTCCCACTTCAGCTCCCGCCGGGCGGCCGGATGATCGAGCCCCTCGAGTCCGGCATCCAGCTGTGCAATCACCCGGCCCAGGCTCTCGAGCAGCTCGGGCCCATGGGGGCGCACCTCCGCCAGCAGCATGCCGGGGACCCAGCTCAGCAGACGCGCATAATGCGTCTCCCCGTCCGCGGCCGGCAGCTCGACCACCTCCACGCCGTCCAACGCGGGGATCACGCGTGGCAGCGCGACGCTGGGGGCGCGTTCCGCCAGCCGGCGCAGCGCCTGATGCTGCAGCTCGAGCACCTCTCGATCCTCGCCGGCATGCGAGATCTTGAGGACGCCGCGCCCCCCGTCGGCGAACCGGACCAGGAAATTTTGATCGCGCTCGCTCGGCAGCCGGCGCACGGCGCCGCGCTTGCCGAAGCGCCGCGCCGCGATGTCCTCCGCCTCGGTGGTCGCGAAGGCGGGTGGCCGGAAGGTGATGCTGAGGGTCACACGTCGCAGATCGCCACGGCGTCGCGCAGCGAACCGAGCGGATCGCGGATGGGCTCGAACTCGTGCGCGACGTATCCGGTGAAGCCGGCATCGGCGATCGCCCGCGCGACCGCCCGGTAGTTGAGCTCCTGCGTGTCGTCGATCTCGTGCCGGCCGGGCACGCCGCCCGTATGGAAATGGCCGATCCGGCCGATGTGGTCACGGATCGTGCGAATCACGTCTCCTTCCATGATCTGCATGTGGTAGATGTCGTACAGCAGCTTCACGCGGGGGGAGGCGACCGCGTCGATCACCGCCACGCCAAACGCCGTGTGATCGCCCTGGTAGTCCGCATGGTCGACCTTGCTGTTCAGCAGCTCGACCACCACGGTCACCCCGTGCCGCTCCGCCAGGGGCGCGATGGCGCGCAGGCCTTCCACGCAGGCCGCGATCCCGTCGGCGTCGGAGCGGCCATTGCGATTGCCGAACATCGCGATGACGTTGGGCACGCCGGCCTGCGCCGCGAGCGGGATCGTGTCGCCCAGCTCCCGCAGCAACAGCGGATGGTTGGCGCGGTCATTGAAGCCGGTCGCGATGAAGTCGCGCCGCGCGGTTGGATAGCCGAGCGACGACACCAGCCCGGCTTCATGCACGATCGGCCATTCCTCCGGTTGCAGCAGGTCGATGGCGACGAGGCCCAGCGCCTTGGCGGCGCGGCACAGCTCCGGCAACGGCATCCCGCCGTGAGTCCAGCGGCACACCGACTGCCGCAGCCGTCCCGGGCGCTGGGGAAGGCGCGGGTCAACCGCGCGACGAAATCCGGACGCCGCTACGAGACCAATGACGCCTGCGGAGGCGGCGAGCAAGTCCCGCCGGCTCATGGGGGGGATGCGGGAAGTCATCGACCCTCAACTGGTTGCTGGTGACCGGCACGTGCTCGAAAGCTGCATCGGCCGCGGGCCCCACGGCAAGCGGTGGCGTCGGCGCGTCAGCGTCCGATGTCTTCCTTCCACAGCCCGGGATGGGCGGCGATGAACCCGAGCATCAGATCCCGACAGCGCGTATCGTCGAGCACGAGCACGGCGACCCCGCGGCTGCGCAACAGCGCTTCCTCGCCCTGGAAGGTGCGATGCTCGCCGATCACGACGCGGGGAATGCCGTACAGCAGGACCGCGCCGGAACACATCGCGCAGGGCGACAGGGTCGTATACAGCGTCGCCTCCCGGTACAGCGCCGCCGCCTGCCGGCCGGCATGCTCGAGCGCGTCCATCTCGGCGTGCAGCACGGCGCTGCCCCGTTGCACCCGGCGGTTGCGTCCTCGTCCGACGATTCGCCCGGCATGCACCAGGACGGCGCCGATCGGAATGCCGCCTTCGGCGAGCCCCAGTGCCGCTTCCTCGATGGCGGCCTGGAGAAACTCCGCCGCCGGTTCCCCGCTCATCGCGCGTCGAGCACGCGACGCGCTTCCTGAACCAGGACGGCATTGCTCTCCGCCATCGAGCCGTCGGGAAGGGTCAGCGTATCCTCGAACCCCACACGTGTGCCATGCCCGCGGGCGGCTGCCTCGGCGATCAGCGGCCACGCAGTACGGTCCACACCGTGGAGCAGCCACGGCAGGGTGATCCCCGCGCTCGTCAGGATGGACTCGATATCCCGGACGGTCGCCAGCGCGGTGGGCAGCTCCTGCGCCTGCGGCTCCACCAGAGCGCGCAGGCAGCGGGTGGCGAGCCCGCTGTGCGCAAGCCGGGCGGCGGCGGTCGTATTGGCAACGCCGGCTTCGATCCCGACGCCTTTGGACAGCAGCAAGGCCGCCAGCAGCTCGGCGCCCGGCTCGTCGAAGTTGACGGAGGCGAAGTCGGGCTGCGCGCCCCAGGCGGCGACGGTCTGGTGACGCCGCTCGGTGTGCGGCAGGATCCACGCACCGGTGCTCACGCCGAGCGGAACTCCCGGGATCGTGGCGCGCAGCGCGCCGAGCGAGCGGGACACGTCCTCACCCGCGAGGCTCTCCAGGCCGCGCGTATCGCGCACATGCACGTGGATCGCCATGGCCCCTGCCGCCACCGCCTTCGCGGCGGCGTCCGCCAGCTCGGCGGACGTCACGGGCAGTGCCGGGTGCTCCTCGCGCCGGCGGGCGCCGTTCAGGGCCGCCTGCAACAGTGCCCGACGACGCTGCGCGGATGGACCGGTCATGCCGGGATTATGCGATTCGATGGCTGTCGCCGCCACCCGCGCCCGGGATCAAGGCCAGGTAGTTCAGCGCCTCGAACAACTCCCTACGGGCGAGCTTCGTGGCGGCGTAATGCATCTCATGACAGGGGCTCCACCCATGGCGCGCGCCAGTCGGGCGCCGGGAAGGGCTTCGCCCAGTAGGCGACTTCCTTGGCGATCAAGCCATTCCGCATCTGAAACAGGAACACGCACTGATACGCGTCTCCGTCGCCGTAATCGAGGCTGGCCTCCAATACCCAGACGTCGCCGCTGCCGGTGACGCGACGCGGCGTGACCTTGGGCAGGGACGGAAAGCGGCTGTAGATCGCGCGCCGGTTCTCGCCGCCGTTGATGCGCTCGCCCGATTGGGGCCACTCCATGACGACATCCTCGGTGAACACCCGATCCAGCTCGGCCAGGTCCTTGCCGTTGATGGCCGCCACCAGGGCACCGATTGTCGCACGGTTGGTCGCGTCGCTCATCGCAATTCGCCTAGGCGGGCAGCGTGAAATGAACCCCACGTAGTACGGCTCATCGAAGTAGGGCTCGATCCCGAACGCCGTGCTAGTTCGCCTTGAGCACGGCCTCGATGAAGTTCAGCGTCTTGGTTTCGACCCAGGCGGCGGCCACGGCATCCACCCGGCTCGTACCACCCCGGTCGCCGCCGGCGGTCGCGACGCGTCCTCTGCGGGGCGAAGGCTTGACGTCGCGCTGCACCGCGATGCCATGCCGTGGATCGTACCGGAAGATGAGCGCGGAGGCGAGGGCACCCTGGGGCGTGAACGACAGGGCCACACTCGGGTCGGCGTCCTCCCGGCCGGTTTGATCCCGCGTCGCCGCTTCATGCCCGGCGTTGCGCAGCTCCACCTGGAACGTTTCCAACACGGGCCGCACGACCGTCTGGAGCATCTCCCCGCAGGCCCGTCGCTTTCGCTCTCCCTCATCGTGGGAGACTCTCAGCGCGGGCTCCGGCTTCGCTTTCCGGTCCGCGTAGACCTGCAGCAGGGTCCGCAGTTTCCCCCCACTCTCATCGGTCAGGGGCATGGTCTGGGCTAGAACTCCCGCTTCTTCATCTCCGAAAAGAAGTCGCGGCGCTCGATGTCATCGTCGGTGGTCTCGGAGCGCAGGGTGCTGTCGTAGTTGCGTTTCACTTTTTGCTTGGCGGCCTCCGCCTTGGCGGCGTTCTTCTTGATCAAAGCGGCCAGCTTCTGCTCGTCGCTCTTGGCGGACATGCGTGCGCGCTCCCTTTGGTGTGAGATCCGGCTCCCCGAACGCCAAATGTACAATGCCGGGAGAGCTTTTCAAAAGCAGCACAGAAGGCGTCAGACATCCAGGCGCTGTTCATAGGGAACCGGCTCCCCGTGCTCCAGACAGCGGCGGAGAATCGGCGCACGGCGGTATCGTCGCCGAGCATCGCGGCGGTATGGATGTTGGCGCCGGCGACCTCGGGATGCACGGCCAAGATCGCCTCGGCCGGGTCCAGCGTCCCGTGCCAGGTCGCGGCCTCGATGAAGGCGGTCAACGGATCCATCGTGACCGTTATCGCAACCGCTGCAACTCGATTTCAGATATGATGAACCCGAATGCGGGCCAACCGCTGGAGCGGACTGAGCGCTCGAACCACTCACGAGCGCGCGACGTGTCGCCCCGGACCAGGTACCAGTTGCCCACGCCGTAGCTCAGGGTCGCCACCGCGACGTCGCCCGTATCGGCGGCCGTTATCACTTCCTCGGGGCCGATCTGACCGCGATACAGCCGCAGGCGCTGCGCGTACGCGATCGTCGTCGGCAACGAGTCCGGGTGGCGGTCCAGCATCGCTTGCGCCTCAGCCGCGCGATCCGCACGCGCCAGCGACATCCAGCGCCAATCGGTTGCGCCAGCCAGCTCGTCGGCGTTGGGAGCCCGCGACTGCGCCGGCTGGAAGGCATCCGCGGCACCGGCAAAGTCGCCGCCCGCATACCGCACGATTCCCAGGTGATACCAGATGCCGTAATTGGTGCTGTCCAGGCGCGCGCCGCGGGTGAGGTCGTCCATGGCGCGGTCAAACTCGCGCACGGACAGGTAGCGATGCCCGCGCCAGCGATACAGCACCGGATGGTCCGGGGCGATCGCCAGTCCACGCGTGAAGGTCGCGATCGCCTCGCGGTATTGGCGCACCCCGGATTGGGCGAGGCCCAGCTGAATGATCCGCTCCACGTTGCGTGGATCGGCGGCGAGGGCGCTCTCGGCGCGTGCAACCGCGCCCGTGTCGGGTTGGGAGCGATACTCGACGCCGGCGGCCGAGCGATACTGCACCGATTGGGCGAACAGCGATGGGGGCAGCATCCCCATCGCGGCGAGCACAGTCATCAGAGATAGCCGAGCCACCAGTCTTTCCTCCTCGCTTTGAGATCGGAGAACCACCGGCACGGGAAGTAGAGCAGCACGATCGCCATTGCCCAAACGAGGTACAGCAAGGCGAGGCTCCAGGTGTACCCCTCGGGCGCCTCCGGATTCCCCATCGGATGATTCGCGAAGAGCCAGGGGCTCACCGCGCCCAGCCGGATCTTCGACACCACCAGGGCCAGCACGTGAATCAGTGGGATGTGGAGCACGTAGAAGAAGAACGGCACGCGACCGAACACCGTGATCCAGCGGGCCAGCGCACCACGGGCTCGTTCCAGGAGCGGGATCAACGCAATGGTGGGCCCCAGCGTCATCAACAAGAACAACAGCGACGCGGGATACTTGTTCGTGTTGAGAAACGCGAGCAGCGCCGGCATCGGTGGTGGGCCGTTCGGCCCCTGCCCCGCGGCATTCCATGGGCGCGGGTCGCCGTACAGGTTGAATCCGCGCAACACCAGGAACAGCGCGGTGGCACCGAGACCGATCGCCAGGCAGAGCCGGTTGCGACGCGCCGGCTCCTGCGTCAGGACCATCCCGAACGCATGACCCGCCGCCATGACCCCGATCCACGGAATGATCGAGTAGAGCACGATCAGACTGGGACCGTCGGTTCCGAACTGAATTGGACCCGCGAAAAAGCCCACGTAGAGGATCTTCCAGAGTCCCGACAGGCGGTTGTCGCCGAGCCCCGCTATCAGGTCGCCCAGGTGGGGGTCCATCAGGTTGTGCCCCGCGATGATCGCGAGGCCGATGGCTCCCACGATGGCGGTGGGCAGTCTCACGAGCAGCGCCAGCAGGATCATACACCAGCCGATCGCCCAGATGACCCCCGCCATCTCGTAGTGCGCGAAATCGAAGTTGAAGGTCCATGCGACGCGGAGCACCGTGAGCTCGAGGAAGACGAGCCAGGCGCCGCGGATCAGCAGAAAGCGCGAGAGGTCCGGGTGTTTGCGGCCGTAGACGAAGGCACTGGTCCCCGCCAGGAACAGAAACGCCGGCGCACAGAAGTGAGTGATCCAGCGGGTGAAGAAGATCCCGGGCGTTGGGCCGCCGGCCGGGAGGCCGGAAAAGACCCGCACGTGATCCACCGCCATCAGCACCATGACGGCGCCGCGGATCAGGTCGACCGAGGTGATGCGGGACGAAGTGCTCGGAGACGGTGCCGCGACACCGCGTTCAGCGCGCGCTCTCATGGTTGCCCGTTGGCCAAATCCATGACCGACGCCGCCAGCATCCTCACCTTTGCCTGATCGGTGGCTGTCGCGGCATCGGCAGTCAGCTGTGTCCCCAGTTGTGTCAGTGCATCGCGACGCGCCTGACCCACGAGCCGCTCGGCGCCGACAAGCGACGTCCGTGCGGCTGCAACTCGCTCGGGTGCCAAGCCGTTCGAGCGTGCCAGCTGGTCCAAGTAGGCGCGCACCACCGCGAAGCTCGCTGGCCAGACGAGTTTCGGCTGGCCCTGGCTATTGAAGTGGTCCAAGTGCACGAGCTTCGCCGCGTCGAGCTCATTCTGGGAGATGAACGCGCTCGGTGTCAGTTCGAGAACGTCGAGCCCGCGCGCGATCTCGGAGCTGTAAATGGCTCCGTTGTACCAGTAGGCCGACCACGATCCGCCCATCGTCATCCTGGTCGAATCCACCGGGCCCCGGTCGAAGAACGCGATCTCTCTGGGGTGCGCCGCATCGGTCCAATCGAATACCGAGACTCCCCCCTGGTACCACCCCTGGACCATGACGTCGCGTCCCGGGATCGGGATCAACGATCCGTTGTGGGCCACGCAGTTCTCATTCGGCGTCTGCGAGGCCGGCAGCTTGTAGTAGCTCTGGAACCTCATCGTGTCGCCCGACAGCGTGAAGATCGCGTCCGCCCCCCACTCGGGCTTGTCGGTCGCGCGGCATTTGGGGCTGCCGCCGCCGCCCCACTCGTCGGTGAAGAGCAGCTTCGTGCCGTCGTTGTTGAACGTCGCCGAGTGCCAATAGGAGAAGTTCGAGTCGGACACGGCGCCGAGCCGCCTCGGGTGGGCCACGTCCCGGATGTCCAGCAGCAGGCCATAGCCACCGCACGCGCCCCCCGCCAACCCGATCGCCGGATACACCGTGATGTCGTGGCACTGGGTGGGTCCGGGACGAACGCCGTTCGCCGCTCCGGGAGGGGGGCTGCCGAACATCGCGTCCACGATGCCCTGGCTCGCTCCCCGCAGCGCGGCACTGTCGGCTCCCGTCGGTGCACCGGTTCCTGCGCGGGCTCTGACGATGCTATCCAGCATCGGCCGAACGAAGCCCGGTGGCAGGACGTATTCCATTCCGCTGATCGTCGCCGTAAACCCACCCGCGGCACGCGCCGCGGCGGCGGCCTGCGCCGCGACGGCGATATCTTGCGGCGCCTCCCCGTGCGTCGGTGCTTCGGTCAGATCATTGAAGATCCGGGGGGAACTCACGATGGCCGCAAGTTCCGGGTGGGCCAGCGGCACCTTGATGACCTCGATGCGGAACAGGGCGGAGTTCGGGTCTTGGTCCGGGGCCAGGTTCGAGCACCCCAGCAACTCGTTCGGCGAGCGAACGCCGGCGGACCCGGACACGTAGACGTAGACGTTCTCCGGGTCCTTCGGGTCGACGACTACGGTATGGGTGTGCGAACCGCGGCAGCTCTGCACATTGCCGATGTACTTCGGAGTGGCGATGTCCGTGATGTCGAAGATGCGGATGCCGCGCAACCGGTCGCGGCTTACCGTGTCGCGCACGCCTTGGGCGCCGCAGTCGAGGCGCCCGCCCTGCCCCTCGCCCGATACGAAGAGCAGGTGTCGGTAGATGGAAACATCGCTCTGGGACGCCGGGCAGAGATACGCGATCTTCAGCGTCGGTTGCGCGGGCTGTGAAATGTCCCAGACCTGAAAGCCGTTGTAGTTCCCCTGAATGGCATAGTTCCCTGAGAATGAAAGATCGGAGTTCCAGACGCCCAGGAACTGCTGCGACGGCGGCGTCTTCGAGACCACCCGGAGATTCCAGGACGCTTCAGCGGCGTCCATCAGTCCCGCGCGCAGGCCGACCCGGGGATCGGCGGCGGGGGCCACCGTGGATATGCTCCCGCCGCCGGATGAAGCACACGCCGCCAGAGACACCAACCCGATGGCGAGCGCGAGTGAGCGCAGTGAGACTCGAACATGGGTTGCGGCTTCCATGGCTGATTCCTGTAAGGGGAGGGAGAAGAATGGACGAACGCGGGACGCTGGGTTCATCATGGGCCGTGGCTCCCGAAGAGCAGTGCTGCGAGCATTTTCTGCATACGGTCGATTTCGGTGGTCTGGTCGGCGTAGATGTCGGAGGCGATACGGAAGACGGTCTCTTCTTCGCCGGCGCCCTGCGAGCCGAACAGCTGATTCACCATGGTGATGGCGCCCTGGTGGTGCTGGATCATGAACCGCAGAAACAGCCGGTCGAACTCCGGCCCCTGCGCGTCGTCCAGCTCTGCCAGCTGCTCGCCGGTCAACATCCCGGGCATCATCATCGCGTGATCCATGCCCGGCATCATAGTGTGCGACGCGTCCACCTCCGGAACCGCCTCATGCCGTTCCCGCAGCCAACGCTCCAGGAGCACGATCTCGTCGCGCTGCCCGACGACGATCCGCTCGCACATGGCGCGCACGGCCAGACTGGCACCGTGGGTGGGCGCCGAGCCGGCCATCAGGACCGCCTGCGCGTGGTGATGGATCATGCCCGACATGAAGAACACGTCCGCCGCGGAGTAGGCGGCGTGCCCGCTGTCGACCCGGACCGGCGCAACGCGCGGGGCGACGGCGGCCGCGCCCGGCGGCCGGGTCGCAGGGGCGCACGCCGCCGTGGCGATGACGGCGAGCAGCGCGGGCGAGTGCACTGGCCAGCATGGTCGCTGCATGCGACGGAATCTCCTGGTTACGTGCCCCACGATTCAAACCGCTCGTGGACGGCGAGTCATGGCCGGGGCCGCTCACCAACATCGGGATTGCGACCCCGAGCCAGCAGGCGCTCGGTGAAGTCGACTCGCTCGTTCAGCTCGCTGAGCTCACGACGGACGGTCTCGAGCTCGTCGCGCAACGCCTGGAATTCCCCGGCACTGCCGCCTTCCCCGCCGCCCATCCGGAGACGGGCGTCCTCCACGCGAAGCCGCCACACCTTCTGCATGCCGTTCATGACAATGGCCACAACGGGAATGGCCAAGGCCATGATGGGGATCAGAAGCGCAACCACCTGTTTGTCCATCCACCATCCTTTGATAGGGTACACACGGCCACGGCAAAGCAGGCCCCTGTCGTGATCACCACTGCGAGGAGCGCCCTCTGGGGAGCTACGTGCATTCGCCGGCTATCTCGGACGGACGACGCCGTCTGCCGCGTCCATCTTCGGCTTGAGCTCGGCCAGATGCGTCCTGGCGAACGCCACATTGGCTGGAGAGGCAATGATACTCGCGCTCGGGGTGGCACGCTGCGCCGCCATGAGCGCCATGCGCAGCGCCGGCACTCCCACCAGGTACTCCTGCGCCGTGAGATCGTTCTGCCTCAAGATCGCCATCGCCTTCGGATCCTGTTCCAGCTGCGCGCGTCGTTGTGCAGGAGTCATCTGCATCGCCTTGACTACGCGATCCTGAATGTCGGGCAGGCTGACCAGGTACTGGGTCATCGCCTGCATCGCAGCGATCAGATGGCTCGCTCGCGGCAGGGTAAGCTGATAGGCGAGGATTTCCTCGCGTTCTTGGGAAGCCGTCGGGGTCTGGCCTGCCGCCGCACCACTGGCCTGGCCCAGACCGAGGAAAACGAGAAGAGCGATGCTGTGTCGCATAGGTGCTCCTGCTTCCGGGGCCCTACCAAGCATGTAGTCGGGCAATGGCCGATTGCGACGCGACTTCAAGCGACAATTCGCGATGAGGAGCCTCCGTGGTGGCGGGGGTGGCCAATCGCCGCCCAAGGGTCACGACCGCGTTGTAGATCTAAGCAGGCGCCAAGCCCACAGACACAGAGCCCCGGCGGCAACGGAGATGAGAACATACCAAGGGTCCGTCGCCAAGTGCGGCCCTTCCGCGATGATACGCCAGAGATGCACCCCGGTGAGCAAGCCAAAGACCGCGCCGGTCGTCATGACATAGGCTTTCATAGGATCGCCTCTCGGTTACGGCACCCGTTCCAGCAAGGCGACCAGCGCGCTCCGCGCCGAGCGCTCGGGCACATGATCCGCCTGCAGGCGGTCCACCGGCCAACCTCGGGCTGAGGCACGATCCGCAAAGCGCTGAAACGGGTCCGGCGTAACCGTGGGCTCGAAGGTCAGGATGTAGGCCGCCAGGAGGCGGCGTGCGGCGGGTTTCACGAGGCGGAGCGTATCCGTGAATGTGCGAAACGGCTGCGGCACATCACGCGGAATGGCGTGCTCGTCCGTCACCCACATGGGGATGATGAAGCCGTCCCGCACGCTCGACCGCAGGAACGCTGCCCCGCTGGAATCCACGAGCGCCAGCGCGGACTCTCCTGAATCCGGCAAGAAGGCGTCCAGGTACACCAGGCGCCCGATGCGCTCGGGAATCCGGTCCGCCACACCGGTGATCACCATGCCGCCATAACTGTGACCCACCAGGACGACGTCCTGGAGGTTGTCCCAGAGGATCGTGTTCACGACGTCGTCGATATGGGTCGACAAGCCGATGCCCGGCGAGGCAAGGTGAACGCGCTCGCCCAATCCGGTCAACGTGGTGCGAACCACCCGGTGCCCGTGACCCGTCAACATCGAATCGACCGCCCGCCAATCCCAGCCGCCGCCCCACGCCCCGTGGACGATGACGTACGTGGCGTGGGTACCATGGGTCTGCTGAGCGGATAGCGGAGTGCCGGCGAGGCCCCCAGTAATCAGCATGAGCGAGAGGAGCCGGCGCATCAGAAGGTCAACTGGCGCAGATATTCAAAGTTGCTGCGCGCGGCGGCCAGCTCATCGGACGCATTTTCATCCTCGACATAGCACGGCTTCCGATCGAGCTCCGGCACCGCGGCCAGAAACCGCTTGAAATCGAATACGCCGCGACCGAGCCGGGTGTCGCTCGAGCGGTCCGGGAGGGCGTCCTTCAGGTGAAAGGACCAATACTGCTCGTGATACTTCTCGAAATAGCGCATCGGATCGCCACCGCCCATCAGCATGTTCCCGGTGTCGAGCTGCAGCCGCACCACCGATCGATCGAGACGGTCAACGAAAACATCATAGGGCACCATGCCGTCGATCGGCTTCATGTGGCCGGCCTCATTGTGGAACGCCAGCCAGACCCCGGCGCGCCGCGCGGTGGCGCCCGCGGCGTTGAACCGATCGGCCCATTCGCGCCAGTCGTCCAGCGCGTGCGTCGTATCCGTGCCCAAATCGGGCACGATGAGATACTCGTGGCCCAGCAGCTTCGCCGTCTCGAGGCTGCGCTCCCACCCGACAAACAGGATGGCCGGCGACACGTGCGCCGACGGCGCCCGGAGTCCCTCGAGCTTGAGCGTGGCGGCGACCTGCGCGGGCGTGCGGCCGAAATTGTCGAACGACCACAGCAGCTCCACGTCGTCGTAACCGATGGCGCGGATCGCGGCGAGCGTGCGCTCGGGGTCCCGCGCCATCGCCTTGCGCACCGCGTACAGCTCGAGCCCGATGCGCTCGAGCCGTCCGGGCCGGGCGGGGCGATACGGCGCGAGCAGCCCCCCTGCCGCTGCCGCGCCGAGCGTGTGAACGAAGGTCCGTCGTTTCATGATCATCTCTCCCGGTTGTAGACACGGACGTAGTCGACGAGCATGGTCGCCGGGAAGATCGCGTCCGATGCCGGATCTCCATCGAAGGTCCCGCCGACGGCCAGATTCAGGATTAAGAAGTACGGTTGGTCGAGGACCGACCTGCCAACATGCTCCACTTCACCACGCGTGACCACGTAGTGGACGCTATCGTCGACGAAGAATCGTACCTGGAGTGAATCCCATTCGACGCTGAATGTGTGGAAGTCGTCGGCAAAGGTGCCCTGCGGCAGCGAATGCGCGTGCGCGAACGGCGTGTTCCCGGAATAGCCCGGACCGTGCAGCGCCGAGCTGGTCGTGGCCGGCGCGCTCCCACGATGCTCCATGATGTCGAGCTCACCGCACTCCGGCCACGGCGCCGCCGGAAAGCCATGCCCCAGCATCCAGAATGCGGGCCAGAGTCCCTGGCCCGTGGGGAGCTTGATGCGTGCTTCCACGCGGCCGGGGGGGACATCCAACTTGCCTCGGGTCGTGACCTTGGCGGACGTGTACCGGCACGGACCGTAGTGGCAGGTCAGCCCCGCCGGAGCACGCCGGGCGACGATCTGCAACTGTCCCAGCCCATTGAGCGCGATGTTGTCGGGTGAGTCGGTATAGTATTGCTTCTCGTCGTTGCCCCAGCCGCAGTTCCCGGCCGCGCAGCCGTCGGTCGTATCGTAGCGCCATTTCGTGCTGTCGACGCGGGCGCCTGCCGCCCCATCGAATTCGTCGCTCCAGATCTGGATCCACGCACCGGTTGACGGGGACACGGTGGATGATGAGCTGGGCGTGCTCCGGAGCGACGCGCCAAGAGCGAGCGTACAAACAGTTCCGAGGATTCGACCTCGTGAAGCGCCGGTCATGTGAGCTCGCGAGCATGAGAGGTCGGCGGAGGGCGGCGCGGCCCGCTCCCTTGAATCCCGCTGTCCCAGAGGGTGAGACCCGGAGTCTCGGGCAAACTACCCTCCTGGACCGCGCCCGCCAGCAGGCGTTGAGAGTAGATTCCTTTCCCCATGCCTCCCTACCACCCGAGCCCCGCCCGCTACACCGCGATGACCTATCGGCGTTGCGGTGCCAGCGGTGTGCTCCTCCCCGCGGTGTCCCTGGGCCTGTGGCACAACTTCGGCGCCGGGGACCCGTTCGCCACCGCTCGGGCCACCGCGCGCCGCGCCTTCGACCTCGGCATCACGCACTTCGATCTGGGCAACAACTACGGCCCGCCGCCGGGATCGGCCGAGACGACCTTCGGCCGCATTCTGCGGCGCGACCTCGCCGCCCATCGGGACGAGCTGATCGTGTCCACCAAGGCCGGCTGGCCGATGTGGCCGGGGCCCTACGGCGACTGGGGCTCCCGCAAGTACCTGCGTGCGAGCCTGGATCAGAGTCTCGCCCGCATGGGGCTCGAGTACGTGGACATCTTCTATCACCACCGCCCCGACCCGGACACCCCCTTGGAGGAGACGATGGGGGCGCTGCACGACGCGGTTCGCGCGGGCAAGTCGCTGTACGTCGGCATCTCGTCGTACCCCCCGGAGCTGACGCGTCGCGCCGCACAGATCCTCGCATCGCTTGGGCTCCGGTGCCTGATCCATCAGCCTCAATACAGCATGCTGGTTCGCGACCCTGAGCACGGGCTGCTCGACGCCGTCCACGAGCTCGGCATCGGCTGCATCGCGTTCTCACCGCTCGCCCAGGGGCTCTTGACCGATCGCTACTTCAAGGGGATCCCGAAAGGCTCGCGTGCCGCGAAGCCTTACGGCTACCTCAAGCGGGAACAGGTGACGGACGCGGTGCGGGAGAAGGTGCTCCGTCTGAATGAGATCGCGCAGGCTCGAGGCCAGAGCCTCGCCCAGATGGCACTCGTCTGGACGTTGCGCCTTTCCAGCGTCACCTCCGCGATCGTGGGGGCGAGCCGGCCGGCCCACGTCGTGGACGCCGTCACAGCGCTCTCGAACCTGACATTTTCGGGCGACGAGCTAGCGGCGATCGACCGCATTCTCGAGGGGTGAAGGCGAACGCTAGCTACTTGACCGCGCCCGCCAGCCGTCGAGCCTCGAACGGCCACGTGCGTCCGTTCCACGACCACACCCCGAAGCACACGGCACCCAGCACCAGCGCGCCCAATCCGAACGCGACCACCGCGGGCGGCGTCGTGGCGAAGATGAAGATCCATCCCAGCAGCGCGACGAGACTCGGCAACGGATAGAGCCACATTTTGTAAGGTCTCGGCATGTCCGGGGCTCGCCGGCGCAGCAACGTCACCGCGCCGATCTGCCCGATGAACTGCACGAGAATCCGCGTCGTGATCAACGCATCGATGACCATGCCCAGCGACGCAAAACCGGCGATGATCGAGAGGACACCAAGCACGACGAGCGAGACGGTTGGGAATCCCTGGGTCGGGTGGAGGCGCGCGAACACCTTGAAGAAGTAGCCGTCCCGCGCCGCCGCATACGGCACGCGCGAGTACCCCAGCAACAGGGCGAAGACCGAGCCGAACGCGGTCCAGAGGATCATCGCCGTGAAGATCGTCGCGGCGCCCGGACCGTAGATCCGCTCCATGAAGCTGGAGACGATGAAGTTGGACTGCGGGTGTGCCTCCGCCGGGACGAAGTCGCGCCATGGGACGACGCCGATAATCGAGAGATTGATCGCGAGGTAGATCACCGCGACCGCGACGGTGCTGATGAGAATCGACCGGGGGATCACGCGGCCGGGATTCTCGACTTCGTCCCCGATATAACAGACGTCGTAGTAGCCGAGGTAGTCGTAGACGCCGATCCGCGACGCGGCGCCGAGGCCCATGAGAAAGCCCAAGGAAAAGTTGAACGCGCCCGGCGGAAAGTCGAAGGCGACCCTGGGGTCGAAGTGGAGGGCACCGGTCACGATGACCACGATGACGGTGGCGATCGTTCCAATCCACAGGGCGACGGTGATCGTGGCAATCGACGTGATGCGCCGGTAGAGCAGCGCGACGTTCACGAGCCCGATTAGCGCCACGACCAGCATCGTCTGGCGCGCCGTGATCCCCTTCCAGATGTAGCCGAGGTACTGCGAGAAGCCGATGTACCCGGATGCGATCTCGAGAGGGCCACTGAGCACGAACTGCCACACGAAGAGAAAGCCCATCAGGCGGCCGGCCTTCTCCGCGCCATAGCCGTGGCGCAGATAGCCGAACGAGCCGCCGGATCCCGGCAGCGCCGCCCCCAACTCGCTCCAGACCATGCCGTCGCAAAGGACGATCACCAATGCGACGAGCCAGCCGAGCATCGCTTGCGGACCGCCGAGCGCGGACATGAGCAGCGGGATCGTGATGAACGGTCCGATGCCGATCATGTTCGTCATGTTGAGCGCCGTGGCGTGCATCAGGCCGAAGCGGCGGACCATCGGCGAGGACGCGATCGGGTCCCTCATCACGTATCGCCTGCGCGGCGATTCGATCTGATTACCGACCTTCGCGGGCTACGGGTGCGCGGCACGGCGCCACCGAGCTAGGGAGCGGTGAGGCGGGCCGTGTGCCCCTTTCGGCCCGTGGTGTTGAACGCGGCAACGCGGACGGCCCCGCGGAAGGGGATCGGACCGCGGACCTCGGTGCTGCGCACGGTGGGCTCGCTGCCGTCGGTCGTGTAGCGCAGCGTGAAACCGGGCAACTCCACGCTGCAGTGCACCACCCCGCCTTCGGCCTTCAGGCCGGGGGTGGGGATCCGGTAGTTGATCCGCGGCACCTCACGATCGAGCCGGGGCAGCTCGCGCTTGCCGAGCACATTGACGAAGCGGGACCAGGCCTCGCGGTAGAGGGATTCGGACCGCTCGGGGTCACGCTCCCTGGCCCAGTCCGGGTCGGGGGCCCACGCCCGCTCGGCGAGGCCGAAGAGCTTCGGCAGCAGCATGTAGTCGAGCCGTCCCTCGGCGCCCAGCGTCTCGGACCACAGGTTGCCCTGGATCCCGACGACGCGGGCCCGCCCGTAGTCGGTGAGCCGATCCTTGCCGACGAAGACGGAGGGGTCCAGGGGGTTGCCTCGGTAGTCGAGACGGACGTTGCGGTAGTAGTCGAACGGGATGAACTGGAACGGCTTGCGCAGGTCGACGTAGCCTCCCCAGTCGAGCCCCGTCTCCTCCGGGTTCTGGTTCCACGCGAGATCGAAGTAGAGGTTGCTCACGGGACTCAGCACGACCTCGAAACCTCCATTCGCGAGGCGGTAGGCGAGGTCCTCGGCGCCCCCTCCGGGGACGTTGTTCCAGACGTAGGCGCGCCAGCCGCGCGCGGCGAATTCGGGATTGGCGATGAGCGTCGGCTGCCCGTCGCGGCGGGTCTTGCGCACCGCGATCTCCTCCCAGCCCGAGAGTGAGAGGCCATGGGCCTTGAGAATCTGCTCCACCCGGCCGTAGAAGACGAACCACAGATCGTCGACGCTCGTGAGGCCGTGCGCCTTCAGGTACGCCTGGACCGCCGGCGAGCCTTCCCACGCGCCGGCCGGGACCTCGTCTCCCCCCATGTGGAGGTGCCGCAGGGGCACGCCCGCGTCGCGGTGCATCGCCACGAGATCGCCGACCACGCGCTCGATGAACCCGTAGGTAGACTCGAGCACCGGGTTCATCACGTTGTCGTGGTAGCCCTGGGCCGAGGTGTACACGGAGCGGTCTTCCGGGTCGTTCAACAGGAATTGCCGGTCGCCGGTCGTGCGATATCGGGCCTCCATGGCCTTGATCGCGGCGCGCGCGTGGCCCGGCATTTCGAGCTCGGGAATCACCTCGATGTGCCGCGCCGCCGCGTAGCGCGCGATCTCGATGTAGTCGGCGCGTGAAAAGAAACCGCTGCCCCACGGTCGGCCCACCTCGGGGCCCGAGCCGTAAGCAGGAGGAAGATTTCGGCCCGAGTCGAAGTTGTGGCCGCGCCGCGCGCCCACCGAGGTGAGCTCGGGGAGGCTCGGGATCTCGACCCGCCAGGCCTCGTCCTCCGTGAGATGGAAGTGGAAGACATTGAGCTTGTAGCGGGCGAGGAGGTCGAGCGTGCGCAGCACATCCGGTTTCGGCTGGAAATTGCGGGCGACGTCGAGCATGAACCCGCGGTAGCCGAAGCGTGGGGCGTCCACCACTCGAATCGCCGGCAGTAGGAGGCCCCCGCGGGGAGACGGCGGGGGCAGCAGGCTGCGCAGGGACTGGAGACCGTAGAAGACCCCCGCGGGCGAGGCGCCCACGATACGGACACCCAGGGCGGGATCCACCACCAGTTCGTAGGCTTCGGCCGAGGCCTGGCCACGGACGGGGGCCACCTCGAGTCGCAGGGGCGGGACTCCTCCCCTACGGGTCTTGCCGAAGTAGGGCCGCAGGTACTCCTCCGCGAACGCCGCCTCGTTCCGGAGCGCGTCGGGCGCTTCGACCATCGGCATCGCGCTGAGGCGCAGCGCTCCCGCTCCCCTCGTCACCTCCACCGGGGTCGGGAATACCGGTGGCAGCTCGCTCGCGGGGATGTCCCGGATCACGGAGTCGAGCGCGAACTGGTCCTGCGGCGTCACCACGCGGGGGTCGCGCCCCTCGCCCTGCGGCGGGCGCTCGAAGGGGACGGCCATGTAATCCGTCAGCGGACGGCCCGTGTCCTTCGCATCGTCGAAAACGATGTAGGGACCCTTCGGAACGAAACTTCCGTTGAGCAGGAAGTCCGTGAGGTACTCGATTCGGATGCTCGCCCCGGGGGCCAGTCCGGCGAAGCCGGCGCCGGGCACCAGGCGGTGCAGGTCGCCCGTCACCGCCTCGATGGCGAACCCGCCCGCCACGCTTCCCGCCTGCGGCTCGTGGAGCGCGCTGAAATAGATCGCCCATCCGCTCGGGGCGAGCGGCCTCGCGTCGCGGTTGGTGAGGGTGAAGGCCGCACGAGAAAGGCCCCGAGCGCCTTGGAAAACGTCGACTTCGAGCTCCCACCGGAGCTGCAGGGCGGTCTGGGCGGCGGCCGCCCTGGCCGTGAAGGCCAGCACGAGTGCTGACAGTGCAGGAAGAAGCCTGTGGCGCATGAGAGACATTGGACCCCTGTGCCCGGTTTTCTGCGTTACCTATGTTGCCGGTTGCTCACCACGAACACGACGTCAAAGCGCGGGTCTCCGCGGCTGGCCGACCTTCTCCCGTCTCAGGCGGTGCTCAGTCGCATCGAGCCGCTCTTCAACTTTAAGGAGGCGCCGGGTCACCTCCTCGAGCGCGATAGACTCTCCCTGCTGCGGCTCCGGCAGCACCGGGGCCTCACCAGCGTGGCCAGGGTGTCGTCGAAAGAGAACAATCCCGAACCACACGGCGCCCGTAACGAAACCAGTAGCAAGCGCCCACAGGACTATTTGCAGCATTTCGTGCCTCGACTCGGAGGGACAAATGTTCCCTGGTCGGGTGGCTCCCTATCGGAATGCGCTTGGTACGATAGGGCCTGATCTGCACAAGCGCGAGAGCCGCTCTGTGTGGGGCGCGCGGACGGGACCGTCACGGAGCAGCACGACCCTCAGCGCATCAGCAGCGCGGTAATGATCGCGCCGAGCAGCGCGCCCGCAGCGGCACCGGCTCCCAGGAGAGTCGCGTAGATCCGCCGACGGGCGGCTCTTGGGTCGGCTTTGGCGGGGGCCAGCCAGACCTCCGACACCGGAAACGTTCGCGTGGAGCCCCAACCGTCGCTCAGTTTGACGCGCTGCTTGACCGAATCGTACGCGACCACCGTACAGGCCCACGGTCCCCACATGGGCCACTGGCAGGCGACGCGCTCGCCCGGAATGAACGCGCAGGGTCGGAGCTCATCCAGGGTGAGGTGAAGCTCGCTGCCACGAAGGAACCGCACGCGAGCGCCTTCCGCCGACGTGGACAAGACCTCGGCGACGTAGAACTTGCCGTCGGCCGATCGGGCCCAGGTCAGCGAGCCAACGACGGGTGGGGTCGCGGGGAGATTGAGGCGCTCGGCCAACGCGCGTTCGACGGCCTGACGCGACAGTCCGACTTCTTCGGCGGCCCCGATCACCGCCGCGAGCTCGGCGTTCCATTCATCCCCGTGCCGAGCGGCGCGCTCGATCTCCTCGGCGCGGGCGAGCACGTCACGCAACTCCTCGTCTGTCAGTCGCATCAGGGTCTCCGCGTGGTCCGCCAGTCTGACAACGTAACCGTATGGCTCACAGTAGGAAGGACTCCGCGAAAGTGCTGCACGATGCAGTCGTCAAGGACAAACAGCTTCGCCTTGTGGGCTGAGGATGAGCGATGAGGCTGGCGAACCGAGACCATGCTCCAGCTCGGCAAAGGACATCAGCCCTCCGGGCGCCACGTCACTTGTGCCGCGCCGGGCGCTGCCGGGGCGGCCGTCCCGACATGGGCGCGGTGCGATTCCCTGATTTCGTCCAGCGGCGCGCTCAGCGCGATCGTGCCTTGGTGAATCATGGTGACGCGATCAGCGACCTGCTCCACTTCCTCCAACACGTGCGATGAACAGAGCACCGTGCGGCCTTCATCGGCGTTTACCTATGTTCCCGGTTGCTCAACGGCGAATCTTCTAGGAAGCGCACTGCCCTACCAGCGGAGCAGGACAACGGGCGCCAGAGCCGCCAGTGCAGCGACGACCTGCAGGGCCAGGACTGGCACAGCCTGTCGTGGCGATTGTGGCACCCACTTGATCGCGAAGAACGCGACGATCGGTACCTGCCCCGCCATGAGGATCTGCCAGATGTGCGCCGCTGCGCCCTCGTCGGCCTGCGGCGCGGGACCGTGCAGGGCGAGGAATGCCAGAACCGTTGCCAAGGCACCGAGGGACATGGCCACGGGAAGGAAGGCACTCGGGTGCTTGAGGACGATGAGGGAGTTCATGTCGTCACCCCACGGCTCGGGAACGCGCCCGGCCGCAGCCTCGCTGGCATTCGGTCTAGTCACCCTTGACGAGGCGGCGTGCCTCCTCGGCGCGAGTCAAAGCCCGTTCGCAGTAGGCGAGCCGTGCTTGAGCTTGGACCTGGGGCGGCAAGGCGGCGAAGGCTTCACGGAACCGTCTGGTGATGTGAGAGGTCAGAGTCGATCCGGATCGAGGGCCTCCGTCCGAGCCTCACGGTGCTCTCGCAACGCTTCTTCAGCGAGCTGCTCCAACGCTCCGGGCTTCCGGGCAAAGGATGCCTCCCATAGTCCCTCGACCGCGACCTCTTCAAGAATCGCGGCGGCGAGGGCATCCTGCTCCTCCGGAGGCAGCTTGGAGGCAGCGTCAAACGCCTTCCTCAGATACTTGGTCATGGGCTGCAATCTAGGGTGGGAAGGCCCGGCGGGGCCACCGGGGGGCGCTGGAACCCCGGCTAGGTGGCCGCCTCGTGCTATGTCCCCTGACGCTCAGTGTTGCACTACAAACTTGAGTTCAAGCGGCTGCACTAGTTCTTCCCTTGGGTAAGACGAACGGTCCTTAACATGTTGCGAAGAGTATCCAGAGTGGCGCCGTGAACAGCCCACCCCTGAGCGAAACCGCGGACCCTGTCATTGACGATCCAGCCAGCCTCTAAGATGGGTTTCCTGCGAAAGCCAGGCATGCCACCGGTCGCGAGACCAACCTCTGTCCGCACTTCCATACCAGCAATGCTGTCTATATGGATGGTGACGCTATCGGCGGTTGAGCAATCTGCCAAACAGTTTGCACCTGAGGCAACGTGCGGAGGCCACCGACCCAGGTATGCTGAATCCCGCGGCCATGACAATAGCTCAACGCTGAGGAAGTCCGGAAAGCCAGTCCCGACTCCAGGTCGCCCCCACGCGCCGGAACCAGCTCGGACAAAGTCTGCTGGCACGCACAGCGCGATACTCGAATCGCTGGTCCACACAGAATGCCAGGAGGGAACGCAGTCAGGAGCGGCGGCGGTGGGACGACCCTGCGAACATGCAGCTAGAATGGCTGCAAGAGCGGAGTAACAGAAGTAGGACAGAGCTCGCATGCAGCCGCCTAACG
>CAZRGT010000066.1:0-45424 GCA_964599725.1 uncultured Gemmatimonadaceae bacterium | reverse complement strand
CCCCTCGCCTACGACGGCGCGGCCGCAGCGCGCACCGCACCGGGGCCGCTGGTCACGCCGCGCGACCCGTGCACGCTCGTGACGCGCGCCGAGGCGGAGGCGATCCTCGGGACTCTGGCGAGCGATCCGGTGTCCGACGGCAGACAGACGAGCTGCACCTACACGCTCGCGACCCGGCGCGGTCTCGGCGGTCAGGAGGTTCAACTGACGGTGCAGTGGCGTGACGGCTTCGCGGCCCTGGAGGGCGCCCGCTCGACCGCTGCGCTCGTGCTGCGGCAGGTGGGTGGAGTGCCGACGGGTGGAGCCGGGGATTCTGGGTTTGGGGATTTCATGCAGCAAGTGCAGGGCGTGTTGCGGTCCCAGGGGATCGGTGCGCAGATGACCGACTCGGGCCTGAAGACCGACAGCGCCGTTGCCGGCCCATGGGACGAGGCGTCGCTGGTCGCCGGCCTCGGCTTCAGCGCGGTCAAGCAGGACGTCTTGATCTCGGTCGATCTGCGGACCATTCCCTACGACCAGGCGCGGGCACTCATCGCCAAGGCGATGCAGCGGCTGTAGCGCCGAACCATAGGTTGTCGACACCCGTCGACCGGCGGTATGCTTCGCCGCTGAATGACCAACACCCCACACGACCTCGCCAAGCTCCACATCGACCGCGACGCCCCACCGGCGGTGCGCCGTGCCTTCACCCGCAATGTCGTCCTGGCGGCCGTCGCCGTCGTGCTGGTGGGGACCGCAGTGCTGTTCGCGCGTCGCGGTGGCGCGGTGCCGGTACAGGTGGTGGTCGCCACGGCGACCGCTGGCGGCCAGGCCGGCGGCCCTGCGGGGAGCGCCAGCGTCACGGCGAACGGCTACGTGGTCGCCCGCACCCGGGCGTCGGTGTCGGCCAAGGTCGCCGGACGGCTCGCCTACCTCGGGGTGAGCGAAGGCTCGTTCGTCCGCAAGCACGACATCATCGCCCGGCTCGAGAACGCCGACTATCAGGCGGCCGTGGCGCAGGCGCAGGCGGTCATCGCCTCGGCCCGGGCCGAGTCGATTGAGACGGCGGCCGACCACGAGCAGCTCGAGCGAGAGGCGCAACGCCTGCGCACGATCCACACCCAGAATCGCGAGCTGGTGGCGCAGGAAGCGGTGGATCAGTCCGAGAGTCGTGCGGCGCAGGCCAGGGCCCGGACGCAGGCGGCCACGGCGCGCGTGGCGGCAGCCGAAGCGGGGCTCCGCTTCGCGCAGGCCAATTTCGACAACACCGTGATCCGAGCGCCGTTCACCGGCACGGTGCTGCGCAAGGAAGCGGAGGTGGGGGAGGTCGTGGCGCCCTCGGTGGGTGGCGGCCTGACGCGTGGCGCCGTGGTGACCATGGCCGATCTGGGCACGCTCGAGGTCGAAGTGGACGTGAACGAGGCCTACATCGCGCGCATCCGGCACGCCCAGCCGGCGCGCATCACACTCGATGCCTATCCCGACACGGGATTCCGGGGCCTGGTGCGCCAGGTCGTGCCCACGGCGGATCGCCAGCGGGCGACGGTCCAGGTCAAAGTGAGCATCACAGAGCACGACCCGCGCATTCTCCCCGAGATGGGCGCGCGGGTAGACTTCCTCGAGCCGGACACGGTCACCAGAGCGGGAGCCGCCGCGACGCCCCGCATCCGCATTCCGGCCGCCGCGGTCCGGGAGGAGAACGGCCAAACCATCGTCTGGGTGGTGCGGCAGGGCCGGCTCGAGCGGCGTCCCGTTCAGGCCGGTCCCGTCAGTGGTGGGTTCCGGGAAGTCCGTAGTGGCTTGGCCAGCGGGGAGCTGCTATTGGTGAGCGGCATGGACGCTCCGCGTCCCGGCATGCGCGTGAAGACAGCGAGTACTCCCTGACACCCGACACCTGAAACCGAGATTCACATGGCCCTGGCCGAAATCCGCGACGTCCACAAGTCCTTTCAACGCGATGCCCAGCGCATCGACGTGTTCACGGGGCTCACGCTCGACATCGCCGAGGGGAGCTTCACGGCTCTCATGGGGCCGTCGGGCTCGGGCAAGTCCACGCTGCTGAACCTCCTTGCCGGGCTCGACCGTCCGACCAGCGGGACGGTCCGCGTGGCGGGCGCCGAGGTCAGCACGATGAAGTCGGCGCCGCTGGCGGCGTGGCGCGCCCGGCACATCGGGTTCGTGTTCCAGACGTTCAACCTGCTCCCGGTGCTCACCGCCTACCAGAACGTCGAGCTGCCGCTTCTCTTGACGCGCCTCTCCAGGAAGCAGCGCGATGAGCGGGTGCGCATCGCCCTGGGCGTCGTGGCACTGGACGACCGGCTGGACCACTTCCCGCGGCAGCTCTCGGGCGGCCAGGAGCAGCGGGTGGCGATCGCCCGCGCCATCGTGGCGGACCCGACCATGATTCTGCTGGATGAGCCGACGGGCCAGCTCGACGCGAAGAGCTCCCAGGAGGTGCTCGCCCTGCTGGTCCGGCTCAACGAGGAGTTCAAGAAGACGATCGTCGTCGTGACGCACGACGCTCACGCGGCCGAGCGGGCCAAGACGGTGCTGCACCTGGAAAAGGGACAGCTGATGGAAGCGGCGGGAGCCGTGCGATGAAATACCTCCCGCTCGTGCTCGCGAACCTCGGCCGCCACAAGCGGCGCACGGCGCTGACGATCGCCAGCGTCGCGTTGGCCCTATTTCTGTTCGCGTCGCTGCGCACGGTGGTGACGACGATCGCCGCGTCGGCGCAATTCGGCAGCGCCAAACGATTAGTCGTGACGAACGCGACCGGCATCGTGTTCCCGCTGCCGGTCGCCTACGCGAACCGGCTGCGCGCGATGCCGGGGGTGGAAGGGGTCAGCTGGGCCAATTGGTTCGGTGGCCGCTACGGCGACGGCAAGCGGTTCTTCGCCAACTTCGCGGTGGACGCCGAGTCCTACCTGGCGATGTATCCCGAGTTGCAGTTGCCGCCCGAGCAACGGGAGGCGTTCCTGCACGAGCGATCCTCGGCGCTGGTGGGCCGGCGGCTGCTCGACGTCTTCGGGTGGCGCGTGGGTCAGGACGTGACGCTCCAGGGCACCATCTTCCCGGGAGACTGGACGTTCACGATCCGTGGCGTCTACACGCCGTCCGACCGGGCGCTCAACGACGACATGCTGCTGTTCCACCATGACTACTTCGACGAGCGCATCGGCCGCGCCGGTATCGCGGGCTGGTACGTGGTGCGCATCGCCGACCCCAACCAGGCGGCGCAGATCGCGAAGACGATCGACGACCAGTTTCGCAATTCCAGCTCGCCCACCAAGACCGGCACCGAGCAGGCGTTCAACGCCAGCTTCGCCACCATGTGGGGCAACGTGAGCCTGCTCATGGGGACGATCGGGCTCGCCGTCGTGTTCGCGATCTTGCTCGTGACCGCCAACGCCATGATGATGAGCGCGCGCGAGCGCATTGGTGAGGTCGCGGTGCTGAAGACCATCGGCTTCTCGGACCGGACCCTGTTCAGCCTGGTGCTGGTCGAGGCCGGGGTCATCGCCCTCACCGGGGCGGCCATCGGGTTGGGGGGCGCGAAGCTCCTGTATCGGGCCACGAACTTCAACGCTGCGGGTTTCCTGCCCGGGTTCGACGTCACCGCGAGCACGCTGCTCCTGGGTACCGGCGTGGCGCTGCTCCTGATGCTCGCGAGCGGCCTGGTGCCCGCGGTGCGTGCGGCCCGGCTCCCCGTCATTCAAGCCTTGAGGCACGTCGAATGAGCATTCCCCTCATCTACAATGTGCGCAGCGTGCTGCAGCGCCGCGTCTCGACGGCGTTGACCGCGCTGGGCATCGGCCTCGTGGTGGCGGTGTTCATCGGGATGCTCGCGCTGGCGAACGGCTTCCGAGTCGCGCTGGCGCGGACCGGTTCGGGCGGCAACGTGCTCGTGCTGCGCCGCGGCGCCGACTCGGAGCTCTCGAGCGGCCTGTCGCGCGAGACGGCGAGCATCATCGCCGCGTCTCCGCATGTGGCGGCGGGGGAGGATGGGCGGCCGCTGCTGAGCCCCGAACTGTATGTCCTGATCCCGCTGCCCCGACCAGGGGACAGCACCGCGGTTGGGAACGTCGTCGTGCGCGGCGTGAACGATCAGGCCTGGACGGTCCGCACCAACGTCCGCGTCGTGGAAGGCCGGCGGCCCCAGTCGGGCCGTGCCGAGATCTGCGTCGGCGGCCGCATCGCGGGGCGGTTCGCCCACACGGGCGTGGGCGAGACGCTGCGCTTCGCCGGCCGTGACTGGTCGGTGGTGTGCCACTTCACGGCCGGTGGCTCGGCGTTCGAGTCCGAGGTCTGGGGCGAGAACGAGCAGTTCATGCCGGTGTTCCGCGGCGAGGTGTTCCAGTCGATCACGTACCGGCTTCGGGATGTCGCCGGGTTCGAGGAGGCGAAGCGGGCGCTCGAAGCGGATCAGCGCATCACGGTCGACGCCCACCGGGAATCGGATTTCTACCAGCAGCAGTCGCAGCTGCTCGACCGGATCCTGCGAATCCTGGCGCTCCTCATCACGAGCATCATGGCGGTGGGCGCCGTGTTCGGGGCGGTGAATACGATGTATGCGTCGGTCGCGTCCCGCGCGCCGGAGATCGCCGTGTTGCTCACGCTTGGCTTCCGGCCGCGCAGCATCCTCGCAAGCTTCCTCGTCGAATCCGCGTTCATCGCAGCGTTGGGGGGCGTGATCGGCTGTCTCCTGGCGTTGCCGATCAACGGGATCGTCACGAGCACGACGAACTGGGCCAGCTTCAGCGAGATCGCGTTCAGCTTCCGCGTCACCCCCGGATTACTCGCGTCCGGGGTGGCGTTCGCGATCGTCATGGGAGTGCTCGGCGGCTTCTTCCCCGCCCGTCGTGCGGCGAAGCTCCCGGTAATCCAGGCGTTACGCGCCTAGGACGCTCCGCACGGCTTCGAGCAGGTCGTCCGCGTCAAACGGCTTGCTCAACGTGCGTGCCGCCCCCATCGCCGCGGCGCCGGCGTTCAAGTCTGCCGGTCCCGCTTGGTCCCCACCCGACATCGTGATGATCTTGATTTGCGGCCATTCCCGCCGCAGCCGTCGCATCGTGGCGAAGCCGTCCTCCCCCGGCATGTAGATGTCGGTGAGCACGAGATCGACCGGCTCGACGCGCAGTTGACTGATGCCCGCCTCGCCATCCGCGGCCTCGAGCACGGTGTGATCCGCGCGCTCGAGCAGGCGCCGCACGGTTCTGCGGATCGCCGCCTCGTCGTCGATGACCAGGATACGCGCCATATCGCTTCACGGTCGGTCGGGCGCCAGGCGCTCGCAAGGGTCTTCTTGCGACACGGCAGTGCGCTTCTGCGACAGGCTTCGGGCGGTGAGCAGCGTTCAGGTCCGCGCGGCCGTCCCGCGCCGTGGTGGCCTCGGCGTACTCGGCATTCGCTCCCCCAGCACCACCCGCACCCGGTGCGTGGCCCCATCGTCGGTGAGTGGGATAGCGGCGGGATCAGCGGACTCGCCGTCCAAATCCGCCTCCGCGATCCCCCGGCACCGGTGCTCCGGATTGACCACGGCGATCTCATAGCGGGTGCGGCCGAAGCGCCAGACGATGGAATACTCGGGCCAGGCCGCGGGAATGCACGGATCCAGCTCGAAACTCGCGCCGTGGCGCTTGAGACCGAGGATGCTCTCCAGGCCCGCTCGATACATCCAGCCCGCGGAGCCCGTGTACCACGTCCAGCCGCCGCGACCGACGTGGGCCGGATGAGCGTAGACGTCTCCGGCGGTGACGTACGGCTCGGCCTTGTAGCGCTCGACGTCCGCGACACTCCGCGTATGGTTGATCGGGTTCAGCAGATGGAACAGCTCCACCGCTTCGTCCCCGTTGCCAAGCCGGGCCACCGCCATGACCGTCCACACGGCGGCGTGCGTATACTGGCCCCCGTTCTCCCGCACTCCGGGTGGGTATCCCCTGATGTAGCCAGGATCCTGCGTTGACTGGTCGAAGGGGGGAGTGAGCACCAGGACGACCTGGGCTCCGCGCCGCACTAGCTGGGTGCGGACGGCGTCCATGGCCCGCTCGGCGTACCTCACTGGCGCGGCTCCGGACAGGACGGCCCAGGACTGGGCGATCGAGTCGATCTTGCACTCGTCGTTCTGCGCCGAGCCCAAGGGCGTGCCGTCGTCGTAGTACCCGCGCCGGTACCACTCCCCATCCCAGGACCGCTCGAGCATACCTGCCAGCCGGCTGGCCTCGCTCGTGTACCGCGCCGCGCGCGCCATGTCCCGGGTCTCGCACAGAGGAATGAACTGCTGTAGCACCGAGTGCAGGAACCACCCGAGCCAGACGCTTTCACCGCGGCCCTGGTGCCCGACCCGGTTCATCCCGTCGTTCCAGTCGCCGCCGCCGATCAGCGGGAGGCCGTGGGGGCCGGCGGTCAGGCCCTTGTCGATGGCGCGCACACAATGCTCGAAGAGGGAAGCCGATTCGGCGGAAACGCGCGGCTGTCCGTAAGCCTCCGTCTCGCCGGCGGCGAGGGCCGGAGCCTCGAGGAACGGAACCAACTCGTCGAGGATGCCATGGTCCCCGGTCGTGTCCACGTAATGCGCCACGGCGTACGGCAGCCACACCAGGTCGTCCGAGCAACGGGTGCGGGTGCCACGGCCGGAAGGCTCGTGCCACCAGTGTTGCACGTCTCCTTCGAGGAACTGCCGGCCCGTAGCCCGGACGATGTGCGCCCGTAAGATGTCCGGCCTCGCCAGGGAAAGCGCCATGCCATCCTGGAGCTGATCGCGGAAGCCGAAGGCGCCGCCCGGCTGATAGAAGCCGGACCGCGCCCAGAGCCGGCAGCTCAGATCCTGGTACAGGAGCCACCGGTTCATGAGGAGATCGAAGGAGTCGTCAGGGGTGCGCACCTGGACGGTTTCCAAGGTGTCGGCCCAGAACCCGCGCACCGCCGCCAACGCGATCTCGGCGGCGGCCACGCTGCCGTGGCGGCGCAACAATGCGTGCGTGTGCTGGAGATCGCGCCCTTGTCCCAGGATGAACACGAGGCGACGGCTCTCGCCCGGAGCCAATCCGATCTCGACTTGCAGGGCGGCGCAGGGATCGAGCCCCGCGCCGAACTGGCCCGACAGGGCCTGGCGCTTCATGGCGGCCGGGTTCGCGAGCGCGCCGTTGCGCCCCAAAAAGGAGAGGCGGTCCCCGGTCGCCGAGCTTGGCGTCTCGCTCGTGGAGGCGAACGCGACCCGGCCGGCGAACTCCTGGTTGTAGGGGTTCGTGGCGAGGACAGCGGCAGTCTCTGCGTCGAGCTGCGTCATCACGTGCAGGTGTTCCCCGGACTGTGGCGGCCCCAGTCGCCATTCGTTGTAGGCGAACACGCTGAGTCGCCGCGGCTGGTCGCTGCGGTTGGTGAGGGTCAGGAGTGAGAACTTCACCGGGTCCTGCGCGTCCACGAAAACCGCGAGATCCTGGAGGATGCCATGGGAGGCGTGGGTGAAGCGGGAGACGCCGGCGGCGTGCCGGATCACGAACCGCCCACTGTCGCGGGTCCGCCGCATCGGTCCTGGTGTCGGCGACCACACGTGACCTCGCTCGTCGTCCCTCAAGAAGAGAGCCTCGGCGGTCGAGTCGGTCACGGGGTCGTTCGCGAACGGCGTGAGGCGGTTCTCGCGGCTGTTCTCCGCCCACGTATGGGCGGCGCCCGATGCCGAAACCACCGTGCCGAAGCCGGGGTTGGCCATGACGTTGACCCAGGGCAGGGGCGTCTCCTGGTCGCCGTCGAGCACGACCACGTACTCGCGGCCGCCGTCGGCGAAGCCGCCCAGACCGTTGGCGAAGGTCAGGGCGGGGACGTCGACCTCCATCTCGACGGCCTCGGCCATCAGAGACGGTGGGGGGGGGAGTCGCTCTTTCCCCGCTTGCGGCTCGGGATAGGGCCAATCCAACTGGTTCGACAGCTCCCCGCGGTCCCCGCGGAGGATGGCCCGGGCTACGCTGGCGAGCAGGATCCGGTCTGCCTCGTTCATCAGGTCGCCGCGCAGGAGGTACACTCCCCCTGAGCGGTGCTTCCACGCTCCCCAGGGCCCGGTATCGAGCAGCGCCTCGAGTTGGACGTGCATGTCGTCGAGGTAGCTCACCGGGTGTTCGTTCAGGATCACCACGTCCGCGCTCAGTCCCTTGAGTCGCCAATACTCCTGGGCCTGGAGCACCTGCCGGACGAGGGGAATGTCGTCGCCGTCAACCACGCGCACGAGGAGGAGCGGGAGATCGCCGGAAATTCCGTGGGCCCACAGTCCCGGTTGACCGAGGACGTTGCGCGCCAGGATCTCCGGCCCCGCCCGCAGTGAGGCGTCCGTGTACAGGACGCGTGAGGCGAGTCGTTCGAACAGCTGGGCCTCGTCGGTCGAGATGCCCAGGTGCCGCAAGGTGCTCTGGCCGTGGGTGAAGGCCAACACGAACGTGCGCGCGGCGGCGCTCGGGTCATGGTACTTGTGGGCCATCGCCAACGCGCCGTCCCGGCTCAGGGCCATCCCCGACGCGAACGAGAGGCGTACCGATCCGGCAGGGGCCAGACGGATGCGCTGTCGCAAGCTGACGATCGGGTCCAGGACCGCTCCCGTTGTGCCCGAGAGGGCGCGTCCGTCGAGGGCCACGGGATCTTCGGGGCCACGGCCGCGGCCGAGGAAGCGCGCGCGGTCGGTCTCCCATTCCACCGGCCCCTGCATTCTCCCTTCGACGCTGAGCACGTGAACTGCCCACGCGCCGGCCTCGTCCCGAGCGCGGGGGCGTCGGGTGCAGACCAGGGCGGCGCTCTCGGGCAAATACTCGGTCTCCACGAAGAGCTTGCTGAAGGCCGGGTGAGCCAGGTCCCCGGCGACTGCGGCCAATGCGATCTCGGCGTAGCTCGTGACCTCGAGCTCGCGTGGCCGGTCGCTCTGATTGGTCACCGTCAGGCGGCGCACCTCGACGTCGTCCTCGGTCGAGACGGCGATGTCGAGCTGCGTCGCGATGTCCTCGTCCAGGCGACGGAAGACCGCCCGCTCGGCCTTAAAGGTGACCAGATACTCCTCGGGCTCCCGGCAGGTGGGATGGTAGGCGGCGGACCAGACCGACCCGTTGCGGACGTCGCGCAAGTACAGGAATTGGCTCCCCTGGTCGCGCGTCGGGTCTTCGCGATACCTGGTAACGGCGCGGCCGCGGCAGAAGCTGGCCCCGCCCCCTGCGTTGGTGACGACCGTGGTGTAGGCGCCGTTGGACAGAAACTGGGCGTGCGGGTGCCGGGTGTGAGGCGTCCGGAAGCGGCGGACCGCCCCTGCGGAGACTGAAGCGGCCACCCGCGTCTCCTCGGGGGGCCGGGGCTGGGTGATGAGAGTGTGTCGCGGCGCGCGCTCTTGCAGCAGCAGCGCGGTGGCCTGCACGCGTGGATCGGCGTGGAGGCGCTGCACCATCGGATGGTCCAGGAGGGCATTGGCCAACGCCACCAGGCTCATCCCCTGGTGATGAGCCATGAATGCGCGGATGATGGCTCCGCGAGGGGCATCCGCGTGCGGCTCACTGACGCGCTCGCCTTCGTCTGCCTTGCGGTGTGTGTAGTCGATGGCCTCGTAGAACCCATAGGCGCCCTCCAATCCCTCCCGCGCCAGGCGCCGGAAATTCCGGGCGGCTCGCTCCGGGTCCACCATCGCGGCCAGCGCGGTCGCGTACGGGGCTACCACCAGCTCGTCGCCGAGGCCCCGCTTCAGCCCGAGGCCGGGGACGCCAAAAGCCTTGTACTGGTAGTTGCCATGATGGTCCACGACGTTGAAGGCGGATTCGGAGGTCCCCCACGGCACGCCCTGCTGTCTGCCGTATTCCGCATGACGACGCACGGCCATGCGGCAGGACTGGTCGAGCAGGGTCCCCGGATAGCTCTTCATCACGAGGAGGGGCATGAGGTACTCGAAGAGGCTGGCGCTCCAGGACAGGAGGGTTGGGGCGCCGTCCACGCTGGTCAGCAGCCGTCCCAGATGGAACCAGTGGCTGTCGGGGACGTCACCCTTGGCGATGGCGACAAAGCTGGCCAACCGGGCCTCGGAGGCCAGCAGGTCATAGTAGGAGGGATCCAGACGGCCCGTGCCCTCGGCATCCGCGAGGCGATAGCCGAGGGAAAAAATCTGGCGCTGCCAATCGTAGAGGAAGTCGAAACTCATGCCGTCCGCGAACGTGAGCGCGCGTCGCGCGAGATCGTCGAGATCAGTCGCGAACCTGCCGGGTTCCGGCGTCTGCGCCGACAGCCCTGCGGCCAGGGATCGCAACCAATAGGCTGCCTCGCTCTCCGGGTCGAGCGCTGCGATCGCCTCATTCAGCTCGGGGACCCGTGCGCGGCTCTGCGTCAGGCGGCTCTCCACGTCTTCGGGGCCGTCCAACACGTCTACCACGGACTTCAGCGCGGCAGCCAGGCCATGGCTCCCGTCAACCAGTCGAGCCGCGTGCTGTCGGGCCAACTCGGCGGTATCGGACAACCCGTGGCAGATCTGGGTGGCAGACTGGGCCTCGCCGGCGAGGCGGCGCAGACCCTCGGCCAGGGCCCAGAGAGCGCCTGCCAGGTTGCCGCTGTCCACCGTCGACACGTATCGGGGAGTCAGCGGCGCGAGGGTTCTGGTGTCGTACCAGTTGAGCAGGTGACCCTCGAATCGCTCCAATCCCTCCATGGTGGAAAGCGTGGCCTCGACTCGGTTGACCAGCTCAGATGTGCGAATGAAACCGAAGTCGTGTGCGGCCAGGGTCGACAGGAGCCCCATCCCGATGTTCGTGGGGGATGTCCGATGCGCGATCATCGGCGTGGGCGTTTCCTGGAAGTTGTCTGGAGGCAGGGCGTGGTCCTCGGCGCCCATGAAGCTCTCGAAGTAGCGCCAGGTCTTGCGTGCGACCAGGCGAAGAAAGCGTCGGTCCTCGGAGCCCAGGAGGTGCTGCTCGAGCGTCACGGGCTGACTGAGCCAGTAGGCCACCAGCGGGGCGGCCATCCACAAGACAAGGAGGGGACCAGCCAGGGCGAGGGTGCCTGGTCGAGTCGCCACGATCATGGCGAGGAGGATCAACGCGATGGCGGGGCTGGCGGCCATCTCCACGAGGAATAGGAACGCGCCGGCTCGGGGACTCAGGCCGGCAGCTCGAGCGGCAGCCGCGGCCGCCGTTTCCCACTCGAGCAGTCGGCGCTGCGTGATCACGAGGCGCACCAGCGTGAGCGCGATGGCGTGCGCCATCTCGTAGGCGTGGTAGGTGAGAAACGTGATCTGCAGCAGCGTCTGCGCGCCCGCGGTCCTTGCGTCCTCGCCGAGAATCCGCAGAAACACCCGCAGCGGTTGTCGCGGAGCGGGGCCGGCGCCGAGCCGGACCGCCAGCGGATATAGTGGAAAAGCGAGCGCCGCGAGCACCCCGGCCGTCCAGACCAGGGGGTTTCCGGGGAGCGCGAGCCAGGCCAACGCGAGCGTCGCGAGCGTCGCCGGGGGGACCAGCGTGCGCCTGAGGTTGTCGAAGATCTTCCAGCGGGAGATGACGGGGAGGCGATTGCGCTCCAGTCCCTGCCGGGTTGGCACCACGGGAAACAACCAGAAGAGGATCTGCCAGTCGCCGCGCGCCCACCGATGCTGGCGCCGTGCGTGGGCGAGAACGCTCGCGGGGTAATCATCGACCACTTCCACGTCCGTCACCAGGGCGGCCCGGGCGTGCAGTCCTTCGAAGAGATCGTGGGACAGGAGCGCGTTTTCGGGGATGCGGCCTTCCAGGGCGGCGATGAAGGCATCCACGTCGTAGAGGCCCTTGCCCGTGAAAATTCCCTCGTGGAACAGGTCCTGGTAGGTGTCCGAGACCGCGGTGGTATAGGGATCCACGCCCGTATGCCCGGCGTACACGCGCGCGAACAGCGAGCCGGCGGCGCTCGCCATCGTCACGCTGACGCGCGGCTGCAAGATTCCGTAGCCCTCGGTGACGCGGCGCAGACGGGGATCGAAGACGGCACGGTTCAGCGGATGCGCGATGATGCCGATGAGCTTCCGGGCCGCGTGAAGAGGAAGCCGGGTGTCGCTGTCCAGCGTGAGGCAGTAACGGACGCTGGACAGCACCGCGGGATCCCCCACGTGGAGGTGGTAGCTGGTGTCCGTGGCACCGCGCAGCAGGCGGTTGAACTCCTCGAGCTTGCCGCGCTTGCGCTCCCAACCGATCCACGATCCCTCGCTGGCGTTCCACTGACGCACGCGATGGAACAGGTGGAATCGGTCGCCGCGACCCTGGCCGAGGCGGGCGTTCAAGTCGAGTACGCCGGCGCGGGCGGCGTCCAGAATCCCCTCATCTTCGGGCAGCGTGGCCGTACGGGCGTCGGCGAAATCGCCGAGAATCGCGAAGTGGATCCGCGGGTCGGCGTTTCCCAGGGCGAGGACTTCCACGTGCTCCAGCAGCTCGGCCACCCCGGCCACGCTCGTGAGCAGCGTGGGGATGACGACCATGGTCCGTGCGCTCTCGGGGATGCCCGCCTGGAAGTCGAGGCGGGGGAGGCGCCGCGGCGGCACGAAGTGCGCAGCCAGGCGCTGGACGATGGCGACGGCAAAATCGCTGGCGGGCAGAAGGAGGAGCGCGACGATCCAGACCTGGGCGCTGGGGGTGCCGCCCTGCGCGTGGACATAGGCGACGGCCAGGGCGAGCAGGGCCGTGGCGACGAGGCCGATCGACCCCAGGTAGAAGCCGGTGGCGTGGGTGAAGATGAACCGCCGGGCGCGAACCGCGAGCCGCGGGCCGTACGCTACGTCGGTCTCGAGGTCGGGCCGGCCCTTCCCGATCAGGTGGTACCCGACGTGCGCGGCGCGGTCGTCGATCGACTTCAGCTCGGCGGCCTGTCGGGCGCTCTCCACGCTGCGCAGCGCGACGCGCAGCTGGGCCTCCCCGGTGGGCTCCGCCAGCTCCTCCACCGCCTGGCGGTAGCGGTCCCGGCTGAGGAAGTCCATTTTCCCGTAGACGCCGGCCGGGTCGCGCTGCAACACCTGTTCGGTCAAGCTGACGGTTTCGAAATACTGCGTCCAGTCGAGCGTGGAGCACAGCCGCAAGCTGGTGATGGCGTTTGCGACGGAGACTTGTCCCGCGGCCTGGTTTTGGTGCTCCCGCCGGATCGCATCCTCCGCCGTCATGCTCTGGGCGGTGAGGCGTTCCTCCACGGCGGCGCGCACGGGAGAGACCAGGGGCCCATACTCGCGCATCCGCTGCAGCAGCCGCACGACGTAGGCCGTCTCCAGCATCTCCGGGAGGGACGCCATGGGCGCCGACCCTTCGGCGTCGATCCGGGCCAGATAGCCGTCGGCCCGGAGACGCGCGTCCCGGCTCTGGAGCGTTTCATCCGCCAGTCGCCTCAGGTTCTCGATGAGGGCGAGCTTGAGCATGCTGGGCCAGGCCCACAACTCGCCGATGGTGAGCGGCGCCACCGTCTGGTAGGCGGCCATGAAGCGCACGAGCTGGTGCCGGTCCAGGCGACCATCGGTGTGCCGGATCAGCTCCAGGGCCATGGCGTAGACCCGGGCGACGCCGGCCATCTCCCGCGAGGCCAGCTTGGGCAGCTGCTGGTAGTACTGTGGCGGAAGGTCATGCCGGATCCCCCGGATCTCGGCCTCGATGAGGTGGAAGTTGTCGAGCAGCCATTCCGCCGCCGGCGGGACGAACTCGCGGCGGTGCACGTCGTCCGCCAGGACGCGATACGCTTCGCGCAGCACGCGGGCATTGTCATGCAGGCGCGAGAAGAATGGGCGGGCGTTGCGTCGCGGATCCCGGGAGAGGGTGAAGCTGGCAGCGAGGGCTTTGGCCCGTTCCTCGAGGCGCTCGATGCTCAAGAGCTCGGCGCGGAGGGGTTTCTCGACCCTTGGGCGGCCGCCGCCCCTGAAGAGGCGGAGCAACGACCTCAGGGCGTCAGCCAAGGCGATCTACGGCGCAGCGGGCTCATTGCACATGATAACGGAGAAGGCGCCCCGCGGCGGCGGAGAGATTCGGAAGTGCTGGTCTAGCGGGGAACCAACCGCATCCAGGGAATCAGGGGAATCGCCCTCGCCCCGGCGATTCCCCGCGGGCACTGCGGGCTCAACTGTTGCGGCGCAGGTAAAACGGGAGGCTGTTCGATGATCAATGTCCCCGATCCCCTGGATGAGGAATTTCCGCTGGGCGATGGGACCGCCGACGCGGTCGCGCTGGTCGAGTGCCCACATTGTGGGGAGACCAACGAGATCGGGCTCGATCCCGGCAGCGGCGCCCGGCAGGAATACGAGGAGGATTGTCAAGTGTGTTGCCGGCCGTGGCGCGTGACGGTGGAGTATCGCGCCGACGGCGCGGCCGTCGTGGCCGTCGAGCCGCTCGCCTAGCCGGCCGCGCGTAGCGGGTCGGCCGGGCGGGCCGTATCTTCCGCCCGGCTCGAGATTCCATCGGGCAACGTTTCCCTTACCGGAGGCTCGTCATGGCGCTGTTCTCCGACGCCGGCGTCGAGTTCCTGCTGCGCTGGCTGCACTTCCTGGCTGGCATCACCTGGATCGGCTTGCTGTACTATTTCAATTTTGTGCAGGGCCCGTTCTTCGCGGAGGCGGACGCCGCGACGAAAAGCGCTGCCACCCAGAAACTCGTGCCGCGCGCCCTGTGGTGGTTCCGGTGGGCCGCGATGCTGACGTTCCTCTCCGGCGCCCTGGTCATTCTGAAACGTCATGATTTCTCGAGTCCCTGGGCGATGGCCATCCTGACGGGCTCGACCTTCGGGACGCTGATGTTCCTCAACGTGTGGCTCGTGATCTGGCCGAAGCAAAAGGTGGTGATCGCCAACGCCGTCGCCACCGCCGGCGGTCAGGCGCCGAATCCGGTCGCGCCGGCGGCCGCGCGGCGCGCGTTCCTCGCTTCGCGCACAAACGTGGTGTTCTCCATCCCCATGCTGTTCTTCATGGGGGCCGCCTCGCACCTGACGCCCAGCGCCGACGGGAACCGGATGGGATACTGGCTGGGCGTGCTCGTGGTCGCGGGGTTGGTGGAGCTCAACGCCCTCACGGGGGATAAGGGCGCGACAAAACAGCCGCTGGAGACCGTGCGCGGCGTGATCGTCACGGGGTTCATCGTGGCCGCCGTGATGTTCGCGCTGGTCCAGCTCGTCCTTTCGGCCTAGCGAGCCCTCGATGACCGCCGCCACCGGGGCCGGCCCGCAGATTGGCGTGCCGGCCCCGGACTTTTGAGCGACCCGTTCCGTCTGTTGGCGCGCCCCGACAAGTGGTATCTGGGCGCCGGCGACGGACTGATCTGGGCCCCACCGTTCCCGGTATGGCTCGACACGCCCGGATTCTGGGACGAGGCACACCTGTTCCAATACGCAGTCGGTCCTCTGTTCACGGTCGCCTTCCTCACGAACGGTGTCACGCTCCCCGGGCGAACCAAGGCCCGGCGTTGGACGCCGGCGGCGCTCACTCTTGACCACGACATCGGAGGCCTGAGGGCCCGCGAAACGCGCCACGCCCCCGGGGGAGCGCTCGTATCCGAGTGGGAGGTGCGGAATCCGACCCGCCGGGCGGTGGCTCTGGACGTCGTGGTCTGGTCGGCGCTCGACGCCGAGACCCTCGCGCCCGACGTGCGCCCGGCCCCGCACGCGCTCGATTTCGCGCGCCTGGTCTCCGATCGGCATGGGCACCACGCGCGCGTCGAGGCGACCCTGTCGCTCCAGGGTGCGCAATCTCACGCGGTGTACCGCTCACAACTTTCGGCGATCGCACCCCGTTTCGAGCTGACCCCGTTCTGGGATCGCTGGCGGAACTCCGGACGTCTGGGCGACGAAGTGCGGCGTAGCGGTGCGGAAGACGAGGCCACGGTGTATCTCGGGCTCCAACGCCGGGTGCGCGTGCCGGCGCGGGGCACGACGCGCTTCGCGGCCGGGATCCGGTTGACGCTCGATACGGCCGATCGCATGGCCGCGAAGTCTCGAGTGCCGGTGTCCGCCGATCGGTATTTCGCGACGGTGCCGCAGTTCCGTTGCAGCGATCCCTACCTCGAACGTCACTGGTGGCACCGTTGGCACGGGTTGCGGCTCAACGGGCTCGCGCCCGGCGCCGCGCCGAACTATCGCCACGCCGGCGTGTGCGAGGGCATCGGCTACTTTCACGTGCCCATCACCTACAGCGCGCCGTGTCACATGCGCGAGCTGCGCTGGTATCCCGATCCCGAGTGGGCGCGCGGCGTGTTTCGCACCTGTTTCGATCACCAGCGACCCGACGGCAGCCTGCATGGTCGCGTCTACGCCGACCATCTCGAGAGCACCGACTTCTACCATGCCGATTGGGGCGGGGCGGTGTTGGCGCTCGATGCCGCGCATCCGGACCCGGGGTTCCGGCGCGACGCGTATGCCGCGCTCACACGCTATGCCGACTGGCTGCTGCGCACGCGCGATCCGGACGGCGAGGGGATGATCGACGTCCGCAACCAGTTCGAAACGGGACAGGAGTACATGTCCCGCTACCAGGCGGTCGATCCCGAGGCCGACCGGGTTGGTTGGGCGGGTCGGTTCCGGCTGCAGGGCATCGATGTCACCGTATACGCCTATCGGCTGCTGCGCGCGCTCGAGACTCTGGCCGGCGAGGTCGCGCCGGACGCCATGGCCCGCTGGAACGCGATGGCCGAACGGACGGCGCAGGCGGTGCGCGAGCGCATGTGGGATCCTGCGAGCGAGCTGTTCTCCGATGTCGATCCGGCCAGCGGCCGTCGCACGGGCGTGAAGGCCGCGGTCTGCTTCTACCCCTACGCCACCGATCTCGTGGACGAACGACACGTCGGTGGGATGGAGCGGCACCTGTTCAACCCGGAAGAATTCTGGACACCGTTCCCCGTCCCGTCGTCCAGCCGCGACGATCCTCGCTTCGACCCGGACGCCGAATGGAGCGGGATGCGGCACAACTGTCCCTGGAACGGGCGTGTGTGGCCCATGACCAACTCGCACGTCGCCGATGCCCTGGGGCGGGTCGTGCGCGAGCTCCGCCCGGACTGGGCTTCCAACCTCGGCCGGCTGCTGGGCCAGTTCGCCCGCATGATGACCTTCGACGGCCGGGCCGACCGCCCCAATTGCTTCGAGCACTATCACCCCATGACCGGCCGGGGCAGCCTGTACCGCGGCATCGACGACTACCAGCACTCGTGGATCAACGACCTCATCGTCTCCCACCTCCTCGGCGTGCTGCCGCATGGCGCTACGGGGCTGACCGTGCACCCGCTGCGCCTCGGAATCGGTGCGGCGCGCGTGACCGGACTCCCGGTCGCCGGGCACCGTGTGGACGTGGCGATCGCCGGCGGACGGTTTGCGGTGGCGGTGGACGGCCATCGGGCGGGGCGCGCGCCGGTGGGCGAGCCCCTCAGCGTGAGCTTCTGATGCGTCGCGTGGCGCTGTTGTCCACCGGGCCCGTGGGCGAGGCGGCCTGGCAGCTTCTGGCGGGGCTCTCGGATGTGGCCCCGGTCCGGGCCGCTCACGACGATTACGCGCTCCCGGCCATCGACGTGCTCTGGGTGCACACCGAGGACGAGCCGCCCCCGCTGCCCGCCGATCTGCTCATGCCCTGGGTGGAGCGGGGCGGACGATTGCTGCTGACGCAGCGCGCCGCGGCGCGGGTCGTGGGACTCGGCCTCGAGGCGGACGGCCCGAACGACACGGTGGTGCGCAGCTGGCGCCATCAGGACGACGAGTTGTCATTCCCGGAATTCCGGAAATTCGGCGCATTCCCCCATGTCCGCGGGCTCGCCGGGTTTGGGCCACATCCGCTGTTCGAGCGCATGGGGCAAGGCACCTATACGTGGGCGCCGAGCGAAGCAGAGCGCTACGGCCAGTCGACCTACTCCCGGGGGCGGCGGCCGCGGTGGGGGCGGGTTGTGGCATGCGAGCGCTCCTATATCCACGTGAACGCCGATCGCATCGTCGCCTGGGAGTATGCGGTGGGCGATGGGGGCGTGCTGTGTATCGGGGCCTTCGTGGCGCCGGGGGCCCGGGACCCCAGGCTCGCGCGCCAGCTGCGGGCGTTGCTCGAAAACGCGATCGCCCGCGACGCGATTCCGCATCGCAGCCGCGGCGGAGACGCGGCCGTGTGGCCCGAGCCGGGGCACACGGCGCGCGAGGATACGAATCTCGTGTTGCCCGACCGGGTGCGGCTCGACGGCCCGCTCCCCGGTCTCGAGTCGCCGCTGCACGTGGCGAGCCGAGCCCTGTCCGACGAGGCGGTGATCCTCGCCGGCCGGCGCGCGCTCGTCACCGGCGGGGAGCAGCGCGGCCTCCGGGAGATCTGGGTGCATCCCTACCGGCTGCTCCAGGACCTGACGGTGATCGTCGGCGGCGAGACACCCCTGGTGCGCGATGCCCAGATCACGCCGGTGTTGATCCAGCGGCATCTCGTGAGCCGCGCCCGCATCGTCGAAGAAGCGGTCACGACCGCGCTCGAGCATCCCATTGTTCTGCTCGACTACCGACCGGAGAAAGTCGGGCGCGCGCGCGGCCTGCGCATCGCTCCGGAGCTGGCCTTGCGCTGGCGGGTCGATCTGCGGCGCGCGTGGCCCTATCCCGCGGGCGCCGGCGGTGACCTCCGCTATCGCCTGGACCAGGAGCGTGGTCACCTGCTGGTCACCGATGCGACCGGTCGGCCACGCGCCGCCTTTCAGCCCAGCGCGCCGGTCGAGTGGCGCGTAGGCCCCGCCGAAGATGCGCCCGCGCTGGTGTGCGAGCTGCGGGTGACGCTCGAGGCGCCGTTTCGCCTGGCGATTCTTGGCGGCGCCACGCGCGCGGAGCTGGACGGCGCGGTGGCGGCGCTCGGTCGAGGCGGCGTCCAGGGTCTATCGGGGCAACGCACTCGGCACGAGGCGCAGCTGCAGGAGCACACGGTGCGACTGCGATCCCCGGACGAGCCCCTCAACCGCGCCTACGAGTGGGCCAAGACCCGGCTCGACGGTTGCTTCGTCGATACGCCCGGTGTCGGGCGCTCGATCGTGGCGGGCTACGCGCCCTCACGCCCCGGTTGGGGCGACGGCCGGCCGGGATACGCGTGGTATTTCGGCCGCGACGCCTGCTGGACCGCCATGGCGCTGCTCGCCGCGGGCGACTACCCCGGTTGTCGTCTCGTGCTCCGGTTCCTGGGCATGACCCAGGACGTGAGCGGCAAGGTCATTCACGAGCACACGGCCAGCGGCCTGGCGCACTACGATGCGGCCGACTCGACGCCGTTGTACCTGCTCCTCGCCGCCCGGTACGCGGCCTGGACCGGCGACCTGGCTTTCCTCGGTGAGCGCTGGGCGGAGATCGAGCGGGCCTATCGCTATTGCCTCGAGACCGACACCGACGGGGACGGCTTGATCGAGAACAGCCGGGTCGGGCACGGCTGGATCGAGATGGGCCCGCTCTCGGGTGCGCACGTGACGTTGTACCTGGCGAGCGTCTGGGCGGCGGCACTCGCGGGACTGGAGCCCGTGGCCCGCGGACTGGGTCACGTTCCCCTGGCGGATGAGCTGGCTCACCGGGCCGCTCGCGCTCGCGCGCAGATCGAGCAGCGCTTCCGGCTTGAGGACGGGTACGCCCTGGGGCTCATGGCCGATGGCTCACTCCAGCGACAGCGCACGGCACTGACTGCGGTCCCGTTGCTGCTCGGCGTGGCGGACTCGGGGCCAGCCGCCGGCTGGCTCGACGCGATCGCCTCACCGGCCTTCTCGGCGCCGTGGGGCGTGCGCCTCATCTCGCGTGACGACCCGCTGTACAACTCCGCCGGCTACCACAGCGGGGCGGTGTGGCCGCTGTACACCGGATGGGTGAGCCTCGCCGAATACGCGTGCCACCGCGGGGAACAAGGATTCGCGCATCTCCTGGCAAACGCCCGGCTGCCGTTTGCCCGCGGCCAGGGATGCTTCGACGAGGTCCTGGACGGTGATCTCGGCAGTGCGGCGGGCGTGTGTCCCGACCAAGCCTGGTCGGCGGCCATGCTCGTGGCGCCCGTGATCGAGGGGATGCTGGGCGCGCGCCCGGACGCGCTGGCCGGTCGACTGTCGCTCACGCCGCACCTGCCGGAGCGATGGAACGCGTGCGAATGGCGCGGCCTCCACGTCGGTCACACGACGCTCGACGTGCGGGTCAGTGCTTCGCCCGATCGCGTGATCGTGCGGCTGCGCCGCACGGCGGGCGGGCGGCTGGGCGTGACCGTGGCGCCGGCGCTGCCCGCCGGTCGAGTGGCCGCGAGCGTGACGGTCGACGAGCAGCAGGTCGAACCCAGGACGAGCGAGTCGTCGGGATGCCGCCATGCGGAAGTCAGCCTCGAGCTGAGCGATGAGCACGAGGTGGAGATCCGGCACCGCCCCCGCTAGCGCCCGTCGTGGCACGGGCCGTAGGTTAGGCGCCTCATGGCTTCCGTTACCCTACTCGGGCTCACCAAGCAATTCGACTCCGGGCCCCCGGCCCTCCGGGAGCTCATGCTCGAGGTTGCCGACGGCGAGTTTCTCGTGCTGCTCGGGCCTTCGGGCTGCGGCAAGACGACCGCTTTACGCTGCATCGCGGGGTTGGAAGAGCCCACGAGCGGCTCGATTCTCATCGGCGATCGCGACGTCACCCACCTACCGCCCGCCGAGCGTGACGTCGCGATGGTGTTTCAGAATTACGCGCTCTACCCCCACCTCTCGGTGCGCGACAACATCGCCTTTCCGCTCACCATGCGCCGCACGCCCAAGGCGGAGCTGACCCGCCGGGTCCGGGCGGCCGCCGAGCGATTGGGGCTCGGCGAGCTGCTCGAGCGGCGGCCGGGCGAGCTGTCCGGAGGCCAGCGGCAGCGTGTGGCATTGGGGCGGGCGATCGTGCGTGAGCCCAGTGCGTTTCTCTTCGACGAGCCCCTGTCGAACCTCGATGCCCAGCTCCGGGTCGAGATGCGCGCCGAGCTGCTCAAACTGCACCGCGCCCTCCGGGCCACGATGGTCTACGTCACGCACGATCAAGTCGAGGCGATGACGATGGGCCAACGCATCGCGGTGCTGCACGAGGGTCAGCTGCGCCAGGCCGGCACACCCGCCGCGGTCTACGGCGAACCGGCGGACGTGTTCACGGCCCGCTTCATCGGCAGCCCGGGCATGAACGTCGTCTCGCTCGCCGTGACGCCGCGTCCCTTCCGCCTGCGCCTGCCCCGGCGCATGACCGGTCCGGCCGTGCAGGTGGGGGTGCGCCCCGAACACCTGATGGTGGTGACCCCAGGCAGGGCCTCGGGAGACGCGGTGGTCCGAATGGTGGAGCCACTCGGCGCGGAAACCCTGGTTCACCTCGAGGCCGGCGGGCAGTCCCTCGTGGCGCGCGTGCCTGGGATTCCCTCCATTCCGGCCGACGCGCGCGTGGCCCTGCGGGTCGAGCCGGGTCATCTGCACTATTTCGGCGCCGACGGGGCGCGACTGGCGTGACCCGCCGCCAGGCCATGGCGGGAATACTCCTGGCCACGCTCGCGTGTGGGAGTGGTGACAAGCGCACGGTGCTCGAGCTGGCGAACTGGGCGGACTACCGCGAAGCGGATCTCGAGCGCCAGGTGCTGGCGCCGTTCGAGCAGGCCCATCCCGGCCTCGTCGTGCAGCAGCAAAGCGCCGGCACCGGCCAGGCGGAGTATCGCGAGCGGATTCTCACCTCGATCGTCGCGGGCCAGCCACCCGACGTCTTTCTGCTCGACAACATCGACGTCCCCGCCTTCACGAGTCGCGGCGTCGCGCTCGATCTGTCGCCGTACCTGCGCCGCCTCGGGATCGACCTGGCGCGCTTCGACTCGACGGTCATCGGGATCTTCCGTCGCGGCGAAGCGGTGTACGCCCTCCCGAAGGGCTACACGCCGATGGTCATGGTCTACAACAAGGATCTCTTCGACCGCGCGGGCGTGCCCTATCCCGGCGATGACTGGACGTGGGATGATTTTCTGCGCATGGCCAAGGCGCTCACCCGGGACTCCGACGGCGACGGGCAGCCGGATCAATGGGGCACGGCGTTCGATCGGCGCGTCTTCCTGTGGCTTCCCTGGCTCTGGTCGGGGGGCGGAGACGTGCTGTGCCCGGCCGGCACGCGAGCCTCCGGGTGCCTCGATGCACCGGCGAGCGTCGAGGCGATCCGCTGGTACACGGACTGGGTGACGCGCGACAGTATCGTCCCCCGGGCCTTCAATCTGCGCCGCTCGCTGGGCGACAATCTCCGCCTGTTCTATTCCGGGAAGGTGGCGATGCTCACGACCGGCCACTTCTGGATTCCGAACCTGCGGCCCTACGTCGCGGACGGGCGGCTGCGGGTCGGTTTTGTGGAGATCCCGCACCGCGCCGGCGCGACGCCCCAGACCGTCATCTATGCGTCGGGGCTCGCCGTGCCGGCGACGGCGCCACATCGCAAGCTGTCGATTCAGCTCGCGGCGTACCTCGCCGACTCGGCGGCGCAGGCGACCCGAGCCGGCGCTGGTCTCGAGCTGCCCAGCCTCACCGGCGCCGCGCGGGCGCTGGCCGCATCCGACACCACCGGGTGGGAGGCCGTGTTTCTGCGCGCCAGTCGGCACGCGCGCGTGCCGTGGGGCGCACGCATCGAGCGTTGGCGCGAAGTCGAAGCGGCGCTGCCGGACCTGATGGATCGCATCACCCTGGAGCACGTGGATCCCCGCATCGCCGCGCAAGAGATGGCCCAGCGGATCGATCGGCTGCTGGCGGAAGGGCGCGGACCGTGAAGACGACGGCCTGGCGTCTCGGCGCCGCGCTGGTTGCCGCATTCGCAGGGCTCGGGGCCCTGGGGGTCGGGCATTGGGTCGCCGGACGCGCGGAGCGGCAGGCCGCCAGCCAGGCGGCCCAATCGGCAGCGGCCTATCTCGCGTTCGTCACCCCGGCCGTTGCCGGGAGCCAGGACTACGACCTCGCCCGGCTGCTCTCCCTGGCGCGGGGTCTCAACACGATCACGGGGTGGACCGGGCAGGTAGAGGTGTTTCACGGGACCGCGCCACTGATCCGCGCCACCGCTCCGCCGCTGCCGTTCGACGTGTTCGCCACGCTGCGTGATCGGGAGGCGGCGATCGCCCACGGCGACGTGATGTTGGTCCCATTGAAGGACCGGGACGATTGGGACGTGGTCGGCGCCGTGGCCGTGCGGAGGGGCGGCGTGGCGCCGCCGATGCTGGGCGGGTGGGAGCTCGTGGTGCTGGCCCTGCTCGCGGTCACCGGGGCGCTGGCCGTGCGGCTGCCGCGCGGCGGGATGGTGGCCTGCATGCTCGCCGCCACCCTGGCGGGCCTGAGCGGCTACCGGCAGGCGGTCGTCGCCTCCCGGAAGTCGACCGACCAATGGCTCGAGCGCGCCCGCGTCCTGATGGAAGACGCGGGCTCCCGCGTGGCGCCGCGCGCGGCGGCGGTGATGATCCCAAAACTGAGTGCGTTCGTGCGCGGCGCCGAGCTCGTTCCGAGCGACAGTGGGGCCGGCGTCATCTGGCGCGGCGCAGTCGCCGGCCGGCCAACGGCGGAGGTACGGGTCCGGGTGGCGCAACGGCGCTGGCTCGCCGTGCGCGTGCTTCCCGGTGAGGCCGGCGTGAGCGGGTGGCGCATCCTGGCGCTCGGCGTGGCTGGGCTGGGGCCGGCGCTGGCGGCGCTCGTGGGGTGGCTCTCCCGGGCTCGGAGCCGGCCCCGGGCTCGACGCGAGACCCTCACGGCGTGGACGTTCCTGGCACCCGCCGCGCTGCACCTCGCCGTGTTCGCGTTCGCGCCCATCGCCTTCGCGGCCTACCTGTCGCTGCATCGCTGGAGCCCGATCGAGCCCGTGAAGCCGTTCGTCGGGCTCGACAACTTCACGGCGCTGGCGCGTGACCCGCTGGTGTGGGTCTCGTTACGGAACACGCTGCTGTACACGCTGCACGTCCCGGTCGCGATGGCGATCGCGCTCGGCGTCGCCCTCGCGCTCCAGCGCCGGTCGCGGACGACCCGGATCGCGCGCGCGGTCTTCTTTCTGCCCTACGTATCGTCGGTCGTGGCCGTCGCGCTCGTGTGGCAGTGGATGTACCACGCCGACTTCGGGCTGCTCAACTACCTGGGCTCGCTGGTCGGACTCGCGCCGGTCGATTGGCTCGGCAACCCGAAGACGGCACTCGTGGCTGTGATGATCGTCTCGATCTGGGTGCAGGTGGGCTACCAGATGGTGGTGTTCCTGGCGGGACTGCAGGGGATTCCCCAGGCCTACTTGGACGCCGCCCGGGTGGACGGCGCCAGCCCGTGGCAGCGATTCCGCTACGTGACCGTGCCGTTGCTGCGACCGGTGACGCTGTTCGTGCTCGTGACCGGCGTGATCACATCGTTCCAGGTGTTCACGCTCATCTATGTGCTGACCGACGGCGGGCCGCTGCATGCCACCGACGTGATCGTGTATCGCATCTACCAGATGGCGTGGGAGTTCCTGCAGTTCGGCGGCGCGAGCGCGCTCTCGCTGGTGCTGTTCGTGCTCCTGCTCGCGGTGACCTGGCTGCAGTTCCGGATGCTCGGGCGGCGGGTGGAGTATGCGTAGGGGGTCGCGCTTCGGCCTGATCGTGATCGGGCTGCTCGGTGCCAGCATGGCGCTGCCGTTCCTCTATATGGTCAGCACCGCGCTGATGGACGAGTTCCAAGTGCTGCGCTATCCGCCGGCGCTCGTGCCCCTGCATCCGCGCGTCGACAATTTTCCGGCCGCCCTCACCGCGCTCCCGTTCTGGCGTTTCTTCGTCAATTCCGGGATCGTCTCGCTCGCGGTCGTCGCCGGGCAGGTGCTCACGAGTGCCGCGGCCGCCTATGCCTTCGCGCGCCTCAAGTTTCCCGGCCGCGACCGGGTGTTTCTCGTGTTTCTCAGCGTGCTGATGGTGCCCGCCGTGGTGCTCATCATCCCGCGTTTTCTGATCGTGAACGCGCTCGGTTGGGTGGACAGCTACGCCGGGCTCATCAGTACCGAGCTGGTCTCGGTCTGGGGGATCTTCCTGCTGCGCCAGTTCTTCCTGACTTTGCCGCGCGAGCTCGAGGATGCGGCCCGGCTCGACGGAGCGGGGGAATGGCGCATTTTCTGGCGCGTCGTCCTGCCGCTCTCCAAGCCCGCCCTGGCGACGCTCGCGGTGTTCGCGTTCGTCGATCAATGGAAGAGCTTCCTCTGGCCGCTCGTGGTCACCCGGTCGGTGCGCATGCAAACGGTCGAGATCGGGATCGCCTCGTTTCACGGGATCTATTACACGAACTGGCCCTACCAGATGGCGGCGGCGGTGGCGGCGGTGATCCCGCTGGTCGTGCTGTTCTTCGTGGCGCAACGGTACTTCATCCGGGGGATTCAACTGACAGGGTTGAAGTGATCAGGGCCCTCAACGTCTTGGCGTCTGCGTGAAGCTCAGGTGCCACGCCACGTCTTTTCCTTGCGTGCCGTCTGCCCATTCGACCACCGCATGCCCGCTCGCCAGTCGCCTCACGGTGCAAGGAATCTCCGCCGTACACTCACCTGGCTCGAGGCCCGGCGGCACGGCGATCGTCACGGCGTAGGGTCGCGCATCCAGATTCCTGGAACTGACACGGAGCGTACGCGTGGCCCGGTCCCATTGCTCGGCGCCGATGTCGATCGCGCCCTGGACGACATGCCGGGTGGTGCCGATCACCTGGGGATGTCCCGCCGCGGGTCGCAGCCCCAGGACGAGGGCGGTGTGCGGTTCCAGCCGAGCCCGGATCGTGTCGGCAACGCCGGTCGCCGGCCGGTCGGCCCAGACGTCGTAGACGGCGCAGCGCTCCGCCGTGACACCGAGCGCGTCGACGGGAACGGCCACGTCGTCCCGCTCGTCGCTCCAGTTGATCAGCGCCACGGTCCACCAGCGCGGCGTCGCTTCGGCGACCCACCAGGAGGGCGGCGCATCGTGTCGCACGCTCCAGAACCCTCCCGCTCCGCCGCCGTCGTAGACCCGAATCGCGACTGTGTTTTCGCCGCCCCAACGGAGCACGCCCTCGGGGATGACGTAGCGACGGAACGCCTCCCGCGCGCCGCGGGAGCCCGGCGGGAACGTTCCGGTCTGTCCCACTTTCACGCCGTTGACGAAGGTCTCGTCCGTGTCGTCGATGCGGCCCAGTTCGAGTGCGGCGGGGAACGTGACCACCCCACCGCTGCGCTCGGGGGAGGGGATGGGGAGCGTGAATCGGGTGCGGTACCAGGCGAACCCGTCATACCCAGGGTGCCCGGATTGCTCCCAGCTGCGGGGAACCGGAATCGTTTCCCACGTCGTGTCGTCGATGTCGCGCGCCGCGTAGCGCGCGTCGTCGCCGGCGCGGAATCTCCAGGCGCCACGCAGCGGAATGGGATCGATTTCCGGCGCGACGATGGCCGGCGCGACCTCCGGCGTCGATCGTTCGAGATCGCCGGCGCGGCCGCGAATCGGCGCCACCGGCAGCGCGCGCTGCAACAGGGCGATGCGATCGGGGGGCAAGCGCGGCAGATCGTCGGAGAGCAGGGCCATCCCTCCGGAGAGCGCGACGATCGAGGTCCAGACCCGGGCCTCGTCGAGGGACAGCGGTGGCCGCACCACCAGGCCGGCGGGATCGTTGAACCAGGCGCCGCGATGGTAGAAGCTGCGCCGCGCCGTCGCCCGCGCGGGCGCCTGGATGCCCTCCCACGTGGCGGCCACGTCGGCGCCGATGCGCATGGCGTTCACCGCGCCCACGGCGTGCTGCAGCGGGGCGCCGCAGCCAAGCAGAAACGCATCGGGCCCCATCCCGTCGCGGATCGCGGCGAGCCCGGCCCGGTACGCTTCGGCGTGGGTAGCGCCGCCGGCGTGCGCGTCGCCCGCGGTGGCGTAAAGCAGAAAGTCGATCTTGAGGTATTCGTAGCCCCATTCGTGCACCACCCGCCGCCCCAAGTCACGCAGCCACCCCCGGACCCCGGGGTGGGCCGCGTCCAGGGCGTACACGGTGCCGCCCCAGGTCGCGTTGGCGCCATGCGAGAGCGGTGCGCCGCCGGAACGGAGCAGCCATTCCGGATGTGCCGCGGGAATCCCGGACTGCGGGGTCACCGCAAACGGCGCGACCCAGAGACCGGCCTGGAGTCCGTTCGCGTGGATCTGATCCGTGAGCCAGCGGTGGCCATGGGGGAACTTGTCGTTGGTTTCCCAGTCGCCGGCGGCCCGTTGGTATCCGTCGTCGATCTGGACGTAGCGGAGGAAACGCGGATCGAAGCGCGTGACACACGCCTCGAGATTGGCGATGATGTCCGCCTCCGTGACGCGGTCAGAGAGCGCGTACCACGAGCACCAGCCGGCCGGCGCCCCGGCGGCGAACCGGTCGCGATCGACCGTCGCGGGCGCGAACAGTACGGCGAGCGCGGACGACGCGTCCCCTGCCGGGTCGAAGGCGAACCGGAGCGTGGCACCGTCGCCGTCCGATCGCAGCGGTCGCGGCGGCAGCCAATCGGAGCGGGCTTCGAGCGTCCCGGGCGAGAGGTGCACCGCGGCTTCACCGGGCTCGCCGGGGTCGAAGGCCATCCCCAGGCTCCGGCCCCGCCGGGACAGGCCGAGGGCGGCATGGCTGACGGCCTCGCGGCCGGTTTCGACCACGGGCGCGACTCGACTCTCGCTCCAGGAGTGGTACCCGTTGATCAGGGCTTGCAATTGCCCGGGCCCGGGCAGCACGTTCCCTGGCGGAAGCGCGCAGTACCGGATCCCGCGCACAACGGCCTGCACGCGATCGGGGGACAGCGCCACCGTGATCGCGGCCGTGTCTCCCGGGTCGGCGTCTGCGAAGGTGACGTCCACCGCAATGCCGGCGGCGGTCCCGGAGACGACCGTCGTGTGGCGGTCCGGGCCGATGCGGCGCCCCGCGGTCACGCGCTCGAGGGAGTGCAGAGGCACCCACCGGTCATCGACGTGGACCGCCAGCTCGGCGTCGGCGATGAGGGGAACGGGCCCGGCGTCCCCGTGGTAGGAGAGGGTCCAGCGTTGTCGCTCGTCCAGGGTGAACATCAGCCGGCCCACGGCCGGCGTCGCGCGCGGGCTGCCGAGCCACCGCGGCGAGTGGAGCAGAGCCCCCGAAGCCGCCCCCGAGAGGAGAACGAACGTGCGTCGATCCATCGTGCCAATGTTCATGTCGCTCGCCGTCTTGTCCACGCCGCTCGCCGGACAGTCCTCGCTCCTGTTCGGCTACGCGGGTACGGTGGGCGGGAGCGACTGGCAGATCGAGGCGCTCGAGTTCGGCCTTGCGCCTTCGGTCGGGCTGGGCCCGGTGCGATCCGTGGCCGCCACGCTCCGCGCCGGTTGGTTCGCGGATCAGGCGGTCCTGATTCGCGGGGCGCGCGGCTTCGTCGGCGCGTTGGCCCTCGCCCTGCGCAGCGGCCGGCTCACCGTGGCCGCGGTGGGCGACGACATCAATCCGACGGTGATCGGCCTGGACGTCTCGCTCGAAGGCGCCGGGTACCTCGCGGCCCGTTCCCCACTCCCAGAAGGAAAACGGTGGGTGTCGCTGGCGGTGCTCCCCGCGCTGCGCATCGGGCAGGCGGAGGGGGCGCAGTTCACCCTCTTGCTGGGACCGGCGTTTTTCGCCGGGCGCACACAGCGCACGCACGCCTTCGTGGCGGCGCGGGGCGAGATCCCGCTGGCGCGGCGGAGGGGTGGCCCCTAGGTTAGCGAGGCGATGCCAGAGTCGACGCTCGAGTCAGCACCCGCCGGGCTCCGCGTCATCGCGGATGTCGCCGACATTCTCGCCGCCGGTCTCGTCACTGAAGACGCCCTCGCGCGAGTCATTTCCGTCTTGCGCCGCGGCCTCGCGCTGGCCGATGCCCGGCTCTGGCTGCGGCGCCCCGAAGGGACCGGATACCACGCCATTCCAGGCCCCACGGGTGGCTCCGAGCAGGCGTTCGCGCCCTCGGAGACGTGGTTCCGGAGCGGGCCTGAGCGGGAGCGCGTGGCGGGCGGCGGCGTCCGGCTGCGTTTCCCGCTCGCGTTCGAGGACGCGGGGCTGGGCGCGCTCGAGCTGCGCACCGCAGCCGGCCGTGGCGAGGCCGCTGCGGAGGACGTGGGACGGGTGGTCGCCCGGATTCTGTCGCCGGTGCTCGCCGCCACCGAGCTGTCGCAGGACCTTGCGTCCGAGATTGCGCTCGCTGCGCGCGAGGCCGAATCGCAGCGCAGTTTCATGGGCCGCATCATCGACTCCCTCCCCGTCGGCCTGTATGTGATCGACCGCGATTACCTGATCCGGGCGTGGAACCGCCAGCGCGAGAGCGGCACGCTCGGGGTGGCGCGCGACGACGCCGTGGGGCGGGAGATCTTCGGCGTGCTGGACCGGCAGCCACGGGGGTTGCTGCAGCGCGAATTCGATCGCGTGTTCGAGACCGGCGAGATCCAGCAGATGGAGATGGAATCGACGGCGAGCGGCTCTCCCCGCTATTACCGCGTGTCCAAGATCCCGATGCGTCTCGACGACCTGCGCATCACGCACGTCATCACCATCGCCGAGGACGTCACCGACTGGCGTCTGGCCCAGCAGCGCCTCGGCCAGACCGAGAAGCTCGCGGCGGTGGGTCAGCTGGCCGCCGGCGTCATGCACGAGATCAACAACCCGCTGGCGACGATTCTCGCCTGCGCCGAGGCCTTGAGTCACCGGGCCGCGGAGCTCCCGGATCGGGAGCGGGCGGGGTTCGAGGAATACCTCAAGATCATCGACACCGAAGTGCAGCGGTGCCGGCGCATCGTGGACGGGTTGCTGGACCTGTCGCGCCCCAAGACGGGCGAGAAGCGGCGGGTCGACGTGAACCAGCTGCTCGAGCAGACGCTGTTCCTGCTCAAGCACCACGACCGGTTCAAGCGCCTGAGTGTGAGCCGGGCCTTCGCTCCGCGACTCCCGCCCGTGGACGCCGATCCCGAGCGCATCGTGCAGGGGTTCATGGCGCTGATGCTGAACGCGATGGACGCGATGAATTCGCGCGGCGTGCTCACGGTGCGGTCCGGGCGCAACCCGGACCGGGACGACGAGGTGCTGGTGGAGTTCATCGACACCGGCTCCGGCATTCGCCAGGAAGAGCTGCCCAAGATCTTCGAGCCGTTCTACACCACCAAGCCCCAGGGCCGCGGCACCGGCCTCGGCCTCTCCATCTGCTACGGCATCATCGCGGACCATCGCGGGCGCATCGAGGTCGAATCGCAGATGGGCGTCGGGTCCAACTTCAAGGTGTACCTGCCGGTCGCGCCGTGAAGTTGCTCGTCATCGAGGACGACCGCACCGTCGGTCAGTATGTCATGCGCGGACTGGCCGAAGCGGGTTTCCACGTGGACCTGGTGGGCGACGGGACCGAAGGGCTGCGCGTCGCGTGCGAGGGGCACTACGACGTCGTCGTGCTGGACCTCCGGCTCCCGGGCATGGAAGGACGCGAGGTCCTGCGCACGTTGCGGGACCGGGGCAAGACTGTCCCGGTGCTCGTGCTCACGGCGCAGGACACCGTGGACTTCAAGGTGCAGGCGTTGCGCATGGGCGCCGACGACTACGTCACCAAGCCGTTCGCGCTGGAAGAGCTGTTAGCGCGGGTCGAGGCGCTGGGCCGCCGCCCAACGGCCATCACCCCGCCGGTCCTCACAGTCGCCGATCTCGTGCTCGACACCGGCGCTCGCGAGGTGCGGCGCGGCAGCCAGGCGATCGAGCTGACGCCCAAAGAGTACGCGGTGCTCGAGTACCTGATGCGCCATCCCGGACGCGTGATGCCGCGGACGCTGATCACCGAGTATGCGTGGGATTATCACTTCGATCCCGGAACCAACATCGTGGACGTGGTGATCACCCGGCTGCGCAAGAAGATCGACCACGGCCGGGAGCTGAAGCTGATTCACACCGTGCGCGGCGTCGGCTACGTCGTGAAAGGGTGACGTGGACACGATCCGGGCGCGGCTCACCACGTGGTTTGCCACCGCCGTCGCCATCATCCTCGCCGGCTTCACCGTGGCCGTCTACATGTCCCGCCGCACCGCGTTGTACCAGGAGCTCGACCGGCGCATCGAATCCGAGGCCGACCTCACCGCCGGCATCCTGGCGGGGGTGGCGCGCGCCGGCGGTATCGTGGCGCGCAACGACTCGGCGGGCCACCCGGTGCTGGCGCAGGAGCTGGGCGCCACGCTCGAAGCGGTCCCCGACTTCCTCGTCATCCTGCCCGCCAACGACAGCGTGCCGTTGTTCGCCTCTACCGAGTCGATCGCGCTCACCTACGAGAAGTTCCAGCAGCTGCGGCAGGTCATGGTCGCCGCGGAGGGACGCCGGGAGAAGGGCGCCCTCACCCTGGCCCCCGACGGGCCGCGGCTGCGCTATATCGTCCGGCCGCTCGGACCGGAGGTGCCGCAAGGCGGAGCGGTGCTCGTCGCGGTGCGGCCGGAGCGCGTGGAGCTGGGCCTGGAGCAGACCCTCTCGATGTTTCTGCTGATGCTGCCGTTCGGCGTGCTCGCGGCGTACGTGATCGGATCGTGGATCGCGCGGCGCGCCTTGGCACCGGTCGATCAGATCACCAACGAGGTGCGGGAGATCACCGACGGCCGGAGCCTGCATCGCCGGCTGCCGACTTCGATGGTCAAGGATGAGCTGGGCCGGCTCGCCGATACCCTGAACCAGATGATGGACCGCCTGGAACGCAGCTTTTCGGCGCTGCGCCGGTTCACCGCCGACGCGAGCCACGAGCTGAAGACGCCGCTCACGGTGCTCCGCGTCGGCGTCGAGCGCGCCATCACCACGCCCCAGATGCCGCAGGAATCGCTGGCGGCGCTCGAGGAGGCCTTGCAGGAGATCAACCGCATGGCCGAGCTGGTAGACACGCTGCTCACCCTGGCGCGCGCCGATGAAGGCACGGCGCCGCTGCATCGCGAGCCAGTGGACCTGCGGCGCCTGGTGGAGGAAACACGCGAAACCGGCGATCTCCTCGCCGAAGACGCCGGCGTGAGCATGCGGGTGACCGCACCGAGCGAACCCGTCATCGTCGAGGTGGACGCGAGCCGCATGCGCCAGCTGGTGCTGAACCTGCTCACCAACGCGGTGAAGTACACGCCGTCCGGTGGGCGCGTGACCCTCTGGCTGGAGCGGGACGACGGTCGCGTGCGGCTGGGTGTGTCGGACACCGGGATCGGGATCGCCCCCGGGGACCTGCCGCACGTGTTCGATCGCTTCTGGCGCGCCGACACGGCGCGGACGCGCACCAGCGAGCGGCCGGGCGTCGGGTTGGGCCTCGCCATCTGCAAGTGGATCGCCGAGGCACACGGCGGCACGATCGACGTCCAAAGCCGGCCGGGGCGCGGCACGACGTTCACCGTCACCTTACCGGGGACCAGCGCCCACCCGGGTGTCATACCGCAGAGGCCGTGAGCCTCCTCGCGGGCCGCCCCACACCCGGTTGTCATCGTTTTGTAATGAACCCCCCACTAGCGGGCAAGCCGCAGGTGGTACTATCTCGGTAGCCATCGCGCGGGAGGCGCTGCCGTGTTCGACGTGCTGATCGAGTCCAAGAAATCGTCCCAGCGGGGCAGGCTCGCCGGGACGAGCATCGTGTCGATCGTGTTCCACACGCTCGCCATCGGTGGGTTGGTCTACGCGACGCTGACCGCGGGCCAGACCGACAACTCGGTCAATGTGGACACCGCCCTCGTGTACATCCAGCAGGAAACGAAGCAGCCGGATCAGCCGCCGCCGCCGCAGCTCGAAGTGCAGTTCAAGGGCTTCCAGACCGTCGTGGCGCCGACCGACATCCCGACCAACATTCCGCCGGTCAACCTGCAGGATCGCTTCGATCCGCGGGACTTCTCCGGCGTGGGCGTCGAGGGCGGCACGGGCAGCGGCATCGTGCCGTCCGGCGACGTCTTCACGGTGGACGTGGTGCAGGAAAGGCCGGAGCGCCTGGCCGGCCCGCAGCCGGTCTACCCCCCGCTCCTGATGCAGGCGGGGATCGAAGGCACGGTGATGGTGCAGGCCATCATCGACACCATGGGACGGGTGGAGCCGACCTCGGTCAAGATCACCCAGACCGCCAATCCGGGATTCAACGAATCCGCGAAGCAGACGGTCCTGAAGTCGCTGTTCCGGCCGGCGCGCGTCTACGGCAAGGCCGTGCGCGTGCTGATCCAGCTGCCGGTGACGTACACCATCAGGCGCTAGGGCGCGACACCCCACCTCGGAAGGAGTAAGCAGCGAATGCCGAACATTCTCGATCTGTGGACCAACTCGAACTGGTTCGCCAAGGGGGTCGTGATCCTCCTGGTGATCATGTCGATCTGGTCGCTGTCCACCTTCTTCATGAAGTGGTGGCAGTTGCGGCGGTCGCAGCGTGAGACGGTCAGGTTCATCCCGGAGTTCTCGCGGTTCCTCCAGGAAGAGCATCTCGAGGCGGCGATCGCCCTCGCGGAGAAGACCAAGCACAGTCACGTGGCGCGCGTGCTGGGTGGAGCGCTCGCCGAGGTGAAGCCGTTGCTGCGCGACCGCGCTACCATCACCGCGGCCGACATCAACTCGGCCGAGCGGGCGGTGGAGCGCCAAATGCTGATCATCATCGCCGAGCTGAAGCGCGGCCTCGGCATTCTCGCGACCATCGGCGCCACGGCGCCGTTCGTGGGATTGTTGGGCACCACGATGGGCATCGTGAACGCGTTCTCCGGCATGATGGCGTCGGGCGGCGGCGGCTCGCTGTCGGCCGTGGCGGGCGGCATCTCCGAGGCGCTGATCACGACGGCCGTCGGTTTGATGGCGGCGATTCCGGCGGTGTGGTTCTACAACTACTTCACCACCAAGATCGACTTCATCTCGGTGGAGATGACCTACAGCTCCAAAGAGCTGATCGACTACCTGATCCGCAGCGTCGGGTCGGAATTCGGCCGGTCCATCTTCACGAAGGAGTTCCAGGCGCAGAAGGGGACGCAGTCCAGTGGCCCTATCAGCCGCTAGCTCCAAAGCGGCGGTCAACGCCAACATCAACGTCACGCCGATGATCGACGTGATGTTGGTGCTGCTGATCATCTTCATGATCGTGACGCCGCTCATCACCGCCGGGTTCCAGGCCACGATCCCGGCCGCCTTGAATCCGGATAGCCGCGAAGAGAAGGACGGGGAAATCCGTCTCGGCATCGATCAGAACGGCCAGTTCTTCCTCGATCTCCCGGGCCCCGGCGGCCAGTACTCGGGGATGCACAAGATCTCGGACGCCGAGCTCGAGTCTCAGTTGATCTCCATCTACGCGGCGCGCACGGTGGACAAGATCATGTTCCTGAAGGCGGACGCCAACATCAAGTACGAGCGGGTGCAGCAGGCGATCGCCATCGCCCGGCGCGCCGGCGTGCGCGTGATCGGCGCCATCGCCGACAAGGCCAGGCTCGCGGCGACGCCGGAGAGGGACTAGCGCCATGGCGATGCAGACCAGCAACGAAGGCGGGCTGTCGTCCGAGATCAACGTCACGCCGATGATCGACGTGCTGCTGGTGTTGCTGATCATCTTCATGATCATTCTGCCGCTGTCGCGGCGGGCGTTCGACACGCAAGTCCCGCCCGAGAAGAAGCAGGAGCAACAGCCGCCGGACAGCAAGCAGATCGTGCTCGAGCTCACGCCGGAAGGCGGCTACGCCATCAACCGCCAACCATACACCAAGTCCCAGCTCGACAACGCGTTTCACCAGATCTTCGATCAGCGCGTGGCGAAGCTGCTGTTCATCAAGACCGCGCCCAGCCGCCGCTACGGCGACGTGATCGAAGCGATGGACATCGCCAAGGGCGCGGGGGTGCAGGTCATCGGCTTCACGCCGCCGCCGGAGCCGGGCCAGGCGCCAAGCCAGTAAACGGAGTGGGATGGGCGATGCGAGGGGCACGGCCGGACGCCGTGCCCCTCGTCACGTTCCGGGGTATCTATTCACCGTGACCGTACCGACCGCCGCGCCGCGGCGACCCCCTCTCCCTCCGTTCCGACTGCCAACTGCCCGGCGACGCCCCGGCGGGATCATCGTGTCGGTGCTGGTGCATTCCCTGATCGTCGTGTTGCTCGTCCGCCATGCGATCCAATGGGCGCACGCTGGTGGTGGGGAGGACGGTCCGCGTGGCGGCGGTGGTGGCGGCCGCGACGCTCCCGCCCGCTACGTGCAGCTGCCGGCGCTCGCCGCGCCGGCGCCCACGACGCACGCCGCCCCCGTTCCGACGCCGACCACGCCGGTTCCGGAGCCGGTGCCGGCCCCCGTGGCGCCACCCGACGTCCCGGCCACGCCGCCGCCGCCCGCCGCGCCGGAATCGTCGAACGCGAGCGGGACGGGAGTGGAAGGCGGCGGCGTGGGGCCCGGCACGGGTGGTGGTGTGGGTGCGGGAGCCGGCGCCGGAGTCGGAAACGACTCCGGTCCTGGCCGCGGGGGCGATGCCGCGTACATTACTCCCCCCGATCCGCGGATCATGCTCTTGCCGGCCGACTGCTACAAGGGTCACTACACGGTCCGGTTCTGGGTCGAGGCCGATGGGTCCGTCTCCCGGGTGATGGTGGATCCGCCCCCGAAGAGCGGTGGGTGCCGCCGCGAAGTGCAGGACAAGATGATGGGCTATCAGTTCCACCCCGCGCGCACCCGGGACGGCCGGGCGGTCGCCTACGTCTATCATGTGCAGTTGACGCGCTAACCGAGTCCGCACGAACTCGAACAACCCACGCCCGTCGGCGCGACGCCGGGGCGCGCCGTGGAGACCTTGATGCGCCAATTGTTCGCCCGCAAGCCGATCGCCGACCTCCTGGCCGATCAGGACTCCCCCCACGGCCTGCGGCGGGTCTTGGGCGCCGGCGACCTGATCATGCTGTCGATCGGCGCCGTGATCGGGGCGGGGATCTTCGGCGCGATCGGGACCGCCGCCGCGGGCCAGTACGACGCCGCCGGTAACCTGGTGCGGGCCGGCGCCGGTCCGGCGCTCGTGTTCTCCTTCCTGCTGCTGGGGCTCGCGTGCGCGCTGGCGGGTCTGTGCTATGCGGAGCTGGCATCGATGATCCCGCAGGCGGGCAGCGCGTACGCCTATACGTACGCGACGCTGGGCGAGCTGGTCGCCTGGATCATCGGATGGGATCTCATCCTCGAATATGCGGTGGGCAACGTCGCGGTCGCGATCAGCTGGGGGGACTACTTCACGTCCCTGTTGCGCGGCTGGGACGTCCACCTGCCGGTGTGGATCACCACCGGGTATCGCACCGCACTGCTCAGTCCCAACCCCGACCTGCACGGCCTCCTCAACACCGCGCCAAACCTGCTCGGGATTCCGGTGCTCGTCAATCTGCCGGCGTTCGCGATCGTCATGCTCATCACCTGGCTGCTGCTGCTCGGCGTGCGCGAGAGCGCCCGGGCCAACAACGTCATGGTGACGATCAAGCTCCTGGTGCTGGCGCTGTTCGTGGTCGCCGGCGCGACGCACATCGATACCGCGAACTACCAGCCGTTCGCCCCCAACGGGTTCCGCGGCATCCACCAGGGCGCGGCGATCGTGTTCTTCGCCTTCATCGGTTTCGACGCCATCTCGACGGCGGCCGAGGAAACCAAGAACCCGCAACGCAATCTCCCGATCGGGATCCTCGGCGGGCTGGCCATCTGTACGGTGATCTACGTGATCATCGGCGCGGTCATCACCGGCATGGCGCCCTACACGGAGCTCGGCGTCGCCGATCCGCTCGCCAGGGCGCTGGAGGTCGCGGGCTTTCGCACGGTGAACTGGATCGTCGCGCTCGGGGCGATCGTCAGCATGTCGGCGGTGCTGCTGGTGTTTCAGTACGGCCAGCCGCGCATCTTCTACGCCATGGCGCGCGACGGCCTGCTGCCGTCCTGGGCGGCGAAACTGCACGGCAAGCACCGCGTGCCGCACGTCACCACGCTCATCACCGGGATCGTCGTGGCGCTGGCGTCGCTGATCGGTGACGCCGGCGAGACGTACGATTTGACCAACATCGGGACGTTGTTCGCGTTCGCGCTGGTCTGCGTCGGCGTTTTGGTGCTGCGCTACAAGGACCGGGATCGGCCCCGGCCGTTCCGGGTCCCTTACGTCTGGCCCGTGGCCATCGGGGGCGCCGTGCTGTGCGTGATCACGATGGCGGGACTGCCGCGGCAGGCGTGGGAGCGGTTCGGCGTGTGGCTCGCCATCGGCATCGCGCTCTATGCCGGCTACGGCTACCGGCGCAGCCGGTTGCGGCGTCCGCCGGCCGCATGAAGCTCCACACCAAGATCATCGTCGGCCTGGTGCTCGGGGCTGCGGCCGGGCTCGCGGCCAACACCGTCGCCGCGGACGCCCGGTGGGTCCAGTGGGTCGGCGACTACGTCGCCCAGCCCATGGGGCAGATCTTCCTGCGCATGCTCTTGATGACGGTGATCCCCCTGGTGTTCGCCTCCATCACCCTGGGGGTGGCTCAGCTCGGGGACATTCGCAAGGTCGGCCGTGTGGGGGCCCGGACCATCGCGTATTTCCTGCTGTCGACGGCGCTGTCGGCGCTGGTCGGCCTGGTTCTCGTCAACCTGTTCCGGCCGGGCGAAGGGCTTGCGCCCGACATCCGGGACCAGCTGATGACGACGTATCGGTCTCAGGCGGCGGGACTTCAGGCCGGAGGAAGCACCAGGTTCGGCATCGAAACCTTCGTCAACATCGTGCCGCGCAACCCGATTCAGGCCGCGGCCTCGATGGACATGCTGGGCGTCATCTTCTTCGCGTTGGTCTTCGGTGCCGCGCTCACGCTCATCCCCGAGGAGAAGAGCAGGCCGATGGTCCGGGTGCTGGATGCGCTCGGTGAGGCCGTCGTCAAGATCATCGACTTCGCCATGCGCCTGGCCCCGTACGGCGTCTTCGGGCTGATTTTCGTGGTCACCTCGCGCTTCGGCTGGGATCTCCTCGGTCAGCTGCTCAAATACGTGCTGGTGGTGCTGGGCGGCCTCGCGCTGTACGCGGGCGTCGGCCTCTCGGGGCTCGTGCGGGTGTTTGGAGGTCTCTCCCCCGGTATCTTCTGGAAGAAGGCGTGGCCGAGCATCGTCACGGCCTTTTCCACGAGCTCCAGCAATGCTACGCTGCCGACCAACATCGCGGTAGCGGTGCAGGACCTGAAGATCCCGCCCAAGATCGCGGGGTTCGTCCTTCCTTTGGGCGCGACGATGAACATGAACGGCACGTCACTCTACGAGGGCGTGACGGTGCTGTTCCTCGCCCAGGTGTTCGGCATTGACCTGTCGCTCGGGCAGCAAGTGATCGTGCTGATCCTGGCCGTGATCACGGCCGTGGGCGCAGCGGGCGTCCCGGGAGGGTCTCTGCCACTGATCATGGTCGTCCTCGCGACCGTTGGCGTCCCGCCGGAGTCGATCGCCATCATCCTTGGCGTCGACCGTATCCTCGACATGTCCCGGACCGTGCTGAACATCACCGGAGATCTCACGGCTGCGGCCTACGTGGCACGCAAGGAGGCGGACTGGGATCCGGCGAAAGTGGGGGTTGAGGCTTGAGGTGAGCGGCGCACCACCTCACTTCATCTCCGCCGCCAGCCTCACGGCCCCCCATGGGGCATCCACCACCATCTCCCGCAGCTGCACGCGCGGCAACGCCGCCTGCAAGCGAACCCGAAACGCGACGTAGAGCGGACTCTCCTCCCGCAGCAGCCCACCCGCCGCTGCCACGATCAGCGGATCGTCCGGCGGAAACATCGGCTCCACGACCCGCACCAGCTCGACCAACTCGACCGCAGCCTCCGCGGTGATCCGTCGCGCTGCCGCGTCACCGTCCGTGGCGGCGGCGAGGACGGGAGTGGCGAGCGCCGCAACCTGGGCTGGCGTCGCGGTGGCCGCCCAGCGTACCAGCTCGTCGAACTCGCGCAGCCCGAGCGCCGCGAGGATCCGGGCCAGCAGACCCGTCGCCTCGCCCAGCCGGTCTCTGGCCTTCGCGGCCGCCGCGAGCGCCCGGCGCCCGATCCAGTAGCCGCCGCCTTCGTCGCTGAACTGCCAGCCGTAGCCGCCCGAGCGGCGCAGCCGCCCGGAGCGGTCGCGCGCGTAGGCGATCGACCCGGTTCCCGCGTTGACGAGAATGCCGGGCTCGGTGCCGAAGGCGGCCGCGAGCGCGATCTCGCCGTCGGCCACGACTTCGAGCGAGCGGGCCAATCCGTGCGCGGCGATGGCGTCGCGCAGCTCGCGTCGCTCGAACGCCCGGCCGGCGCCCGCCGCGCCGACTACGGCGCGGTCGGCCGGCAGCGGGATCCCGGCCGCGCGGGCGGCCCGGGTGGCGACCTCGGCGACGGTTGCCGCTGTGGCGGCCGCCGCTCCGGGGCGCAGCGGTGTACCGGGTCCATCCGCGCGGGCCAGCACCGTCAGATCGGGTCGCGCGATGGCGGCGGTGGTGTGGCTGCCGCCGGCATCGACTCCGAGCAGGATGGACGGCGCACTGTTGGAGGGTCGGGAGGTTGGAAGGTCGGAAGCGGAGCTCATAACGTCACCGCCTTCGTTCCAACATTGCCACCTTCCATCCTTCCGACCATCGAGCTCGTCATTCCCACCGCCACCGTCACTGCGGTTCCGAGCGGCACATCCCACGGCCACGCAAGGCCGGGCAGCAGGCGGAACGGCCAGCCCAGCACGACGGGCGTCATCACCACCACGGCGACTACCATGGCGATGATGATGTCACGTTCCCGGGCGCGGGGCCAGAACCCCCCCAGGAGATAGGTGCCGAGCAGGGCGCCGTAGGTGAGCGAGGCGATCTTCAGAGCCAATTCCACGACCGGCGTCTGGCGATCCGGGAAGAGCATGGCCCCGGCGACCAGGATGACGGCCCAGAACAGCGTCATCGCTCGTCCCACGCGCAGCAGGTGCTCGGGATCGCGGCGGCCGGTTAGCCCCGCGTAAAAATCGTGCGTCGAGGCGGACGCCAGCGAGTTGATGGCCGAGGCGTGGGTGCCCATGGCGGCGGCGAGGAGGCCGGCCACGACGAGACCGGCGAGACCGGCCGGCAGCTCGTTCACGACGAACGTCGGGTAGATACGGTCGCTCGCCATGCCGGGGTGCGCGGCGCCCGCGACCCAGAGGCTCGTCCCCACCAGCAGAAACAACGCGAACTGCAGGATGATGAATACTCCCGATCCCACGAGCGCCTTGCGCGCGTCACCCAGGTTCTTGGCGGCGAGCAGGCGCTGCACGATCAGGTGATCGGTGCCATGGGACGCGGCCGAGAGCAACGCGCCGCCGATGAGCCCGCTCCACAGGGTGTACGTGCTGCGGAACGAGAAGCTGAAGTCGAGGAACGCGAGCTTGCCGTGATCGTAGGCGGCGCCCAGCGCGCCGATGCCCCCCGCCTGGTGCAACGCCACCGCGATCGTCGCCACGCCGCCCAGGATGTAGACGCCGAGCTGCAAGATGTCGGTCCACACGACGGCGCGGATACCGCCGAACCAGGTGTAGATGAGCGTGAGGATGCCGGTGGCGAGGATGCCCGCGGGCAAGCTCCAGCCCGTGATGATGGCGAGCGGGATCGCGGTGGCGAACACGCGCACCGCGTCGGCGAGCGAGCGGGTGATGAGAAACACGCCCGAGGCCACGCGCCGCGCGTTGGGCCCGAAGCGGCGCTCCAGGCGCTCGTAGGCGGTGTCTTGCGTGCCCTCGAAGTAGCCGGGGAGCAAGAGCGCGGCGACCCCGATGCGGCCGATCAGGTAGCCGAAGCCGAGCTGGATGAAGGTGAGATTTCCGGTGGCCGCGAGTCCCGGCACCGAGATCACCGTGAGGGCGGAGGTCTCGGTGGCGACGATCGACAGCAGGATCGCCCACCAGGGCAGCCCGTGCCGGCCGAGGAAGTAGTCGGTGCTGTCCTTCTGGCGACCGGCGAGCGTGAGGCCGATCGCCGCCACGGCGACGCAGTAGGCGACGACGACGCCGATGTCGAGCGGGCGCAGGGAACCTCCTAAGGGGAAAAGCATCGAGGCCCGCGCGATTGGCGGGCCTCGAGCGCCAGCAGAAGATGCGGCAGCCGGCTCAGACCGTAAAGGACGTCCCGCAGCCGCAGCTGCCGGTCGCGTTCGGGTTCTCGAAGGCGAACCCCGACTCCTGGAAATTGCTCTTGTAGTCGACCGTCATGCCGTTGAGGTACTGGCCGCTGAAGCTGTCCACGAACAGCCGTACGCCGCTCGACTCGACCACCACGTCGTCGGCTTCGGGCTTGTCTTCGATATTGAGGCTGTACTTGAACCCCGAGCACCCACCCGGCTGGACGCCCAAGCGCAATCCCGCGGTAGCGGGGTCGACTTTCTCGTCGGCCATGAATTTCCGCACTTCTTCCGCGGCGCGCTCGGTGAGCGTCAGGGTGATGGTGTCGGGCTTTTGGGTCGTCGCCATGTCATCCCTCCGTGTGGCAACAATTTAGTCAAGGGGAAGGGGGGAGGGTAGAGGGTTCGGCCCGGTGCCGGGGACGCGCTGAAAGCGTGCGCCCGCAAAGGCGCTGCGACCGTCAGGGAGTCCTTTAGGGTCCTTAAGGGCAGTGTCCTGCGGGCACACCCTTCAGGGTGTGAACAACAGGTCCGGTGTCGGGGGGAGCCGCATTCCCTAGTGCCGCTCGTAGGTGACGCCGTCGATCGTCAACGTCGCTGCCCCCGGCCGTAGCGGCGCTGTGAGCCGCTCCCGTTGCTGGCCCCCGAATTGCATGATCAGCTGATCGCCTTGCACCGCATACTGGCCCGAGCTTTCGGGCTCAGTGCGGGCGGCTTCGTTGAAATCGAAGCGGCCGATGTCGCTGCTGGTGGTCACCAAGAGATTGAAGCCGCGGTACACCCGGCCGTCCGTCGAGAACAGGTAAAAGTGCGGCGCCGTCTGCCAGGTGCCGGAGCCGACGGGTCGATTCAGGTCGACTACGTAGTGCCCCTTCATGCCCATGTACACGCCGGCGAACGCGCCAGTCGATGGGGACGCGTTGGGCGCCGCGGCTACGGTAGACGGCATCACCACGCGCATCGAAGCGAGCGTGACTTGCATGGCGGGCCAGGCCTGCTGCCAGTTGTATTGGCTGTTGGCCGAGAGATCCAGGACGGCCACGGCCCCGCGGGCGAGAATCGCCACGCGCAGGTGCGGCCGCTCGAGGCCCGCGATGTTCTCGGCGAAACTCCACACGATCGTCGTATCAGCGCCCGGCATGGTGCCGGTGGCGATCCCGGGTGGACCGGCGATGTTGGTTTCCTGGTATTGCGGATCGATCCAACTACGGAGCATCGTCTGCTGGTACGCCTGCAACAGGCTCGCCGGATCCGGTCGGAACGGATACACCACCAGGTACGCGTTCACGGCATTGGACGAATACTGCTCCGGTGGCGTGCTCGCGCTGCGATAGAAGTTGGGCGGTGGATCGTAGCGCAGCGTGGGCAGCATCGGTTGCTGCGCCGGTGCGCTGCTCGGCGCGAGGGCCGCGACCAGGAGAAGCAGGCTCGTCTTGATTGGTCTCATTGTCCCCTCCATCTCCAAGGTACTCGGTGCCCAGGAGGGTCCACACACGCTAAAGCGTGCGCCCACAAATCACTGTCCTTTAGGGCAGTGTCCTGCGGGCGCACCCTTCAGGGTGTGCAACGATCGGTGGTGTCTTACGCCTCTCGAATCAACCGCCACTTCCCGCTACCCACCGGCTTCTCGAACAGTCGTGCCGTCCCGCCGAGCCGGTCGTCGCCGATCAGCACCTCGAGGGTGACGGTCGAGAAGTCCTGACTCCCGAGATCGGTGCGGATGTCCCTCAGAAAAAGGCCACCGGAGTTGCCCGGATCCTCATCGATGTCCAGCCGCTCGATGCCGGTGCGCGCCCGCTCGGCGTCGCTGAGCGACCAGCGCCGGCGTGGGCTCTGCCCCTTCACCGTGAAGCCGTTGAGCGTGTGGCTGTAGAATTCCGCGGCTCACTCGAGGCAGCGAACCTGTACATCACGCGCACCGAGCTGCACGAGCTGCTGGCCCAGGCGTTCGACGCGGCCGGAGAGCGGGACAGTGCGACCGCGCATTGGCGCGCGGTGGAGAGCGCCTGGAGCAACGCGGATCCGGAGTTTCGGGCGCGGTGGGAGGCGGCGAGGCAGAAGGTGGGCAGCCCTTAGTTTTTCACTGCTTCCGCCACCAGATCCGCCACTATCGAGCGCACTTGCAGGATCTTCGTATTCGCGCGCGTCGGGTGCACCCGATTCGTGAGCAGGATGACAAAGAGGTCCCGCTCCGGGTCCATCCAGATCGACGTCCCCGTGAATCCCGTGTGTCCGAACGATTGGCGGGACAGCCTGGAACCGGCGCTCGAGTAGCCCGAGTCCGACGGGGTATCCCAGCCCAGGGCGCGGGTCGAGCCGGGCGGAAGATTCTGCCGCGCCGTGAAACTCCGCACAAAACCTGTAGAAAACCAATATGGGCATCTCATGTCCGCACACAAATATCGAAGCGAATCTCCCCATGAGACGAGCAACCAGTTCGCAAACTTTGCCAGGTCCACTGCATTGCTGAACAGCCCCGCGTGCCCCGACACGCCGCCCATCCGCCCGGCGTTCTCATCGTGCACCTCACCGCGGATCAGGCGATGGCGAAACGCGGTGTCGATCTCGGTCGGTGCGATGCGCGCGCGCCAACTCTTGGGCGGCAGGAACCTCGTCGCCGTCATCCCGAGCGGGGCGAATACGCGGCGTGCCAGGTAGTGGTCGATCCGCTCGCCCGTGATGTGCTCCACGGCCTGCATCAACAGGATGGCGCCCAAGTCCGAGTACACGAATCGCGCCCCAGGCGTCGTATCGAGCGCCGTCGTGTCGACCAGGGCGAGCACGGAGCGCCGATCGGACGCCTCGCGAAACAGCGGCCGCCACCAGTGCATGCCGCCCGAGTGCGTCAGGAGGTGACGAATCGTCACCCCTTCCTTCAAGGGACCGCGAAACTCGGGTACATACGCGCGCACGGGCGCGTCGAGATCCAGCCGCCCTTCGTCGACCAGGATCATGCACGCGGTCGTGAGACCGATGACCTTGGTGAGCGAGGCGATATCGTAAATCGTGGCAGGGTCGACGGGTCGCGGATCGTCGATGCCGTAGTGACCCGCGGCGCTGAGTAACACCAGCCGTCCGTGGCGGCCCACCGCGACCACGGCGCCCGGATACGCGCTGTCGACCTGCGACGCGACATAGGACGCGACCGCCGCCAATCCTGCACTGTCGAATCCCAGCGATTCGGGCGTCGCGACGCGAACCGCTTCGGGGAGCGGTGCGGGCGGGCTGGTGTGACACGCGGCCAGGGCGAACAGCGCCAGGCCGAGCCGCAGGCGAGTCACGGCGGTGGTGCGGTCGCCGGCAGGGTGGAATCGGGCAGCTGCATTCCCCAACCCAGCGGATACGGGGGAACCCGTATCGGCAGATGCCCCCCCACCGGTGACAAGCCGAGGATGGCCCGCGCCGCCGCGCGCTCGGCCGAGCGAATGCCACTCCAGGCGACGAGATAGGCCCTCACCGTGGGCGTCTGGTTCAGGAGATAGGGACTCCCGAACGACACCAGCATCGAGGGCCGCAGCGAATCGGTCGCCGCGATCATCAGGGCCAGGGAATCAGGCAGCGCGATGTTGCCGCGGAAGCTGATCGGCTTCACGTTGGCGGCGAACACGACCACCGGGTTCCGCTCGATCACCACGCGCGCCGAATCGTACGAAAGCGTGCCCGACATCGGCCACAGCCGGAAGTAGTCGACCGTGTCGCCGTTCTGTCGCAAGATCTCGGCCAGCTGCTGGCCGACGGAGCCATTGAATTCATCGGCGTAGGCGATGAGCGCGAGCTTCCCGCGAGTGGACCGCAGCCGCGCCAGCGTGCCCGACGAGTCGCGCACCAGCGTGAGCGCGCGGACGGCGAGATCCTGGGCGGCGGCCTGGAACCGCTGCGCGCCGACGGTCGCCATGATGTCCGGGAGCGAGACGGAGCGGTGTGCGTACAAACCCAGGTGCCGCTTGATCTCGAGCATGCGGCGCACCGAGGCGTCCAGCCGCTCCTGGCTCACGCGGCCATTGGCGACCGCCGCCGTCATGGCCGCGAGGGCCGAGTCGGGGTTGGCGGGGATCAGCAGCAGATCGGACCCGGCCAGGAAGGAGCGAACCGTTGCTTCGCCGGCTCCGTACTTGGCGACGATCGCCCCCATCGTCAGGGCATCGGTGACTACCAGGCCGCCAAACCCCAGCGAGTCGCGCAGCAGGCCGGTCAACACGGATGCGGACAGCGTCGCCGGCTCATCCGAGCCCGTGAAGGACGGGAACGCGATGTGGGCGCTCATCACCACGTCGGCGCCGGCCTCGATGCCCATCTTGAAGGGTACCAGCTCCAGCGTGTCCAGCCGGGCGTAGTCAGCGGTGATCACCGGCAACCCGATGTGGGAGTCGGTTTCGGTGTCGCCATGGCCGGGGAAGTGCTTCAGGGTGGCGAGCATGCCGTGGTCGCGCACTCCGCGCACGTAGGCGCTCACCAGCTGGCCCACGGCCTTGGGGTCCTCCCCGAAGGAGCGGGTGTTGATGATCGGGTTCAG
>CAZRGT010000065.1:0-6791 GCA_964599725.1 uncultured Gemmatimonadaceae bacterium | reverse complement strand
ACCGGGAGTGGGGAGTAGGGAGAGGTACCTGACGGTGCGATAGGGAGATACGCCCCGCAGCGAAACGTACCACTCCCCACTCCCCGCTCCCCCTATATTCCCCCCCGCCCCATGTCCCGCGTTCTCGACCTTCCCTCCCTGCGCCTCGGCGAACGGGTGCAGGACACCTTCCTGGTGCTCGAAACCGAGCAGAAGAGCTTCGAGGGCGGTGGCTGCACGGTGATCACGTTCGGTAACGCCACCGGCCGCCTGGCCAGCGCCCCGTTCTGGGATCGCGATCAAGCCATGGTGGAGGGCGTGCGTCGCGGCCACGTGGTGCAGGTGCTGGGCGAGGTGGCCGACTACCGAGGACACCGCCAGCTGCGCGTGAGCTCGCTGCGGCTCTTGCCACCGGCCAGCGTGGAGCTGGGGCGGCTCCTGCCGACCGTGGGAGAGGTAGGCCGGTACTGGGAGACCGTGGACGCGTGGCGCGGCGAGCTGACCAAGCCACGGCTGGCCGCCGTGCTCGCCCTCTTCTACGAGGACGGCGATTTCCGCCGCCGCTACGAACGGTGTCCCGCCAGCGTCTCCGGCCACCACGCCGCGTTGGGCGGCCTGCTGCAACACACAGTGGAAGTCGGCGCGATCGCCCGGACCATCGCGCGGGCGGCCGGCGCGGACGTGGAGCTCGTCGTGGCCGGGGTGCTGCTGCACGACATCGGCAAGCTCGACGCGTATCGATGGGATGGCGTGTTCGACTACACGAGTGCCCACTACCTGATCGGACACGTCGTGCTGGGCGCGCTGGCGCTCGAGCGGCGGCTCGACGAAACGACCCCACCCCCCTGCACACCGGAGGAGCGCCGGCTGCTGCTGCATTTGGTGCTGTCGCATCACGGACGGCTCGAATACGGCAGTCCCGTGCCCCCCCTCACCCTCGAGGCGGAAGTCCTCCATTGGGCTGACAACGCCAGCGCCAAGACCGCGAGCATGGCCGAGGCGCTGCGCGACGCCGATGCCTTCAGCGAAGGCTTGATCTCCCAGAAACGGGTGTGGCAGCTCGACCATCGCCGGCCCTACCGGGGGACGAGCGACTGGGGGGGGGGCAAGCCTCCGGAATGACCGCCGGCCCGGAGAACCAGACGCGGCGGTATCTGGCCACGTTGACCGTCGCCGCCCTGGGCGTGGTGTACGGCGACATCGGAACCAGTCCGCTGTACGCGCTACGCACGGCGTTCTACGGTGCCCACGCGATAGCCCTGACACCCACGAACGTGCTGGGCGTGCTGTCGCTGATCCTGTGGGCGCTGGTGGTGATCATCTCGGTGAAGTACGTGGTGTTCGTGATGAGCGCCGACAACAAGGGCGAGGGCGGCATCCTGGCCCTGTTGGCACTGGTCCAGCGCGGCCGCATGGCCCGCAAGCTGAAACCGCACCTCACCATCATTCTGCTCGGCATCTTCGGGGCAGCGTTGATGTATGGCGACAGTGTGATCACACCGGCTATCTCCGTGCTGAGCGCGGTTGAGGGCCTGCAGATCGCCACGCCAGCCTTGGCTCCCTGGGTTATCATCTCGCTCACGCTCCTGATCCTGTTCGCTCTGTTTTGGTTTCAAAGCCGGGGGACCCAAAGCGTCGGCACCGTGTTCGGGCGGGTGATGGTCCTGTGGTTCCTCACGCTGGCCGTTCTCGGGGCCACCCAGATCATCGCTCGGCCCGAGGTCCTTGCGGCGGTCAGCCCGCACCACGGCATCCGCTTCCTGATCGAGAATGGCCGCTCCGGGTTCTTGGTGCTCGGGGCCGTGTTCCTCGCTGTGACCGGCGGCGAGGCGCTGTATGCGGACATGGGACACTTCGGGGTCCGGCCCATCCGGCTCGCGTGGTACGCCTTGGTCCTACCCGGCTTGCTGCTCAATTATTTCGGGCAAGGGGCCCTGTTGCTCGGCAACCCGGCGGCGGCCGTCAACCCATTCTACAACATGGCCCCGGACTGGGCGCTCTATCCGCTCATCGTCCTCGCTGCCGCGGCGGCGGTCATCGCATCGCAGGCTGTGATCTCGGGCGCATTCTCGCTCACGCGGCAAGCGGTGCAGCTTGGGTACTGCCCCCGGATGCGGGTCGAGCACACTTCCTCGGTGGAGATCGGGCAGATCTACATTCCCACCGTGAACTGGGCGCTCTGCCTCGTCACCTTTGGGCTGGTGCTTGGGTTTCAGAACTCGACCAACATGGCCGCGGCCTACGGCGTGGCTGTGTCGAGCGAGATGGTCATCACCAGCCTCCTGTTCTACATCCTCGCGCGTCAGGTCTGGGGTTGGAGTCTGGCCCGGGCGGGAATCCTGGTCGCGTCCTTCCTCGTGCTGGACGTCGCATTCTTTGGTGCCAACGCGCTCAAGATTCCGCAGGGCGGCTGGCTCCCGCTACTCCTCGCGGCGGGGATCTTCACGCTCATGGCCACTTGGAAGACCGGCCGGCAGATCCTCTCGAAGCGGCTGCAAGAAAAGTCCATCCCGCTCAAGATCCTCATGGGGGATCTCGCCGCCGATCCGCCGCCGCGCGTCCCGGGCACTGCCGTCTTCATGTCCGGGAATCCCGGCGGCACGCCGCCGGCGCTGATGCACAATCTGGCCCACAACAAGGTGCTGCACGAGAAGGTCATTTTCCTGACCGTGATCACAGAAGAAGTCCCGCACGTGCCTCCCGGCGAGCGCGTGACAGTCAAGCATTTGGGAAAGGGGTTCCACGAAGTCATCGCGCGGTACGGCTTCATGGAGGATCCGAGCATCCAGGATATGATCGAGCATTGCCGACAGAAGAAACTCGTGATCCAGCTCGAAGGGACCACGTTCTTCCTCGGCCGTGAGGAGCTGGTCTCTACCGACCGGCCCGGCATGGCCCGCTGGCGCGAGCGGTTGTTCGCGTTCATGTCGCGCAACGCCCTCCGGGCGACGGCGTTCTTCCAGATTCCGTCGACGCAGGTGTTCGAGGTCGGGGCGCAAGTCGAGCTCTAGCGGCTCGCTTTCAGCCCCTCGGCTTGATCAGCGCCTTGAACCGGGGATCGGACCAGAGCGGGGCCAGTTCCGGGCGAGCATGGCCATCGTTGCCCCAGCGGCTGTCGCGGATCAGTCCCCGGCCGAGCCCCTCCGCCAGGATGTCCAGAGCGCCGTCCAGGTCACCCATCTCCACGAGCACGCTCGCCCGACGGAGCGCGAACCCGCGCAGGCTCTCCCAGTTGTCAAGAAACCGCCGCTCAGCCCGCTCGAGCGCGGCGCGCGCTACCTCCCGCCGGCCCTGGGCGCCCGCGACGCGGGCAATCAGCAGGGGGTAAGCGTCCGGATCACGAACCTGAGCCACAAAGTTCCCAGCGGCCTCTGCATCGCCGAGCAGCAGCGCTAACTCGGCCCGCTGGTGCAGCCACTCGTCCCGCGCTCTCTCCCACGGTGACGTTGAACCCGCCTCCAAGCGCGTGAGCAGTGAGTAGTACCACCCCTCCGGATCTCCGGACAACGCCGTCAGGTGAACCCGCTGCTGCAACCGCTCGGCCGACGCCGGTTCAGACGGCGGACGCGCCGCCAACAACTCGGCCGCGTAGTGCAGAAGACGGCTGGCGGACCCCGCGTGCCCGTGAGCCAGCAGTTCGCCCGCAATGGCTTGAGACAGGATCCCGATCTGCCCGGGGGTGGCGGGCCAGTCCGCGCGCACCACCGAGTCCAGCTCCGCGGCGCGGCCGAGCGCCGCCAGCGCACGAAGCTCCAGGAAGCGAAAGTGTCCATTCGAAGGGTAGAGCTGCCGTCCGCGCCGCGCCGCCGCGAGCTCATCCTGATGTTCGCCGAGCATGTGCTGGGCCCACGCGACGGCGCTCCAGTAGTCCCCCCATTCGCGCATGAGCCCGCTCCCCGGATCGAGTTCCTTCAGGCGCTTCAGTGCTTCGCGGGGCCGCAGCACTCGCAACGCCGAAAGTGCCGCCTCGCGCCGGGCATCCACAGACCCGGGCGCGGCCTCAACCATACGCAAGGCTGCCCGGTACGCCTCTTCGGGGTCTTGGGCCATCACGAAGTCAAAACGCGCGCGGTCGAAGTCACCGAGACGGTGTCGCAGTGGCTGCAGCCCGTGCAGGATGGACTTGGCCTGTGCGTTATCCACCCCGTCCCACGACTGCGCCGCCCACAGGCGCGCCACTAGAAAACTGGAATCCAGCGCTGCCGCCCGCTGGAAGTGACGCGCGGCGTCCCGCCACGCGGTTCTCAGGTACAACTCGAGCCCCTCTGTGTACTCGCGGTAGGCGGCGTAGGTAGGTGGCTGCGCAAGACCGGTCTGGAAGGTGGTGACCTCTTTATCGTGCAGCGAGGCCAGGGCCGTCAGCACCCGCTGCCGCAGCTGCTCCACGCCCTCGAGCGGACGGTTCCGCGGCGCAACCACGCCACCAATGCCGAAAAGAATGCTGCCGTCCCCGGTGGACGCGATCTGCGCCTGGAACTGCAGCGAGTCGCTCTGGAGAAAGTACGATCCCGCCACCACGACACTGGCGCCCGTCTCGCGTCCCACGCTTGCCGGTGTCGCCGCGGCGCCGAGTGTGTGCGCGGCGGCCAGCGCGCTGCGCGTATCGAGCACAGACAGAAACGACGCCTCGGTCAGCCCCTGCGTCACCCAGTCAGCCGCCATAGCGCCCAGCGCATCGAGCTCAGCGTCTGCCGTGCGGTTCTCGAACGGCATCACCAGCACGCGCGAAGCCGCTCCGGTTTCCTGGGCACCATGCCGCCGCGCCAGTAGCGCCACCCCCACCAACACCCCGGCGATGCCTACCGCCACCGTGGCGCCGACGGCAAGACGTCGCGCCGGCCAGGCCTGACCGGCCACGGCGGCACCGGTCACTCCCTGCGCACCGGACGTGAGTGCGTCGGCGAGTTGACTCGCCGTCGCGAACCGGTCGGCCGGTATCTTGGCGAGCGCGGCGTGGATGGCCCGTTCGACAGCGACGGGCACCTGCGGCCGCGCCGCCGTGAGGCGCGGCACGGCGTCCAGGGACTGGCGGCCTAGGATCTCCTGCGCCGTCGTCCCGGTGAACGGGGGATGCCCCGCCAGCATCTCGTACAACACACACCCCAGCGAGTAGAGATCGCTGCGGCCGTCGAGCTCCTTGCTCCCCGCCGCCTGCTCGGGACTCATGTAGGCCGGCGTCCCCATGGCGATCCCCGTCTCGGTGAGTCGCCCGCCCCCCGCCTCCGTGATCGCCCGCGCGATCCCGAAATCCGCCACCACCGCGTGCCCACTCTCTAAGAGAATGTTCTCGGGCTTCACGTCCCGGTGCACGACGTCGTGGCTGTGGGCGTAGCTCAACGCATCCGCCACCTCCTGCCCGATCCGGAGCGCGTCGTCGAGCGGCAGCTGCTTCTCCCGGGTCAGGCGCTCACGCAGCGACTCGCCTTCCATATAAGGCATCGCGTAGTACACGAAGCCACCTGCTTCCCCGGAGTCGAGCAGCGGCAGGATGTGGGGATGGTTGAGTCGGGCGGTGATCCGGACTTCGCGCAGGAAGCGCTCGGGACCCAGGACGGCCGCGAGCTCAGGGCGGAGGACCTTGAGGGCGACGGGGCGATCGTGTTTCAGGTCGTGGGCGAGCCAGACCGTGGCCATCCCTCCATGCCCCAGCTCGCGCTCGACACGGTAGCGCTCGGCGAGCGCTGCTTTCAGACGGGCGAGTTGGTCGGTGACTTCGGGCACGGGTTCCTGCTCCGGGCGGTCGCCCTCCAAACATGGGGCGTTCTCGGAGCGCCGGCCAGCGGCGCGGCCTTACATCGACGGGGTCCATGGCATGACGCAGCGCTCCCGGCTGCTGACGACTGCCAACTCCAGTCCGCGCATCACGTTGAGCGCCTGCGCTGGCGTAACCGCCAACTGCGCTTTCCCGAGCATGGCGTCGCGGACATTCTCGTAATAGTGGGCGAAGCTCGTGGGGATGGTCGGAATCTTCCGGGTTTCCTCAGGCGTGGTCAGGGTGCCGTGCATCTCGGGCGGTTCGGCATCCCAGTTCGCCTCGTCGGGCGTGCGGCCCGCTTTCAGTGCCGCTTCCTGGGGATCGAGTCCGTACTTGACGAACGAGCCGTTGGTGCCGTGCACGGCAAAGGTTGGCCCTGGTGAGATCGCCAGCATGGACGCCCGCAACAGCGCCCGCAGCTTTGGGTAGTGCAGGGTGACGTCGAACGCGTCGTCCACTGCGGCACCGTCGCGCTCGATGCGGATGTCGGCGGAGATCGCCTCAGGAATGCCGAACAGGACCAACGCCTGATCGACCAGGTGCGCGCCCAGGTCGAACCAAAGGCCAGAGCCGGGCAGCGGCTGTTCGCGCCATGCGGCCGGCTTCAGCTGGGGACGGAAGCGGTCAAAGTGGGACTCGAAGATCGTCACTCGGCCGAGCACGCCAGTCGAGAGCAGCTGTTGCAGCGTGACGAAGTCTCCCACGTAGCGGCGGTTCTGGTAGGCCGAGAGGACGCGCCCCGTCTCGGTGCTGAGGCGGACGAGCTCTTCGGCTTCCGCGACCGTGGTACAGAGCGGCTTATCGACGACTACATGGCGTCCGGCCAAGAGGCATTGCTTCACGATCGCGTGATGCGACGCATTGGGTGTGGCGATGACGACGAGGTCGATGGCCCGGGTGACCAACTCATCGACTTTGCGGACGAATTCGACATCGGCATAGCGCGGGTCCGGTGCGCCATGGCGCTGGACGATGGTGGTGAGGCGAAGACCCTCGACCACGCGAATGACGGGTGCGTGGAAGACCTTGCCTGCGAAGCCGAAACCGACGAGTCCGA
>CAZRGT010000064.1:0-17422 GCA_964599725.1 uncultured Gemmatimonadaceae bacterium | reverse complement strand
CGATGCTGCCGGTCGGCTGGGCGGTGAACGCCAGCTGCGTGGCCACGCTCTGGACCGTCTGATTGCACGGCACCGTCGTGAGCCCGCTCGAGCTGATCGAGAACGCGGCCGGCCCCTGCAACGGGAGTGTCACGAGCGTCTGAGCCAGGCCGTTGACATCGGTGACGACCTGCGGCGTCGCGACTGAGCCCCCCACAGGAGCGCTGAACTGCACCGCAATCCCCTTCACGCCGAGTCCGTCGCCTGCGATGACCCGCGCGATGATGGGCTGAGGCAGCTGCACTCCCGGCGCCGCGCTCTGGCCGCAGCCGCTCACGATGGTGATCGCCGTCGCGACCGGAATGAACGTCAGTGGCGTGGAGCGCGTGACGCCGTTCGGGACGGTGGCCGTCACGATGACGGTAGCCCGCTGGATCGGTGCTACCAGGCGCCCGGTCGCGTCGATAGGCGCGAGCGTCGCATTGCTCGTCGTCCACGACACATAAAAGATCGAGACCACGTTGCCCTGCGCGTCACGCGCCGTCGCCCGCAGAGTCAGGCCGGCCCCGAAGCTCAAGACCGAGTCGGGCGGATCGATGGTGAGCGTGGCGACGTTCTGTCCCGGCCCCCCGTAGCTGATGGGGATCTGCACGGGCGCGGGATTGGAGCTCGACGTGACCAGCACGCCCTGCGTCCCGGAGTACAGCACCTGGGTGCCGGACAGCAGCTGGATGGTGACTTGGAGCGTTTCCTGATCCTGCTCGAGGTCGACGTTCGCCTGGAGCGGGAGGGTGGGCTGGTCCGCCGGGAAGGCGAACACCTGATTGAAGAGCGTGTCGGCCGGCGGGCGGACGACGATCAGCCGGACGTTGTCGATAACGAGATTGAACGAGGCCAGCTCGCTAGACGATGGCAGGGTAGTCGTGACGGCCAGCGCGACGCGATGGCGGCCCGGACCAGTGCCCCCCTCGGTGCAGGTGCCGAGGATGAAAGGAAGGGAGCAGCTCGCTCCGATTCGGAGCGCGCGGGCCAGCCGGGCGACCATCGAGCCAATTGACCCTGCAAGAGCAGGGCCGTCAAGCAAGGAGTGTCGCGCGGGTGCGACGTTCGGAGGCCAGGCTTATCATTGCCCCATGCACACCGCTCGCCGCACCCACGGCTTCACGGAATCCGTCATCCGGGGCATGACCCGCCTCGCCGCCCAGCACGACGCCATCAACCTGGCCCAAGGGTTCCCCAACTTCCCCTGCCCCGACGTCCTCAAGGAAGCCGCCGCCCGGGCTATCCGCGCCGACATCAATCAGTACGCCATCACCTGGGGCGCCAAACGTCTGCGCGACGCGATCGCCAGGAAATACGCGGACTGGTATGGGATGACGGTGGATCCGGAAACGGACCTCACCGTGACCTGCGGCGCCACCGAGGCGATGGCGTCCTCGCTGCTCGCCATCGTCGACCCGGGTGACGAAGTGATCGTGTTCGAGCCGTTCTACGAGAACTACGGGCCGGACGCGATCCTGTGCGGCGCGAAGCCTGTCTTCGTCCCGATCGCACCCGACGGCACGCTCGACCTCGATCGGTTGCGCGCGGCGTTTTCCGACAAGACGCGGGCCATCATTGTCTGTACGCCGAACAACCCGATCGGCAAGGTCTTCACCCGGGCGGAGCTCGAGGCGATCGCCGAGTGTTGCCGGCGGCACGACAGCTACGCTGTGACCGACGAGATCTACGAGCACATCTACTATGAAGGAAAGCACGTGCCGATCGCGACGCTGGACGGGATGCGGGAGCGCACGATTACCGTGAGCGGGGCGTCGAAGACCTTCAGCATCACCGGCTGGCGCATCGGGACGATCGTCGCTCCACCCGAGACGACCGACGCGATCCGCAAGGTGCACGACTTTTTGACCGTCGGCGCGCCGGCCCCGCTCCAGGAAGCCGTCGCGGTCGCCATGGAGACGCTGGGCCACGACTACTATGAAGCAATAGCCCGGGACTATCGCGCCCGCCGGGACCTCCTGTGCGGCGCGCTCGTCTCGGCCGGGTTCCGCTGCACCCCGCCCGCGGGCGCCTACTACGTCATGGCCGACTTCTCGGGGCTCTCCGACCTTCCCGACGACCGCTTCGCCGAGTGGCTCACCGCCGAGCACGGGGTGGCCCCGGTGCCGGGCTCGAGCTTCTACAGTCGACCAGAGCTGGGACGATCCGTGGTGCGGTTCGCCTTCTGCAAGACGATGGACCTGCTGGAGGAGGCGGCGAAAAGGCTAAAGGCGGTCAAGGGCGGTAGGGAGCGGTAGAGATAGGTCGGAACCTCGGGGTCGGGGCGTACATTCATTACTTATGCTGATCAAACAGCCGAACGACATCCCCAGCTCGGAAATCACGCCTGAGTCGCTCTACTGGAGCCGCCGGCAATTCGTCGGCGCCGCGGGAACGATGGTCGGCGCCGCGCTGCTCCCGGGCCTCACCCCCCCCTTCCCCCTCTCCACGTACGTGGAGAGGGGGAAGGGGGGGGAGGTACTCCTCGGAACGAAGGTGGGGGCAGGGGGTGTGGCCGATGACAAGCCGAACTCCTACGAGGACATCACCACCTACAACAACTACTATGAATTCGGACCCGGAAAGTCCGACCCGTCGGAGCGGGCGGGCCCGTTCCGCGCGCGCCCCTGGACCGTCGTGGTCGAGGGCGAAGTCCACAAGCCGAAAACATTTGACATCGACGAGATCCTGAGTCGCTATCCCGCCGAGGAGCGCATCTATCGGCTGCGCTGCGTGGAGGGGTGGTCGATGGTGATCCCGTGGAATGGCTTCCCGCTCTCGAAACTGCTCAACGACGTGCAACCGACGTCACAGGCGAAGTACGTGGCCTTTACCACCGTCTATCGGCCGACAGAAATGCCGGGTCAGAACACGAGCATCCTGCCGTGGCCCTACGTCGAAGGTTTACGGCTCGATGAGGCGATGCACCCGCTCACGATTCTCGTGACGGGCCTGTACGGCAAACCGCTGCCCAATCAGGACGGCGCGCCGATCCGGCTCGTGGCGCCGTGGAAGTACGGCTTCAAGGGGATCAAGGCGATCGTGAAGATCCGGCTCACGCGGGCGCAGCCGCCCACCACCTGGAGCATGGCGGCGCCGGACGAGTACGGGTTTTACGCCAACGTGAATCCCGAGGTGGACCACCCGCGCTGGAGCCAGAAGCGGGAGCGCCGGCTGGGAGAGTTTCTCCGGCGGCCCACGTTGATGTTCAATGGCTACGCCGAACAGGTGGCGCCGTTGTATGCGGGGATGGATTTGAGAGTCAACTTCTGAAAGCGCTATCAGCTATCAGCCGTCAGCTACCGGCCAGACTGGTTCAGGGGGCAATCGTCGCCGCGGGGTTGGTGCCGGCGGGCCTGATTGTCTGGGACGCGCTGCACGACAACCTCGGCGCGAATCCGATCGAGCAGATCACGCACCGCACCGGCGACTGGACGATCCGGCTGCTGCTCGGCGCGCTGGCCATCACGCCGCTGCGCCGGCTCACCGGCTGGAACGAGATCATCCGCTACCGCCGCACCCTCGGGCTCCTGGCGTTCACCTATGTCTGTCTCCACTTCCTGACCTACCTGGTGATCGATCAGGGATTCCCAATTCAGGGGTTTGCGATCCGCTACGTGGTGGAAGACATCGCCAAGCGGCCCTACATCACGGTGGGATTCACCGCGTTCCTGCTGCTCGTGCCACTGGCGTGGACGTCGACCAAAGGCTGGATCCGGCGACTCGGCAAGAAATGGAAGGCGTTGCATCAATTGATTTACGTCGCGGCGGCGCTCGGCGTGCTGCACTACCTGTGGCAGATCAAGGGAGACCGGCCGACGGCCGTATACTACGGCCTCGTGCTGGTGGGGCTGCTCGCGCTGCGGGTGTGGCAGCCCCGGGCGGTCACAGCGCCTCTTCGACCTCCCGATGCCCCTCGAGCAACAGATCCACTTCCTTTGCCGCTGCGCGAGCGAGCGTTAGATCCGTCGTAAGTCCCTGCACGTCCCCCGTCCCGGCGTGCAGACGTAACAGGTTCAGGCGAATCGTCTCGAGCGCCGCGACGCCCTCCTTCAGCCGGCGCTGCACCAGGTCGCGCTCGCCCTGCAGGTCGGTCACGATGCGATCGCGGCGCGCCTTGATGTCCCCGGCGATCTGGCCGGAGAGCCGCCCGCGATCTCCCGCCCCATCGAGCGCCGCGTTCAGCTCTTCCAAGCGGGCGCGCATCCGTCCGGCGTCCGCCTCCAGCCGCCGCACGACGTCCGGCAGCTCGCGTAGCTGATGCCGCGTCTCTTTCGGGAGCTCCTCGAACAGCCGCTCGGCGGCCATGCCCAGCGCCAGCTCGGTAGCCCGATGCGTGGATGGAGGCGGGAGCGCCCGCTTCGAGACGAACGGTCGGGCCAGCCGGAACAGCAACCGGCCCACCGGTCCCCGCCACAGCCAGGACCAGATGCGCGTGTCCAGATCGATGCGCCGGTTCAACCGCGTCAGCCAGAGGAAGCTCGAGGCGATGGTGGTGAACACCGACCACCCGAACAGCCCGGGCAACAAGCCTCCGAAGATCTCGCGCAGCAGGTCCGTCGAGGTGGAAAAGAGAACCACGCCTGAGAGGGTCGCGATCGACGCACTCCCCGCCGCGATGAGACGCATGGCCCGCTCGTACTGCGACGCCTGACGACCGTACTCGAACAGCCGCTCCTCGCGTCCCTGCTCCAGCTCGATCCGGAACGCCGGCCCGAGATCCTGCCGATCGAATCCCGATGCGAGGAAGCGGCGCGCCCGGGCGACGAGCATGCCGAAGGGAACCAGTGTGAAGCCCGACAGGAGCGTGAGCGAGGCCACCATTCCCCGCATGCCGGGGGGCGCGAGGGCCGCCGCGAGCCCCATCATCATCGGCAACGATAAAACGTAGAGGAGCCCGCCCATTCCACCGAGCCGGCCGCCGCGCTTCACGAACACGCGCAACGCCACCGGCAGCTCCTTGCGCTGCTCCAGCGCCAGCCCAAGCTGCTCGGCCAGCACCGCGGCGCTCTCGGGTCGCTCGTCCCGGTCCTTGGCCAGGCAGCGATCGACCGCCAGCGCCAGTTTGCGAGGCGTGCCCTCGGCCACTTCCGCGAGCGGCCGTGGCGTCTCCGTCACCTGTTTCGCCAACACTTCGGTCGGCCTGGCGCCCTGGAACGGCAGCCGTCCCGATAACGCGAAGTATCCCACGACGCCCAGCCCATAGAGGTCGCTCTTGCCGTCCACCTGCTCGCCCAGAGCCTGCTCCGGGCTCATGAACTCGGGCGTGCCGATCACTTCGCCGCCGTCCAGCGCCGCGGCGCCCGACACCTGCCCCGCGATGCCGAAGTCGGCGACCAGCGCGCGACCGGTCCCGGTCTCGAGCATGATGTTGTCCGGCTTCACGTCGCGGTGAATCACGCCCTGACCGTGCGCATACGCCAGCGCCCAGGCGACTTCGCGCAGCACGCGCGCCGCGTCGGCGGCCGAGAGCGGCCCGCGCCGTCGCACCCGCTCGGCCAGCGTCTCACCCTCGACGTACGCCATCGCGAAGAACACGAACTCTCCCACTTCGTCCACGGCGTGGATGGGGATGATGTTCGGGTGCGACAGCTTCGCCGCCATGCGCGCCTCGCGCAGGAACCGGTCGCGCGGACCCGGCTGCGCCGCGAGCACGGGGGGTAACAGCTTGAGGGCGACGAGCCGGTCCAGCCGCACTTCGCGCGCCAGATAGACGACGCCCATCCCGCCCCGGCCCAGCTCGCGTTCGATGGAGTAGCGGCCCGCCAGCGCGGACTGGAACGCGAAAAACAGCCGATCCGTGGCGGAGAGGGCCTGGCTGGGGCGGTCGGACGCTGGCATGACTCGGTAGTGTAACCCCGCGCCGTCCGGCTAGACACCGCGCGCCGGCGAGCGCAACATTGACGTCATGGCCGACCACCAACCCTACATCGCCCCGTCGCAATCCCTGGCGGAGCTGACCCCGCGCGCTGTGGTTCTGGGCGTGCTCCTGGGCCTGATTTTCGGGGCCTCCAACGTCTACCTCGCGCTGAAGATCGGCCTCACGGTGAGCGCGTCGATCCCGATCGCCGTGCTCGCGATCACGATCTTCCGCACGCTGGGACGGTCGACGATCCTCGAGAACAACATCGTCCAGACGACGGGATCCGCCGCCGACTCGGTGTCGGCGGGCGTGGTGTTCACGATCCCGGCGATCCTGCTGATGGGCTACGACCTCGACATCGGGCGCGTGACCATACTCGCGATCGCCGGCGGATTGATGGGCGTGCTGATGATGATCCCGCTGCGGCGGGCGCTGATCGTCAAGGAGCACGGCAACCTGCCCTACCCCGAGGGCACGGCCTGCGCCGAGGTGCTGATCGCCGGAGAAAAAGGCGGCGTCCACGCCAAGACGGTGTTCCAGGCGTTCGGGCTCGCCTTCGCCTACAAGTTCGCGATGACGGCATTGAAGCTGTGGCAGGAGTATCCGGGCCGGGTGTTCCGCTCCTACCAGGGCGCCGAGGTCCGGGTGGAAGTCAGTCCCGAGCTCATGGGCGTCGGCTACATCATCGGCCCGCGCATCGCGGGCTATCTCTTCGCCGGCGGCTGCCTGGCCTACATCGTCCTGATGCCGGCGATCAAGCTGTTCGGCAGCTCGATGACCGAGCCGATGTTCGGCACCACGAAGCTGATCCGGGACATGAGCGCCAGTGAGATCCGGGCCGCGTTCGTGTTCTACATCGGCGCCGGTGCGGTGGCGACTTCGGGGATCATCGCGTTGGTGCGGTCCTTGCCGACCATCGTCGGCGCGTTCCGCGCCGGCTTCGCCGACATGAAAGCCAGCCGCCTGGGCCAGGCCGTGGCGGCCCGATTGCGGACCGAGGACGATCTCCCGATCACCCTCACCGTGTTCGGTTCGGTGGGTCTGGCGCTGGTGCTCGCGTTCCTGCCCCAGATCGGTGTGAACATTCTGGGCGGCGCGCTCATCATTCTCTTCGGGTTTTTCTTCACGACGGTATCGTCCCGCATCTGCGGCCAGATCGGCAGCTCCGCCAACCCGATTTCGGGGATGACCATCGCGTCGCTGATCGCCATCTCGTTCATCTTCCTCTTGCTCGGCTGGACGCAGATCGACGATCGCGTGCGCGCCATCTCGATCGCCTGTGTGATCGCCGTGGCGGTCGCCAACGGCGGCAACACGTCCCAGGACCTGAAGACCGGCTACCTCATCGGGGCCACTCCGCGGCGGCAGCAAATCGCCATTCTCATCGGCGCGATCGGCTCGGCCCTGGCGGTCGGCTGGACGCTGACGTTCTTGAACCGCTCATACCAGTACGAGATCCCGGAGCAGCGCGCGGGCTTCACCGCCCCGGCCTCCGGCGCGTCCAGCGACGGCAACGTGGTCGTGTTGGACGAAACGAGGTCCAACTTCCGGATCGCGGGCGGCCAGGCGTTCGACTCGGCGCAGTATCAAGTAGTCCGGGTGTATGTGGAGACCAGCGGCGTCCCGGCGGGCAAGTATCTGGTCGATCCGGGGACGCACGAGATTCGCTACGTCGTCGATCCGGGGATCGGCGGCCGCGTGCGCGAGTACGAGGGCCGCAACCTCCCGCGGCTCGACTCGCCCAAAGCCACGCTGATGGCGTTCATCGCGGACGGGATCCTGACGCACCGCCTCCCCTGGGCCCTGGTGCTGATCGGGGTGTGTCTGGCGATCGCCATCGAGCTGATGGGGGTGTCGTCGTTGCCGGTGACCGTCGGCGTGTACCTCCCGATCACGACCTCGGCGGGGATGTTCGCCGGCGGCGTCGTCCGCTGGCTGGTGGAGCGCCGGATGCGCTCGGCCAACCGCTCGCTCGCCGAGATCGAATCCGGCCCGGGCGTGCTGTTCGCGAGCGGGCTGATCGCGGGTGGCGCAATCTGCGGCATCGTGGTGGCCGGGATCGCGGGCGCCAAAGGCAGCGCCGAGTGGCTCGCCGACACCGTTGGCCTGTACCACATGATCGGCAGCTTCGCGACGTCGAACGTCGTCCCGCTCGTGATCTTCGCGCTGTTGGGCTTCGGACTGTACCGGGTCGGCCTGCGCAAGCCGTAGTCGCGCCGTGCGGGCCGTTTCGCGGGGTGTCGAATTCCTCGACAGGAACGCCTATACTTCGCGGCCCGGTCCGCGGCTGGTGGACGCCGCCGAGCGGTGGTCGCGTTGATAGACCGTTGACGGTCGAATTCTAGCGTTTGACAATGGAACTCTCGTGCTGACTCTGACCCTGGCGACGACCCATCTCCTCGCCGCCGCGCTGCAGCAACCCGTGCAGCCGGCTCCGCCCCCACCGCCCGACCTCCGGGCGACGACTCCCGCTCCTCGCGGAGTGCTGCGCATCTTCGCCGTCGGCGATCTGAACCTCGGCCGCGCGGTGACCTGGGACTACCTGCTCAAGGGCGACACCCTCTATCCCTTCAGCGCGGTCCGCGACACGCTCCAGGCGGCGGACATCCTGTTCGGCAACCTCGAGAGTCCGATCGCCCCGGTCGGGCATCCGTATGAACGCACCGGGAGCCCGGTGTTCAGCGCGCCCCCCGTGGCGGCGGATGCGCTGGTGCGCGCCGGCTTCGACGTCGTGAGCACCGCCAACAACCACGCCTGGGACGTCGGGCTCACCGGCGTGCTCGAGACCGTGAAGCAGCTCGATCGCGTCCGGCTGCCGCACGCCGGCACCGGCCGGACCCTGGCGGACGCACATCGCCCGGCGATGATCGAGCGCCACGGCTGGCGCGTCGCGTTTTTCGCCGTCACCCGGGCCTACAATCCGGCGCCCGGGCGGTTCTACTCCCACGTCGGGTCGCGCTACATCGCGTACGCCGACAGCGCGTGGCTGTATCCCGCCATCCGTCGCCTCAAGGCGGCGGCCAGCGCCGATCTCGTGGTCGTCAGCATTCACGCGGGCACGGAGCTCGCCGAGCAGCCCGACGAACCCCTGCGCCGCTTCCTGCAGGGCGCGATCGATGCCGGCGCCGACCTGTGCCTGGGACACCATCCGCACGTGTTGCAGCCCGTGGAGTGGTACCGGGGGAAGCCGATCGTCTACTCGATGGGGAACTTCATCTTCAAGCAGTGGGCGCCGTGGACCGCGTATTCGGCGATCTTCAAGTTCACTGTGATGCCGGACGGTGGGATGACCGCGGACCTGACCCCCGTGCGCTCGGGACTCCAGCCCCGGTTTACATCCCGGAGCGCGGCCGACAGCATCTGGCGGCGGGTGCGCCTCGTGGGACCCCTCCCCCTCATTTTTTTCGCCTCGGTGCCATGACGACGACCTCGCACGACTTCCTGAAGCGCCTGCTCGATTCCCCGGGCCCCTCGGGCTTCGAAATCCAGCCGGCGCGAGTGTGGCGCGAGGAGGTACGGGGGTTCGCCGACGAGCTGCGGGGCGATTCCCACGGCAACTCGCTCGGCATCGTGAACCCGAAGGGCAGCCCGCGCCTGATGCTGGCGGGTCACATCGACGAGATCGGCCTGCAGATCACCCACATCGACGACGACGGCTTCTGCTATTTCGCGGCAATCGGCGGCTGGGACTCGCAGGTGCTGGTGGGGCAACGCGTGGTGATCGTGGGGTCGGCGGGACCGGTGCGCGGGGTGATCGGCAAGAAGCCGCCGCACCTCATGAAGAAGGAAGAGTTCGACAAGGTCACCCAGATCACCGACCTGTGGATCGACATCGGGGCGGTCAAGCGGGACGACGCGCTGACACGCGTGCACGTGGGCGATCCGGCCGTGCTGGACGCGGCCAGTCTCGATCTGCCGGGCGGCCGCCTCGTGTCCCGCAGCATCGACAACCGCATCGGCGCCTACGTCGTCGCCGAGGCGTTGCGGCTCCTCGCCAAGCAGCGGCCGGCCCATGCCGCGGTGTTCGCCGTCGCGACCACGCGCGAGGAGATCGCCTGGACCGGCGGCGGCGCGCGCACCAGCGCCGTGGACATCGACCCGCAGGTGGCGCTGGTGGTGGACGTCACCCATGCCACCGACTGGCCCGGCGCGGACAAGAAGCAAGGCGGCGACCTGAAGCTCGGCATGGGCCCCGTGTTCTCGCGCGGCTCGGCGGTGAGCCCCATGGTGTTCGACCTGCTGGTGCGCTGCGCGGAGGAGGAGCAGATTCCCTACACCGTGCAGGCGGCGCCGCGGGACACCGGCACGGATGCGGACGCGATTCACAATGCGTTGCGCGGCATCCCGACCGGACTCGTGTCGGTGCCCAACCGTTACATGCACAGCCCCAACGAGATGGTGGCGATGGAGGATGTCGAGCGCGTGGCCCGGCTGCTCGCGGGGTTCGCGCGGCGGCTGACGCCGGAGGCCCGCTTCATTCCCGAATAACGCGGGTCAGGGCTTCTTGAGGTTCACCTCGCTGAGCGCCTGCTGCGCGGCGGCCCGCACCTGCTTGTCGCTGTCGTTGCTCAGATTCTGAAGCGTGCCCAGGGCGGAGGGAGTGCCCGCCACCCGCAGCGCTTCGACCGCGGTGACCCGGAGCCCGCTCGGCTTGCGCCCGAAGAATTTCCCCGACGGTTGCGCGATCTTGATCAGCGCCTGCACCGCATCCGGACTGCCGATCCGCCCCAGCGCGAAGATCAGCTCGCGCACGACCTCCGGGTCCTTCTCGTCCTCCAGCGCCACGACCAGCGGCATTGCCAGCGCGCTCGCCTTGCGCCCGCCCACTCCGAGCGCGGCCTGGCGGCGCACATCGGCCGACTTGTCCCGCAGCACGCGCCGCAGCGGCTCCGCCGCGCTGCGCGTCCCGATCTTGGCCAGGGCCAGCGCCACCTGGCGCCGCACCCGCTCGTCGGCGTGGTCGAGCTGCTTGGTGAGCGCGGGAACGGCCGCCTCGAGAGCCAACTCGCCCACCAGGTCGGCCACGTTGCGCACCACGAACCACTGCGGATGGCCGAGCATGTGGATCAGCTGATCCTGCCCTTCTTTCATCTGGGTGAGCGCGTTGAACACCCCGCGGCGCTCGTCGACCGTGTTGGAGCTCGCCAGCAGATCGAGCAGGACTTCCACCCCGTCCGGTCCGGCGCGCTGTAACACCATGCTGGCCGCGTCCTCGAGGTGCGGCACCTGCACCATCTTGCTGAGCCCGTCCAGCATCTGGCGCGTGATCATGCGCCGCAACGCGATGCCGTACTGGCGCCGCAGCGCCGGATCTTCGACGCGCTGCTCGATCCGGACAATGGTGTACACGACCTGCATCGCCTGCTCGATCTTCCCCTGGCGCAGCACCGATTCGACCTGCCGGTTCAGCACGGTGAGCGTCTCGCCGATGTTCGGGGCGAGGGGATTCTGATCCAGCTGCGACAACAGGTCGGTCGTGTCCTTGGACAGCGCTTCGCGCAGCGCGAAGTGTGGCGACGCGGCCGCGCGCGCGATCTCCGGTTGCGCCGCGTCGGCCCCCGACTCGTCGTCCGGCAGCGACGGCATCGGGAACGCCGGCGGCGTCGGTGCCCGCATCACGCGGGGCGGGGGAGGTGGGGGAGGCGGGGGAGGCGGGGGAGGCGGCGGCAGGTTGGCCGGCTCGACGGACTCCTGGTGACTCGACGGCAGCTCCGGTGGCCGCATCTCGGCCGACTCGCGCGGCAACATGGAATCGGACTCCGTCGCCGCTTCCGGGCGCGGCAGCGCGACCGACGGGGGGGCGAGATCCTGCTCGACGCTCTCCACGCCCTCGGCGCCGGCGACGGGCGACGACTCGAGATCCCGCACCGGCTCACCGCGCAGCACGCCACGCGTGCCGAGATCGGGGGGGGCGGCCGGGGGGGGGGCCGGCGGCTCATTGGCCGGCTCCTCCGCCAGATCCATCGCCTGCAGCACCACCGACACGCGATACGCGCCCGAGGCGTGCAGCCGGGAGGCGATGTCCGACGCCCCGCCCGGCTGGTCGGCCAGCGCGCGCAACAACTCGAAGAGGTGAGCCACCGGGGCGTCGCGCGGGATGGTCAGCTCGGTCACCCCATGCAGCGTCATCCGTTGGACCAGCGGCTGGAACTCAGGGGCGGTGACCGCCTCGCTGTTCACCTCCAGCCGATTGTCGCGAATCCGGACCGCGACGTCCCCGTCCTGCAGCATCCCGACCAGGGTCCGAAACTCCCGCTTTTGGTCGTCCTTCTTGGCGGGATCGCGGAACAGATCGACGGCGCGTGCCAGGTGCGTGGCGAAGACGACGGGATTGACCATGAGCGGTGACAGAATCTAGGACGCGCTGCTAGGCGCGGCAACGCTGCGCGAGCGCGCCCGCCACATCCCGCGCCCGGACAGGCCTTCCGGGGAGGGCCAAAGCCACGGATAGCCGCGCCAGCGGCGGCGCGACCAGCCCGAGCCCGTCCAGCCGGGCCGAGTCCACGAGCACACTCGCCAGCGGGGCGTCCAGCGCGAGGCGGCCTCGCTCGAGGATCAATGCTCGCGCGAGGGTTTCGGCGGCAAAGCTCAGATCGTGCGTGATGACGAGCAGCCCGACACCGCGATCGGCGCGCGCCGTGAGCGCCTCGGCCACTCGCTGTTTCGCGTGACGATCGAGCCCCGCCGTCGGCTCGTCCAGGACCAGCAGCGCCGGCTCGAGAGCCAGCGCTCCGGCGAGCGCGGCCAGCTTGCGGAGCGGCGGCGGCAAGTCGTAGGGATGCTGGTCTGCCACCGCCCCGAGACCCAGCGCGGCCAACGCGCGCTCGACGCGGGCGGCGATTTCCTCGCCTGGTCGACCCGTCGCGCGCGGCCCGAACCCGACGTCGTCCCGCACGGTGCGGGCGAACAGCTGCTGATCGGCGTGCTGAAACAGCGAGCCGACACGTCGCGCCAACACGGCCGGATCGGTGACGCGCGAATCCCAATCCCCGACCCAGACGGCGCCCGCCGCCGGCTTGAGCAGGCCCGTCACCAGACGCAACAGCGTCGATTTGCCGGCCCCGTTGCGACCGAGCAATGCCACCCGTTCGCCGGGCGCCAGGGCGAAGCTCACCTCGTCGAGCGCCCGTCGCCCCGCGTAGGCAAAGCACACGTCCTCAAGCCGCAGGACGTCGCTCATCGCACCCGTGCCACGGCGTCCGCGACGGTCAGCGGAGGCGGCGCCGGCAAGGCCGCCTGACGCCACACCCCGGCGACGGCCGTGCTGCCGGGAGCGTCCACCTGCCACAGATCGGGATCGGCGAGCACCTCGCGCGCCGCACCAGAGCGATGCACGCTTCCGTGCGCCAGCCACACCACCCGATCGGCCGCGTCGGGGAGCGCGTCGAGATCGCTCGTGGCGACGAGCACCGCGACGCCCTGGTTTGCCAGCTCGCGCAGGAGACGCCACACCAGCTCGGCCCCCGCCGGGTCCAGCTCCGCCGTCGGCTCATCGAGCAGCAGCAGGGCGGGCTCCATCGCCAGCACACCGGCCAGAATGACGCGCTGCAGCTCGCCGCCCGAGAGCGTCGCGGGGTCGCGATCGCGCAACGCGGCCGCGTCAACACGCGTCAACGCACGCTCAACCGATTCGGAAATACGTTCGCGCGGCCAGCCCAGGTTCGCCGGACCGAAGGCCGCCTCGTCCCACACGGTGAACGCCATGCCCGACACCTGCGTCCACGGTGTCGGCAACAGGAGCGCGGGGCGACCGTCGCAGCGCACGTGACCCGTGAGCTCACCGCCCACGACGCGTGGGGCGAGCCCTCCGGCCACGAGGAGCAACGTCGACGCGCCCGCGCCCATCGCGCCGATCAAGGCGACGACCTCCCCCGCGCGCACCTCGAGCGAGAGGTCCGCGAGGGCCGGTGCGGCGCTCCCGGGATATTGGAACGTCACCTGCTCGAGCGCGAGCACGGTCAAACGATTCGCCATACGAGCGCGGCAACGCAGGCCAGGACCACGCCCCAGCGGACCAGCTGTTGCAGCGGCGAATCGCGCGGCGGTGCGAGCGGCGTGCGCCGGATGCCCGGAGCGAGGCCGCGCGTCTCGAGCGCCAGCGCACGCTCATCCACCTCGTGCAACGCGGACAACACGAGCGGCAGCGCCAGCGCGCGCAGCGCCGCGAGCCGAATCACGGGACCTCCCCGGGTCCGGAGGCCGCGCGAGCGCTGCGCCTCGACCAGGCGCGCGGCGCGCTGGCGCAGCGCTGGCACGGCTGACAGCGTGGCCGACACCAGGAACGCGACACTCACCGGCCAGCCGGCGGCGATCATCGCCTCTATCAGTCGTGGCGGGGGCAGCACGGCCACCAGCCACAGACCGCTCGCGATCATCGTCGTGAGTCGGAGGCCGGTCGGTACCGTGCCGGCGGGTCCCTGCAGCAGGAGAAGAAAGAGCCAGAAGGGAGCCGCGGTGAGAGCCGCAGCACGAGCGACCCGGTACCCCAGGCTCACGCCCGGGGTCAGGAGAAGCACAGCGGCGACGGATAACGCGCCCATTCCACCCCACGGAGGCGGAAGGATCCACGCCAATGCGGGGAGCGCCGCCGCGAGGGCGATCAGCGTGAACGGATGAAGCGCTCGCACGTCAGACGCCGGCCCGGCCCACGGCGCGCGATGCGAGCGGGAACCGGGCCGCCGTGCGCCGCGGCAGCGCGTGCAGCACCGAGGTCACCAGGGCGAATGTCACCGCCTTGTCTCCGAAGTCCGAGATGAAGCTCCCGAAAAAACAGGCGCCGAGCGGCGAGAGCCCGAGCAGCTGTCCGAGCTTCGTGGTGAGGGCGATGCCGCCGGTCGTGGCACACTTGAAGATGAGGTAGGAAATCGGCGTCGAGGTGACGGACGCGATCACGCCCAGCGCGAGCCCCGCCGGCACCGCGGTCTTGAACGAGCGGAACCAACCGCCCCGGGCGGCCACCCACGCGTACAGCGTCACGATCACCTGCACCAGCACGAACGGCCAGAACGTCGGGTTGCGCAGACTGTTCACCGCGGAGGTGAGCGCTCCGGTGGTGATCCCCACCACAGGCCCCGCCAGGGCGGTGGTGAGAATCGTCCCGGTGGTGTCCAGAAACAAGGGCAGCCCGACCGCGTCCACCGCGGCCGAGAGGGCGAGGTTGATGGCCACGGCCACCGGGATGAGCGCCAGCAGGCGAACGGACACCGGATGCGATTCCCGTTGGAGTCGAGGCAAAGATAGGTAGATTGAGGCATGACGCTCGTTCCCCTCATCCTCGCCTCGCGTCTCGTGCTGCAGGGACCGGACACATTGTCGCCGGCCGCGCATCGGGCGCTCGCCGACCTCAGTTACCTCGCCGCCGATGCGCGAGAAGGTCGCGGCGTCGGCACGCGCGGCCTCGAAGCAGCCGGGCAATACCTCGCCGCCGCCTTCAGGAAGATCGGACTCGCCCCGGGCGGGACGGCCGGCTCGTACTTCCAGGCTTTCACCATCGCTCCCGACGCGCCGGCGGCGGCCCATGCCAACGCCGGTGGCAAGACGATCCGGAACGTCATCGGGATCTTGCGCGGGAAGGACCGCGCCCGTCGTGGCCAGGTCCTCGTCATCGGCGCCCACTACGACCATCTGGGGTACGGCGGCTTCGGGGCGCTGGACGACCCCGATTCGACCGGTAAGGTGCACAACGGTGCGGACGACAACGCGTCCGGCACCACGGCCCTGCTGGAGGTGGCTCGTCGATTGGTGAGCCGGCGCCTGGCGCGCACGGTCGTGTTCATCGCGTTCGGCGGTGAGGAGCTGGGTACCTTGGGGTCGGACTACTTCGTGAAGCACCCCACGACCCCGATCGACTCCGTGTATGCGATGCTCAACATGGACATGGTGGGACGACTGCGAAACGCGAAGCTGATCGTGTCCGGCGCCGCGACCACCACCGAGTTTCCCGCCCTGCTCGACTCGCTCAACCACGCTGGCGGGGGCGAGCCCCGCTTCGACCTGCGCGCCGCCGGGGACGGCTGGGGGCCGAGCGATCAGGCGTCGTTTTACGGGGCAAAGCGGCCGGTGCTGCACTTCTTCACCGACTTGCACGGCGACTACCATCGCTCGACGGACGACTGGGACAAGATCAACGTCGTGGGGCTCGAGCAGGTCGCGGACTTCGTCGCCGCCACCGCGACCGTGCTGGCCTCGCGGCCCGAGCCGCTCAGTTTCGTCAACGCGCCGCCGCCCCAGGTCTCGACCGGGGGTTCGGGATACGGCGCCTACCTCGGCACCGTCCCCGACATGAGCGGATCTCCGGGAGGCGTTCGCATCACGGGAATGCGAGCCGGGAGTCCGGCCGAGAAAGCGGGGCTCACGGCCGGGGATATCATCACCGCCATCGGCGTGAAGACGGTCGCGAACCTCTATGACATGACCGACGCGCTGCGCAGCCACCAGGCGGGTGACACCGTCGTGATCGTGGTCAAACGCGATACGACCGAGCTGCGCCTCACCGCGGTGCTCGGCAAACGCGGATCGTGACCGCGCGGGCCACGAGCGATCCGCGCGGCGCCGTGCGCGCGCTGCGCGCCGCCCACCTGCACGATGCCTCCCGCGACGCGCTGCTGCGCATGGCGTGCGAGCGCATCCGGGCCTGGGGCGGACCCTACACGTCGGTCTATGCCTACATGCTGCAGGGAAACGAACTGATCCTCGAAGCCCATGCGGGCCGCGACACTGACCACGTGCGCATCCTCGTGGGCCAGGGGGTGTGCGGCACGGCCGTGGCCCTGGCCGAGGATCAAAACGTGCCGGACGTGATGGCCATCGGCAATTATCTGGCCTGCAATCTCGACACGAAGTCCGAGCTGGTCGTGCTGATCCGCCGTGGCGATCACATCCTGGGGCAGATCGACGTCGATTCCGACGTGCCCAATGGCTTCGGCGAACGGGAGCATGCGGACGTGAAGCAGGTCGCCGATGCGCTGGCGGTGCTGCTCTGATCGACATTCCCTCAAACGCCGACCACTACGCCCGCTAGTGCCGTTCCAACTATTCGCGCCAGGTCATCGGAACGCGTAATGGCTGTCGGCCTGCGTACGCTGCCTTCGGCATGTTGGCGAATCAAGTTGGAACGGCGCTAGCGCTTCATCCCCGATGCTCGTGCACGTCAACGGCGTCGACCTGTTCACCCGGCGCACCGGCACGGGACCGCTCGTCGTCGTGCTGCACGGCGGCCCGGGCGCCCATCACGACTACCTGCTGCCCCAGTTCGATCGACTCGCCAACGGGCGCGAGCTGTTTTATTACGACCAGCGCGGCGGCGGCCGCTCCCCGGTCGCGCGCGAGATTCCCGTGGGCTGGCGCGAGCACGTGGCCGACCTGGAAGCCCTCCGCGTGAGCCTGGGCCAGGAGCGCCTGTCGATCTGCGCGTACTCCTGGGGCGGGCTGCTCGCCGTGTTGTACCTCCTGGAACACCCTGAGCGCGTGGAGCGCCTGGGACTCGTCTCACCCGCCTCGATCACCGCCGCCGGGCGGGAGGAGTTCGAGCAGCGCTTCGCC
>CAZRGT010000063.1:0-38218 GCA_964599725.1 uncultured Gemmatimonadaceae bacterium | reverse complement strand
CCTTCACGGTGAGCTGCTCGCCCCGCACGCGGATCCGCTGTCCCACGGCGAGCGCCACGGTGCCGTCGAACAGCTTGTCGGCGACGTCGTAGCCCAGCATCGCGACTGGGCGCCGCTCCCGGACGTCGATGTCGGTCAGCGCCTCGCCGGCCGCGAATTCGTAGTCCTGGACGATCTGAAACGGGGCCGTCACCCCGAACACAACGGCGTCGCCCACGGTGCGGTCGCGCCACTCCACGTCCGCCATCGGGGTGGGCCACCCCGACTGCAGCGCGATCGCCTTCGCGTCTGGCAGCGCCCGTTCGACGTACGGCACGTCCTCGGGCGCGATGATCGGCCGGCGCTGGATGGTGCGCCATTCCTCGTCGTCGATCAGGCCGATGGCAATCGGGGTCCGGCGCACCTGGAACGCGTTCACGCCGACGATCGCCCCGCCGATGCGGTCGCGCACGTAGGCGTTCATGCCCTGGATCACGGCCACGACTGCGACCAGGAACGCCACCGACACGATGATCCCCACCAGCGTGAAGAACGAGCGGAGCTTGTGGCTCCACGCCGCCCGGAGGGCCTGGAGGATGGCTTCGGTGACTTGCATGGTGGAAAACTAAAGGGGTTGTGGGGTTGTGGGGATGTGGGACGTGACGGTGCGAACCGCGCCTTCCCTGCATGCCGTCAGGTCCCACACCCCCACATCCCCACATCCCCGTCTCTATTCGTATCGCAACGCCTCCACCGGATCCAACCGCGCGGCGCGACTCGCCGGGTACAGGCCGAAGCCGACCCCCGTGAACGCGGACGCGGCGAGGGCGGCGACCACCGACCACAGGGGGACGTGCGCCGGGATCGGAGTGAGGCGGGAGACCAGGAACGCGATGCCGCCGCCGGCCACCATGCCGGTGGCGCCGCCGACGAGGGTGAGGGTGGATGCCTCGACGAGGAACTGCCACAGGATGGCCCGCCGCGTGGCGCCGAGCGCCTTGCGGACCCCGATTTCACGGGTGCGCTCCGTGACCGAGATCATCATGATCGCCACCACCCCCACGCCGCCCACCATCAGCCCGATCGACGACAGCACCATCATCACCAGGAAGAACATCCCCGTGATCTGGTTCCACGAGTCGAGCAGCTTGTCCTGGGTGACGATCGAAAAGGTGTTCTCCTGGCCGGGCTTGAGCTCCCGGAGCGAGCGCAGTGTGGCGGTCACCTCATCCATCGCCGCCTGCTGCGTAAAGCCGGGCGCAGGCGACACGGCGAGCCGCATCCAGCCCTTGAAGTAAGGCACGTACTTCACGAACGCCCCGTGGGGGATACCGGCGAACGGCGGCGAGGCGCCGCTGAACAGGTTGGGCGGCGGCGTGTACACGCCGATCACCGTGAAGGGCACCCCCGCGACCTTGACCACGTGTCCGATCGGATCGCGGCCGCGGAACAGCTGCGCCTCCAGCTTCTTGTTGATCACGACCACCGGGCTGTTGGCGAGATCCTCCATTCGGGTGAAGCTGCGCCCGGGAGACACGTCGCCGCCGTTCACCTCCACCCACTGCGACGAGAGCCCGGCCACGTTCACCGACCCGAGCCGCAGGTCGCCGAATTCGATCTCGGCCTCGCTCTCCTCGCGCCGCGTCACGTAGCGCACGCTCGGCAGCTGGGCGATGCGGTCCGCCTCGACCTCGCGGATCGGCGGGTTGCGGCGCCAGGGCGAATTCTCGTCGGAGCCGTCGTCGATGGTCACGCCAGCCTGAAACATGCGCCACACCAGAAACGTGCGCGGCGCGATCTGTTCGAACGTGGTGGCGACGCTCTGGTTGATCCCGCTGATCATGGCGGCGATCACCATCACGACCATCACGCCGATCGCCACGCCCAGGATGGTGAGCGCGGCGCGCGCCTTGTTGGCGCGCAGCGAGTCGAGCGCGATGCCGACGCCCTCCAGGAGCGGCGTCACGTTTCCTGCCGCAGCGCGACGATCGGATCGAGTCGCGCGGCGCGGCTTGCCGGGTAGACGCCCGCGAGGATCCCGACTCCCGCGCCCAGCACGACGCCGAGCCCGATGGACCACGGGGCGACGCTGGCGGGCAGGGAGGTGGTGGCCGCGACCAGGCCCGCGAGTCCGAGCCCGCTCGCCACTCCGGCCGCCGCCCCGATCGTGGACAGCGTCGTGGCTTCGACCAGGAACTGGCGCAGGATGTCGCGCCGCCGGGCGCCCAGCGACTTCCGGATCCCGATCTCGCGCGTCCGCTCCGCCACCGCCATCAGCATGATGTTCATGATCACGATGCCGCCCACCACGAGCGAGATGGCCACGAGCCCGGGCAGCGCCAGGAACAGCACCCGGCTGATCTTGCTCCAGAAGTCCAGCACCTCGTCGGCCGTCTCGAGCGCGAAGTCGTCCTCGGCGTGGGGCCGGAGATGATGGCGGCTGCGCATGATGCCCTCTGCCTGCGCCAACGCCTCGCGCATCTCCGCCTGGGACGCGGCCTTGACCACGAGCGCGTCCACGACGCGCGGCGGGTTGACCCAGCGCTTCAGGTCGGAGGTCGCCGGAGCGACCGCGAACTTGTCGAGCGACATCCCGAACAGGTTGCCCTGCTTCTCGACCACGCCGATCACGCGGTAGGGGAGGTCGAACATCTTCAGCTCGCGGCCGATCGGGTCCTGGCCCTCGAACAGCTTCGCCGCGAGCTCGTGCCCCAGCACCACCACGGGCGCGCCGACCTGGACCTCCTGCAGCGTGAACGGCCGACCGAGGGCGATGACGAACGAGCGGATCGCGAAGTACTGCTCGGTCGCCGCGGTCACCTGCACGAGCTTGGCCTGCTTCCCGCCGGCCGAAAGGGTGGCGCTCGTGCTCGACTCCCACGCCGAAATCGCCGGCACGGTGAGGCCGCGCGCCACGGCGAGGCCGTCCTCGTAGGAGATGCGGGGCCGCCGCCGCCAGACGCGCCACGTCGAGTCGGTCACGTTGCCGAACTGCACGTCGGGGAATTGTCGCAACCGGAACGTGTTCACACCGAGGATTGTGCCCGCGAACTTGTCGGTCATGTAGCGGTTCATTCCCTGGACGACCGACACCACGGCGATGAGGAACATCACGCCGATGAAGACGCCGATGATGGAAAAGGCGCTCTTCAGCTTCTGCGCGCGGAGCGTCTGCAGCGCGAGACGGATGGCCTCGAAGAACGGCATGGCGTCAAACTACTCGTATCGCAACGCTTCCACCGGATCGAGTCGCGCCGCCTTGCTGGCGGGGTAGATGCCGAACAGCAACCCGGTCGCGGCCGCGGCGAACAGCGCCACCACCACCGAACCGAGCGGCACGTGGGCCGGCAGCGGCGTGGCCGCGGCGACCCCGAAGGCGATGAGCGCGCCCAGGACCATGCCGATCACGCCGCCCACCAGGGTCAGGGTCGCCGCTTCGACCAGGAATTGCCACAGGATCTCGCGCCGCGTGGCGCCCAGCGCCTTGCGCACGCCGATCTCACGGGTCCGCTCCGTGACCGAGATCATCATGATCGCCACGACCCCGACGCCGCCGACCAGAAGGCCCACCATCGACAGCACGATCATGAGCACCCGGATCATCAGCGTGGAGCTGTTGAACACCTCCAGGTACTTCTCCTGGGTCACCACGTCGAAGTTGTTCGGCTCGCTCGGCCGCAGCCCGCGGATGGCGCGCATGGTCACCGTCACGTCGTCGATCGCGCGCGGCACGCTCACGCTGTCGGCCGGCGTCACGAGGAAATCCATCCATCCCTGCCAATAGGGGACGTGTTTGACCAGCGTGCCGTACGGGATCATGGCCTCCGCCTGGTCCCCCTCGCCAAACAGCCCCGTGGGCGGGGTGTACACCCCGATCACCTCGTAGGGCAGGCTGGCGATCTTGACGCGGCGTCCGATCGGGTCCAGCCGGCCGAACAACTGCTCGGCCAGCTTTTCGTTGAGGACGACCACCGGGCTGTTGGCCTTATCCTCGAGGTGGCTGAACGAGCGTCCCGGATACACGCCGCCCCCCGCCACCTTGGGCCAGTCGGCGTCGCGCCCCTGAATTGAAACGCCCGAGAGCCGCTTGCCCTCGTATTCGACGTCGGCCGCCGCGTTCTCGTCCACCACCACGAAGCTGATCGAGGGCAGCTGCTCCAGCCGGCCCGCTTCCTCCACGGTGAGCGGCGGGCGGCGGCGCCACGGGTTGGGATCGTCGGGATCCTCGGATTGGGTCCCGCCCCAGTAGCGCCCGACGTAGAACGTCTTCGGACCGAGGGACTCGAGCATGTCGGTGAGTCCCTTGTCGAATCCGCTGATCAGGGCGCCGATGACCATGACCACCATCACCCCGATCGCTACGCCGAGGATCGTGAGAGCCGCCCGCGCCTTGTGGGCGCGCAGCGACGCGAGGGCGATGCCGGCGCCTTCGAGCAGCGGTGTCACCGACTACTCCTGTCGCAGCGCGACAATGGGGTCGAGTCGCGCCGCCCGGCTGGCGGGATAGACGCCGGCCAGGACCCCGACGCCGCCGCCCAACGCCAAGCCGAGCAGAATGGACAGTGGCGAGACCGTGGCAGGGAGAGGGGTCACCACGTTGAGCAGGATCGAGAGCATGATGCCCGTCGCGATCCCCGCCGTGCCGCCCAGCGTCGCGATCATGACCGATTCGGCCAGGAATTGGCGCAGGATGTCCTTGCGCCGGGCGCCCAGCGATTTGCGGATGCCGATTTCGCGGGTGCGCTCCGCCACGGCCATGAGCATGATGTTCATGATGACGATGCCGCCCACGACGAGCGAGATCAGCACGAGGCCGGGCCCGATCACGAAGAGAATGCGCTGGATACCGGCCCAGAAGCTGAGCACCCCTTCCGAGGTCTCCAGCACGAAGTTGTCGGCCTGCGAGGGCCGGAGGTGGCGGCGGCTTCGCATGATCCCTTCTGCCTGATCCATCGCCTCGCGCATCAGTTCGACCGAGCTCGCCTTGACGATCAGGGCGTCCACCACGCCTGGGGGGTTCACCTGGTCCTGCACCGGCGAGCGGGCGGGCGCGACGGCGAAGCGGTCGAGCGAAAAGCCGAACAGCTTCCCTTGTTTCGCCACGACGCCCACGACGCGGTACGGCTCCCCTTTGATCCGCAGCGCCTTGCCGAGCGGGTCGCGGCCGGCGTAGAGCTTCTCGGCCACCTCGTGCCCGATCACCACCACTGGGACGCCGCGGCGGGCCTCCTGCGCCGAGAACGCCCGGCCTTGCTCGATCGGGAGATTCTTGATCTCGAAATACCGCTCGGTCGCGCCGGTCACGTCGGCGTCGCGGACCTCCTTCCCATTCGCCTCGATCGTGACGTTGTCCGAGGACTGCCAGGCCGTGAGCACCGGGACGGTGATCCCCGTGGCCACCGCTTCGGCGTCGCTGAACGTGATGCGGGGCCGGCGCCCCCACGCGCGCCAGGTCGAGTCCTCGACGTGCGGCGTGAAGTTCGGCCGGCGCCGGAGATGGAAGGTGTTCACCCCGACGATCGTACCGGCGAACTTGTCGACCATGTACTGATTGAGGCCGTTGACGATCGACCAGGCGCCGATCAGGAACGTCACCCCGATGAACACGCCGATGAGCGCGAAGCCGCTCTTGAGCTTCTGCGCCCGCAGCGTCAGGAAAGCGAGCCGGACCGCCTCGAGCAGCCCCACGTCACGCGGCTTTCAGCTGATCGGTGGCGATGAGACCGTCGCGCAGCGTGACCACGCGCGCGGCGTGCGCCGCGATCTCGGCCTCGTGCGTGACCATGACGACGGTCTGGCCCTGCCGGTGCAGCTCACCGAACACGGCCATGATCTCCTGGCTCGTGGTCGAGTCGAGGTTCCCGGTCGGCTCGTCGGCCAGCAGAATGCTGGGATCGTTGACGAGCGCGCGCGCGATCGCCACGCGCTGGCGCTGGCCGCCCGACAACTCGTTGGGCTTGTGATCCATCCGGTCGCCCAGCCCCACCCGCGTCAACGTGTGGGCGGCCCGCTCGCGCCGGCCGCGGGCGCTGATGCCGGCGTAGATCAGCGGCAGCTCGACGTTGTGGAGCGCCGACGCGCGTGGCAGCAGGTTGAACGTCTGGAACACGAACCCGATCTCCTTGTTGCGAATGCGCGCCAGCTCATCGTCGCCGAGATCGGACACCTGCTGACCGTTGAGCCAGTATTCGCCCCCCGTCGGGGTATCGAGACAGCCGATCAGGTTCATCAGGGTGGACTTGCCCGAGCCCGACGGACCCATCACGGCCACGTACTCGTTGCGCCGGATCTGCAGATCGACGCCGCGCAGGGCGCGCACCACTTCCGAGCCCATGGCGTAGTCGCGCCCGAGCTTGTGCGTGAGAATGATGACGTCGGGCAGCGGCGTGTCGCCGGTGCGGAACTCCTGCGCGCGGCTCACGAGCGCGCCCGCGCGGAATCCGTGGACTGCTTGGCGGCGCGGACCGGGGTGGCGTCTTTCAGGTCGCGAATCGCCTGGTAGGGCCCGGCCACGATCTCCTCTCCCTCCCGCAGGCCGTCGAGCACTTCAAAATACTCGTCGCCCGCGATCCCCACCCGGACCGACCGGAACGTGGCCTTGCCGTTCAGCACCACGAACACGCCTTCCGTTTCCTTCTTCTTGCCGACGTGCGACGTGTCGCGCCGGCTCTCGGGCGTCAGCGGCGTGTTTTCTCGGACCGTGAGGGCGATGATCGGAATCGACAGCGACTCTTTGCGTGTGTCGGTGACGATGCGCGCCGTGGCGGAGAGATCGGGGCGCACGTCGGCTGGCGGATTCTCGAGCGTGATCTCGACTTCGTAATCCACCGCCCGGTCGTTCGTGCCGGACATCGCCGTCTGGGTCAGGAGCGCGCTGTTCGCGATCTTGGTGACACGGCCCACGAACGTGGTATCGGGAAACGCGTCGATCGACACCTCGACCGAATCACCCAAATGGATGCGGACCACGTCGGTCTCATCCACGTTCACCTTGGTCTGGATCACCGAGAGATCGGACACCGTGAGCAGCAGCCCGACATCCCTCGAGAATGTGCCGGGCACGGCGACTTCGCCTTCTTCCACGGCGAGCCGGGTGACCCGGCCGGTCATGGGCGCGACGATGCGTGTCTTGGCCAGCTGGTCGCGCGACTCCTGGACGCCGGCGCGCGCCTGGTCCACCTGGTGCTCCGCCGAGTTGGCGACCGCCTCGGCCACGTTGAACGAGGTCTGCGCCTGCTCCAGCTGCTCGTCGGAGATCAGGTTCGGGTTCTGGCGCTTGAGCTGCTTTGCCCGCTCCAGCGCGCGCGCGGCCTGATCACGGCTGGCCCGGGCCTGCACCAGCGCCGCCTGCGCCGACGCGAATAACGCTTCGGCACGTGCCAGGCCCGCTTCGTAGATCGTCGGATCGATCTGCAGCAGGAACTGGCCCTTCTGCACCAGATCGCCTTCGTGCACCGCGAGCCGCGTGATACGCCCCGTGATGTCGGGGCTGACGTCGACCTTCGTCTTCGGCTGCACCTTGCCGCTCGCGGTCACCGCCGCGACCAGATCGCGCCGACCCACCTTCTCGAACCGGACTTCGACGCCACGCTCGCGCTTGGCGGAGGCGCTCATCACGATCAGGCCGCCGACGAGCACGATGCCGCCGACGCCGATCAGAACCTTGCTCACCCTGGACATGTCTCGGTTTCCTCTCCGGTTAACGCAGGCTGCGGCCGACCGACGCTTCCAGAGCCGCCACGGCCCGGTGGTAGTCGTAGACCGCCGCGATGTAGTCCGTCTCCGCCCGTAGCGCGGCCACCTGAGCGTCGAGCAGCTCGAAGAACGTGCCCGAGCCAACCTTGTACCGGTCGGTGGCGAGCTGGACCTGCTCGCGCCCGAGGGTGCGGTTCGTATCCTGGATGCCGACCGCCTGATAGGCGGTCTGCAGCGTGTAGTACGCCTGGCTCACCTCGGTCTGCAACCCCAGGCCGCGCGCCCGCACGCTTTCCTCCAGGTTCTCGCGCTGCGCTTTGGCAAGGGACACCTGCTGCGGCTGCGAGAAATTGGTCCACAGGGGCAGCGTCACCGAGAGGCGCGCCTGAAACGGTTGGCCGATGAAGGTGAATGGGAACACGTTGTTCTGGTCGCGCAGCACCTGCTCCTGCGACGCAGTCCAGACGAAGCGGCTGCAGTCCTGCGGCGAGAGGCCGCTCGACGTGCGAATCGTACTGTTGTCTTGGCAGTCGTTGTACTGCGCGCCCGCCGAGAGCTGACTGCTGAGGATCACCGAGTTGAGATCGCCGCCGTGCGCGTACGCCTGGGTGAAGCCCGACCACCCGGCCGAGAGCGACACCGTCGGGGCCCAGCTCGAGGCCGCCGCCCGGACCCCCCAAGCGGCAGACCGCTCGCGCGCGCGCAGGGCCTCGAGCGCCGGATTCTGCGCTGCCGCCATGGAGAGTACGTCCTCCAGCCTCCAGGTCGGCTCGGCCATGGGGAACGTGTCGCTGAGCTGTACGGCATCCACGCCGGTCGGGGCGCTGACGCCCAGCTGCTCGAACAGACGCAGCTTCTCCACGCGCTGCGCCGTCCGGGCGCGCAGCAGGGAGACTTGCGCCTGCCCCAGTGCAACCTGCGCCTGGCGCACGTCGATCAGGGTCGCCTGGCCGACGGCGTAGCGCGCCTGGGCGAGCCGGAGAAACTCCTCGTCGCGCGTCACCAGCCGCTCGGCGACCCCGACGTTGTCACGGGCCTGCAAGACCGTCAGGTACTGCTGCGACACCGTGGCGTCGAGCGTGGCCCGGGCGCCATGGATATCGGCGTCCGCGGCCGTGAGCTCGGCTTTGCGCAGTCCGGGCTGCGACAACGTCGCACCCGACAGTGTCCAGTCGAGCCCGACCGAATAGCTCGAGCTCAGCGTGGCATAGGTCTGCGAGAAATTCGACGTGAGGAACCGCTGCGACCCCGTGCCCGAGTATCCCAGGCTGCCCGATGCGGTGACCTGGGGGAGCAGCAGGCTCGCGAACGCGTTGCGCGTGCCCCACGCTGCCGGCGCGCGGTTGTTCACCGCCTGGCGATAGCCGGGGTTGTGGTCGTGCGCAATGCTCAATGCGTCTGCGAGCGACAAGGTCGCCGGAATCGGTTGTTGCGCGGCCGCGGTTCCCGCGACGCACATCAGACCGATCAACAGTGCGGAATGTCTCATGGGATCCTTTGCTTATGGCAGGAAGCTATTCCGAAACCGTGCCCCATACGCGTGCGGCCCAGGTCAGGTTTCGGGCTGCGACGTTCGCCTTTGGTCGACAAAAAGCTAGTCGCTACAAGGACTTATGTGGAGGGTTGGAATCAGCCCGGCAACCGCTCGGCGCGCAGCGCTCGAGCGGGCACTTCCACCTTCATGAGGCGCCCATCCGGTGAGAGCCAGACGTGAACCGGGCCGTCGTCTCCTCCGGCGATAAGCACGTGGCGCAGCGTGGCCGCATCGCGGTTCAACGTCGTGACGCCGATCCCAAGATCGGTGACGGTCAGGGCAAGGCGCCGGGCGGTGCGAGGGTAGATCGCCGTGATGATTCTCGGCGTCGCGGGCGCCAGCCAACTCGCGACCAGGAACGGGGCGAACACGGAATCATCCACGATGACGGTGGGGTCTCCCCGAGCCAGCTCCCGCGCGCGCTCGTGCCCGGGCGACACGTACCGCAGCGTATACCGGCCCGGCCCGGGCTGGCCGGTGATGCGCTGCGAAGTCCCATTGGCGGCGACCGCGTACGCGAGGGCCGCAGGCGCCGTGTCGGGTCCCAGGGCCAGCACCGGTGCGAACGTGACCGGCGGCGTCCCCACCCAGCGGATGCGCGTGTCGAGGAGCCAGCCGCTCGTGCTGTCGGTGAAGCGGCGGCCCAGCAGGCGGAACGATTCGCGCGCCACTTCCTGCGTGTCCACCCGGACCACGAGCGTGCCTTCGTCCAGCGCGGCCCCTGCTCCCTGCGTCAGGACGAGCGCCGCGAGCAGCGCGGCGCTCACGTGGCGGCGGGGGCCAGCACTCGCGTGGCGACGCGCTCCCGAATCATCTTATAGAGGCGCTCCCCCTTCTCGGGCGTCGCCAGGGTCGGTCGCCCCAGCGAGCCGGGCGAGAGGGCTGGCAACGTGGCGCTGAGGCCGCGAGCATGGCGTCCTCCCGCCAGAGGGACGAAGTCCCGGGCCTGGTCCATGCGGACCAGTTCCGGCGCCAGGTACAGTAGTAGGGACGTATCGAACTCCCCGCCGTGCGTGGGCGAGTCCGGATCGAGCAACAGATCTTCCACGTCGAGGGCGAAGATGTCGACCGTGAATACCCGGGCCCGAGTCGTCCGCAGCGTGCACAGCGCTTCCTGGTGGGGATCGTGGCCGTGGGCGGTGAGGATGATGAACTGCTCCACGCCGGCCTCCTCCCAGCTGCCGAGCAGATCGTTCATCCAGCGGTGCAGCGTCTTCCGACGCACCGAGGCGTTGCCGGGGAACGCACGTCGAGTGGCGGTGTTGACGCCGTACTCGACGGTCGGCGCGCGCAATACCTGGAATTCGGCGGAGAGATCGTCGGCGAGGCGCTCGACGATGATGGTGTCACACCCCAACGGCAGGTGGGGACCGTGCTGCTCGCAGGTGCCGACGGGAATGAGCAAACGCGGATCCCGTGCGAGGTGCAAGCGGATGTCTTCGGGAACCAGGAGCTTCAGCTGCAGCGGCGCGCTCATCCGGTAGTCGCGGGCGTTCTCACCGCTCTGGCGGCGGCCGAATGGCTGCACGGGCTGGGGGCGGGCTGGGCGTGGCTCGCGGGCGCGGCCGGGCTCGCCGCGGCGGCGACGGCGCTCGCGGCTCGTCCGTGGCGACTGGCCACCCTGCTCGCGGGGGGTGCGAGCCTGGTGCTCGGGATCGTGCTGGTCGTCGGCGCCCAGGATGTGCGCCGGGTGGAGTGCTGCTGGGCCGCACTGCGCGAAGCGCGCGTCACGGCGGCGTCGAGCTCGCTCGAGACGACCTTGGCCGACGCGGTCGCGCTCGCGCGACGCCTCGCGGAGCGGGGCGCGACCGCCGCGTTACTGCCGCCGGGCGCGGCATTCGACCAGCTGGCCTCGGCGGTAACGCCGACGCGTCCCACGCCGGAACACGGCGTGGTCGTGCTCGATGCCGATGGCGCGCCGTATGCCTGGGCCGGCCGGCACCGGGCGATCCCCGTGGTGGACACGACGGAATTGCGCGCGGTCATCACCCCATTCTACGTCACGCTCGAGGCCCGGCGCCAGGCGCCGGCGGGCCGCACCGCCGTCGGTTCCGTGCTGCTCGACGCGGCGCCCGCGGTGGCCGACCGCGGCGGCGCGCTGTCGGGGGTGTTCGGACGCGCGCGTGGCGTCGAGCTGCGCTTCGCGTCCCCCGGCGTCGCGCCGCGTGATTCCGATGAGTTCGAGTTCTGCGCCGCCAGGTGCGATGCGAGTCCGGTCTTGTTCACGGTGCGACCGCGTCCCCCGTTCCAGGGCGACGCCAAGCTCGCGGTGCTGGCGCGGGTCGCCGGGAGCACCGGCCTTCTGCTCGCCGTCGCGCTGGCGCTGCTGCTCCTCGCCGCGCCGCCCGCCCGCGGGCGGTGGCTGGTCGTGGCGGTGATGGCGTGGGCCGCCGCCCGGGCGTTCTTCGGACCCGCGGTGCCCCCGACAGCGCTGTTTTCGCCCGCCACGTTCTACCGGCCGTTGCTGCGCGATTTCAGCGCCTCGGCCGGCGCGCTGCTCGCCATCGCCGTGCTGGGGCTGCTCGCGGCGGCCGCGGTGTGGCGGCGCGGTCCACCGCGACGGTGGTGGAGCGTCGTGATCGCCGCCGCGTTGCTCGTCTACGCTCCGTATCTCGTGCGCTACCTCGGGCGCGGCATCGCTCCTCCTGCCGCCGGCGTGAGCTTCGGCCTGTGGATGTCCTGGGAGGCGGCGCTCGCGGCGGCGAGCATGATGGTCGTGCTCCTCGCCGCGGCGCTGGTGCGCGGCCCGGTCGAGCCCGCGCGCGTGCCGTGGACCATCGCCGCTTCGTGCATCTGGGCGGGACTCGCCGGGGCGGTGGGACTGTGGTTGTGGCAGCCCTCGGGTGCGTGGCCCGAGTGGTACACATTCTTGTGGCTGCCGGCATTGGTGGGCGTGATCGTCCCCGCTCCCCGGCGCTGGGCCTTGCTCGGGATCGCGGTCGTCGCGGGCTCAGCGGCCGCCCTCGTGACCTGGGGCGCCGCGCTGGAAGGACGGGTCCAGCTGGCAGTCCGCGATGCGCAGCGGCTCGGGAGCGATCCCGATCCGCTGGCGGTGGCGGAGCTGGAGCGCCTGGGCCGGCAGGTGCAACGCGGTCCGGTTCCTACAACCGCCGCGGACCTGTACGTCCTGTGGCGCGAGTCGCCGCTCGCCACGCTCGACTATCCCACCGTGCTGGTCGCGTGGGACAGCACCGGCCGGACGCTGGCCGAGCTGCGGCTCGCGTCGCTCGATCTCCCGACACCGCTGCTCGCGGCACTGGCACTCGATTCCGCCGTGACGGCGCCGCGGGTGGAGCCGCTGGGCCGGATTCCCGGCACCGTGTACGTGTTGGCCGCACCGCTCCCCGGTCGCGCCGTCCTGACCGTAGGTGTAGGCCCGCGGTCCCGGCTGGTGCCGGCGAGCCGCGTGGCGCGCTTTCTCCGCGGCGAGCGCAGCGCGGAGCCCCCCTACGCCATTTCCTTGTCGCTGCCGACGTCGGCGCCCGAGCCGACCCTCGTCCACTGGAGGCGGTCGGGTTGGACCGCCCGCGGGGACCGGCGCGTCGATCTGCCCGGGGGCGTGCGCCACGTCCACCTTTCGCTCGACCTGCGCGGTCCGTGGGCGGCGCTGGTGCGCGGGATACTGGTCGTCCTGGCCGACGTCATGCTGCTCGCCGCCGTCTGGGCCTTGAGTCGGCTCGTGGCCGGTGGGTGGGCGCCTCGCGCGCCGTCGTTGTCTCGTGCCTTGGCGAGCTACCGCGGTCGATTGGCCATCGCCCTGGCGGCGTTTTTCATCGCCCCGGTGCTCGCCTTCGCGCTGTTCAACTTCGCTCGGCTCGGTGATTCGGCGCGGGCGAGCGGAGATCTGCTCATCCGGCAGACGCTCCGCGACGCGGTGGCGTCGGCCGGGGAAACGGCGCCCGGCGTGGGCGCGCTCGCCGCGATGGTCACCGATTTGGGGCGGCGCCTCGACGCCGACCTGTGGGCCTACCGGGGTGGGCAGCTCGCCGGCACGAGCGCCGCGGTGCTCGCGGAGCTGGCTCTCGTGGATCCGTTGCTGGATCCGCGGGTGCAGCGACGCCTGGCGTACGAGGACGAGCAGGAGCTGACGGTCGATGATCGCACGGCGGGCCGGCCCACCCGGGTTGGGTACCGGGTGGCGGAGGAAGGCTCGCCGCGTGACGAGGTGGTGCTCGCCGCGCCACAGCTGCTCGACGATGAGGCCGTCCGTCGCCAGCAGGAGGATCTCGGGCTGGCGCTGATCCTTGCGACACTCGTGGGGTTGATCGCCGCGGGCGCGCTGGCGGGCGTCGTGGCGCGCACGCTGGCGCAACCCGTGGCGATGCTGCGGGAGGCCGCGTTGGCTGTGGGGCAGGGCGCCGTTCCGCCGCCGTTCCCGGCGCGGGTGCCGGCGGAGTTTGTGCCCGTGCTCACCGCGTTCGAGCGCATGGTGCGCGACGTGCGCCGCAGCCAGGCGGCGCTGGAAGAGTCGCGGCGGCGCACGGCGCAGGTGCTCGCGAACGTGGCCACCGGCGTCGTGGCCGTGGACGACGGCTTGCGCGTGACGATTGCGAACCCGCGCGCGGAAGAGCTGCTCGGCGCTCGTCTGGAGCCCGGAGACGTCGTTGCCAGCGCGACGGCCCCGGACTGGAAGCCGGTGTGGGAGGCCGTGCGGGCGTTTCTCGCGTCGCAGCGGACGGAGATCGTCGAGCGCGAGTTCGCGATCCATGGGCGCGACATTCGCGTGCAGCTCGCTCCGCTGGGGGAGGGCGCGTCGCGCGATGGGTGCGTCGTGGCCGTGGACGACACGACCGACCTCGCGCGGGCGTCCCGCGTTCTGGCCTGGGGCGAGATGGCGCGGCAGGTCGCCCACGAGATCAAGAACCCGCTCACGCCGATCCGGCTCGGCATCCAGCATCTGGAGCGGGTGCACGGCGCCGGGCCGCGCGCCGACTTCGATCGGACGCTGCGGGACACGGCGCAGCGCATTCTCGCCGAGATCGACCGCCTCGACACCATCGCGCGCGCCTTCTCCCGCTTCGGGGCGCCCACGGAGAGCCAGCCGGCCCTCGAGGCGGTGGACCTCCACGCATTGGCGCGGGACGTGGTGCAGCTCTACGCGCTGGGTGACGAGCCGGGTGGGGCGCGGGTCGTGCTGGCGGGGGAATCGGGACGAGCGGCGCAGGCCCGCCGGGACGAGGTCAAGGAAGTGCTCGTAAACCTGGTGGAGAACGCCCGCCTCGCGGGGGCGCGGGAGGTGCGCGTCGGGATCGACGTGGACGGACTCCGGCTCACCGTCACCGACGACGGCAGCGGTGTTCCCCCCGACGCGCAAGGGCGCGTATTCGAGCCGATGTTCTCGACCCGGTCGAGCGGATCGGGGCTGGGGCTGGCGATCGCCCGGCGTCTGGTCGAGAGCTGGGGGGGGACGATCACCCTCACGAGTGCGCTGGGGAGCGGAACGACGGTCCAGCTGGTGCTGCAGGCGGCCTCCAAGACTGGTGCGGCGTGACCGGACTCACAACATTAGAGCCCGGCGAATGGCACCATTCTCCCGTACTCGCTCGAGGTGGATCGTGCGTCACCGGTTCGTGCTCCTGCTGTCGGCCGGCTGGCTGGTGGGCCTGGCCCCCGTGGCGCGGGCTCAGTTGTCGTTCGACGCGCGCCGCACCGGCATGGCGGGAGTCAGCCTGAGTCGAGACGGGGCGCTGGGCCGGTTCAATCCGGCTTACCCCGCCGTGCCGGCCCGGAAGGGTCGCGGCGCGAAGCTCACGATCCCCATCCCCCTCGGCTTGTTTCGGGTGCTGAAGGACAGCGCCGCGTTCGACTTCAACCAGCCGTACTTCAACCCCATCGCGCTGGCGAACTACATTTTGCACCCGCCGCTTTTCTACGAGATCAAGCAGGTCCCCACCCCGACCAACGACGTCGAGTTCACGATCGGCCGCGATTCGCTCATTATAGACTTGGGTTCTGCGGCCCAGCTGGTCCCCACCGACCGGTTCGGATTCGGGGGCACGAGTCGCCTCGCGGACCTCGGTCTCACCATCAAGGGCCTGCACTTCGGCGTCCTGGTGTGGGAAAACCACGAGATCGGGTTCCAGCTGGGCGACACGCTGCTGCGCTTCTTGCGGGAGCAGGATCCGGCCCGCACCAACACGGCCTACGCGAGCAACGGGGACGCGATCGCGCAGGCGGGCTTCGCCCCGACGCTCGGCTATGCGGGGCGCCTGTGGGGCGACTCGAGCCGCGGGATCTATCTCGGCGCGGCCGTCCATTATTATCTCGGCGTGACGTACGCGTCCGTCGTCGGCACGGCGGGCATCGTCACCGGGGACACGCTGTTTGCCGGGTCCAACCCGGTGACGCCGACCGTGGACGCGCTGGTGAAATACTCGAAGCCCGGTCATGCGTTCGGGCACGGCTTCGGCACGGACGTCGGGATCGTGTACGTGACCGGTCCGGTCGAAATCGGGTTCGGCGTCAACGACATCGGCGCGACGCTGACCTGGCCCGATACTCGCGTCGACCGCGATACGTTCGACACCGCCGCGAACAACTTCGGCTCGAGCCTGGTGGCGAACCACGCTGCGACCAAGACGAAGCTGCCCGTCACCTACGTGGCCAACGCCTCGCTCGAGTTGGGCACCAACACGACGGCCGGCGCGACGATTCTCAACAACGGACGCGGCACCACGATCCAGATCGGTGTGGAGCAGCGTGTCGGACCGCTGGCGCTGCGCGGCGGTGTGGCGCGCGACCAGCGCAAACGGGTTCAGCTCGGTTGGGGCACCGGTGTCCGGTTCGGGGCATTCGGCCTCGACGTGGGCTTCGCGACGCATTCGGGGTCGTTGTCCTCGACGCGGGGAATCACGATGGCCACTTCGATTTCCATCTACTGATGCGCACGGGAGCGTCGATGTCGGTCACCCGGCTCACTGGGCTCGCGGTCGCCGCGGGCGTAGCTCTCGGACTGGGGTGCGGAGAGGGACGCGTCATCTTCAACGTGGACGTGTACAGCTTTCTCAAGGATGCGGGGAGTGATTCCGTCCTTTACATCGCGCCGCAGCCGTTCGACACGATTCCGCCGCAGCCGGTCAACCTGTTGCCGATTGGTCTGGGTAGCTCGCTCGTCGAGTCCGTGACCGTGACCGGGACGGTCGACTTTGTGAACCAGGTGGGAAACGGCACGGTCGGTCTGGAGCTCTACATCGACACCGTTCCCGCCGTGTACGCCGGCACGCCGGCCTTCTCCGTGACGCCGGTCGCCGTCACGCCGGGCAACACGAGCACGACCCCCTTCCAAGGAGACGCGGCCGCCCTGTCCCGTCAGTTGTTTCTGAGCCAGACCGTCTACGTGGGGATGCGGGCGGTGGCTTCCGGGACGGCGGTCGGGAAGGCGCGGCTCAGCGCGCTGCGGCTGCGCATCGTGATTCAAGACAAGATCTTCTAGCCGAACCGCGTCGTTCGTGACACGGTGTACACGGCGAACCACTCCTCCAGCTCCATCTCGCGGCTGAAATACTGAATAGGTGAAGGTTGGTGGAGGATGGTGGAGGTGGTTCGCCCCCCACCAACCTCCACCACTCTCGACTCATTAGATTTCGCTTCCCATGCACCGCCGCAGAACCGCCACCGTTGCCGTGGGCGGCGTGAAGGTGGGCTCGGCCCACCCGATCGTCGTCCAGTCGATGACCAACACCGACACCGCCGACGTGGACGCCACTGTCGCCCAGGTCCGCGCCTTGCACACCGCCGGCTCGGAGCTGGTGCGGGTGACGGTCAACCACGACGCGGCCGCGCAAGCAGTCCCCGCCATCGTCGCCCAGGTCGACGTCCCGGTCATCGGCGACTTTCACTACAACGGTCACCTGCTGCTCACCAAGCACCCGCAGTGCGCCGAGGCGCTCGCCAAGTACCGCATCAATCCCGGCAACGTCGGCGCCAAACGGCGCGACGACAACTTCCGCACCATCGTCGGGGTCGCGATCGAGCACGGCAAGCCGGTGCGCATCGGCGTGAACTGGGGCAGTCTCGACCAGCGGTTGCTCACCGAACTGATGGACGCGAACGCGCAGACCAGCGAGCCGCGCGACGCGCGCGACGTCACCATGGACGCGATGGTCGAGAGCGCGCTCCGCTCGGCGGCGCTCGCCGAGGAAACGGGCCTCCCGCACGACCGCATCATCCTGTCGGCCAAAGTGTCTGGCGTGCAGGACCTGGTCGAGGTGTACCGCCAGCTCGCCGGGCGCGCCGACTACCCGCTGCATCTCGGGCTCACCGAGGCCGGCATGGGCAGCAAGGGCGTCGTCGCCAGCAGTGCGGCGCTCGCGATCTTGCTGCAGGAGGGAATCGGGGACACCATCCGCGTCTCGCTCACCCCGCGCCCGGGAGGCGATCGCACCGAGGAAGTGCGGGTGGCGCAGCAGATCCTGCAGTCCTTGGGGATTCGCAGCTTCAGTGCGCAAGTCACCGCATGCCCCGGATGCGGACGAACCACGTCCACTTTTTTCCAGGAAATGGCGGAGCAGATCCAGGAGTACCTGCGGGAGCGGCGTGCCGAGTGGCAGCGGCGCTATCCTGGGTCGGAGGAGCTGCGCGTCGCCGTGATGGGGTGCGTCGTCAACGGCCCCGGCGAATCCAAGCACGCCGACATCGGCATTTCGCTGCCGGGCGCGTCCGAGGAGCCGAAGGCGCCGGTCTACGTGGACGGTCGCCTGAAGGTGACGCTCAAGGGTGACACCATCGTCGCCGAGTTTCTGACGATCCTTGAGGACTACGTGGAGCAGAAGTATGGGAAAAGCGGCGCGGGTGACGCCGCCCCCATACGGTTTGCGTCAGCTAGCGACCTCCTCCGGCCGCCGGATACATGAACTTCTCGGCGCTGGTGATGTTCACGTGCCCGACTGACTGGCCGATCACCACCCTGCCGGTCGGAACCTTCGAGCCCTCGTGCCAGAGATGGAAGATGATCCCGTCGGTCTTGGCCACGACGCCCGCGATCTGGGCGGCGACGGAGTCGGGCACGTCGAGCACCTGAACCCGCCCGGTCGCGATCTCCTGTTGGTGATCGTGCCAGTTCTTGTTCCAGTCCGCGAGCGAGATCACGTCGGTGCGCGTGATGGTCTTGGCGACGATGTACTCCACTTCCACGAGCGGCGCCATCGAGTCCGTGGAGAGGTAGATCATGCACTCGATGACGGGCTCGGGGGAGATGACCTTGCAGTAGTGATGGAACGGGCCCATCACTTTCCCTTCGATCACATGGGGCGCCAGGACGTGGATCGTGTGACCGTCGGCCGGGGTCATCGCCACGGACGTGGCTCGCGGGCCGCCGATCCTCGCGGCGACGAGGACGGCGAGTGCGGCCAACCCACCGACGGTTGCGGCGCTACCGAGCAGCTTGCGCATACTCCCTCCTTTTGAAGTGATCCAGTTACGACGACTGCGTGACCGTTCCTGTCCGGGTTGAGGTCGACGGCTCCGCCTCGACCGGATGACCGGCGGCCCGCCACGCCGAGTATCCTCCCTCGAATTTCACCACGTTGGTTCGTCCCAGCCGTTGCAGCAGACTGGCGGCGATCGCCGCGCGACTCCCGGTCTGACAGTGCACCATGATCGTACCGGATGTCGGGATTTCGGCCAGGCGGCTCGCGAGCTCGCCCAGCGGGATGTGGTGGGCGCCGGGGATGTGGCCCGTATCCCATTCCGCGCGGCCCCGCACGTCCACCAGGGTGACGGCATCCTGACGCCGCTGCTGCTCGACCTGTTCCACGGTTACGCTGCGGATGATGGCCGGCCGCGTGCCCGCGGCGCGGCGCCGATCGAGCGCCGATGCATCGAGCTCGGCGAATCCCGCGACCCGGTCCAGGCCGATCAGTCCGAGCTCGCGCACCGCCTGATCGACGGCACCGGGCCGGGCGGCATCCACCAGCAGAGCGAAATCCTGTGTGTAGGGGACCAGCCAGCCGGACCATCCGGTGAAAGCGCGGTTGAGCGGGATGTTGAGCGTGCGGGGGACATGGCCGGCGGCGAAGTCCTGTGCCGCCCGGGTGTCCACGACCAATATGCCGTCGGCCATCAGCTGATCGATGCGCGCCAGGTCGATGCGAGGCGGGTGCGGCCGCGCTCCCGGGACCCGCGGCCCGTCGCGGTTGATCCGCTTCATTTCGGCGAAGTACGCCGGCGGCTCCGGCTGCCCCGCCAACACGGTCTCCACGAATTCGTCTTCCGACGTGGCGCGCAGCGCCCAGTTGGTCAGGCGCTCGTAGCCGAGCGTGCTTTGGGGCATGGCCCCCAGCGCCTTGCCGCACGCCGAGCCCGCGCCGTGGCCGGGCCAGATCTGGAGATAGTCGGGCAGCCCGCGCAGCCCTTGCAGCGAATGGAACAGCTGGCGCGCGGCGCCTTCCATTGTGCCCCGGTGATTGGCCACGCGCTCCAGCAGGTCCGGGCGACCGACATCGCCCACGAACAGGAAATCGCCGGAGAGCATCCCGAGCGGAGCGTCGGAGCCGGCGGTGTCCGTCACCAGGAACGCGAGGTGCTCTGGCGTGTGGCCGGGCGTGTGCCGCACGTCGATCCGGACCTTCCCCGCGTAGAAGCGGTCGCCATGCTTGAGCGGCGACGCCCCGGCGGCCTCGGCGTACCCGTACCGCCAATCGGGACCGCCCTCGTCGGAGAGGTGCAGCGTGGCGCCGGTCAGCTGGGCCAGCTCGCGGCTGCCCGAGACGAAATCGGCGTGGATGTGGGTTTCGGTGACGTGAGTGATGCGGAGGTTTTCGGCTTGGGCGGCGTCGATATAGGGCGTGACGTCGCGCAGCGGGTCCACGACCACCGCCTCGCCGGTGGCGTCGCAGCCGATCACGTACCCGGCCTGGGCCAGGCCGTCGTCATACAGACGTTTCAGGAGCATTGGGGCTGTATGCTAGCAGGTTCACGGATTTCGGGGAACCGACCGGGAGCGTCGAACGTTGTGAAGGCGCTATGACCCCTCGCACGGAATCCGCAACGCTGGGAGGCGGCTGCTTCTGGTGCCTCGAAGCGGTGTTTCAAGACCTGAAGGGCGTTGAGCGCGTAGTGTCGGGCTACGCGGGCGGCAGGACCCCAGATCCGTCCTACGAGGACGTCTGTACGGGACGCACCGGACACGCCGAAGTCGTTCAGGTGAGCTTCGATCCCGCGACGCTCTCGTTTCGGGATCTGCTCCAGGTGTTTTTCTGGATTCACGATCCCACCACGCTCAACCGCCAGGGTGCCGATATCGGCTCGCAGTACCGTTCGGTGATCTTCTACGACAGCCCGGAGCAGGAAGCGACAGCCCGTGAGGTGATCGAGGAGATCGGTCGTGCGGGAATCTGGGATGACCCGTTGGTGACGGAAGTCGCTCCGTCGACGGAGTTTTATCCCGCCGAGGCCCACCACCAGGAGTATTTCCTGCGCAATCCGGGGCATGGGTATTGCCGCGTCGTGATCGCCCCCAAAGTCGCCAAGTTCCGCAAGGAGCACCTGGCCCGCCTCAAGGCCTAGAACAGCCGGCTGCCCAGGGGCACGTCGCGTTCGGGGTGGACGAGCACGATGTCGCCCGGCGCGACATCGATGCCCAGCGTGAGAACCTCGGAGAAGAAGTTGGCGATCTGGCGCGGCGGGAAGTTCACGACGGCCAACACCAGCTTGCCGATGAGATCCTCCTTGCCGTAGTGCAGCGTGATCTGCGCGCTGGACGATTTCACCCCCAGAGGGCCGAAGTCGATGCGCAGCTTCCAAGCCGGCTTGCGCGCCTGCGGAAACTCATCGACGGCGATAATGCGGCCGACCCGCATGTCGACCTTGGCGAAGTCCTCGTAGGCGATCTCCGGCATCGGCGTCCTCCCTGGAGGTCTCAACGCTCGATAGTCCCGTGGAATGTGGGAGTGTCAGTCGGGATTCGGTAGCGACATCACCGTTGATTCACCTCCATCCCATCCTGGAACTGAGGCTCTTCTTCACCGTTTCCTGACACGAGTGACCGCAGTTCCGTGCTGGCGTTTGTCCGCTAACTTTCCGGGCCTATGAAACTCTCCGAAACCTCCATCCGCCGCCCGGTGCTGGCCAGCATGATCTCGGCCGCGCTCGTGCTGTTCGGGGTCATCGGGTACACCCGCTTGTCGGTGCGCGAGCTCCCGGACATCGACCCGCCGATCATCTCCGTCTCCACCTTCCTGCCCGGGGCCAACGCGCAGGTCGTGGAAACCGCGGTCACCGACGTCCTCGAAGAAGAGCTGTCGACGATTCAAGGGCTGCGCACGCTCTCGAGCTCTTCGTCGGAGGAGAGCAGCAACATCACCCTCGAGTTCAACCTCGACCGGCCGGTGGATGTCGCCGCGCAGGATGTCCGCGACAAGGTATCGCGGGTCCGCGGGCGGCTGCCGGTGGACGTGCTCGAGCCCGTGATCGCCAAGCAGCAGGCGGACGCACAGCCGTTCTACTGGCTGGCGTTGAGCAGCCCGAACTACGACCTGATGCAGCTCTCGGACGTCGCCGACCGCCTGGTCAAGGCGCGGCTGCAGAGCCTGGCGGGAGTCGGCAGCGCGGGTGTGTACGGCGAGCGGCGCTTCGCGATGCGGGTGTGGGTGCAGCCCGACCAGCTGGCGGCGCGTAACCTCACGGTCCAGGACGTGGAAAGCGCGATCACCGCGCGCAACGTCGAAATCCCCGCCGGCCGCATCGAATCGACGCGACGCGAGTTCTCGGTCCGGTCCCTGGGCGAGCTGAAAACGCCGCAGCAGTTCGGCGAGATGGTGGTGGCGAGCCAGGGGAACCAGCTCGTCAAGCTCAAGGATGTGGCGAACGTCGAGCTGGGGCCGGAGGACATTCGTTCGATCTTCCGCTACAACGGGACCCCCGCGGTCGCCATCGGCGTCGTGCGGCAGTCCAAGGCGAACCTCATCCAGGTGGCGCAGCGCATTCGGGAGGCGCTCCCGGGCATTCAGCAGACGCTGCCCCGGGGCGTAAAGCTCGAAAGCGCGTTTGACGGGTCGGTCTTCGTCACGCATTCGATCAACGATGCCCGTCTGACGCTGCTTATCGCGGCAATCCTCGTGGTCCTCATCATTTTCGTCTTCCTGCGCAACATCCGCGCCACGATCATCCCGGGCTTGGCAATTCCAGCATCGATCGTATCGACGTTCGCGATCATGTATTTCCTCGGCTTCTCGATCAACAACTTCACCTTGCTTGCGCTCACCATCGCCATCGGCATCGTGGTGGACGACGCGATCATCGTGCTCGAGAACGCGTATCGGCACCAGGAAGAGCTGAACGAGGGACCGGAGGAGGCGGCCGTCAAGGGAACCAACGAGATCGGCTTCGCGGTGATCGCGACGACGGTCGCCCTGGTGGCTGTGTTCACCCCGCTCGGGTTCCTGCGCGGTTCGACAGGACGGCTGCTTTCCGAGTTCGGGATTGCGGTCGCCGGAGCCGTGGTGATTTCGGGATTCGTCGCCCTCACCTTGACGCCGATGTTGTGCGCCAAGGTGCTGCGAGTCCCGCACCAGCACGGGGCGTTGTTCAAGGTTTTCGAGCGCGGCTTCAACGCGATCGCGGATCGTTACGCGAGGCTGCTCCGGATCGCACTGCGGCACCGGGGAATCGTGGTCGCCGGGACCGTGGTGACGGTGGGCTTGGCGTTCTTCCTGTACAAGGGTCTCAAGCAGGAGCTCATCCCGGACGACGATCGCGGGTTCTTCCTGGTGATTGCGACGGCGCCCGAGGGCTCGTCGCTCGAGTATTCGGACGGCTATGTGCGTCAGATCGAGGAAATCATCAGCAAGACCCCGGACGTCCAAGGGTACTTCACGATCATCGGCGGATTCGCAGGGGGCGTCAACAGTGCGTTTATCGGCGTGATCCTCAAAGATCCGAGCGAACGGCACACCACCGTCCAGCAGATGGTGGGTGGGCTGTACGGGCCACTCTTCGGGATCGCCGGTGTCCGGGCGTTCCCATACGCCCCCGGCGCCCTCGGGTTTAGCCAGCCGATCCAGTTTGTGGTGCAGAATCCGGATTTCGCCCGGCTGGGCCAGGCGATGGACACGCTCGTACCACGGGCGAGCGCCATTAAGGGTCTCACGGGTGTGGACACCGACCTGCGCGTCAACAAGCCGGAGCTGCGCGTCACGTTCGACCGGGACCGCGCCGAGGACCTGGGGGTTCCGGTTCGCGATGTCGCCGCCGCCCTGCAGACCTACCTCGGCGGCCGCCGGGTAAGCACGTTCACGCGCAACGCCAAACTGTATTACGTGATGGTGCAGCTCGATCCCGGCCACCGGGCCACCCCGAGCGACATGTCGGGGATCTACCTGCGGGGACGCGGCGGGCAGCTGGTGCAGCTCTCCGCCCTGGCGAAAGTCGAGGAGGGCGTGGGGCCGCGGCAGATCAACCACTTTAACCGTGTACCCTCCTTTACGCTGAGCGCGTCGCTGATCCCCCCGTTCGCCCAAGGTGAGGCGCTCGATTCGCTCGAGCAGGTCGCCCGTCAAGTGCTCCCGCCGGGAAGCACGACGGCGCTGGCGGGTGATTCCCGAGAGTTCAAGGAGAGTGGCGGGGTACTGTACTTCGCGTTCGGCGTGGCCATGCTCGTCGTGTTCATGGTGCTCGCATCGCAGTTCGAGTCCATGGTGCATCCGTTCACGGTGCTGCTCGCGGTGCCGCTCGCCGTGACCGGCGCTCTGGCGACGCTGTTGGTGGTAGGCTCGACCATCAACTTGTACAGCCAGATCGGGATGATCCTCCTGATCGGCCTCGTCACCAAGAACTCGATCCTCCTGGTCGAGTATGCCAATCAGCTCAAAGCCAAGGGTCTCGACACCGTCGCCGCGGTGATCGAGTCGGGGCGCATACGGCTGCGACCGATCCTCATGACGTCGGTGTCGACGATCATGGGCGCGATCCCGGTGATGATCGGACTCGGAGCGGGCTCCACATCTCGTAGGCCGCTGGGGTACGCGATCGTGGGGGGCATCTTCTTCTCCACCGTGCTCACCTTGTTCGTCGTGCCGGTGGCCTACACGCTGCTCGACCGGCTGCGGGCGCGCGAGGCGCATGACCTCCAGAAAGTCGAGTTTCAACCGTTGGAGGCGAAGTGATGCTCCCACTGCTCGCCGCGCTGCAATTGGCTGTGGCGCAGGATTCGATGCCGGTCGTGACGCTGTCCGAAGCGCTGGAGCGGGCCGCGCGGCTCGATCCGAGCTATGTGGCGGCGGCGGGGCAGGTGAACAACGCCGAATGGGCGCGTCGCGCGGCGTTCGCGGTATTCATCGTACCGGCGATCACGCTGTCGGCCAATCAAACGCACTATTGGCCGCCAACCTTCAATTTCGTCACGTTTACCGCGACCGCACCGAACACGTATGCGGCGACGATCAGTGCGAGCCTCGACGTGTTCACCGGGGGACAGAAGATCGCCGGCCTGGCCGCGAGCAGAGCGGCGCTTGAGGGCGCCCGCTCCGGGGAGTTACAGGCCCGGCTCACCACGGCGATGAACACCGAATCGGATTTTTATTCGGTGCTGGCACAACGGGCCCTCGCCCGGGTGACCGAGGATCAGCTGGTCCGCGCCGAACAGCAGTTCACGGTGGCGCGCGCCCGCGTGACCTCCGGCGCGGCGGTACAGACCGATTCGCTGCAGCTGCTGTTGGAATTGGCGCAGGCGCGCATTGCCTCGTTGCGACAACAATCGGCGCTGCGGGCAGCGCAACTGCAGCTGGGCCGGCGCATTGGCCTGGCGGGTCCGGCGGATGCGGCGCCCGTGCTCGATGATTCGACGACCCTGCGCGCCCTGCCGTTTCCCGTGGGGGACGCGGTCGCGCGGGCGCTCTCGCAAGGTCCGGCCTGGCGCATCGCCCGAGCCAACGAGCGCGCGGCCTCGGCGCAGCTCCGGGCTCGACGGGGAGACTATCTGCCCCGCGCGTCACTCGATTTCAGTGGGGGAGCCTTCAGCACGAGCGGGTTTTATCCCGATCAGCTCAAGCGCTCGACCCTCTCGCTGACCGTGACGTTCCCGCTGTGGAACAACGGACAGCGGGAGATTCAACTGTCACAGGCGCGTGTGAACCGCGACGTCGCGCGAGCGATCCGCGCTGACGCCGAGCGCTCGGCCTGGCACGACGTGACCGCCGCCTACGACGCGTACGAAACGAGCCGGGCCACGGTCGCGCTGGAGCAGAGCGCCGTGCTGGTGGCTCGGGAAAACAACCGGGTGCAGGAGACACGCTACCGGGCCGGCGCCACCACGATTCTCGACCTCTTGGCTGCGCAAAACCGGCTCGTGTCGGCGGAAGCGGATCTGGTACAGGCGCTCTACAACACACGGCGCGCGCGTGCGGGGCTGGAAGTCATCCTCGGCGAGCGAATCACCTTCGATCAGGAATCCCAGTGAAGAACCGTTTCGACGTGCGGCGAGGTGCAGGCTACGCGGTGGCCGTCCTGTTGGCGGCCGTGGCGTGCGGTAAGGGCGGAGCGGGGGGCCCGGGTGGTGGTGGTGGACCGCCCGCCATGCCGGTCGAGGTGGCCGTGGCCATAGCCGATACAGTACGCGACGAGATTGCGGCAACGGGACAGGTCGAGGCGATGCAGTCCATCGAGCTGCGCCCCGAGGTGGAAGGCCGAATCGTCGGCATCCTGTTCCGGGAGGGGCAGCAAGTGTCCGCCGGGACACCGCTGTTTCAGATCGACTCGGCCGAGCTCTCCGCGCTGGTGGCGCAACTGGCGGCACAACGCGATCTGGCGCAACAGGATCTGGCGCGCACGAAGGACTTGGTGCGGCAGAACGCGGCGTCGGCCGCCGACCTCGAGCGCGCCGAAGCCGGCGCCCGGAGCGCGGACGCGCAACTTCGACTCCAGAGTACCCGCTTGGCACGCACCACGGTACGAGCGCCGTTCTCCGGTGTGACGGGCCAGCGGTTCGTGAGCCTGGGCGACTACGTCACCACGTCCAGCCGGTTAGTGTCGCTGCAGACCGTGAACCCGCAGCGGGCGTCGTTTCAGGTGCCGGAGCGCTATGCGCGGGCGCTGCAGCGCGGGCAACAGGTCAGTTTCCGCGTCGGCGCCATCACGGGACGCGACTTTACGGGCGAGGTGGATTTTGTAGACCCGGTGGTCCAGCTTCCGGGCCGCACCATTCTCGTCAAGGCACGCGTCCCCAACCCGCAGCGGCTGCTGCAACCGGGGATGTTCATCCAGGCGCACCTCGTCACCGGCATGCGGCCCAAGGCGGTCGTGGTGCCCGAGGACGCGGTGGTGCCGCTGCAGGGCGCGAACTTCGTGTGGGTGGTGACGGAAGGAAAGGCGAATCGCCGCCAGGTGGGCCTCGGCGTGCGGACCCCCGGGTTTGTCGAGATCGCGAGTGGCGTGGACGCGGGCGAGCAGGTGGTCGTGGGGGGGCTGGAGCTGCTGTTCCCGGGGGCGCCGGTCATGGCCCGGGTGGTCGATCGCACGCAGGCGGCGCCCCGGGAGCAGTAGCGGCGTGCCGTCCCGCTGGTTCGCAGAGCGGGTAGGGCGAGCCGCCGTCGTGCCACGACCACGAGGGTGGTGTCTCGTCGCCGGTCTCGCACTGGCCTGCACGGCCTCGCACACTCGCTCGGTGTCCCCCCAGCGCGACGCGACCGCCGCGGTTCCCCTCGAGGTCCGCCTCGGCTACCCCCGCGGCTCACGTCTCCTGATTCTGCACTTCGATGACCTGGGCACGACCCGCTCGGGCAATGCCGCCGTGCAGGCCGCCCGGGACTCGGGGCTCACCGTGTCGGGCAGCGTGATCGTGCCGGGGCCGTGGTTTCAGGAAGTGGCGGCGTACGCGCGGGCCCATCCGGATTTCGATCTCGGGGTGCACCTCGCCCTCACCAGCGAATGGCCCGGATACCGCTGGGGGCCGGTCGCGCCGCGCAGCGCCGTCCCCACCTTGCTGGGCGGCGACAGCCTGCTGCTGCGCCAGTGGACCGATTCGACGCGGGTACGCTGGCAGGACGTCGAGCAGGAGCTGCGCGCGCAACTCGCCGCCGCCCGGGCGGCGGGCATCCGGCCGACGCACGTCGACGTGCACGAGTTCGTGCTGTTCACCCGCGGCCCGGTGCTGTTCGAGGTACTGCGCCGTGTCGCCGGCGAAGCGGGCGTGCCGCTCCTCAGCGCGCGCGAGTGGATTTCCGGTCGCCGCGAGATGCGCAGCCTGCCCAGCGGTCCGCTCGAGCTGGCGCGGGTGATCTCGATCGCTCCGGACGTGGCGCCCGCGGATTGGGACAGCTGTTACGTGGAGCAGATCCGTGCGCTCCCGGCCGGCGTTTCGGAGCTCATCGTGCACCCGGCCATCGATTCGCTGGACGTGAAGACCCTGACGATGGAGCGCGTGAACTGGGGGGCGGCGTGGCGGGTGCGCGACTGGAAATTCGTCGCCAGCCAGCGCTTTCGCCGCCTGCTCCGGGAGGAGAACATTCAGCTGGTCACCTGGCGACAGATCGATTCGGTACTGGCCGCGGCGCCACCCCGCCGCTAGGAGCAAGGAGCGACCATGACCGGCACTGTGATTTCCCGCCCTCCGGCGGACGAGTATGCGCCGTATTACGGCGGCTATATCGGCCGGGTCCCCGACGGCGATCTGCTCGCCCTCCTCGCCGCCCAGGTGAGCGATACGCTGAAGCTCATCAAGGCGATTCCTGAGGCGCGCGGCACCCATCGCTACGCGCCCGGCAAGTGGAGCATCAAGGAAGTGATCGGCCACATCTGCGATACCGAGCGCATCATGGGCTATCGCGCGTTGCGCATCGCGCGCGGCGACGCCACGCCGCTGCCGGGGTACGAGCAGAACGACTATGCACCGGCCGGTGAATTCGACCGGCGCACGCTGGCCGATCTGGGTGAAGAGCTGTCGGCCATCCGCCAGGCCACGCTGCACCTGTTCCGGCACCTGGGACCCGCGGCACTCACCCGGCGCGGCACCGCGAGCGGCAATCCGTTCACGCCCCGCGCCCTCGCCTACATCATCGCCGGGCATGAGCGACACCACGTGGACATTCTGAAGACGCAGTACCTGGGGTCGTGACGCTGCTCGATGAGCTCCTGCCCGCCTACGACGTCGCGGCGCGGTTCGGGACACTGGTCCGCGCAGCTCCGCCTACGGTGTACGCCTCCGTGTGGAGTACGCACCTCGGCGGGCTGCCGCTGACCCGGTGGTTGATGCGGTTGCGGGGGATCCCGGCGAGCCTGCGCGGGGCCACGCTGCGGGATCTGACCCGTGGCGGGTTCACGCTGCTGGCCGAGCGAGTGGGGGAGGAGGCAGTGCTGGGCACGGTCGGTCGATTCTGGCGTCTCCGCGGAGAGGTGGGCCCGGCCACGCGGAGCGGTTTTGCGTCGGAGCTTCCGCCAGGGGTGGCCCGCGCCGCCTGGAACTTCCGCGTCACCGATGCGGGCGGAGGGATGACCACGCTGTCAACGGAGACGCGCGTGCAGTGTGCCGATGCCGCCACCCGGCGGCGATTCCGCGTCTATTGGGCGATTGTCGGTCCGGCCTCCGGTTGGATTCGCCGGGAGATGCTGCGGGCCGTGCGACGGCAGGCTGAGCGGGTGGGCGACGCTGACGAGCCGCAATCCGCTGTTTGAAGCGATTCCGGCTGCCGCCGGGCGGATCCCGTGGCTGCCGCTCGCCACGCCGCCCACGCCGGTGGACGAGCTCCCGGTCCCAGCCGGCGGCCACGGCCGGTTGTTCGTCAAGCGCGACGATCTGACATCGCCCCTCTACGGCGGCAACAAGGTCCGCAAGTTCGAATACCTGCTCGCCGACGCGAAGCGGCGGGGCGCTCGCACGCTCGTGGCGGTGGGGGGCATCGGCTCGAATCAGGGACTGGCCGTGGCGCTGCATGGCCGGGCACAGGGGTTTTCCGTGGAGCTGTCGCTCGCCTGGCAGCCGGTGACGGACGATGTGCGGCGCAACCTGCGCGGCATGATCGCGGCGGGTGCCCGCCTGCACTACGCTACGACGACGGTCGGCGCCGTGTGGAACGCTACCCTGGTGGCGCGTGCGTTGCGCCGGACCGGCGCGGCGCCATACGTGCTTCCCATCGGTGCGACTAGCGCGCTCGGGTCGCTGGGCTACGTCGCGGCCGCCCTCGAGCTGGCCGGGCAGGTTCGTGATGGCCTGGTCCCCGAGCCCGACCGCCTGTTCGTGGCGGCCGGAACGTGCGGGACCGCGGCCGGGTTGGCCGTGGGGTGCCGGTTGGCGGGGCTGCGATCACGCGTGATGGCGGTCCGCATCGCGCAACGAGCGTTCACCAACACCCCGCTGCTGCTGTGGGAGGCGCATCGCGTCGCCGGGTTGCTTGCTGGTCTCGATCGGGCGACTCCCCGGATCCGCATCGGGTGGCGCGATGTGAAGATGATCAGCGGGTACGCGGGCCCACGCTACGGCGCGCCGACCCCGGCGGCCCAGGCGGCGATCGCGTGGGCCGCTCCGCGCTTGACGCTCGAGACCACCTATACCGGCAAGGCCCTGGCCGCGTGTCTCGACGCGTGTCGTGGGATGGGGGAGAAACAGACGTTCCTGTTCTGGAACACATTCAACTCCGCCCCGTTCGCGCTGGCCGATCGCCTCGACGGCGTCCTCGAGCGGGTTTCGGGCCTTGCCGGGGCGTTGTGGCGTCACTAAGCCTGTAGCGTGCGAATCGCCATCACGCGGGCGGTGAGTCCCGCGATCGCCGACTGCGAGCTCACCCACCTGGCGCGGCGGTCGATCGATTTCGAAACCGCCCGGATCCAGCACCACGCGTACGAGGCGGCGCTACGCTCGCTCGGGTGCGATGTGCACACGTTGCCGGCCGACTCGGCGCTCCCTGACTCGGTTTTCGTGGAGGACGTGGCGGTGGTCCTGGACGAGGTGGCGCTGCTGACGCGCCCCGGCGCGCCGTCACGGCGCGCGGAGACTGCGGCCGTGGCGGACGCCCTGACCCCGTACCGTCCGCTGCTCTCCCTCGAGGCCCCGGCCACACTCGACGGCGGCGACGTGCTCCGGATCGACCGCACGCTCTACGTCGGACTGACCGATCGCACTAATCAGGCCGCGATCGACCAGATGGCGGCGGCGATCGGGCCGCACGGGTACGGAGTGCGCGCGGTGCCGGTGGTGGGGTGCCTGCATCTCAAGTCCGCGGCGACGCTGGTGGCCCCCGGGACAGTGCTCTGTAACCGGCGTTGGATCGATCCGTCGGTGCTCGCAGGGGTCGACGTGCTCGAGGTCGACCCGGCCGAGCCGTATGCGGCCAACGGACTCCTCGTGGGGGACCGGGTGATCTACCCGACCGGATTTCCCGCGACCCGGCGGGTGCTCGAGCGGCGCGGCGTGGCGCTGCTGCCGCTCGACGTCTCGGAGCTGCAGAAGGCCGAAGGGGCGGTGACGTGCTGCAGCCTGGTCTTCGAGCGCCTCCTTCAACAAGGGAGCATTCCGTGACCCAGCCGGGCCGCCGGCTCCACATCGCCGGATCGATTGCGCTGATCGTCGTGGCCGGTCACCACATCGCAGCTTCGCCTTCACGATGTCGGTCGCGCTCGTGGTCATCGGCGTGTTCGGCCTGCTGATCGCCCGCGTCGAGGATCCCTGGAGTCTTCCGCCCCGGCTATCTTCATCAGCATGACGCAGTGGCAGATCCGACGCGCCGTCGCGGTGGACGCCGGGAGGCTGAGCGCGATCGCCCAGGCGGCCAAGCGACACTGGGGGTACCCGGAGCAGTGGCTCCACGCCTGGCTGCCGGATCTCACGTTCGATGGTGACCGGATTGCGGCTCTCCCGGTTTTCGTCATCGAATCGGTTGATGGAATCGCCGGATTCTACGCCGTCGTCCCCGGTGCCCTCCGCTGGACCCTCGATCATCTGTGGGTGCGACCCGACCAGATGGGGCAGGGGCTGGGCCGTCGGCTGGTCGTCCACGCCCTGGCGTATGCACGCGCGGCCGGAGCTGTAGGGCTCGATATCGAAGCGGACCCCAACGCCGAGCCCTTCTATCGTCGCCTCGGCGGGCAACGGGTGGGGGACATCGCGGCCCCCGTCTCCGGCGCCGCCGAGCGACGGTTGCCGCTCCTCGTACTGGATGAGATCACCGCATGACCGCACCCGACACTGATCCCCGCTCCCGACTCTTCCCGCCCGTCATCGCGGTGGTCTCCGTCCTCGTGGGTGTCGGGCTGCAGTACGTGTGGCCGCTTCGGCTCGCCGCGCAGCCCACCGGACGATGGATCGGGGGCGCCCTGATCCTGGCTTGGCTGGTGCTCGCGGCGTTCGCCCTGGGCGTCTTCCGGCGCGCCGGCACGACGCCAAACCCCACCGGCGAGGTCACCGCGTTCGTCATCAATGGTCCGTACCGATTCACCCGCAATCCCATGTACCTGGGTCTGCTGCTGCTGCAGGGAGGAATTGCGTTCGTGCTCGGCAACGTCTGGGTGCTGCTGCTCTCGTTGCCGTCATTCATCCTGCTCGATCGAATCGTGATCGCGGGCGAAGAGCGCTACCTTGGGGCGAAGTACGGAGCCGCTTACCATGACTATCGGCGACACGTGCGGCGATGGTTGTGATGCAGGCTCGCGCGACGCCTCGTTCCCTGATAGTGTGAGCCGCTCACCCCTTTTCGGAGCCATCGATGCCCGAGTCGGCCGCTGCGAATCCGATGATGAAATCCGCCATCGTCGGCGCGGTGCTTCAGCTCATCATGGTGGTCGTCGGACACTTCGTGCCGCAGGTGGCCAATCTGTTTCCCATTGCGGGCACCGGGATCGGCGGCCTCGCGGGCATCCTGAACGGCCTGTGGTCGGCGAAGGCGAGCATGCCGGCGGCGGCCGGGGGCGGCGCCGTGGCGGGCGGGGTCGGTGGGGCGATCGGGACGCTCGTCTCGAGCCTGCTCGGTGACGTGCCGATGTCGACGCTCGCGATCGGCACCGGCAGCACCGCCGCGGCTGGGCTCGTCGGCGGCCTGATCGGCAAGTTCCTGGGCGGACGCTCGGCCGGCTGATCCTGCCGCGCCTGCAGCTCATCGAAATCGAAGACCAGGCATGGTGTCCCGCTTTGTTGCGGGACGCCATGACCGATTTCCTGCGCTTCACCATGGAGCGGTTCGCACCGTATTCGGTCGCGGCGCCCCTCTTGGCGCGCGCCCTCACGCGACTCGGTGAAACCCGCATCGTGGATCTCTGCTCGGGCGGAGGCGGGCCGTGGCTCGATCTGGTGCGGCGCATTCCCGCGGCCGGCGGGCCCGCAGTACGGGTGACGTTGACCGACGCCTATCCCAACCGCCCCGCGTACGCCCGGCTGAGCGACGCAACCGGGGGAGCGATCGGCGGAGAGCCGGAGCCGGTGCGCGGCAGCGACGTGCCGGAGCGCCTCGAGGGGTTCCGCACCATTTTCACTGCGTTGCATCACTTCTCCCCCGACACGGCGCGCGTGATCCTCGCCAACGCGGTCCGGCGACGCTGCGGCATCGGCGTGTTCGAGATCACCGAGCGATCGTTCCTCTCCCTGATCGGGATGCTGGTCCTGCCGGTGCTGGTGTTGCTTGCCACGCCGTTCATCCGGCCGTTTCGCTGGAGCCGGCTGCTGCTTACCTACCTGGTGCCGTTGGTCCCGCTGGCGGTGTGGTTCGACGGCACGGTGTCCTGCCTGCGGACCTATACGCCGGCCGAGCTCCTGGATCTCGCCCACGGGCTCGGGGGCGACGCTTACACGTGGGACGTCGGCAGGGTACGATCGGCGCCGCTCGTCACCCGGGTGAGCTATTTGATCGGCGTGCCATCGGCACGTCCCGGTTGAGTTGCCGCTGTCCGGCACGGGGGGCATCTTCCTCCCGCCCCCGTTTCCTTCGAGGATTTCGATGCTTGCTGTGCGTTTGCTGCTCGCACCGGCGTTGATCGCGCAACAACCGACGACTCCCGTACCATCGCCGAAGATCGCCCGCATCGAGATTGCGCCGGCCGCGCTCACCCTGAACGTCAACGACACCGCAACCGTGGCGGCGACCGCGTTCGACTCGGCGGGGAACCGGCTCGCGGTCCCGCTGGTCTTTTTCTCGGTCAGCCGCCGGGCGGTCGGGGTCGACTCGCTGGGTCACGTGAAAGCGTACCGAGCGGGGAATCAGCCGGTCCGCGTCGTCGCGATGAACCTGGACGCGGGGTTCGCGCTGCGGGGCACGGCGACGGTCACGGTCAACTGGCCGGGACTGGACCGGGTCGCAGTCGAGGGAAGCCCGCGCATGTTCGCCGGAACCACCGAGCGATCGCGCGCCACGGTCGTCGATTCTGCCGGCGTCGCGCGGGACAATGTGCCGATCGGCTGGACCTCCGACGACCCGGGCGTCGTGAGCGTGGATCAGTCCGGCACCGTGACGGCGCACCGCACCGGCGCGGCGACGATCCGCGCCTCGGGTGGCGGGATCAGCGGGCGACAGCGCATCGCCGTCGTGGCGAATCCCGCCCGTTCGCTGACGCTCGCGAGCTCGGCCGAGGTCGGCCGGACCGGCGACGTCATCCGTTTCACGGCCATGGCGAAGGACGCCGCGGGCCGGGCGGTTGCCGGCATGCCGATCATCTACGCGGTCAAGGCGGTCGTGGAGGACACGGTCATCGCTCCATCGGCGCCGGCGGAGGTCGATGCGAATGGCCGCTTTGTCGCCCAGCGCGCCGGTGACTACACGGTGGTGGCTACTGTGGGGAACCTCGTGGCGACCAAGACGATCGGGATCGGCCATCGGTGGGCCAGCCAACGCATCACGCACGAGGGCACGGGGCAAGGTCGCGTCGCGAACTATCACACCTCGGATCTGTGGGTCTGGTCGGGCAAAGACGGGCGCGACTATGCCGTGACCGGGACATGGGGTGCTTCTGGCGTGGCGTATTTCTGGGACGTGACCGACCCCGCCGCCCCAGTGAAGACCGACAGCATCCAGGTCGATGCCCGGACCGTCAACGACGTGAAGGTGGACGTGGATCGCGAGATCTGCGTGATCACGCGGGAAGGCGCGTCGAATCGCAAGAATGGATTCCTCGTCCTCGATTGCCACGATCCCCGGCACGTGCAGGTGCTGTCGCGATTCGACGATGGGTTATGGGGCGGCGTCCACAACGTGAACATCTGGAACCAACACGTGTTCGCCATCAACAACGGCACTCGGTTCGACATCATCTCGATCGAGGATCCACGCAATCCCAAGCGGGTCGGGTTCTTCGAGCTGGACACGCCGGGGCACGGCATTCACGACGTGTGGGTGGTGGACGGCATCGCCTACTCATCGAACTGGCAGGACGGCGTGGTGCTGGTGGACGTGGGCAACGGAAAGTGGGGCGGCTCGCCCTCGCACCCCGTAAAGATCGGCCAGTACAAGTACCCCATCGGCGCCACGCATTCCGCGTTTCCCTATCTCTCGCAATCGGCCGGCGGGAAATCGTACGTGTTCGTCACCGACGAGATTTTTCCCTATGGGGACGATTCCGACGATGCCGCGATGGACGAGGCCGCGGGGTATGTCCACATCATCGACTTCACGGATCTCGCGCATCCCAAGGAAGTCGCCCGCTATCAGGTGCCGGAGGCCGGGACCCACAACATCTGGCTCCAGCACGACACGTTGTTCGTGGCCTACTACAACGCGGGGCTACGGGTCGTCGACGTATCCGGGGACCTGATGGGGAACCTGTACGACCAGGGCCGGGAGCTGGTCCGGTTCCAGGCATTCGATCCTCAGGGCAAGCTGGCTAACGCGCCGATGGCGTGGGGGCCACAGCCATTCAAGGGTCACGTGTTCATCGCGGACCACAACTCCGGCTTGTGGAGCGTCAAGCTCCCCGAGCGGCCGCAGCCGCCGCTGCCATGAACGCTGTGCGCGTCGGTGTCCTCGTCGCTTTCGTAACCGCGGCGTGTCACCCTCGTCAGCCGGCCCCCGGCTTGCCGGTGCGGCCCGAGCAGCCCCCGCCGTCGGGCGTCGTGGTTCCGCCGCCACAGCCTCCACCGGAGGTAGCGCCGTCGCCGGTGCCGGCCACGACCTACCACCTGCTGGCGACCGCCGAGTCGGCGGACCAGGTGGCCTTGATCGCGTTCAAGCCGTGCCAACCGGCGGAAGTCCCACCGGCCTGCGGCGTCCGGGTGGAGCGCACCTACGACGTGGGCCGGTGGCCGCTGGAGATCGAAGGACCGCACGGCGTCGTCGCGTCCCCGGACGGCAAGAGCTTCTACGTCAGCATGGCCCACGGGCGGCCGTTCGGGCGTCTGGAGAAGTACGACGTCGCCACGGGGCGCCGCCTCGGTGCGGTCGAGCTGGGCATGTTCCCGGCCACCGTGGACGTGTCCTCCAGTGGGGCGTTCGTCTACGCGATCAATTTCAACTTCGAAGATCCCGACATGGGACCGTCCTCGCTGTCGATCGTCGAGGGCGATTCGATGACCGAGATCGCCCGCCCCGAGACCTGCCGCATGCCGCACGGCTCGCGCCTCAACCCGCAGGGCACGCTGCATTACTCGGGATGTATGATGAACGACGTCCTCGTCGAAGTGGATGCACGCACGATGGCAGTGCGGAGGTTGTTCGGTCTGGCGCCGGGGAGGGAAGGACCGGTGGCGCTGGCGGACGTGTCCACCGGCATGTCCAGCGTCTGCTCGCCGACGTGGGCGCAACCGTCGGCCGATGGGTCGCGCGTCTACGTCGCGTGCAACAAGTCGGGGGAGATCGTCGAGGTGGATGTCGCGTCCTGGAGTCTCGTGAAGCGATGGGACACGCCCGCCGCTCCGTACAACCTGGCGGTGACTCCGGATGGCAAGCTCCTGGTGGCGACCCAAAAGGGCCCGGGCACGGTCACGATCTGGCGCCTCGCCGACGACACGCTGATGGCGCAGATCGCCGGCACGCGCAAGATTGCGAGCGGTGTCGCGGTGAGCCCGGACTCGCGCTACGCGTTCGTGACGCTCGAAGGCATCGGAGGCGATCCGGGGACGATCGACATCATCGATCTCAAGACGCTGCAGACGGTGGCGAGCGTGGAGATCGGGAAGCAGGCAGGGGGGATCGCGGTGGTGCCGTGAACGATGCTCTCAGCCATCAGCTGTCAGCCGTCAGCTAGCCTCAGACCCATGCGAAACGGTTCGCCCAGGCGGTCGTAGTGTCGGCGTGACCTCCGGGCATTCCGTCGATCCCTCCCGTCGGCTCGCCGAGCTGAAAGCGGAAGCGGCGCGCGAATTCGCCCAGCGCCCGCCGTCAGTTCCAACACGATCCGCACCTCCCCAGCCCGACCGCTTCTCCTGGAGAACGCCGGCGCTACGGATCTTGACCGTAGCCCTGCTGGTCGCGCTGCCGTTCGTCGTGCTGGTGCGCGGCTCCGTGTATTTCTACGCGGACCGGGGCTGGCCCGGTTGGCTCGCGCTGACCGCCGCCGGCGCGGCCACGCTGGTCGTCGTGGCTGCGTACGGGGCGTGGTTGACCCGACGCCTCACCGGCCGTGCTCGGTTCTCGGCTGTCGCGAAATGGGTGGCGCTTCCTCTGGTCTTGGGCTACTGCAGCCATGCGCTGCTCTACGTTTCGCGTGGCAACGTCAAAGCCGACGCCGTCCGCGCCGAGTACCACGCGACGCACCCGCTGTTGCGTCTCGCCCTGTCCACCTTGATCCTCACCAATCACGACTTGTTGATCACTGACCTCGCCCGGGTGTCGGCGGACTATCCGCGGATGGGCCTGCCGGTGAACGAGCGCACGCTGCATTACCGGCAGCGGGACGGCTGGGCGCATGCGGTAGACGTGCGCACCAGCGGGCGTGGTGAGATGGTGAATCGGCTGATCCAGCTCTATTTCGGCGCGATGGGGTTCCGCACGTTGCGTCACGTGGGTACGGCCGATCATCTGCATGTGGAGCTGCCGGTGAACTGAAGCTATTGGCTATCAGTGATCGGCCATCAGCTATCAGCTATCAGCTGTTACGACGCAGTTCCTCCTGCAACGCCGCGACGGCCGCATCCAGCTCATCCTCCGTGTTGTAGTAGTGGGGCGAGAGCCGCAACACCGAGGAGGCGCCTTTCGCGTCCATGTCGATGACGCCGCCGGTTCGGTGGGCAGAGCTGGTGTTGATGCTCCGAGCCCGCAGCGCCAGCTTCACGTCGGCGGCATCGCGCCCGTCCGTGGCGATGGTGACGATGGCGCAGCGCTCGTGTCCGCGATCGAGGACGCGCACGCCCGGGAGCGCGGCGAGCCGCTCGCGCAGCATCTCCGCCAGTCGCCGGGCCCGCGCGTACCCTTCCGCCCCCACCGCGAGGGCATAGCGCGCCGCCTCGCCCAGGCCCAAGACGAGGGCGTAGGGGAACTCCCAGTTCTCGAAGCGCCGCGCGTCCTCGGCCAACCGAAACGCGTCCGGGTCGGTCCAATCTGCCCCGTGCATGTCCACCAGCAGCGGATAGAGACCCCGTTCCAGCGCGCGATCCGAGACGTACAGGAAGCCGATGCCGCGCGGACCGCGCAGGAACTTCCGGGCGGTGGCCGCCAGGAAGTCGCACCGCAACGTCTCCACGTTCACCGGGATCTGGCCCACGCCTTGGCACGCGTCGACGAGGTAGGGAACGCCGAGCTGTGCGCACACCGCGCCGACGTCGGCCACCGCCTGCACCAGCCCCGAGTTGGTCGGGACCCAGCTCACCGCCACCAGCTTGCAGCGCGGATCGGCGGCCAGGCGTCGCACGTCCTCGGGGTCTACTCCCCCTTCGGAGAGATCGGCCGCCCGGCGGACTTCCACGCCGAGACGCCGTGCCAGCGACAGGAACATCAGCTGGTTCGAGGGATAGTCGGCCCGGGTCGTGACGATCACGTCGCCCGGGTGAAAGTCGAAGGCCGACAGCGCCTGCGCGAACGCGACGGTGGCGTTCTCGACCACGGCGATGTTGCGGGCCGCAGCGCCGACCAGTTGGGCCACCGCCTCGTAGCTCGCACGTATACGCGGCTCCGCCTCGTCGGCGGCTTCGTAGCCGCCGATCGCTGCCTCGCGCTGCAAGTGCGCGGTGATGGT
>CAZRGT010000062.1:0-41569 GCA_964599725.1 uncultured Gemmatimonadaceae bacterium | reverse complement strand
CGAGAAGCCGGTGATCAACCTCGAATCCTCGCGCCGCCACCCCTGCCAGGCCCTGGCCGACGCCATGACGCTGCGCGAGCGTCTGGGTGAGACGCGCGGCAAGCGGTTCGTCCTGGCGTGGGCATGGCATCCCAAAGCGCTGCCCACGGCGGTGCCGGCGAGCGCCGCGCTCGCCGCGGCGCAGCTCGGCATGGAGGTCGTGATCACCCGGCCACCCGGGTTCGATCTCGACCCCGAGGACCAGGCCCTCATCGAGAGGCTGGCGCGCGAGGCGGGCGGAACCGCGCGTCTGTGCGACGACCTGGACGCCGGGCTCGCCGGGGCCGACGCGGTCTATGTGAAAAGCTGGGGCTCACTCGACGCCTTCGGCCGCCCCGAGGAAGAGCGGGCCCTCCGCGCCCCATTCCGGGACTGGCGGTTGACCGAGCGGCGCCTGCGCGCCACTCGCGGGGGACGAGGGATCGTGATGCACTGCCTGCCGGTACGCCGCAACGTCGAGATCGACGACGCGGTGCTCGACGGACCGAATTCGGTGGTGGTGGACGAGGCGGAGAACCGCCTGCACGCCCAGCGGGCGTTGCTGATCGAGGTCATGGGAGGAAGGAAATGACTGCGGCGATCGAGCCGGCGAGAGGGATCGCGGGTTTGAAGGGCACGCTGCGCTACGTGCGCGCCTACCGTGACCGGGTGTTCGTGGTGAAGCTGGGCGGCGAAGTGCTGGGCGACGCCGACGTGCTGGGCGGCGTGGCGGCGCAGCTCGCGCTGCTGGCGTCGCTCGGCATCCGGATCGTCGTGGTGCACGGCGGCGGCGCGCAGGCGACCGCGTTGTCCCGGAGACTCGGCATCGAGCCCGAACTGGTGGCCGGCCGGCGCGTCACCGACGACCGGACGCTGGAGGTGGTGACGATGGTGTACGGCGGACAGCTCAATGTCGCCGTGCTGTCGGCGCTGCGCGGCCATCGCGTCCAGGCGGTGGGCGTCTCCGGCGTGGACGGCGATCTCCTCACGGCGCACCGCCGTCCGCCGGTCACCGTGACCGACGACGACGGGCAGACGCGTCAGGTCGACTACGGTCACGTGGGCGACATCGACCGGGTGGACCCGCATCTCCTGAAGACGCTGCTCGACGCCCGTTTCGTCCCGGTGGTGGCGAGCCTCGCCGGCGACGAAGACGGCGGCGTGTACAACGTCAACGCGGATACCGTCGCCGAAGCGCTCGCCGTGGCACTCGGCGCGCAGAAACTGATCTTCCTCACCGACGCCCCGGGCGTGCTGCGCGACCGGAACGATCCGTCCACCCTGGTCACCTTCGCCGATCCGGGGGATCTGACGGAGCTGATGGCAAGCGGCGCCTTGGCGGGCGGGATGCGTCCCAAGGTCGAAGCGTGCATTCGCGCGGCGACCAAAGGGGTCGAGCGCACTCATATCATCGACGGCAGGGCACCCGACGCCCTGCTGCTCGAGATGTTCACCGGGGTCGGCTGCGGTACGATGATCGTCGGCCGCAAGGAGACAACGGCGCTTGAAGCCGACCTGGCCGACTGAAATTGCGCTCCTGGCGGAGCTCGTCGCCACGCCGTCGGTGAGCGGCAGCGAGGAGGTGGTGGCGCGCCACGTCGAGGGCGCGGCGCGCGCCTGGGGTCTCGACGTGACCCGCGACGGGACCGGCGTGAAGGTCGAGGTCAGGAGCCCGCGGGCTGGCCCCACCCTCGCCCTGGTGTCGCACTTGGACGTCGTGCCGCCCGGCGAGGGGTGGACCCGCGACCCATTCACCCCGGCGGTCGAGGACGGCCGCCTCTACGGCCGCGGCTCGAGCGACGCCAAGGCGTCGGTGGCGGCGATGCTGGCCGCCACGCAGGACCTGGCGGCGCACGGGGGACCGCCGCGCGGCCGTCTGCTCGTGCTGCTGGGGTATGGCGAAGAGACCCGCCAGACGTCGATGCCCGACCTCGCGGCATCCGCGGGCCCGATCGACGCCGCCGTCGTGGGCGAGCCGACCAACCTTCATTTCGCGATCGCCCAACGCGGCCTCATGATGGTGGATCTTGTAGCCCGGGGCGATCAGCGACATGCCGCCTACGCCGACGCAGAGGGAGGCAACGGGGAGAGCGGATTCGTCAACGCGACCCAACGTCTGGCCCGCGACCTGATCGCCCTCGAATGCGTCGCGCGTGAGCGCATTCATCCGGTGCTCGGTCACCCGACGATCACACCGACCATGCTCGAGGCCGGCGTGGGCCGCAACGTGACTCCACCGGTGGCGCGCGCCGTGCTGGACGTCCGCACGACGCCCGCCTGGTCGCACGCCGAGATCGCCGACGCTCTCCGCCAGTCGCTGGCGAGCGAAGTGGTCGTCACCTCCGATCGCCTGGTCCCCTGCGAGACGCCGCCCGATTCCCGGCTGCTCGCCGCGGCGCTACGGGTGCGGCCCGAGGCGCGCTGCTTCGGCAGCCCCACATGCTCCGACTGGGTGTTCCTGAAGGACCGCGACGCGATCAAGTGTGGCCCCGGCACGAGCCGCAACAGCCACGCGCCCGACGAATGGGTGACCCTGGCGGAGGTGACCGCTGCCCGGACGTTCTACGCGCGACTCGCCGCGGAGTATCTCGCGTGAAACGCCGCTCGGGGACGCTCTGGTCGCAGGCCGGCAGCGGAGCGGACGCGCAAATGCTCGCCTATACCGTGGGCGATGATCGTCACTGGGACACGCGGCTGCTGCCCTGGGACGTGCTCGGGAGCCTCGGTCACGTCGAGGGGCTGCGGGCCTCGGGGCTGCTCTCGGCGGCCGATCACCGATTCCTGCGCGCGGGGCTGCGCGCCGGGCTCCGGGCCGCCCGACAAGGAAAACTGCGGATTGGTGCCCGACAGGAGGACGTTCACACCGCGGTCGAGGAGTGGCTGACTAGACGTCTCGGCGCCACGGGGCAGCGCTTGCACACCGGCCGCTCGCGCAACGATCAAATCGCCTGTGATCTGCGGCTCTACCTCAAGGCCGCGCTGCTCGAGATCCACGATTCGGCCGCGACGCTGGTCCAGGCCCTCACGCGCTTTGCCGGGCGCCACCGCAGTGCCCTGTGGCCCGGCTACACCCACCAGCGTCGCGCAATGCCGTCATCGGCGGGGTTGTGGGCCGCGGCGTTCGCCGAAGGGATCCTCGATACACTGGAATCTCTCCCCGCGTTGTGGGCGCGGCTCGATCGCTGTCCCCTGGGGAGCGCCGCCGGGTACGGCGTGCCGCTGCCGCTCGATCGCCGGGCGGCGGCCCGCGCGCTCGGCTTCGCCGCGCCAGAGCACAACGTGGCGGCGGTGCAGAACGGTCGCGGCAAGCTCGAGGCGGCGGTGCTCGCCTGGTGCGCCGAGCTGGGGCACGAGGCCGGCAAGCTCGCGACCGATGCCGTGCTCTACAGTGGCGAAGAGTACGGCCTGCTAATGCTGCCACGCGCGCTCGCCACCGGGTCGAGCCTGATGCCGCACAAGCGCAATCCGGACGTCTTCGAGCTGACCCGCGCCCGCGCCGCGGCGCTCGACACCGACCTCGTCGCGGTCCTGTCGCTCAAGGCCAAACTCGGCAGCGGCTATCACCGCGACTTCCAGCTTCTGAAAGAGCCGCTGTTGCGGGGCCTCGATCGCACGCGCGAGATGCTCGCGATGCTCGCGGCCGTTGTGCCACGGCTCGGTGTGGATCGCGCGCGGGGGGCGGCGCTGCTCGCCGGTGACCCCCTCGCGACCGATGAGGTGCTGCGCCGGACGGAAGCGGGCGAGCCGTTCCGCGCCGCCTATCGCGCCGTCGCTGCCGCGCTGGCGCGCGGAGAGCGGTTCGCCGCCGTTGCCGCGCCCGCCCTGCTCGCCCGCCGCAAGAGCCCGGGGAGCCTCGGCAACTTGGATCTGGGTCCCGTACGAGTGCGGCTCGGCGCGCGCCGGCGGTGGAGTGCTCTGGCCCGCCGCCGTTATGCTAATGCACTCAAGCGTCTGGCGGGCTTCGATCCCAAGGTCATGGTACCGTGAGCGCCGAGCGCCGCAAGCGCCTCCTCAAGATCCTCGAGCTGATCAGCACGCGAGCGATCCGGACGCAGGAAGAGTTGGCGGAGGCGCTCGCAGCCGAGGGGTGGGACGTCACGCAGTCGTCGGTGAGCCGCGACATCAAGGCGCTCCGCCTGGTGAAGACGGGCGGCGCCTATCAACGTCCGCCATCAGTGGCGGCGCATTCCCCCGATCCCGACCGCCGCCGCGTCGCCGAGGACGTGATCGGGATCGAGACGGCGGGCGACTCCCTCATCGTGCTGCATACACCGCCCGGCGAGGCGAGCGCGGTAGGCCTGGCGCTCGATCGCATGGCGTGGGGGGACGTGGTGGGCACCATCGCGGGAGACGATACGATCTTCGTCGCGGCGAAGGACGCCACGAGCCAGCGGCGGTTGTTCCGCGAGATCAAGAAGCTGGCCGCGGTACGCTAGCGCGTGTGGGCCTCGGTGATGCGCCGCCCCAGCTCGCGCGCCACGACGCCCAGCGGTCCCGCTTCCGTGTGGGTCAGGCTCATGCGGCCGGCGTCGACGTCGTCCAGGATCCCCTGGCAGATCTCGGCCGTGCGGCGCAACCGGAACCGCTCGCTGAACACCTTGTAGTCCGTGCTGTTGACGGCCATCAGCAGTCCCCACAACCGGAACCGCACGTCGTCCACGGAGCTCTTCAGGTCCTCCAGCGTCTCCTGCGGAAGCGCGCCGACCGTCTCCAGCTGGGTCGTCATTTCCTTGACCGCGTCCTGCATGCGGTTCAGCGCGGTGGTGCGGCTCGATGGCACCATCAGACAAGTCCCGGGGAAGGTCGGTCTACGCTAGAACGCGGGCGGCGCCGATGCAAGCGGGCCGCCGGCCTCATTGGTCGACTGCTTGACGATTCGTTCCAGGGCCGCCGCCTGCCCGGTCAACGAGCGGAACAGCGCCAGCTGCGCCCGACAACGGACCAGGTTGTGTCCCGGCCGTTCGATCCGGTAATAGCGGTCGCCGGCCAGGTGATCGGTGAGAAAACGGACGGCTTGCTCGAGCGTGATGAGGCGACCCGCGAACGCCAACAACTCGCGCTCGGGACGGGTGAGCACGGCGCCCGCCGCCTCGAGGTACCCCTGCATCAACGCCTCAAACAGATCGAGCCGCACACCAACTCGAGACAGGTCTGCCTCGTCCTCAGGGCTGAGACTCGTCGCGGAGCGCACCAGGTCGCCGAAGTCGTACAGTGCCGAACCCGGCATGACGGTATCCAAGTCGATCACGCAGAGCGGCGCACCGGTCCGCTCGTCGAGCAGCACGTTGCCGATCTTCGCGTCGTTGTGCACGGCCCGCATCGGCACCGCGCCCGAGGCCAGCAGCGGCGGCAGCACGTCGGCGAGCGAGCGCTCGGCCTGAACCGCGGCGAGTTCCGGCAGGGCGTCCGATACGCGATGACACACGTCGGCGCGGCGCGCCGCCTCGAGCCGGGCGAACCGGGCCCGGGTGTCGTGAAAGCCTGGAAGCGTTTCGTGCAACGGGATGACATCGTCAGCCAGGAGCCGCAAGAATTCCCCGAACGCCTGCCCCGCGGCGCGCGCATCCGCAGGAGACAGAACCTGCTGCCGGACGGTCGCTCCCGGCACGAAGACGAACATGCGCCATACGTCGCCGGACGAAGTCGTGATCCACTCGTGACCGTCGCGTGCGGCGATGAGCGCCGGGTAGCGAGCGCTGCGCCGCGCCAGGCGCCGCGCCACGCGCGCGACGTTGTCCATCACCAGATCCGGCCGGGGAAACACCTTCGGGTTGAGTCGCTGCAGCAGGTAGCCTCGGCTCGCCCCGCGTTCCGGGTGCATGGCCACGCGAAACGAATCGTTAATGTGCCCGCCGGGAATCGTAGTCACCATCGCAATCGACCCATCCACCCGGAACCGCTGCGCGATGGCCGCGACGTCTTCCGCCGTGCCGGTCACGCCCACAGTCGCTCGGGATAGCGTCCCGCGTCGACGAGCGCGCGCAACGCCGCCTCCACACCTTGCCGATCCGCCTGGTGGGTGATGCCGAACCATCGGCTGGCGGGCTCGAGCACGCGTACGCGGCATTCGCCGCGCTGCACCGCGGAGCGGATCACCGTGGGCAGCAGGACCTCCCCCTCCCCTGTGTCACCCGACCTGAAGAACTCGATCAGGCCTTCGCGCAGAGTGTCGAACACCGCCGGGGTGAACCCCCACAGGTTCATCGAAACGATGCCCTGGGCGTCGCTTCCCGCCTCGATGCCCGTCACCTCATCGATCGACCGCAGCCATCCCTCCGCATCGATCCGGCACACAGCCCGGTTCACCGGACCGGCCTCGGAGAGAGTTTCCCGCAGCCGGTATCCGACGATCGCGTGGCTGGGCGGCCGGTCGCCGGCGTGCCGGCGCAGGAATTCGGCCAGCGCGGCGAATGCTTCGGCCCCGTAGAAATCGTCGGCGTTGAGCACGGCGAACGGCCCGCGCACGAACGGCGCGGCGGCGAGAACGGCGTGGGCCGTCCCCCACGGCTTGGTACGCGATGGCGGAACCGCGACCCCGGGTGGCACGTCTTCCAGCCGCTGCAGCGCCGCACGCCAAGGGAGCCGGCCCTCGAACCGCGCCGCATAATCGCCGAATGCCTCCCGCATGTCGGGACGGATGACAAACACCGCCTCGCCGAACCCGGCGCGGCGGGCGTCGTAGAGCGAATAATCCATGAGGGTGGCTCCCCCCGGCCCCACGGCCTCGAGCTGCTTCAGGCCGCCGTACCGGCTGCCCAAGCCGGCCGCGAGGATGACCAGCTGCAGGGTCACCGCGACCGCCGCACCTCCAGCGCCGACATCCGGCGGGTGCCCGGATAGGGCGTGCGCTCGCCTTTCACGGCCATCCACAGCACCCGATTGAACAGGTCCATGTCGGCTTTGTCCATGCCGAGGTCGAGCCGCCGCGAGTCGCGTGCGGCGCGGCCGCCGGGGAGATTGCGCTCGTCGCGCGAGACTCCGGGCTCGAGCGCCACGTAGGGTGTCGAGTCCGGCGCGTCTTGCCAGATATCGCGCAGCGGGCGTCCGAAGTGATCGAACTGCGACAGGGCGTCGAGGCCGAGTATCTCTTCCATGGTGCGCAGCGCGTCGGTGGTGTTAGTGAACCGGTGGTAGACGCCGGCCCGATTGTACGGCGACACGACCAGCAGCGGCGAGCGGTGCGAATCCACGTGATCGGGGCCGTCTTGGGCGTCGTCTTCCATCACGAACACGACCGTCTGACGCCAGAACGGGCTGTGGGACAGCGCTTCGACGACGCGGCCCAGGGCGAGGTCGTTGTCCGCCACCATCGCGCGTGGGGTGCGCGATCCCACGCGTGCGCCGGCGGTGTGATCGCAGGGAAGATGCAAGATCTGGAGCGCCGGCATCTCGCCCTTTGCCACCCAGGCGTGAAACGCGTCCAACCAGACATCGACGCGCACCTGGTCGGGAATCGCCAGGTCATAGGCGGGATAGCGCGGATCGGTGTGGGCGGCGAGAAACGGCTTGGTGCCGCGATAGCGCTTGCCCGCCCCGGGTTCGTCCTCCGCGATCGCGAATTCGCCGAAGTTCGCGAAACTGAGCCCGGCGCGCCGCACCAGGTCCCAGAGATATCCCTGCGCAGGCTCGGCCACGTCGTCATCGGGGATGACGCCGCGGTTTTCGCCTTCGTAGTCGTAGCTGCGGCCGCCGTCATCGTAGTTGCTCGGGGTCGTCTTTTGCGTGTAGTCGGTCGCGTACGCCGCCATGGACCAGTTGTGTCCGTCGGCCGAGACTTCGGCGTTCACGAAGAATCGGTCGAAGATCCCGAATCGCTCGGCCAGGGCGTGGTGATTGGGCGTCACCGCTCGGCCGAACAACACGAGTGACGTATCGCCGTCCGCCTGCGGCAGGTCGCCCAGCACCTGATCGTACGTGCGGTTTTCTTTGAGGATGTAGACGACGTGGGCGAATGGTGGATATGGACGCCCGCGCGCGCTGACGCTTTCCCAGCCATTGGCGCGGGCCACTCGCGCACTCAGCGCCGCCAGCTCCAGGCCGCCCGCCCGTGCCACCGGCACGATGCTGAGACTGCCCCGGATCTGCCCCAGCGTGTAGCTCGTGTCCGGCTGCGGGCCGTCGCGATTCGGGCCGGTCCCCGCCCCTTTGCCGTTGGCCACGAGCAAGGTGTCACCGAGGGCGACGAGCGCCGTGGGATACCAGCCCACCGGCACCCGCCCGACCAATCGGTCGGTACCCGCCGCCCCGGCGACGTCGGCCGTCGGTGCGGAGAGATCGAACACCGCGACCGCGTTGGCGTCGGCCTCCGCCGCGAACAGACGCGTGCCATCCGGGGATAGTGCCAGCGCGTTGGGCGTCGTCCCCTCGTCCGGTCCGGCCGGCGGTGGATCGGTGAGTGTGGTGATGACCCGGCCCGAACGGGTGTCTACGACCGCCACGCGATCCGTGCTGCCCGAGGCGACGAACAGCCTCGTCCCCTGGGCGTTGGCGATGAGCGCCGACGGATGCCGCCCGGCCGCGATGGGTCTCGCCGAGGCGAGGCGGCCGTCGCTCGCGGGAGTGAACACCGACAGCGTGCTGGCGCCCCAATTCGAAACGTACACCTGCCCCTCCGCGCCCACGGCGACGCCGTACGGGTAGCGCCCCGTCGCGAGCCGCTGGATGACCGTGTTCGAGGCCACATCGACCACGGCGAGCGAGTCCGCCAGATTGAGCGCGACATACAGTCGCGATCCGTCGCGAGAGAGGGCGAGCCCCGCCGGATACTGCGTGCCATCGGCACGCGGCGCCCGCCGCGCCAGCACGATCGAGTCGGTGAGCACGGCACTGTCGCCCTCCCAGCCATAGCGGTACACGACGTCCGTGTTCCCGCCCGATACGTACAGGGTGCGCCCATCGGGGGAGAACGCGAGCCCCACGAACGCGGCGGCCTGGGGTTTCATCTGGGTCACGACGCCGTTGCGGTCCACCACCTGCAAGCCATGCTCGCGCCAGCCGCTGAGCGACAGCACGACGCGGCGCCCGCCGGGCGCGGCGAGCATGCCGAGCGGCATCTGGCCCACGGGTCGCGTGGCCCCGGCGGGATCGAGCCGCTGGCCGGTCGGGAGCCGCGGCGGATCCGCGACATCGAGGCGTCGGCTCGGGGGCGCCGGCCGGCAGGCGGCGACGAGCAGCAGGAAGACAGCGGCCGTTCGGCTCACGTCGACCTACCGGCGTTGCAGCAACGCGGTGCCGCGCGCCGACCCGCGCACACGCGCGCGCAGGGTGACGGTGCGGGCGGTCGCCGGCAAGGTGAAGAGCACGATGTCGCGGCGGCCGGGAGCGAACCGTGCCAGCGCCGGCTGCCCGGTCTGGTCGATGCGGAGATCCAGGTCGCGGAGCTGCACCGGGGAGCCATCCTCCGCGACGAGACGCAGCCGGTACGTGGCGGCGAAGGGAACCTTCGCGGTGAGATCGAGACTCAGGGAATCCCCGGTCCAGCCGCCCACCGCGTCCTCGGCCCAGAGGGAGGCCGGGTCCTGCCATGTACGCGGGGGCGCGCTGCCGACGTTGAACGCCGCGAAGCGGCGAATCAGCGGATCACCCCGGGCTTCCGTCACCCGCAGCCGCAACACGGTATACCCGTCGGGACGCACCGGGAGGATTCGCTTGTGGCCGATGGCGCTGCCGGCCCCGATCTGCTGCCAGTGCCCCCACGACATGCCGTCGAGCCGCCAGGCCCGCACGCGCTCGCCGCGCGCCACCTCTTCCTGCAGCACGACATGGTCGATCCGTTGCGGGCCGGCGAAACTGAGCACCAGCTCCCGCCCGATCCCGGGCGTGTCCGCGATGGGCCGCCCGAAGCGCCGCCGGATCTCGTCACCGAACTCCCTCGCCCGGGCCGCATCGGTCGCGGGGATTCGGCCGGTCCGATCGGGCGACACGTTGAGCAGCAGCTGAGCACCCCGGCCCACCGAGCGGTAGTAGATCTCGATGAGATCGTCGAGCGGCAGCAGGTTCTTCTCGTTGGTCGTGCTCCAGAACCAGTTGGGCCGGCGCATCGAGACGTCCACCTCGACCGGCATCCACACGTCGCCCTCCGGGTCACCGTGCAACGCGGTGGCGACACCCGTGCCGGCATCCTGCGCCGCCACGGCATTCCAGCACGGGTACGGCGCGAAGCCGTCCTCGTTGCCGACCCACCGGATCGTGGCCTGCGGACCCTGGAACACCATGGCATCGGGAGCGTGCTGGGCGAGGAGATCGCCCGTCGGGACGACGCTCGAGCCGTCGAGCCAGAGCTCTGTGATCGGGCCGTATCGGGTGAGCAGCTCGATGAGCTGCCGGCGATAGAGTGCATCGTATTCGGCCTGCGCTTCCGGCGTGGCGCAGCGACCCGAGAGCCCCGCCCCGTGCTTGTCGTCGCGCGGCGAGAGATACACGCCAAACTTCAGGTCGCGGCTGGCGCACGCCGAGGCAAGCTCCGCCACGACGTCTCCATGGCCGTCACGCCACGGCGCGCCACGGATGCTGTAATCGGTGCTCTCGGTCTGCCAGAGACAGAATCCGCCAGCGTGCTTGGCGACCAGCACGATGTAACGCGCGCCCAACGCCACGGCGGTGTCGGCCCACTGTCCCGGCTCGATCGTGGACATGACGGCGCCAGGCGCCAACGAGAGGTCGTCGTACTCCTTTTCCTGCCACGTGTTGGGAGCGAAATGCACGAACATCCCGAGCTCGAGATCCTGCCACACCCGCTGCGCCTCGCTCGGCACCGCCAGGCGAGGCGGAGCGACCGCCAGGAGCCCGCGTGCCGTACGGACCATCGGGCTACCCACCGTGACGGCCGCCAGCTGCTGGATCACTTCACGCCGAGTCGGCATCGGTCAGCGGAGCATCGTCATGGTGGAGTCCAGGCTGCCGTCGTTTGGCGCCGGGGTCAAGCCCAGGATGGCCGCGATCAGGTCGTACACGTGCACGTTGCGAAACGCCGGCGCCGCCACACCGTTCCGGAACGCCGGGCCCTGGGCGAGAAAGATCGCGCGCATCACCGGAGCGGAATCGTCGTAGCCGTGCGCCCCGCCGCGAAAGCGCTCGGGATGATCCATCAGATCCCGTCGCCTCACCGTGAGGGACCAGCCCACATCCGCGAGCAGCACCAGCGGGGGGATGCGCCGGTGCTCCTGGTAGTGAAACCGCTCCGGGATCTCCTGCCGCTTCCACACGGACAGGTGGGGATGCTTGCCTCGCAAAGCGCGATAGACACTGTCTTCCATCCCCGAGCTCGGCCACACACCCATCACCGGGTTGCCGCCCGTCACCCGGCCGAGCAAGGGTGGGGCGATGTAGTCGTCGAGGGCGACGACGCGGTCCGTACTGGTCGGCGCCATCCCGTGGTCGGACACGACGATCAGGTTCACCGTGCCGGTCAGCCCCCGCGCCTCGATCCCGTCCAGCAGCAGACCGATCGCACTGTCCACCTGAAGCACGGCGGCCGCCAACTTGGGACTGTCAGGGCCCGATTCGTGCCCCGCGTGGTCCACCTCGCTGAAGTAGAGCGTGATAAACCTGGGCCGCGCGGAGTCCGGCAGGGTCAGCCACGCCAACACCTGCCGCACTCGCGTCGAGTCCGGCACGCGGGTGTCGTAGCGGGTCCAATATCTGGGTCGGACGCCCTCGATCGGCGCCTCGCTGCCCGGCCAGAAAAAGGCGGCGGCGATCTGCCCCTGCCGCTGCGCGGTCACCCAGAGCGGCTCGCCGCCCCACCATCGCACGTCCGCCACGGAGGCCGTATCACTGATCCGGAACACCGCGTCGAGCACGGGATCGTACATCGTGTTCTCGACGATCCCGTGATGCTCGGGGAGCAGCCCCGTCACGATCGAGTAGTGATTGGGGAACGTCTTGGTCGGAAACACCGGTACGAGCGGCGCACGCACACCTCCCGCGATGATGCGGTGCAGGTTGGGCGAGGGGTAGCGATCGAGGTAATCGTTGCGGAACCCGTCGACCGAAACGAGGACCACGATTCGCGGGCCGGGTGGGCGGGGGGTGCTTGACTGCCCCCCTACCGATCCGGCGCATGCCAGCGCCAGCACCCCGGCTGCCGTCTCGAGCCTCACGCGAGCCAAGTTAGCTCCGTTCGCGCCGCTCCACGAACGCGCGCAGTCGCTCCTGCGCGTCGGGGGTATTCAGGCAGCTCAAGGCCCGATCCGTTTCCAGGGCCAGCGTCGCTTCCAGATCGAGATCGACCGTGGCGGCAAACGAAAGTACCTCCTCGCGGAGCTGATCCGCCGGCACGGCGCCGTCAGGGTCGCGGGGAGGGGATATTCTGGAGCAGGCCCGAGATGCGGCGGATGCGCTCGGGATCGGTCACGGCGCGATCAAACTCGTTGGGCAACGGCTGCTTGAGGAGGGAGAGGTGCCGCGGCCGGAAGGACGCCGGACTCTCGAGCAGCGCCGTTGCGCGCACGTGGACCTCACGGACTCCCGTCCGCTCCGCGACGCTCGCGATGTTTTCCTCGCTCAAGCCGCCGCCCGCGAGAATGCTGATCCGGCCGTCCGCCCGCGTGACGAGCCGCAACAAAGTCTGCATGCCTTCCACGGCGGTCGGCGCCTGGCCGGACGTCAGCACGCGCTCCACCCCCAAACGAATCAGGGTGTCGAGGGCAGCGTCGGCATCGGGCGTGAAATCGAACGCGCGGTGAAACGTTACCGACAGCGGGCGAGCGGGGCCCATCAAGGCCCGGACCTGCTCCACGTGGATCGTGCCATCCGGGTGTAACGCGCCAAGCACGACCGCTTTGGCGTCGAGGCGCCGGGCCAGCGCGATGTCTCGCTGCATCACCTCGATCTCGACATCGGAGTAGACGAAATCGCCGCCCCGCGGTCGCACGAGCACGTGCATCGGAATGCGCAGGCGCTCATGGCACACCTCGAGCAGGCCAGCGCTGGGGGTCGTGCCGCCCTCCAGCAGGTTCTCACACAGCTCGACGCGGTCGGCCCCGCCCGCCTGGGCAGCGAGTGCGGACTCGACGGAATCGACGCAGGCTTCGAGCAGCACTCGTGACACGGAGGCTCCTGAACCCGATCAGTGAGCTATCGCTTCGACTTCCTCGGCGGCCCGGCGCAACACTTCGGTGATCTTCTTCCGCACCTCATCCTCGCGCGCCTTCCAGCCGGTGCGGTACACGACCTTCACGAGGTGGCCGAGCGTCTGATTGAGATCGGCCATGCTGCCGCTGAGCGCCTGGTCGACCGCGTCGCGCACGCGATCGAAGATGTCATCGACCGTGTCCTTGTGCTCGTCCAGGAACTTCAGGCCGGCGTCGGTGATCTCGTAGATCTTCTTGCCGTCCACGTCCTTCGCGCGCACCAGCCCCTCGTCATCGAGCCATTGCAGGGTCGGGTACACGGTCCCCGGAGAGGGCGAGTAGCAGCCTTGCATCCGCTCCTCGAGCTCCTTCATCACTTCGTAACCGTGGCGGGGCTTGTCTTTGAGCAGTTTCAGGATCACGTACTTCATGTCGCCCGACTCGAACCACTGCCGGCGTCGCCCGCCCCGATACGGCCCGCGAAACGAGAAGCCGCGCGGTCCGAATCCGAGTGCAAAGCCGTCCCAGCCGAAATGCCGTACCATAGCGGCCTCCTGTTCGCGATACATCGTTACGATACTATGTCGCGATATATCGTGTCAATTCTCCATAAAGCGCAGGAATGGCAATGGCTTGATAGATTCCCGCGCGGTCTTGGTCGTCGACTTCAACTCTTCACACCGGCCTGATATGCCCACAGCCCTGTTTCGCGTCGCCCTCACGCTGTCACTGGTGCAACCACTGAGCGCACAGGCGTTCGACTTTTACGCGCGCGGGCCCTATCGCCCCAACGTACCCCGCCCCGAGCAGATCACGGGCTATCAGGCGGGCGAGCAGCACACCATGTACGCGGTGATGCAACGCTATCTGGATACGCTGCTCGCGACCGCCCCCGACCGGGCGCGCGCGGAAGTTTGGGGGTACACGGTGGAGCACCGCCCCTACCGCGCGATGATCATCTCCGATCCCGCGAACCTCGCCCGGCTCGAGGAGATCCGCGCGGCCATCGGCGAGCTCACCGATCCGCGCAAGACCGCCCCCGCGCGCTCCGCCGAGATCGCGGCCCGGCAGCCGATCATCGCACTGTTCCAGTATTCGGTGCACGGCGACGAGCCCGCCGGGTTCGAGGCCGCGATGCAGGTCGCCTACCAGATGCTCGCCGGGGAAGACTCCGTCACCCGGGCCATCCTCAAGAACGTCGTCTTCGTGCTCAACCCCTCTGCCAACCCGGACGGGCACGAGCGGTTCGCCGCCTGGTACAACTCGGTGGCCGTCGGCGCCGACGATCCGTGGGCGTTCGAGCAGAACGAGCCCTGGGGCGTCACCGGGCGCTACAACCATTTTCGCTTCGACCTGAATCGCGATCTCGTGGCGCAAAGCCAGCCCGAGGCGCGCGTCATGATGGACGGCATTCTGCGGTGGCATCCCCAGGTATTCGTGGATCACCACTCCACCACGCAGACCTATTTTTTCCCGCCCGTCGCTCCGGCGGTGAACCAGAACCTGCCGTCGCAGACCACGCGCTGGTTCGACACGTTCGGCCGCGCCAATGCGGCGGCGTTCGACCGCTACGGCTGGCAGTACTACGTACGCGGCGTGTTCGACTTCTTCTACGTGGGCTACTGGGACGAGTGGGCGACTTTTCAAGGCGCCACCGGCATGACCTACGAGACCGACGGCGGGCCCGAATTCAATAAACGTCGCGACGACGGCACCATCTCCACGTTGCGGGACGGCATCGCGCATCACTTCATCGCTTCACTCGCCACGCTCGAAACCTCGGCCTCCAACCGGCAGGCACGGTTGCAGGATTACTACGCGTTCCGCCGGTCGGCCCTCGACGAGGCCGCGTCCGACCGCATGAAGCGGGTGGTGCTGGTTCCGGGGTCGGATGCCCGCATGGCGGCCCACGTGGTCGGGCTGTTGCTGCACCACGGGATCGAGGTGTCGCGCCTGACGCAGAGCGCCGCATCGACGTTGGCCCATTCCTACATGGGCGGCGCCGCGGGACGGCGCAGCTTCCCCGCGGGCAGCTACGTCGTCGACTTGCATCAGCCACAGCGGCGCCTGGCCAAGGCGTTGCTCGAGCCCAACGCGGTCCTGGAGCGTTCGTTCGTGGAAGACCAGGTGAGCCGGTTCCGCCGCAACCGGCGGCGCGGCGAGGACGCCGACAAGGAGGACTACGCCTTCTACGACGTCACGGCCTGGTCGCTCCCCTACGCCTACAATCTGGAAGCCTATTGGACCGAAGACGCGGGCGCCTTGGCCGGCCAGCCGGTCACGGATACGCTGTTGCCGCCGCCCACCACCCCGCCGCCCGCCCGGTCGGCCTATGTGTTCCGCAACGACAATCTCGGCGCCGCCCGGCTGGCACTGGCGCTCGAGCGCGAGGGGTTTAACGTCGCCGTCGCGGTGCAGCCGCTCCGCGCGGACGGCCGGGACTATCCGCGCGGCAGCTTCGTGGTCCGGCCGCAGCGGAACCCGGCCACCCTGCACGAGCGGATCGCCGCGCTGGCTGCACCGCTCGGCGTCTCCGTCGCCGCCGTGCAGAGCGCGTTCGCCGATACGGGGAACGTCGGGACGGGCTCCGACGCGGTGGTGAGTCTCTCACCCCCCAAGGTGATCGTCGGCGTGGGTGACGGCATCTCGGAGACGGGCTACGGGTGGATGTGGCACTTCCTGGCGCGGGACCTGGGGATGCCGTTCACCCCGGTTTCACTCAGCGCCTTCGGCAACATGGACAACCTGAGCGACTACAACGTCATCATTCTGCCGGACGGCTCGGGGAGTCGCATGAAACGGCAGCTGCGCGACGACGGCGTCGCCAAGCTGAAGGCGTGGGTGCAGAGCGGCGGCGTGCTGATCGGGATCGGCGGCGCCGGCGATTTCGCCGCCAACAAGGAGGTGGGCCTGTCCACGGTGGCCGAAGTCGGCGCCGACACCGGCAAGAAGGCGGACAGTACCATCACCGCCGACGCTCCGCCGCTGCGCTCCCCCACGGCGCCGGCGCGGGACAAGCCGGAATGGCTCCCGGGCTCGATCTTCCGAGCCACCCTCGACCGCACCCACTGGCTCACACTCGGCTACGAGCAGGATGAGCTGCCGGTATTCCTCGACGGCTCGACGTTCTGGAAGCCGTCCAAGGGCGGAGCCAATCCCATCGTCTTCTCGGGTGACTCGCTGACCCTCTCGGGGTTCACCTGGCCCGACAACACGGAGCGGCTGCTGAAGGGCACCGCGTGGGCCGTGGTCGAGAACCAAGGGAGTGGGCGGGTGGTGCTATTCCTGGGCGATCCGCTATTCCGAGCGTTCTGGCGCGGGACCGCGCGTCTCGTCAGCAACGCGATTCTGATCGGACCGAACCGGCGCTGAGAAACGAGTGCACGGAGCAGTACTCACAGGTGCATCCTCGAGTACTGCTCCGTGTCTTTTCTTCTTTCAGAGCGCGCTAGATCCGCGCGCTGCCGGCGCGCTGCACTCGGTCGAGCACGCTGCGCAAGCGGTTCTCGACTCTGAACCGCAGCACGTCCTGCGTGCGGTGCTGCATCAGTTCCATCTCACGCTGCACCGCGCGCGCCGCCGCGCCCCCTACATCCAGGTGTCCGCGCCACAAGCCCTGCTCGCCCCGACCCCGCGGGGCGCGGAGGCGCTTCCAGCCACTCTCCGGTTGGGGCACCGTCCAGGTCACCGTTTGACGCCGCTCGTGCCGCATGATCTCGATCGAAACCGTCTCGCCGACATCATAGGAGCGCAGGATCCGCATGGCATGCGCCGGTGAGGACGGCTTCCGCCCACCGACCGAGACGATCACGTCGCCGCCCTTGAGCGGCAATGCCGAATCGGTCGGAGACTTGACCACCAGGATCCCCTCGCGGGTTCCGAAATACTCCCCCAGCTCGGGGCTCAGGGTCACGAGATCGAGGTCACACCAGGCGTCCCCGAAGCAGAAGTCAAACCCACCTTCCATCAGCGCCATGGGCGCGCGATCCGGCAGCTCGAGACGCGCGATCTCGGGAGCCGTGCTCCAGACCGTATTCTGCTCGTCGGTCACGATCGTGGCCGTCTTGGTATCGCTGCCGCGCCGATAGTCCACCCGTGCGGTGTCACCCGGGTCCAGCTCGCCGACCAGCTCGATGAGCTTGTGACCCGGGCCGGACTCGTCATCCTGGGCGGACACGCCGGCGAGCGACGTGCCGTTGAACCGGGTGATGATGTCGCCCGCTTTGAGGCCGGCCTTCTCCGCCGGTCCCCCGGGCGTGACGCCATCGATCTTGGCGCCGAGCCTGTCGGTGTCCGTGTTGGACACGGTATTGACGAGCACACCGATGCGGGCCCGGTTGCCGCTGAAGCTGAACGAAAACGCGCGGGCATCGGGCCGGGGGGTGCGCCGCGGCTGCGGCTGCTGCCCATTCAGCACCGGCACCATCGCGGTGACCGCCAGCGCGGCCAGAACTGCTGTGCGAATCATGGTTGTCTCTCTCTCCTCGAGGGGCCGTGCTTAGAGGCCCACGTACTTGGCACGGGTGACGCGTACCTGCACGAGCCGCCGCATCAATTCAACCCGCTGCCGCCACAGATCCACGAGCTGGGCCGCGCGCGCCGCGCGAGGATCCAGCTCGGCCAGGCGCCCGTCCACCTGCGCGATCTGGTCTTCCAGCCGGGCGGTGAGCTCCGCCTCCCGGCCACTCATGACCCGATTCGCCGGGTCATAGTCCTGCAACGTCGACTCGAGCTGCGCCGACCGCTGCTTGGCCTGCGCCAGCTCTTCGGCGATTCCCGTGTTGCCGAGCGCCGGACCGATCACCATCACGCCGATCAGGGCCGCCGCCGTGGCGAGGCCGTAGCCAGTCCAGCGCCGCCGGCGCTGGGTGCGCTGGGCGACGATCGCTTCGCGCACCACGTTCCATCGATCCCGCGGCGGGCGCAGCGTCGGTAGCGCCTTCAGCTGCGCCACCCGCTGATACAACGCCTCCAGCTCCGCCCGGCAGGCTGCGCAGTCATCAGAATGCCGGCGCGCCCAGACGGAGCCTTCTCCGTCCCTCAGCGCCAGCAGATCATCCATCGTGCAGTGCATCATGAACCCTCCGGTTCGACCACCAGCAGCCGCCGCAGTCGCGCGTGCGCCCGCGCCAGCTGGGACTTCGAGAAGCTCACCGTTCTGCCCATCCGCTCCGCGATCTCTTCGTGCGTGAAGCCTTCGACGTCATGCAGCCACACCACCGCCCGCGACGTCTCGGACAGCCGGGCAAACGCGCGTTCCAAATCGATCCCGGCGCCGACGCTCGCGGGGGGGCTGCCGGCCGCTTCGTCGTGCAATTCATCGGTGGCCCGCAGCTTCTCGTACCGCAACCGCATCAGCGCTTTCGACGCGGCGATGCGCCGCACCCACCCCCACAAGTGCCCCTCGCCGCGGTACGACTTGATGCTGCGCACCACCTCGAGAAACGTCTCCTGCAGCACATCCTCCGCGTCCTCCGGGCTCCGGCACATGCGCCGGGCCAGGTTGTAGACCGGTGTTTCGAAGGCGCGATAGAGCGCCTCGAGGGCTTCGAGGTCTCCGGCCTTGGCGCGCGCTACCAGGATGTCGGGGACGGTCAGAGAGAGCGTCATCGGTCGTAAAGCTAGATGCGATGACCCGGGGGAGGGTCGCGGCACACAAAAGGCGTGGTGAGTGGTAGGTGGTTCCATCCTGCTGGAATCAAGCGACGGTTTTGAAGGGACAGTCTGAGCCGTTACGTACCACATACCGCTCACCACGCCTTTTAAGTGATTGCGAGCTTGGACGTTAACCTCATGGGGCCTATCTTCCCCGCCATGCCGTCCTCCGAGATCAAGACCTGGCTGCACCATCACCAGGACGAATCCGATGCCGCGTTCCTGTATGGCGTGCTGGCGAGCGTCGAGCCTGACGAGAAGAACCGTGTGACCTACGCGAAGCTAGCCGAGGTAGAGCGCCGCCACACCGACCTGTGGGCCAAGCTACTCGCCGAGCGCGGACATGCGATCCCCGCTCACGTGCCGCCATCGCTTAATGCGCGCGTCATGGCCTGGGTGGGCCGGCGCCTGGGACCGCGATACCTGCTGCCGCTGCTGTTGCGGGAGGAGGGTCGGGAGGTGAAGGGCTACATCGACCTGCACCGTGACTCCACAGGAGAAGCGGCACGGAACGTGTCGCTGACCCTCGCCAAGGAATCGGCCGAGCACGCGGGCACGCTGGCCGGTCTGGCAGGCGGGAGCGCGGAGCCCTGGCACCAGACGGGATCGGGCGGTTTCGTGCGCAACGTCGTGTACGGCTTCAACGACGGACTCACCGCCAACTTCGGCCTCGTGGCCGGCGTCATCGGGGCGAGCGTCCAACCGCACGTGGTGCTGATCTCCGGCGTCGCGGGAATGATCGCCGATGCGTTGTCGATGGGCTCGTCCGGTTACCTCGCCGCCAAGAGCGAGCTGGAGGTGTACGCGCACGAGATCGCGATGGAGAAGGAAGAGATCCGCCTGATGCCGGAGGTCGAGACCGAGGAGCTCGCGCTGATCTACGAAGCGAAGGGGATCGAAGCGGACCGGGCGCGCCAGCTGGCGGCCCAGGTGATGCGCGATCCCGCACGCGCGCTGGAGGAGAGCGTGCGGGAGGAGCTGAAGATCGGCGTCGCGCGCAGCACGCCGCTGCGGGAAGGATGGATCACCGGGATCGCCACGGCGGTGGGAGCGCTCATTCCAGTCGCACCGTTCCTGGTGTTCCCCATGCGGACCGCCGTCTGGACCGCGTTCACGCTGGCGATGCTATCACACTTTGCCGTCGGTGCGGCGCGCAGTTTCTTCACCGGGCGCGGCGTGATCCGCAGCGGGCTCGACATGTTCGTGGTGGGACTGGGAGTCGCAGGGGTGGGGTACGTGGTAGGGGGGCTGGTGGCGAGACTACTCTAAGGGAGAGGGGAAGACGACCAGATTGACCAACCGGTCCGGGACAAAGACCACCTTCCGGATCGCGTTCCCGTCCACGAACTTCTTCACGCCTTCCTCGGCCAGCGCCTTCCCGACGACGTCCTGCTGCGACGCGCCCCGTGGTACCACGAGCCGCCCGCGCAGCTTGCCGTTCACCTGAACGGCGATTTCCACCTCCCCGGCGACTGCCAGTTGCGGATCGTGCGTGGGCCAGCGCTCGTCGAACACCGAGCGGACGGTGTGGCCAAGCCGCTCCCACAATTCTTCGGCCAAGTGAGGGGCATAGGGAGCCAACATCACCACGAGCGGTTCCACAGCACTCCGCATCCCACATTCCGCGGTCCGCAATGCATTGACGTACTCCATCATCGCCGCGATCGCGGTGTTGTAGTTCAGGGTCTCCGTATCCAGAGTGACCTTGGCGATCGTCTGGTGCAGCTTGCGGGCGACGAGCGTGGGGAGTCCGCCCCCCGTATCCGGAACGCTCGCGGCATCGCGCGCCAGCACCCAGACCTTTTCCAGGAAGCGACGAATGCCGGTAATGCCCTCATCGCGGAAGTCCCCCCCTTCCTGAAACGGTCCCAGGAACATGAGGTACATGCGAAACGTGTCGGCGCCCCATTGCTGGATGTAGGCGTCCGGAACGACGACGTTGCCGCGAGACTTGGACATCTTGGCGCCGTCCTTCACGATCAAGCCGTGCGCCCGGAGCTTGGGAAACGGCTCCTCGAACGCGATGCGCCCCTGGTCCTTGAGTACCATGGTGACGAAGCGCGAGTACAACAGGTGCAGCACCGCGTGCTCGTTGCCCCCGATGTAGGTCGTCACCGGCAACCACCTCGCGGTGCGACGCGGGTCGAACGGCCGGTCGGTGAACTCGGTGGACGGGTAGCGCAGGAAATACCACGACGAGTCGAGGAACGTGTCGGATACGTCCGTCTCCCGTCTTCCCTGCTCGCCGCATTGGGGACACGGCACGTTGTACCACTCCTTGTGCCGCGCCAGCGGGGAGACGCCGCTGTCGTCGGGGCGGAAGTCCTCGATGAACGGCAGCTCGACCGGTAGATCCTGCTCGGGGATGGCGACCGGACCGCAGCGATCGCAATAGATGATCGGGATGGGCGGCCCCCAGTAGCGCTGCCGCGAGATGCACCAGTCGTGCAGCCGATACTGGACCTTCGCGGTCGCGAGGCCCAGTCCCGCGAGCCACTCCACGATGCGCCGCCCCCCCTCGCGGCATCCGAGGCCGTCGAACCGACCCGAATTCTCGAGCACGCCGTCCTCCGAGACGCTCGGGAGCTCCGCGCCTTCGACCTGCACCACGGGCTGTATGGGGAGACCGAACTGCGTGGCGAATTCGAAGTCGCGGCTGTCGTGCGCCGGCACGGCCATGATCGCGCCGGTGCCGTAGTCCATCAGGACGTAGTCGGCGATCCAAATCGGAATCGCTTCCCCACTGGCCGGGTTGCGGGCGTAGGAGCCGAGGAAAACGCCGGACTTGGTCGTGTCGCCCACCCGGCGCGCCACCACGTCCTTCCCCTGAACCGCGCGCTGATAAGCCCGCACGGCGGGCCGTTGTTCCGCCGCCATGAGCGCGTCGACCAGGGGATGCTCGGGGGCCAGGACGAGATAGGTCGCCCCGAACACGGTGTCGGGCCGCGTCGTGAACACGGTAATCAACTGCTCCGCCGGCGCGCGGAATATGAGCTCGGCCCCGTCGCTCTTTCCGATCCAGTTGCGCTGCAGCGCGATGGTGGACGCGGACCAGTCGAGGGTGTCGAGGTTCTTGAGCAGGCGCTCGGCGTAATCGGTGATGCGGAAGAACCACTGATCGAGAAACCGCTGCTCGACCGGCGTGTCGCAACGCTCACAGCGCCCGTTGATGACCTGCTCGTTGGCGAGCACCGTCTTGTCCTTGGGACACCAGTTCACCGCCGCGCGTTTCTTGTACGCGAGCCCCACCTTGAAGAGCTGGAGGAAGAGCCACTGGGTCCACTTGTAGTAGCCCGGGTCGGTGGTCGCGAGCTCGTGCCGCCAATCGAACATGCCGCCGAAGCGCCGCAGCTGTCGACGGAACGCCGCGATGTTCTGGGGAATCAGCTTGGCGGGATGTGTCCCAACCGACAGCGCGTAGTTCTCGGAATGAATCCCGAACGCGTCGTACCCCATCGGCTCGAACACATCGAAGCCCTGCAGCCGCTGGAAGCGCCCGTAGATGTCCGCCCCCGTGAACGCGAACATATTCCCGACGTGGAGCCCCTCGGCCGAGGGGTAAGGGAACATCATCAGGTTGTAAAAGGCCCGGCCGGGCCGATCGAGGTCCGGCTCGTTGACATGGCGCTCCGCCCAGCGCGCCTGCCAGCGCGTCTCGACGTCGCCTGGGTCGTAGCTGAGAGCATGCGACATAAGTGACTGAAATTACACAGACTTGCTCCCCCGACCAACCCGGAATACTTTGCGCGACGAGCCAATGGCCACAACTCTCCGAGCCCTCCTGCAGCGTTTCACACTCTCGGCCGCTGGTGTCACACTCGTCGTTCTGGTGTCGCTGGGCCTGCTCGCCGCCCGCGCGGCTCGGCGGACGCTCGAGCGGCTCTCCGACCAGCGCGGCACCGAGGTCGCGAGCCGAGCCGCCGAGCTCGTCTCGACCTACATCCGGGAGCGGCACCGCGAAGCCGACCGGCTCGCCCGCAATCCGTTCGTCGTCCGGGGGGCGATCGAGGCGGCACGCTCGGTCGCCGCCCGCCAGCTGGACAGGGTCCCGCCGGAAACCCTGGAGAGAATGTTCGCTGCGACGCACCAACTCGGCGGCGATCCCGACCTCGCCCGATCCTTCACAGCCTATCCCGAGGGATCAGATTTCACGGACCTGACCTTCACGGAGCGATCCGGGCTGACCGTGCTGGCCTCGAGCCGACCTGACGCGTTTTCGCATGCCGACGATCGGTTGTGGCAACGGGCAATGACGGACGGCGCCGCGGAGAACACCCCCGTCATCGATTCCGCCACCACGTCCGTCACCGTGCGGTACGCGACGGCCATCCGCGCGTCCGAAGGACCCAGACCGGTGGGCGTGCTCGAGGTCGTGTACCGGCTCGACCCCCTCGGAATGCTGCTCACCGGCGACCTTGGGGACAGCGCCTACCTGCAGCTCGTGGACGAGCGCGGCAACCTGCTGTTCGGCGCGAACCAATCCGAGTGGCGCGAAGTGCCGCAGGACCGGACGTTGTACAACCCGGACCAGCCGCAACGGAGCATTCTGGAAACCGCTCGCGGGCCAGAGCTGATCGTCTCCGTACCAGCCTCGCGCGGGCGTTTTCCGGCGAACCAGGGGCACTACTGGGTCCTGTTCCATCAACCGGCCGCCATCGCTTACGCCGTCGCCCGGACGGTCCAGCGATACGTCTGGCTGGGTGCGATCCTCGTGTTCGGGCTGGGCGTCGTCTTGGTGCTGTGGCTGGGCCGCTGGCTCAACCGGCGCATCGCGGAGCCGGTCCGCGCCGCCGGCGCCATCGCGGGCCGCGTCGCCAGCGGCGACCTGTCGGAGGCGGATGTCGCCGTGCACGCCGAGGTGGGAGAAGTCGGGGATCTGATGTCGGCGGTGAAGCGGATGGTCGGCGCCCTGCGGCGCCTGGTCGGTGCGATCCACGGCGCGGCCGACGAGTCGGCGGCGATGGCGGCGCAGATTTCCGCCGCCACGCAGCAGATGAGCGCGTCCACCCAGGAGATGACGAGCACCACGCAGGACCTCACCACCCGAACGGCGGAGCAGGCGCATCTGGTGCGAGCGTCGGCGGAAGACGCCGGGCGGATCCTCCACATCGCCAGCGCGCTGGCCGACGGCGCGGCGGACTCCGTACGCCGCAGCGCGGATCTCACCGCGCTCGCGCGGCATCACAAGGGACTGCTCGACCAGAGTATCACGCAGCTCGCCAAACTGGCCGAGGACGTGGAGCGCGGGGCGCAGGAAGCGGATGCGCTCGCGGCCTCCTCGGCGGAAATTCAGCGGTTCGTGGGGCAGGCGAAGGCCGTGGCCACGCAGACCAACATGCTGGCCCTGAACGCGGCGATCGAGGCGGCGCGCGCCGGGCCGCAGGGACGCGGTTTCGCCGTGGTGGCCGACGAGGTGCGCAAGCTGGCCTCGCTGGCTGCCGCCGCGGCGACCGAGACCGCGGATACGGTGCGCAGCGTGCTGACGAGCGTGGCCGCGACGCGCGACCGGTTGCAGCGTCTCGCCCAGACTGGCGCGGTGGCGCGCGAGGCGGCGCAGAACGCGGCGCAGGGGCTCGCCTCGGTGGCGGGCGAGGCGGAGGCGAACGACGCCTGGAGTCAGGAGATCGCTTCCTCCGCCACCGAGGTGCGTCGCCTGGTGGACGAGATCGCCGCCCGGCTGGCCACCGTCGCGCTGGGCACCGACGGGCTGCTCGCGTCGGCCGAAGAGATCGCCGCCTCGAGCGAACAGCAATCCGCCAGTACGCAGGAAATCGCGTCGTCGGCCAATCAGCTCGCGGAGGCGGCCGATCGCCTCCAGGGAGCGGCCAAGTCGTTCCGGTTGACGGCCGCCGAGGCGCCGGGCGAAGTTCCATCATGAAATTCCGCATTGCCGGCCTCGCCACCGTCCTCACGGCGCTCATCGCTTCGGTCGCGGCGGCGCAGCAGCGCGGCGGCATCGAGCTCGGGGCGTTCGGCCGGTTCACGCGTTTCGATCCGTCACTCTCCTTCGATGACGCCTTCGGGGTGGGCGGGCGAGTCGGTTTTTCCCTGCCCTCCGGGATCGGCATCGAAGGCGACGTGGCGTTCGTCTCGACCACGGGCCCGCTCGCCGTCTCGGTGAGCCAACTCCCCATTCACGCGCGCCTGCTCTACGCGGCGTCCGTTGGCACCCGCTACGCGGTGCTGCTCGGCGCCGGCTGGGTCCACAATCTGTATCGCAAGCCCGCGCACCAGTGGGAGGAAGGCGCCAGCGGGCTGCTCGGCGCGCGCGCCGATCTGAGCCGGAGTGTCGGCGCACGCCTCGACCTCGTGGCCGACTACTATCCGTCACCGCTGAATGGATCCACGGTCGCCACCGACAACTGGAATTTCTCGATCCAGGCGGGCCTGGGCGTGCGACTGGGTGGTTCCGGGATCAAGGACGCGGATCATGACGGCGTGGTCGACCCCCAGGACGCCTGTGCCCGGACGCCACGGGGCGAAGCCGTGGACGCGCGCGGCTGTCCCTTGCCAAAGGACGCGGACGCCGACTTTGTCGTCGACGCTGACGATCGCTGTCCGGGAACTCCCGCCGGGGATCGGGTGGATGCCAGTGGATGCTCGCTGCCCAAGGATGCCGATGGGGACGGCGTGGCCGACGCGGCGGACCGGTGCCTCAATTCGCCGGCCGGCCAGAAAGTGAATGCCACCGGGTGCCCATTGGACTCGGACGGCGACGGCGTGGTCGACACGGCCGACCGGTGCGCCGACACTCCTTCGGGCGAGAAGGTGGACGCCAGCGGCTGCCCCTTCCCGAAGGACTCAGACCGTGACGGCGTGATGGACGGCGTCGATCGCTGCCCCGGCACGCCGGTGGGTCAACGCGTGAATGCGAATGGCTGCCCGCTGCTGTTCATCGGCGTGCAGCGGACGCTCGTGTTGCAGGGCGTGAACTTCGAGACCGGCAGCGCGAATCTCACCGATCAGTCCCATAACACACTCGATCGCGTGGCCGCCGCCATCATCGGCAACCCGGACGTGCGCGTGGAGATCGCAGGATACACCGACAATCGCGGCGGGGCGGCGGCGAACCTGCGAGTGTCGCAGGCGCGGGCGGACGCCGTGCGCACGTATCTGATCGGCAAAGGCGTGCCGGCGTTCCAGCTCACGTCGCGCGGCTTCGGCTCTGCCAACCCGATCGCGTTCAATACGACGGCCGTCGGTCGCTCGCGCAACCGCCGTGTGGAGCTGCATCGCATGCGCTGAGCGGCGGCGGGGTGAACCGTGCGACGGGGGTGCGATTAGTCGCTGAAGTGGGCGACTCGGACCTCGAGGATGTCGGGGAGCCGCTGCAGCCGCTCGCGCACGCCATCGGCGACGGACTGGTCGACCGCGATCGCCGCGAGCGCCTCGCCGGTGGCACCGCGGGCCTGGTGCCAGCTCGCGATGTTCACCCCCGCCTCACCCAGCATCGTGCCCACCCGGCCGATCACGCCCGGGACGTCGCGGTTCGTGATCACGAGCAGCCATCCCGCCGGCGTGACGTCGACGTGGTAGTCGTCGATGCGGATCACCCGTCCTTGCCTGCCCACGAGCGCCCCGGCCACGCGGGTCCGTCCGCCCGCCGTCTCGACCGCCACCTCGATCGAGGTTTCGAACCCTGGCTCGGCGGCACCGGTGCGGCGCGTGAGCCGGATACCGCGCTCTTCGGCGATCAGGGGTGCGTTCACGAAGCTGACGCCCGATTCACCCATTCCCGTGAGCAGGCCTTCCAGAGCAGCGATCAGCGCCGGTCGAGCCACCGCTTCATCCTTGCCGCCATACGCGATCTCGACGCCCTGGACCGGAGCATCGGTCAACGCCAGCGCGAGCCGGCCGAGGCGGCGCGCGAGGTCGAGCAGCGGCGCGGCGCGGCGCAGCACGTCCGCTCCGATGCCTGGTACGTTGACGGCGGTCGAGAGATCGCCCTCTATCAGGGCATCGCGGACCGTCGCGCTGATCTCGTGCGACACGCGGTCCTGGGCCTCCGCCGTGGACGCCGCGAGATGGGGCGTGAGAATCACGCGGTCGAGCTGGCGCAGCGGCGAATCGGCGGGCAACGGCTCCTGGGCGAACACATCCACCGCCGCTCCAGCGATCTTCTTGCCGGTGATCGCCTGCGCCAGCGCCAGCTCGTCCACCAGCTCGCCCCGCGCCGTGTTGACGAGGATCGCGCTCGGCTTCATCTGGGCCAGCCGCTCCGCGTTGATCAAGTGACGCGTCTGGTCGGTGAGGGCGAGGTGCAGCGTCACCACGTCGGCCACCGCCAGCAGCTGGTCGAGCGGCAGGATCTTCACCTGCAGCTCCGCGGCGCGCTCGGGCGGGAGGTACGGATCGTGCGCCACCACAGTCATCCCGAAGGCCCGCGCGAGTCCCGCGACGTGCCCGCCAATGCGCCCCAGGCCCACGATGCCGATCGTCTTGCCGCGCAGCTCGGTGCCTTCGTACTGCTTGCGATCCCATTCGCCACGGCGCATCGAGTCGGCCGCCCACGGGATGTGCCTTACCAGGGCGAGCAGCAGCCCCATCGCGTGCTCGGCGGCGCTCACGGTGTTGGCGCCCGGCGCATTCATCACCGCGATGCCGCGCCGCGTCGCCGCGTGCACGTCGATCGTGTCGACACCGATCCCGGCCCGCGCGATCACCCGCAACAGCGGCGCCCGGTTCAGCAGATCCGCCGTCACCCGCGTCTCGCTGCGCACGATCAGCGCGTGCGCCCGCTCGAGCGCGCGCTCCAGCTCTTCCCGCGGTTTGCCGGCGCAGTTCACCACTTCGATGCCGGGCGTGCGCGTCAGCAGCTCGAGCCCGCCGGGCGCCATTTTGTCGGCCACGACGACCCGCAGTGGAGTGGTCACGCCAGCGCGGCTTCCACCAGCGGCAGCAGCTCTTCCAGGGCCGCCACGGTGTGATCGCCCATGTGCCCGATGCGGATCGTGGTGTCCTTGAGCGCGCCGTAACCCGATCCGATGGTCCACCCTTGCGCCTTGAGCTTGCCGACGACGTCCTTGGCGCTCTTGCCGGCCGGCAGCTTGAGGCAGCTCACCGTCCAGCTGTGGCGTCCCTCGCGCGGCAAATACTCGATGCCACGGCGCGCGGCCCAGCGCTCGACGGTGCTGCGCATGGCGTCATGGCGCTGCCACCGCGCCTCGACGCCGCCCGCGGCGGCGATGCGGTCCAGCTGGCGGTCCAGCGCGAAGAACAGCGACAGGGCCGGCGTGTTGGTGGGCTGGAATCTGGACATCGCCTTTTCGAATCCAATCAGATCGAAATAGAGACCGCGATCGGGCAGCGTCTTGGCGCGCGCCGCCATGCGCTCGGAGGCCATGCCCAGCGCAAGCCCGGGCGGCAGCGCCAGCGCCTTCTGCGAGCCCGTGAAGGTGAAATCGAATCCCCAGCGATCGGGCTCCACCGGGCTCCCGGCCATCGACGTCACCGCGTCGACCAGGAACAGCACATCGTCGAACTCGCGCGCCACGGCGGCTAGGGCGGCGACGTCCTGAAGCACACCGGTCGACGTCTCGGAGTGCACCAGCGTCACGGCGTCCACCGGCTGCTTGCGCAGCGCGTCGCGCAGCTGGTCGGGCTCGACGGCCTGTCCTAGCGGCACGTCGACCCGTACGCACTCCTTGCCCACTGCCGTGACGAGCTGGGCGAAGCGCTCGCTGAAGGCGCCGTTCACGATCGAGAGCGCGCGGCGCCGCACGCCGTTCCGGACCGCCATCTCCATGAACCCCGTGGCGGAGTTCGTGCCGATGAGCACCGGGCGCGACGTGCGCGCCAGGGCCTGCAGCTGCGGCGCCATCTTCTGGAGCAGCTGCTCCATCGCGCTCGAGCGATGCCCGATCATGGGGCGCAGCTGGGCCGCCAGGACGTCCGGGTGGACGTCGGTCGGACCCGGGAGGAAGAACTTCCCGAACGCGGCGCTCATGCGCCCGCCTGCGCCAGCTGCTCGACCAGCCCGCCGAACACGACTTCGCTCGTCTTCACGAGCCGGACACCTTCCTCGCCCCATTCCTTGAGCATCTGCTCCGCCACATCGCGATCGATGGGCTTCATCGCGTCGGAGACGGCGAACAGCCGGATGTTGGGCCGGTGCTGAAGGAAGCCTTCGATCGCGTAGCGGTTGCACACGTCGAGGGCCACCCCGTAGAGCACGATGTCCTCCGGCGCCAGCACGTCGACCACCGGGAGCACGTTGGGGTTCGTGAACACGTCAAACCAGTGCTTGTGGAACAGGATGTCGCCCCGGTGGGCGCGCACCCGCTGCTCGAGCGTCTTGGGGTCCTGCAGGTCCGGGTCGATCACCAGTGGATCACGCAGCGCGGTCTCCGGGATCTTTTGCTGCCCGGGCGTGCCCCGCATGCAGTGCAGCGGAAACGACTCCTTGAAATCCGGCTTGTCCGACAGCTCGCGGTGGCCAGACTCGTGGTCGTCGGCGCTGGCCACGATGCGGATACCGTGGCCGTGCGCGTAGTCGGTCAACCGTTTGAGATTGGGGATGATGTGCACGGCGTCCGGCACGTACAACTTGCCGTCCGACCGCATGAAGTCGACCTGGGTATCCACGTCCCAGAAGATGACGCGCGCCATAACGTGCTTGCTCCTCGATTTGGAAAAAAGCGGCGGGGGGAATCTAACTTACTCCACGCGCTCCAGCCGGGGATTGGGCCGGAAGCTCCGTCCCACCTTGGCGCACGGCTTTCCGTCCACCTTCACAATGTCCGCCGTGAAGTCGTAGCGCCCCTGGAACAGGCTCGAGCCGACGCCATACATGTCAACGGGGACGCATTCTTCCTCGAAGTGCCGGATCTTCTCGACGGTGAACCCGCCCGACACCACGATCTTGACGTTCCGGAAGCCCTCCTGGTCGAGCGCCCGCCGGACGCTCCACACGAGCTGCGGGTTGACCCCGGTCGGCTTGAACAGGCCCATCTGGGGCACGATCGACTGGTCCACGAGGGTCTCGGACGTGTCGAGCCGGACGCCGTACAACCGTTCACCCAGCGCACGGGCGATCTGGAGCGACGTGGCAACGCAGTCGTTGTCGAAATCCACCAGCGTGATGAGCCGCACGCCGTCGTCCATGTGCTCGGCGAACTTCAGGGACGCCTGCACGGTGTCGCCGCCGTACGCGGCGATCAGGGCGTGGGGCACCGTGCCGACGCCCTCGGAGCCCCACCAGGACGCCTGGGCGTCGGTTGAAACGCCGATCGCCCCCGCGATGTGCGCGGCGTAGCCGTCGCCGGTCTGCACCAGCCAGTGGTCATGGCGCGCGGGAAAGAACATCACCTGCTTCGGTTTGGCCGCTTCCACCACGCGGCGCGTGTTGGTGCCGACGCGGGTGCGGCGCGCCAACACGCCGAGATAGAGCGTTTCCAGATTGGCGAAGGCGTCGTAGGGCCCCTCGATCAGCATGACGGTTTCCCACGGCACGATCTCGTCGCCGTCGTACAGCGCCTGCACCTCCAGCTCGTCCCACGACTGGGCGCACAGCTTGAGGATCGCGATCGCCTCATCCGCGCCTCCCAGGAAGGCGTGGGACTTGCCGAACACCTGCATGGTGACGCGGGGCCGGTGGCCGTCCGCGAGCAACACCTCACGGGCCCGCACGAAGTACTTGTCGGAGTAATAGCCCTCGCGCATGCGCGCAACGGGGAGATTGAAAATCGCCGGATCGAGACGGAGCCGTCGGGGGGGGGGCATGGGGAACGCTAGGGGAGGTCTTCGGTCACGCGGTAGCGCGGCAGTCGGCGCTGCATCCACCGGACTGCCAGCGCGTCGGCGAGGGAGCGAAACACGCGGTTCCACATGCCGTACTTCGTCGTTCCGCTGCGGCGCGGACGGTGACGGACGGGCATCTCGGTCACGGTCCCGCCATGCAACTTCACGAGCGTCGGCAGGAAACGATGCATGCCCGTGAACAACGGGAGGTCGCGTACCGCCTCGGCGCGGAACGCCTTGAGCGAGCACCCCGTATCGCGGATCGTCTCCCGGTTGAGCCGGTTGCGGACGCCGTTGGCGATGCGGCTTTGCACGCGCTTCCAGACGCTGTCGCGCCGCCCGGTACGGTATCCCGCGACGGCGGCGGCGCCGCTCTGCGCCATGGCGTCGAGCAGCCGCGGGATGTCGGCCGGATCGTTCTGCCCGTCGGCGTCGAGCGTGACGATGACCTCACCCTGGGCCGCCTTGAACCCGGCCGCGAATGCCGCCGTCTGACCGGCGTTCGCGGCGAACGAAACGATGTGGAGCTCCGGTCGCTGGGCCTTCAGGGCCTTGAGCGCGTCGAGCGAGCCGTCGGTCGACCCGTCGTCCACAGCGACGATCTCGTAACGACGGCCGGCCAGCGCCACCCGGATCTCCTCCATCAGGGGCGCCAGATTCTCGCGCTCATTGAAGACGGGAATGACGAGCGACACGTCAATCAGGCCCGGCATGCGCCAGCTCGGGAGCCTCGGGGTATTTGGCGCGCAGCCGCGCAAGCAACGCGTCGGATTTCGCTCCGTCCTTCTGCCGCGTGCGGTAGATCTCGGCCAGCCGGATGCCCACGAGGAGCTCGTGATGGCGCGTCGTCCCTTGCTCGAGCAGCCGTTCCAACCGCGCGGCTTGCTCGTCGATGGTTTCGTTCGCCACCGGCATCGACACGTTGCCCGTCAGCTGGTTGGCGAGAAAGCGGCCGGCGGGTTCGATCAACTGGGTGTACAGCCCGCTCCAGAAGCTCCATGCCGCCCAGAGAAAGCCCGCCAGGGTGACCAGCTTCCATTGGACGTGGCCCGTTCTCGCGAGCAGCCAGAGCAGCAGCCCCACTGCGCCCAGCGTCGCCAGGCCAAGGAAGCGACGCACCACCGCGCGCGGGCCCGGAGACTCATCAGTGAGCACGGCCAGAACCTAGCAGAGTGCTCCAGAAGAGGAAATGAGCATGCAATCGCGAAAGTTGACAGGGCCCTCTGGCCGGGCTAAAACCAACCCCGCTTCCTTTACCACACGGAGTCCACGTGTCGCACGACGTGTCGCGCCGCGACTTTCTCGCATCGACCGGACTGGCCGCCGGTGCCCTGGCGATTCCCCACCCCATGCGGCCGCCGCGACCGCTCCCCGCGTCGCGGTGGGCGGCCAAGCCGGTGGTGATCTCGTCGGCCAACTCGCTGCGACCCGTCCAGCGAGCCTATGAGCTGCTGGTCCAGGGGGTCGACCCGTTGGATGCAGTTGTCGAGGGAGTGAAAATTCAAGAGCTCGATCCTGCCGACCAGTCGGTCGGCTACGGCGGGCTACCCAACGCCGACGGCGTGGTGCAGCTCGACGCCTCGTGTATGCACGGGCCAATGAAGCGCGCCGGCGCCGTAGGGGCGCTCGAGAACATCAAGACGCCGTCCGAGGTCGCCAAACTGGTGCTGAAATACACGAACCACATCTTCCTGGTGAGCGAGGGCGCGAAGCGATTCGCGCTGTCCTACGGGTTCAAGGAAGAGGACCTGCTCACCGACGCGTCGCGCCAGGCGTGGCTCGAGTGGCGCGCCAACCTGAACCCCAACGACAACTGGCTCGATGCCCCCGCGCACACGCCGATGGTGGTGCATCCGCCCACCGGCACCATCAACTGCAACGCCGTCACGCCAGGGGGTGACGTCGCCTCGGTGACCACGACGAGCGGGCTCGCCTGGAAGATCCCGGGCCGGGTGGGCGACAGCCCGATCATCGGGGCCGGCCAGTACTGCGACAATGAGATCGGCGCGGCGGGCTCGACCGGTCGCGGCGAGTCGAACATCATGGTGTGCGGCGGGTTCCTCACGGTCGAGCACATGCGGCGCGGCATGAAGCCCACCGACGCTTGTCTCGAGACCCTGAAGCGGGTGCTCCAGATGACCGACACGCGCCTCCTCACGCCCGACGGCAAACCACGGTTCCAACTCAACTTCTATGCGGTCAACAAGCGCGGGGAGTTCGGTGCGGCCTCGCTCTACTCGGGCTCTTTCTATCCGGGCCGTTGTGCCGTGCACGACGGGACCGAGGCGCGGTTCATCGAGAACGCGCACGTCTACGAAGGGCAGGTTCCCAGCTGAGCGGACGCCGCCTCATTCTCGTTCTCAGTCTCCTTGGCGCCGGCCTCCCCGCCCCAGCGGCGGCACAGCAGGCGGAGGCGCCGCCCTATTGGGACTACACCTACACGCCGTACGGCTACTACAGCGCCATCGACGGCTGGTGGCTCGCGGCCTATGGGCGCGTGTACAGCCCGATCGGATTTCACGAACGCCCCGAGCCGTTCCGGGGGGCCATCACGCTGACGGGCGGCGCGAGCACCAAGGGCAGCTATCTGATCGAGCTCGATGCCCAACTGCCGGCGTTGTGGGACGGCTGGCGGGTGGGACTCACCTTCGACGCGTTGCGGGCCAATCGCCTCGGCTACTTCGGCATCGGCAACGACACCCGCTTCGAGACGGACAGCGTGACGCCCGTGACACCGTACTTCTATCGGGTCAGCCGCACGTCACAGCTCGTTCGCTTCCAGCTCACGCGTCGCCTCGTGGGGCCGCTGCGCGTCCTGGTGGGCGGGACACTGGAGCGTACGTCGTTCCGCGTGTTGCCGGGCGACGGCCTGTTTTCCCGCGATCGCACCGCAGGGGTGGCGGACGGCACTCCCTTCAGCGACGCCGCGGTGCGCGCCGGCCTCGTCACGGACACGCGCGACAACGAGCTCGACCCGCACGCCGGTTTGCTCGCGGAGGCGCTGGTGGCCGCCGCACAGCACTACAGCCGGACGACGGTCGGTGTTCAGGCGTACGTGCATCCGTTCGAGCGGCTGGTATTAGCCGGCCGGATATTGGGCGAGCGGATGAGCGGAGGGCCGAGCGTCTCGGTGATGCAGGCGATCGAGTCGTCGGGACACCCGTATGTCGGGGTCGGGGGTTATCGCTCGCTGCGCGGCTACTACGACTCGCGCTTCATCGGGCCCGACAAGCTCCTGGGCGGCCTCGAGGTGCGCTACGCGGTGTTGTACGCGCCCACGCTATTCGAGGTCAAGCTGGTGGGATTCTACGACGTGGGACGCGTATTCCCCGCGGGCGGTCTTCAACTGACGACACAAGACCTGCACTCGAGCGCCGGCGGCGAAGTGATGCTCCGGCTGGGCCGCAACGGGGTGCTCGTGGCGGGCGCCGGTTTCGGCGAAGACGGGGGGCAGTTCCTGTTCGGGAGTACGTGGAGTTATTGAAAGAAGAGCGCCTTTCAGACCTCCCGGATCTCCACGCCACGGTTCCTCAGCTCTCCCACATAGGCCTCAAACGGCACCGCCTCGTCCGGCGTGTTCACGCCGCGACTCGTGACGCGCCCGTCGGCCTGCATCAAGCCGGTGATCGACAACGAATACCCGGTGGTCCGCATCATCGCGCTGATGCCGCGCGCCTCATCGTAGTAATCGAGCAGCTCCCACGACGCGCGCTTGCCGTTCTGGCCGCGCACGTCCACCCGCAACGCCACCAGATCCCGGCCTTGCGGCTTGGTGAGCTTGGGGGACACGGTGGCGATGAACGCCTCGCGCGGCACGATTTCCTTTCCCTTCACCTTGATCGGGGTGAGATCGAGCAGGCCCAGCTCTCGGATCGGCCGCATGACGGCGAGATGACCGGGATAGCGGAGCGTCTTGTACTCCATCGTCCGCACCCGGCCCTCATAGGCCCACGGCATGGTGGAGATGCCGCCGCCGGTGTGGAACGCTTCGAGCGCCCCGACCGGGGGCGGGAACGCGACCGATTCCAACTCCGACAACGCGTCCACCCGCGCCGGCTTGCCCTCGCGCAGCACCCAGGACGGCGTCGTGTAGTAGTCCAACACGCCTTCGAGCGAGTAGACGATCTGGTAGTTGAGCGGCGGCTCGGGGTGCTGCGGCAGCCCGCCGACGTAGATCTTCACCGACTCCGCCTGCCCCACGCGCCGGATGCCTTCGGCCGCGAGGATGTTCACCATACCCGGGGCGAGGCCGCAGTCGGGGATCACCGACACGTTTCGGGCTTTGGCCTCCGAATCCAGCTTCTTCTGGTTGAAGACGATCTCGGTGTTGCCACCCAGATCGGCGTAGTGCAGGCCCTCACGGACCGCGGCCCGGGTGACCTCCAGATTGTAGTAGTAAGGCAGCGCGTTCAGGACCGCGACGTGCCCCTGGAACGTCGCCGCGACCGCCGCCGGATCCTGCACGTCCAGCTTGACGAGGGTCAGCTTTTTGCCCGCGTACGGCTTCGCAAACGACGCCGTCCGGTCCGGCTGGATGTCCGCCAGCGTCACCCGCTCCACGGCGCTCTGCTGGAGCAGATCGTAGGCACAGGCGGACCCCTGCAGGCCCGCGCCCAGAACCAACATGCGCATGCGACGGAATTCTCCCGACGGAAGTGAGCGCCAGCTTGGAGTGAAAGCGGCCGAAAGGTAGTCGGCGGGTGCGGACGCCGGAAGCGCGCGGAAGCTCAAGCGCACCATTAGATTCGGCGGTTCGTGAAACAAGCGGACCTCACCCGTCAGCGCCTCGTGCGCGCGGCCCTCGAGCTGTTCACTACGCAGGGCTACCACCCGACTACGACCCTCCAGATCGCGCGCCAAGCCGGGATCGCCGAGGGAACGATCTACCGGCACTTCGCGGGGAAACAGCCGCTGTTGAACGAGCTGTATCGCGGCGCAGCGCGGTGGGCGACACAATTGGTCCGCGAAGCGGACTCGGGAGCGACGGCGCCGCATGCGCGCCTCGCGCGTCTGGCGGAGCTGCTGGTGGACGGCGCCGGCCGTGAGCCGGCGGTGGTCCGCCTGTTCTTTTTTCAGGATCTCTCCCTCCTGCTCGACGAAAAATCCCGCGAAGCCGGCAGGGAATTCCGCGGCGCACTCGAGAACCTCGTGGCGCAGGGCAAAGCCGAAGGCTCGGTGCGCGCCGGCGGAGTAGATGCGTTGGCCGCGGCCTGGCTCGGCGTGCTGCGGGTGGCGCTGGAGCGGATTCTCGCGCGGGAATGGGGGATGGCGAGCGCGGGAGTGCGGTTGTGCACGGAAGCCGCGTGGAACGCGATCAAGACGCGGTAGATTATGGCTATGCCGTCACGCTGGTGGTGCTCCTGCGCCGCCGCGCTGCTCGCCGCTCCCGTTGCGGCGCAGCAGCTGACGCCCGTCGAGCGCGCCCGAGTCGCGGCCGCGCTCTGGTCCGAGGCCCGGTACAACGTTCCCGCCTGGGACCGGATCCGGGCCGACTGGGACTCGGGGTTCGCCGACCTGCTCGGCGCGTCCTCTGTCCGTGAAAGCGATGTGTCCTTCTATCGCCGGCTCCGTCGCTTCGTAGCTCTCTTGGGCGACGGCCATGCCGCCGTGATTCCCCCGACATCGGTCGGCGCGCGCCTCGCGCGGCCGCCCATGGCGCTGCGTGCGGTGGAGCGTCGGCCGTTCCTGGTCGATTACGTCGAAAACGACGAGATGCGGGTGGCCCGGCCGGAGCGCAACGCCGAGATCACCGAGGTCCAGGGAATCCCAGCGGAGGCGTGGATCCGCGACTCCGTCCTCCCCGAGATTTCAGGCGCCAGCGAGGCGGCGCGCTGGGACCGCGCCGTCGCCCGCATGCTCGACGGGGAGAAAGGCACCGCCCTGCACCTGCAGCTCCGACTCCCCAGTGGAGAAGAGCGCGGGGCCAGCGTCACACGCAGCGTCGCGCTCACCGCGCGCACGCCCCTCACCCCACCGGCGCTTCAGGTCGACACGTTCCCGGACGGCGTCGTGTGGGTTCGGCTGACCTCGTTCGCCGACCCCGACGTGTCACGGGCGTTCGACCGTGCCTTCCCCGACTTCTCCAGTCTCCATGGGCTCATCCTCGACCTGCGCGATCACGACGGCGCGGGCGGCGGACGCGAAACCGGGTATCGCATCCTCGGTCGGCTGGCCGCCCGCCCGGCGCTCACGTCGCCGCGGCACGACCTGCCGGTATTCGAGGGTCCGATCGCCGTCCTGGCCAGCCTCCGCACCGCCGGAGCGGCCGAGGATCTGCTGGTCGCCTACCGCACTGCCGGTCGGGGCCCGATCATCGGCCAGGCCTCCGCGGGCAGCTCGGGCCAAGTGGGAGAATTCCGTCTCTTCAAGGACTGGCGGGTGCGACTCACCGTCACGCGTGACGCGTTTCCCGACGGCACGGAGATCCAGGGTGCGGGCATCGCCCCGGAGGTGCCGGTGGCGGCGAGGGTGCCCGATTTCCTCGCCGGCAGGGATCCGGCGTTGGAACGGGCTCGCGGCTACGTGAGGGGCGAGGCGGCGCGCCGGTTGCCCTAGCTCAGCGGTCGAGCCGCTGGCGGAAGAACCGCTCGATCGCAAGCCACGCGCTGTCGGCCACCTCGGGCTTCTCGCGCGTCTGCAAGAAGGCGTGCCCCACGCCGGGATAGACGTGGTACTGGTAGTCGACGCGGGCCCGCTGCAGCGCGGCGTTCAGATCCGGGAGTCCGGCATTGATCCGGGCGTCGTTTTCGGCGTAGACCCCCAAGCCTTTCGCCGTGATGCGCGCCAGGGAGGCGGTATCGGGGCCGGAGCCGTAACAGACCACGAACGCCCCAAGATTCGGATTGTTGGTGGCGTAGCGGAAGCTCTGGGAGCCGCCCCAGCAGAAGCCGATCACGCCGATGCGGTCACCGCGCACCGCCGTGAGCGTCTTCAGGTACGCGTAGGTGGCATCCAGATCACGCGTCACGGTGTCCGGGGCGAGCGCAAGAATCAGCCGACGCGTGCTGTCACCGCTCGCTGAAGTGCCGCCCTGACGCGATAGCAGGTCGGGTCCGATAGCCACGAAACCTCGCTGCGCGAGCAGCTCCACCGCCGGTCGCAGCCGGTCCGACATGCCGTAGATGTCGTGGATCACAATCACCGCGGGCGCCGGATCGGCCCTCTCCGGATAGGCGAGATAGGCGGTGATGGTGTCGCGGCCCGAAGCGTACTTCACGTATTCGGAGTGAATGTCGGGGGTCGGGCGGACTGGCGGTCGGGCGGTCGGCATTACAACGCCGGCCGCCCCGAGAATCACCGCGCCGCCGAGCCCGACCGCCCATCCGCCGATCCGCCCGTCCGCCCTAGTTGCCATAGGTCACCCGCCAGATTCGCCCGCCCGTATTGTCCGAGATCAGCAGCGAGCCGTCCGGAAGCGCGAGCGGAGCCACGGGCCGGCCCCAGCGGGAGCCGTTACCGAGCTGCCACCCCGTCACGAAATCCTCGGAGGAAATCGCGCGGCCGTTCTGCACCTTCACACGCACGACTTTCGCCCCGGTCGGCACGCTGCGGTTCCACGAACCGTGAAACGCGACGAACGCATCCCCCTGGTAGCCGGGAAACGCATTGCCCGAATAGAAGGTGATGCCGAGCGGCGCCGAGTGGGCCTGGAACGTGATGGTCGGCGGTTCGACGTTGTCGCACTGGGCGCCCGGATACTCGGGGTTCTTCTGCCCCGGGAGATAGCATTGCGGCCAGCCGTAGAACTTCCCGTCCTTGAGGATGTTCAGGCGCTCCGGCGGGAGATCGTCGGTGAGGCTCGTGTTCATGCCGCCGATGTTGTCGCGATCGTTGTTGGTCGCCCACAGCTCCCCCGTGGTGGGGTTGAAGGCGAGGCCCACCGAATTGCGTAGTCCCGTGGCGAAGCGGTGCTCACCCGAGCCGTCGGCATTGAAACGCGTGACGGCGGCACGTCGGGGATCGGACTCGTCGCAGATGTTGCACGACGACCCGACCGCCAGGTACAGCAAGCCGTCGGGTCCGAACACGATCGTCCGCGTCGAATGACCGCCCGAAGGAAGTCCCGAGACGACCGGTTGCGGCGTCGCGTTACCCGGCACCCAGCGCTGGATCCGCGTCTCCTCGCCGACGAACATCGTGTCGCCTCGAAACGCTAGCCCAAACGGGCCGTCCAGCCCGCTGGCCACGTCGGTCACGGAGTCGGCCACCCCGTCCCCGTTGCCGTCGACGAGCTTCACGACCTTGCCGGGGCCCTGCAGCGCGGCGTACACGACGCCCCCGGGCCCGAGCACCAGGTTGCGCACGCCACGCAGGTTGTCGGCGAACAGGGCGATGTGGAACCCGGGCCGCAGAAACAGCGTGTGGCCCGCGATCTCCTGGGGCACCATGCCGGTGGGCGTCTGGCCTGACACCGATTCGCCGCTGGTGCACGCCAGCAACAGCAGAGCGGCCAGCGTGATCCGACGCGTTCTTCGATTCATGCGACGCTTCCTCCCTGGGGTCCGTTCGCATATACCGCGCCGAGCGCCGAGTCCCCCGGTGGCATGCGCTCGCGACTGCCCAGCGCCTCCTGCTCGGCCCGCTCCACTTCGACCGTGACCTGGGCTTCGACTTCCTCGAGGTCCGAGACGCCCCAACCCTCCTGCTTCAGGTATTCCTCGTACAGACCGACCGGATCCCGCCTTCCCCACTCGGCGAACAGCTTCGCCGAAAAGGTCTCGCGTGCTTCACGCTCATCGTGGGTGGCGTGCCCCCCCATCCGAAACGTCTCGGCCACGATCATGGCGGGGCCAAGATCCGCGCGGCAGCGATCCGCCGCAAGCCGGGTGGCGGCCCACGCATCGAGCACGTTGTTGCCGTCGCACTCGAGTCCCCACACGCCGTAGGAGGCCGCCCAGTCCCGGAATGTCCCCGGCAAGTGGTGCTGTTCCAATCGGGTGCCGAGGGCCACCTGGTTGTTCTGGACGATGAAGATCACGGGCAGGCGCTGGACAGCGGCGAAGTTCGTCCCCTCGTGCGCTGCCGCGGTCTTGGTCGAGCCATCCCCTACCCAGGTGAGCGCCACACGGGGCTCGCGCTTCTGCTTGAACGCGAGCCCGAGACCGGCGACGACGGGAACCACGTCGCCCACGTGCGAGATCGGCTGCAGCACGCCGGCCTGCAGATCGCCCACGTGCAGGTCGCGCCCGCGGGACGGGGAGTCGGCGGTGGCGAGGTAGGCGCGCAGCGCGGCGGCGATCGGGATGCCCATCTCGAGCACGGCGCCCGCGTTGCGGATCATCGGCGCCACGATATCGGTGTCGCGCTGGAGCGCATGCACCGGCCCCACCGTGGTCGCCTCTTCGCCGGTCCCGAGCCATGCCTTGGAGATCACCCCGGTGCGCACCCACCGTTTGAGCGCGATGTCGTGCAACCGGGTGCGCAGCAGACCGGCATACAGCGCGCGCCGATCGTCGCGCGAGAGTTGCGCGACGAGCGCCGCGCGATCGGGGTGATCCTCGATGGTCCGCCGGTAGGCGCGCACCAGCGCCGGGTCTGGTTGCCAGGCGACGTACTCGGGGGGGTCGAAGGCGGGGTAGCGTTTCAACGGCGCATCTACGGTACGCCGACGGCGCTCCGTCCCAGCACCTGGCCGTCGCGCTTGAACACGCTGCCGCCCTTCATCACGAAGTCGATGTGCTCGAGCAGCGCGATGTCCTGGAGCGGATCGCCCTTCACGGCCACGAGATCGGCGAGCTTGCCCGGCGCGAGACTGCCGACCTCGGCCTCGCGTCCGAGCAGCGTCGCTCCGGAGAGGGTACCCGCCCTGATCGCCTGCATCGGGGTCATGCCATAACGCACCATCAGGGCGAATTCGTGTCCGTTGCGGCCGTGCTGAAACACGCCGGCATCGGTTCCGAGGGCGATCTTCACCCCGGCGCCCAGCGCCAGCCGGAACGATGCCTGCATGCGCGGCGCGATGGCCAGGGCCTTGGCGGCGATCGCCGGCGGCAGGCGACCGGCCTGGGCGAGCTGAGACACCTGCTCGCCCGCCATCAGCGTGGGGACGAGCCACGTCCCGTGCTGGACCAGCAACGCGACTGCCTCGCTGTCCAGGATTGACCCATGCTCGATGGACGTGACGCCGGCGCGCACGGCGGCCTTGATGCCCTCCGTGCCGTGGGCGTGCGCCGCGACGCGGCGCGACAGCATCCGCGCCGCCTCGACGATGGCGCGCATTTCCTCTTCCGTGTACTGCTGCGCACCAACCGAATCGGTGAGCGACAGGACTCCCCCGGTCGCGCAGATCTTGATCACGTCGGCGCCGTACTTGACGTTGTACCGCACCGCCGCGCGCACCTGGTCCACGCCGTCCGCCGCACCGTCCGCGATGCCGGACTCGTGACCCACGGCGCCGGGGTGCAGCCCGTCTAGCGCATCGCAATGGCCGCCGGTGATCCCGAAGGAGTTCCCCGCGCCGAGGATGCGCGGTCCCGGCAGCCACCCGGCGTTGACCGCGTTGCGCAGGGCGAGATCGTTGAAATCGCGCGAGCCGACGACGCGCACGGTCGTGAACCCGGCTTCGAGGGTTTGCTGCGCATGGGCCGCGCCCAGCAAGGCGAGCTGCCCGGTCAGATCGGTCAGCCCGCTGTGTTGCCAGTCGCCGTCGCCGATGGTGTGGAAGGGCAGATGCACGTGCGCGTCGATGAGGCCCGGCAGCACCGTGTAGGCCGAGAGGTCGATCACCGTGGCGCCGGCGGGGACGCGCACGTCGGTCCCGACGGCGGTGATCCGCTCTCCCTGGATCAGGATGACCGCGTTCTTGACCGGGGCGGCACCGGTCCCGTCGATCAAGGTCCCGGCGCGGATCGCCGTGACCGTGGCTGTCTGCTGGGCCGAGAGCGTACCAGCCGCCAGCAGGGTCAGGGCGAACAGGGAACGTCGCATCACCTGAGTTTCTCCTTGAGCTTCCCGAACAAGCCGCCCCCCCCCCCCCCCCCCCCCCCCCCCCCCCCACCCCCCCCCCCCCCCCCTCCCCCCCCCCCCCCCCCCCCCCCCCCCCCCCCCCCCCCCCCCCCCCCCCCCCCCCCCCCCCCCCCACCCAC
>CAZRGT010000061.1:0-53370 GCA_964599725.1 uncultured Gemmatimonadaceae bacterium | reverse complement strand
TGATCACCGGTACCGAGCGGGTCCACTACGTGAACAACTCACCCGATGCGCTGGCGTTCGTCTGGGTCCAGCTCGACCAGAACCTCGCGGCCCCGACATCGGTCACGCACGTCCTCAATCAACCACCGCTCAAGTTCGCAGGTGGGCTGGTCTTCGACTTCACCACCAAGGGCTTCGTCGGCGGGATCAGCGTGAGCCGTTTCGCCGCGGGCGGCCGAGAGCTCGTGCGCACCGTCACGGGCACGATGATGCGAGTGGACCTGACGACCCCTCTCCCCCCGGGCGGCACGATCGACTTCGACGTCGCCTGGCGCTTTCCGATCCCGCCCTATGGCGGCGGGCGGATGGGCCGGGTCGGCTCGCGGTTCTACGAGATCGCACAATGGTATCCGCGTCTCGCGGTGTACGACGACGTGCGCGGGTGGAACACGCTGCCCTACATCGGATCGGGGGAGTTCTACCTGGAGTACGGCGACTTCGACGTCGCGCTCACGCTCCCCGCCGGGTTCGTCCTGGCCGCCACGGGGACGGTGACGAACCCGACGGAGGTCTGGACGGCCGAGCAGCGCGCGCGGCTCGAGCGCGCGAAGACGTCCGAGGAGCGCGTCCAGATCATCACGAAACAGGAAGCGACGGCGAACGGCACGCGGCCCGCCCCCGGGACCAGGCTGTGGCGCCTCACCGCGCCGAACGTGCGCGACGTCGCCTGGGCGGCGGGACCGGATCTGCGCTGGGACGCGAGCGGCTGGCGCGGCGTCTTGATCCAGACGTTCTACCACCCTGCCGCCGCGCCGTGGGAAGAAGCCAACCGCATGATGCGCTCGGCCATGCGGCACTTCAGCGAGACGTGGGGGATGTACCCATGGCCGCAGTTCTCGACCGTGGAAGGACTCATCGAGGGCATGGAATACCCGATGATCACCTTTTGCCCGTCGCTCGATAAGCGTGAGGACCAGTTCTGGGTGCTGATGCACGAGCTGGGCCACCAGTGGTTTCCGATGATGGTCGGTAACGACGAGCGACGATTCCCATGGATGGACGAGGGGTTCAACACGTTCATCGATTACGGCGCCGCCGAGGAGTACTTCGCGGGGACGGCGTACGCCGACACGGTGCGCCGAGAGCTGCTCGCGGCCAACGCGGTCGCGGCGGTGCCCGGGGTGGAGCAGCCCCTGATCACCAAACCGGTGGAAGTACGCGAGCTGTACTGGGGAGCCTACCAGAAGCCCGCCCTGATGCTCACGGTGCTCCGCGACGCGGTGCTGGAACGCGACGAGTTCCAGCGCGCGCTGCGGGAGTTCGTCCGGCGCTGGGCGTTCAAGCATCCGCAGCCGGCGGACTTCTTCCGTACGTTCGCGGACGTCACGGGACAGGACCTCGACTGGTTCTGGCGGGCCTGGGTGTACACGACGGCCCGCCTCGATCAGGCGGTGGATTCGGTGCGCGCGGTGGGCGGCGACTCGACTTACATCTATCTCTCGAACCGGGGACAGATGGTGCTGCCCGTCACGCTCGAGCTGCGCTATGCCGACGGCACGCACGACGCCCGGCAGCTCCCGATCGAGATGTGGTACCTGGCGGACCGCTTCACCGCCCGGTTCGCGACGCCGAAGCCGGTGGTGGGGGTCGTCATCGATCCGACTGCGAGCCTGCCCGATGTGGCGCGGGCCAACAATCGCTGGGGCAGGTAGGCGTTGCTAGTGGAAACCGCCGCCGGCGAACTGCTTCACCAGGTCGCCGATCACCCCCTTCGCGTCGCCGAACAGCATCCAGGTGTTGTCCAGCACGTACAGCTCGTTGTCGATGCCGGCGAACCCGGGGTTCTTGCTCCGCTTGATCGCCAACACGGTCCGGGCCTTGTCCGCGTCGATGATCGGCATGCCGAAGATCGGTGAGTCCTTGACGGTGCGGGCGGCCGGGTTCACGACGTCGTTCGCGCCGATCACGAGCGCCACGTCGCACTGCGGCATCTCCGGATTGATCTCGTCCATCTCGACCAGCGCCGAGTAGGGGATGTCCGCTTCGGCGAGCAGCACGTTCATGTGACCCGGCATGCGGCCGGCGACGGGATGGATGGCGAACTTGACGCTGACGCCGCGCTTGGTGAGCTGATCGTACAGCTCGCGCACCTTGTGCTGCGCCTGCGCCACCGCCATGCCGTAGCCCGGAATGACGACCACGAGCCGCGCCTGCTCCAGCAGCTGCGCCGCGCCTTCGGGCGACTCCTGCTTCCACACCCTCTGCTCGGCCGTCGCCTTCGACTTCTGCACCGTGCCGAACGCGCCGAACAGGACGTTGGTGAACGAGCGGTTCATGGCCCGGCACATGATGATCGACAGGATGAGACCGCTCGCGCCGTCCAGCGCCCCCGCCGTCACCAGCAGCATGTTGTCCAGCACGAAGCCCATCGCGACCGCGGCAAGCCCGGCGTAGGAGTTCAGGATGGAGATGACCGTCGGCATGTCGGCGCCGCCGATCGGGATGATGAGCAGTACCCCGAACAACAGTGCGAGCCCGATCACGACCGGGAACAGTCGGGTTGCCCACGCGGCCGTCGGGTGTAGGACGAGCAACACCCCCAGGACGACGGCCCCGCCCAGGACCCCGAGGTTGACAACGTTCTGCCCTGGATAGGTGACCGGCCGCTGCGGGATCCAGCGAACCTCCTGCAGCTTCCCCGCCGCCATGAGGCTTCCCGTGAACGTGAGGAAGCCGAGGATCACCTCGACCACGAGGGCGCTCATGCGGAACGTTGTGAAATGCTCCGGGCCTTCGCCCAGCCAGAGATAGTACTCCGCCGTGCCGACCAGTCCGGCCGCGAGCCCGCCGAAGGCGTGAGACAACGCCGTCCGCTGTGGCACGGCTGTCAGCGGCACGCGAGACAGCGGCACGCCCACGAGGAACCCGGCGGCGATCGCGAGGAGGATCCAGCCATGGTGCACGATCTCCGGCTGGATCCAGGTCGCGAGGACGGCGACGGTCATTCCCGCCACGCCCGCGTACACGCTGCGGCGCGCGCTCTTGGGGTCGTTCATCCAGTACAGCGCGAAAATGAACAGCGCCGTCGCGGCAATGGCCGCGACCTGTCCGATGGCGTGGGTCATTTCTTCTTGAACATCTTGAGCATCCGGTCCGTGATCAGGAACCCGCTTACGATGTTCGTCATCGAAGCGAACAGCGCGACGGCGCCCAGAATGCGGATCGTCTTGGGGTAGTCGGCGCCGGTCACGACGAGGGATCCGACCACCGCAATGGCCGAAATGGCGTTGGTCAGCGACATGAGCGGCGTGTACAACAGCCGCGACACCCGCCGGATTACGCCCAGACCAATGAACGTGGCGAGCACGAACACGAACAGCATCGACCAGTAGTCGGTCATGACTTGAGCACCTTTCCGTCGTGGGTCACGCACGTCCCCTTGGTGATCTCGTCGGTGAAGTCGAGCTGGAGCTTGCCCTCCTTCACGAGGTGAGTCAGGAAGCTCCACACGTTCCGGGCGTACATCTGACTCGCGTGCAGCGGCAGGGTGGCGGGGAGATTGACGGGCCCGAGAATCGTGACGCCGTGGTGTTCCACCGTCTTCCCGGCTTGCGTCAGCTCGCAGTTTCCGCCCGTCTCGGCCGCCAGATCCACGATCATCGCGCCCGCCCGCATCCCGTCGACCGCCGCCCGCGTGACGAGGATCGGCGCGCGCTTCCCGGGAATCGCCGCGGTCGTGATCACCACGTCGGCGTCTTTGACGCTCCGGGCCAGGAACTCGAGCTCGCGCCGATGCTGGTCTTCCGAGAGCTCCTTGGCATAGCCCCCGGCCCCCTCCGCCTCCACTTTCTCCTCCATCACGAGGAACTTGGCGCCCAGGCTCTCGACCTGTTCCTTCACCGCAGGCCGGACATCAAACGCGGAAACGATGGCGCCGAGACGGCGCGCGGTGGCGATCGCCTGCAGGCCGGCGACCCCGGCGCCCAGGACCAGGACCCGCGCCGGCGACAGCGTGCCGGCGGCGGTCACGAGCATCGGGAAGAACTTCGGCACCGTCCCGGCGGCCAGCAGGACGGCCTTGTAGCCCGCCGCAGTGGCCTGGGAGGAGAGGACGTCCATCGCCTGGGCGCGCGTGATCCGCGGCAACAGCTCGAGGCTGAACGCCGTGATCCGGCGCTGGGCGAGCTGCCGTAGCAGATCGGCACTCGTGGCCGCCTGGAGCATCCCGATCAGCGCGGTGTTCTCACGCAGCTTCGCGACTTCGGCCGAGCTCGGCAGCTGGACCTTGCAGACAATATCGGCGGCCCACGCGTCGCCCAAGGTCGCGCCGGCGGCGCGGTAGGCGTTATCCGGGAAGCCCGCGGCGACGCCCGCTCCCAGCTCCACCACCAACTCGTGCCCGTCCTTCACTAGTTTCGCGACGGTGTCGGGTACAAGCGCCACGCGGCGCTCTCCGGCGACGGTCTCTTTCGGGACCCCGAACTTCATTCAAGCCTCGTGTGTGGTGGCGTGACGAAACTACAAGGTACGGTTAAAGATGAAAGGTTGATGCAAGGCAGAATAAAGGCATCTTTAGCCGGATGGACGGATGGGCGGATAGACGGCTGGCGATTCGCCTCGCGCTTCTTCTATCCGCCTATCCGGCCATCCGCCCATCCGCCCTTTTCGCCCAGTGCCCCGACGGCTCCCCGCCGCCGTGCCGGGTGCAGCCCGCGCGCGTCGCGCCGCCGCTCAACAGCCTCGCGGTGCTCTACTTCGACAATCTCTCTCGCGACACGTCCGACGCGTATCTCGCCGACGGACTGACGGAGGAGATCATCGCCCGTCTGGGGCAGATCGAGCGGCTGCGGGTCAAGTCCCGCACCACTGTCCAACGCTACCGGGGCCGGAGCATTGAAGATCCCGGCACCCTAGGCCGCGCGCTGGGGGTCGCGCACTTGGTGACGGGCAGCGTCCGGCGGGCCGGACCTCGAGTCCGGATCGCGGTGGAACTCGTGCGCACCGCCAGCGGCGACCGTGTCTGGGGGGAGCAGTACGACCGGAGTCAGGTCGACCTCTTGGCCATCGAGGAAGACATCGCCCGGTCCGTCGCGACCGCCATCGCTGGGCGGCTGCTTCCGGCCGAGCAAGCCTCGCTCGCCGAGCGGCCGACGCGAAATCCCGATGCCTACGATCACTTCGTCAAGGGGAACTATCTCCTCACGCAGCGCACGCCGCGCGCGGCGGCGCGGGCGATCGATGAGTATCAGGCCGCAGTGCGCCTCGACCCCGGGTTCACGCGGGCGCTCGCCCGGATCTCCTATACCTACGCGCTGTTCCTCGACACCGGGTGGCAATACCCGGGCCTGGCGCCGGAGAGCCTGTTGACCCGGGGTTTGACCGCGGTGGAGCACGCGCTCGGGCAGGACTCCACGACGTCGGACGCGTGGATGGCGCGGGGCTACCTGCTCAGCTTTCGCTATCCCCGCACCTTCGACGGCGTGAAGTCGTCCTTCGACCGGGCGATTGCGCTCGACCCCCGGAACGCTGAAGCGCATCACCAGTACGGCGGTGTCCTGCGATTCCTGGCGGACGATTCGGGCGCGGTCAGGGAAAACCAGCGCGCCCTTGACATCGAGCCGGAACGCCCCGTTACCATGATCCATCTGGCGTCCATCAGTGTCGTCGGCCGTCGGTACGCCGAAGCCCGCCGCTGGATGGATAGCGCGCTGGCCGTGGACCCGGGGTTCCGCCCCGGTTACTCGTGGCGCGCTCTCATTCGCGTGCTCTCGGGAGACCGCGTGGGAGCGAGAAGCGACGTAGAGACCGCCGTGCGCCTTGGCCCCGATGACCAGCTGTGGGGGGCTTTTGAACCGCCCCTCGTGCAGGCGGAGGCGCAGGCGGGCGACACCCTCGCCGCCCGCGCGCGGCTGGAGCGCCTCCTCGCCGCGGTCGTGGACACCAACCGGCTGACGGTCAACCAAGGGTGGCTGCTGGGCACGGCCTTGGTCGCGCTGGGGGAGCACGGGCGGGCGCTGGAACTGCTCGAGCGAGTCCGCCCACGCGGCGGGATGTTCTGGTTCCGGCTGCGGTGGCCCGCCTTCGATGCCCTCCGCGCGCACCCCCGCTTCCAGCGCCTGGTCGAGGAGTCGCGCCCGCCGGGGGCGCCGAGATGAGGCGGCGGTTGGTGATTCGCCTCGCGGTTCTTCTATCCGCCTTTCCGGCCATCCGGCCATCCGCCCTCTCCGCCCAGTGCCCCGACGGCTCCCCGCCGCCGTGTCAGCGCTCGGCCGCCACGCGCGTCGTGATCGACCCCAACGCGGTCGCCATCCTTCCGTTCCGCGTCAGCGGTCCGCCGGAATCGCAGTATCTGGGCGAGGGAATGCTTGATCTCCTCAACGTCGCCCTCGACGGCTTCGCCGGGTGGCGCGTCATCCAGCCGAGGGCTTTTCTACGCCAGGTCAGTGCCGGTGCCGGCCCCGATGCCGTAGACGTCCCACAAGCGGCGCGCCTCGCCCGAGCGGCGGGGGCTGCCACCTTTGTGCTCGGAAACGTGGTGGCCCTCGGCCCGGAACTCCGGGTCCAGGCTGAGCTGTACGAATCGGCCCACGGCACGTCCCTCGCGTCGGTGCGCGCCCGCGGGACGCTGGCCCTGCCAGCTCCCGTGGCGGACAGCATCGCCGGCGGTCTGGCCAGGCAGCGGCTCGCCCTCCACAGCGGTGTCACGCGGCGCGCACTGGAGGAGTACACGACGACCTCGCCCGCCGCACTCCAGGAATACCTGATCGCCGAGCAGCTGGCGCGCCGCGCCCGGTGGCAGGAAGCCGCGGAGAGCCTGGCAGCTGCCATCGGGCACGACTCGACCTTCGCGCTGGCGTACTATGGTCTGTACCGGGCGATCAGCTGGGGCAACTCAGGAGCGCCCACCCAACAGGCGTCCGGCCGAGCAACTACTCCATACACGATCGATGATGTGATCCAGGCGGCGCTGCGGCATCTCGATCGCGCCCCGCCACGCCAGCGGCGACTGCTCGAGTACGCGTCCGCGACCAATCGCGCCAATGCGCTGCGGCTCGCAGACGGCCTGACGCGGGACTATCCCGACGACGCCGATGCCTGGCTGGAACGCGGCGACGCGTACTTTCATATCGGCTTGGAAAGCGGTGAGCCACCCACGATCGCGCTCGAGAGTCTGGAACGCGCCATCGCGCTCGATCCCCTGGTTCCCGAGGCTTATCTGCACGTGGTCCAGCTGCGCAGCATGCTGGGCGATAGCGCCGGGGCCTGGCAAACGCTCGATCGGTTACGTGCCATGGCCCAGACCTGGGAGGCCACCGTCGGATTGGAGCTCGCCATGCGCGCCTGGTGGCGAGGACTAGACCCTGCATCGCTCACGGTTCCCAGCTCCGAAATCGCCTCGATCATCGGGCGTTATCTCCTGCTCATCGGAGACCAAACGCCGGCACGGGCCGTGGCAGTCGCCGATTCTTTCGCTGCGCTGGCCGCCACGCCGGATCACGCCCCCGCCGATCGGGTCACCGCGCTGCTGCGGCGCCAGGTCTACCATCTCGCCCAGGGACGATACGCCAGCGCCTGGGAGCTGCTGCGGCAGGCCGCGGTGCTGGACCCGGCCGGTCAGGAAGTCCTGGGTGCCACGGTGTTGCACCACCTGCTGACCGGCGCGCACGCTTCGGAAGCCGCCGATGCGGCGCGCCAACTGGCGTCGCCGCCGGGGACGCTGCCGTTGTGGGGGGCTGCGGTGCTTGCGTGGCGGGCCGCCGCCACCCAAGCGACGGACTCGGCCCCAAACACCGTGCGCCTCCTGCTCGCCACCGGGGAGTACACGACGTTTCGGTCGGCGCTCGCGGACGGACTCCTGGGACTGGTGTCGCTGCGGGTCGGAGATACCGTCGCGGCACACCGCGAGCTGGCGCGGGGCAACGTCGCCTGGATCGAGACCCGCAACATCGAGAAATTCCTTCCGACCCCGGTCCTGGGCCTCGAGACGGCGCGACTCGATGTGCGCACGGGTGACCTCGATGTGGCGAGCCGCCGGCTGTACGAAACCACCGGACCGATCGGCGTCATGTTCCGCGCCGAAGCCGAGGAGCTGCGCGGCCAAATCGCCGAGCAGCGTGGTGACACGGCCGCGGCCGTCCGCGCCTACCGGAACTTCATCGAACTGTGGGAGGACGCCGATCCCGAGCTGCAGCCGCGCGTGACAGCAGCGCGGGCCGCGCTGGCGCGGCTGGAGGGACGCTGACGTGCGACGGGCGTGGGACGCCGCTCAGCGGTGAGCTACTTCGCGCGCAACACCCGCGCGGCGCGAGGCACGTCGCCAGGCTTCACCCACAGGAGCGCGCCGTAGCGCCGGCCGCCGGCCGTCACCGCGTCCATCGCGGTCACGCTGATCCTCGCCGTGGCGAGCTTCCCCAGAACCGAGGCGCACGCCCCGATCCGGTCAGTGCCCGTGACCAGGAACCCGGTCTTCTTCGTGCTGACCCGGATCCCCGCCCGCCGCGCCGCGCGCAGGAAGGCCCCGGTATCCTTGGTGATGAAATCGAGCTGCGCGCGCCCCCCACTCGGAAATCCGGTGAAGCCGAGCAAGTTCACCCCGGCCTCGGCCAGGGCGCGCATCACCTTCGCGCCGCTGCCCGCGCGGTTGGGCACCATCGTCTTGAAGTAGCTCATTCTGCGGACCGTGTCGGCCATAGGACCTCTCCGAAGGGAACTCCGGTAAGATGACGCTCTCAACCCGGAGTCCGTAAGGGGCCGGTACAGGCGAATCAGGAAGGTTGATGGAAGGTGCATTAAAGGCATCTTTCCCCGGATGGACGGATGGGTGGATAGACGGATGGTGATTCGCCTCGCGGTTCTCTTATCCGCCTATCCGACCATCCGCCCATCCGCCCTCTTCGCCCAATGCCCCGACGGCACGCCGCCGCCATGCCGGGTGCGGCCCGCGCGCGCCGCGCCGCCGCCCAACAGCGTCGCGGTGCTCTACTTCGACAACCTCTCGCGCGACACGGCTGACGCCTATCTGGCCGACGGCCTCACGGAAGAACTCATCTCCCACCTGGGGCGACTCGATCGACTCACCGTCGCCTCCCGCTACGCCGTCCGCCGGCACCGTGGCGCGGTTCCCGAGCCACGGATGCTGAGCCGTGCGCTGGGCGTGGCCCATCTCCTCACCGGGAGCGTGCGCCGCGCCGGCCGGCGACTGCGCGTGACCGTGGAGCTCGTCCGCGCCAGCAGTGGCGAGCGCGTGTGGGGGCAGCAGTACGATCGTGAGGACACCGACCTGCTCGACGTGCAGGAGGACATCGCCCGTGCCGTGGCCACCACCATCGCGGGACGCCTACTGCCTCAGGAGCGTGTTTCGCTCGCGACCCAGTCGACCCGCATGCCCGCGGCGTACGACCATTTTCTGCGAGGCAACTATTACCTCGCCCAGCGCAACCCCCGCTCGGTTGCCCGCGCGACGGAAGAGTACGAGGCCGCCGCGCTGCTGGACCCTCGATTCACCGCTGCACTCGGTCGCATCGGCTTGTGCTACGAAGTGTTCCTCTTCTGGGGGTGGGATCTCGAAGGTCTTTCGCCCGAGAGTCTCCTGGCGCGTGGGTTTGCGGCGACTGACCGCGCACTGCGTCAGGACTCTGCCTCTTCCGATGCCTGGATGGCGCGCGGCGCCCTGCTCGCGGATCGCCACCCACGGACCTACGAAGGAGCGATTGCTGCCCTGGAGCGAGCAATCGCGCTGGATCCGCGGAACGCCGAAGCCTTCTTCCAGTACGGATACCTCCTGAGGGAACTCGGCAGGGATTCTGCGGCGGGCGCGGGGTTCCTGCGTGCCTTGGCGATCGAACCCGAACGACCCATAACGCTCGTCGCGTTGGCGCGTTCCAGTCAGTACGAGCACCGGTACCAGGAGGCAGTGCGCTGGTCAGACAGCGCGCTCGTGATCGATCCCGGCTTGTACCAAGCGTACACGCAGCGCGCTCGTGTTCGGCTGCAGCTCGGAAGGAGTGCGGAGGCGCTGAGCGACGCCGAGACCGCGGTGCGCCTCGCGGTGGGCGACCGAGCACACGAAGAGGCGGTCCTCGCCCTCGTGGAGGCGCAGACTGGCGACTCGCAGGCCGCTCGAGCCCGGGTGGAACGCGTGCTGGCTGGGATGCGCGATCCCCACTGGCCACCGTTCGGTACAGCGTTCCTCGGTGCGGTCCTCGTCGCGCTCGGGGAGGCTGCTCGGGCCATCGATTTCCTGGAGCGTCTGGGCCCGCGGGGCGCGCGGCTGTGGTTCCAGCTACGGGCACCCGAGTTCGATCCGCTCCGATCCGACCCCCGCTTCGAGCGCCTGATCGAGGAGTCGCGGCCGCCGGGGGCGCCGAGATGAGGGCGGCGGATGGTCGGATGGGCCTCAACGGAGTTCCTGGCGGGCGGCGATCGAGAGACTGCGCCCGAAGTAGCTTTGACGTACCCCGTTCTCGGAGGAACCTCATGACACTGCGTCCCCATATCGCCGGGGCCCTGGCCGCGCTGCTGTTCGCCGCCCCCGTCGACGCCCAAGCACCGCGCGACGTCGTTGCCCGCGCCCTCGCCGCGATGGGCGGCGAGCAGACGCTGCGCGGCATCCACGCCGTGGCGACCGACTTCTACAGTGCGACGTTCGCGCTCGGACAAGAGGAGACCCCCGAGTCGGCTGCTCGCGCCTCGGTCCAGTTCGGCCGCATCACCGCGGACTACGGCGCGAACCGGAAGACGGGCAGCATCGAGGTGCGGACGGTGGCCGGAGCCGTCAACAAGCTGCGGCGCGTCACCGCGGGCGGGATCGGCATGCTCGAGACCAATGGCAGTCTAGCCCCGGATCAGCCGGGCACGGTCGCGGGCGAGGAGGCGTCACTGCGCCGTGCCTTGGAGCGGCTGTTGGTCACGGCGCTCGACAACCCGACGGCGCTGACCGCCCTCCCGGAGAAGCCGTGGCGCAGCGCGCCGCACGACGGCCTTCGCTACGCCGTCGGCCCCGACACGCTCGACCTGTACTTCGACCGCCGCACCGGGTTGCCCACGGTGACGGTGACCGTTGCCGACGATCCAATCCTGGGCGACCGGCGCACGGAGATCTGGTTCACCCGCTGGCAGGAGACCGCCGGCGTCCGGTTCGCGCGACAGTACGACGTGTACGTGAACGGCCGCCTCACCACGCACTCGGTGTTCACGGCGGTCACGGTGAACCCGGAGCTCCCCGACTCGCTGTTCGTGATTCCGGATTCGATCGCGGGGCGGGCGCAAAAGGCGAACCCTGTGCCGCCGCCACCGGTGGTCACGCTCTCGCAGCTGGCTCCCGGGGTGTGGCGCGCCGAAGGCGGGTCGCACCACTCCCTCGTCGTCGAGCAGTCGGACCGCTTGATCGTCGTGGAGGCGCCGCAGACGTCCCGGCGCTCGCAGGCGGTCCTCGACACGCTGCGCGCGCGGTTCCCGGCCAAGCCCGTCGGGATGGTCGTGAACACCCACCACCATTGGGATCATGCTGGTGGGCTGCGGGCCTACCTTGCAGCGGGCACTCCGGTGGTCACCGCGACCGGGAATGTCGCCTTCGTGCGCGGCGTCGGGGTCGCACAGAAGGCAGTGGCGCCCGACGCCCTGTCGCGCGGCGGCCGGCCGCTCCAGGTGACCGCGGTCGACGACAGCCTCGTCATCGGCTCGGGAGACAGCCGCGTCGTCGTTTACCGGCTCCCCACGGCGCACGTCGAGGGCATGCTCGCGGCCTACGTGCCCGCCGTTCGCATCCTCTTCAATAGCGATGTGCTGTCGCCCGGCGCGACCCTGGCGCCGGCCGGCAGCAGAGAGATCGTCGCCTTCGTGAAGGCGCGTGGGATCAGCGTGGAGCGGGTGGCGGGAGGACACGGGGGAATCGCAAGCTGGGCGGAGGTGGAGCAGGCGGCCCAGTAAATAATGCGACGGAGAGATGGTGAGGAGCTAGGGCCCTCGCGACAACCGTTCCCGCTCCCGCTGTTGGGTGAGCAGCCGCTCGGCGAAATCCACCCGCTCGGCGAGCTCGCCCATCTGACGCTGCAACGCCTCGATCTGCTGGGTCAGTGTCTCCACGTCCCGGCTGCGGACTCCTCGCACCGGCACTGTCTCGGCCACCTGCCAGTTGCGCAGCGGGAGGTCGTCGTCATCGCGGAATTCCCCGGACACGAGGGTCACCATGTCGTACAACCACCACATGCCCAGGCCGCCGAACGTGAGCGCCATGATGACCCCGCTCTGGGTACGGCCCACATAGAAACGGTGCAGGCCAAACACGCCACCCAGCATGCCGAGGACGAGCGCCACGCTGCGCGAACGCTCGGACACCTGGGGCAGCTCCGCCTCGGGCTCGTCGGCGGGATCGTACTGGGTGGGCAGGTTCCCGGTCATAGCACCAAGATACCGTCCGCCCGGAGGCGGGGTTACTGCTCGGGCGCGCGGTCCACCGGCACCGGAATGTCCGTGCCGTCCAGAACCTGCTGGAAGGTGTCATCCGCGACCTGCAATGGACGATCGAGCAGGATGGGACGGCCGCACGAGCCGCATTTCGGCCCCTGGGCGACGCGGTCGAGCGCGACCCGGTTCAGGGTCGAGCAGAACTGGCAGGCGACGGGGATGACTTTCGGTGGCATGCTACGGGGCTGAACCGTCTCGCACCACCAACTGTTCCCGCTCCTCGTCGTAGGTGACGAGCAGCACCCGGTGGGGCGCGAGGCTCAGCGTCGTATCGAGCGCGAGTCGCGGCGGAGTGGAGAGCCGAGTCTCATCGTGCTCTTGAGGCCGTCCTTCGAGCGTGAAACCGACGGCAATCCGGTGCACACCGGGCCTGACGGTGAGGTCCTGGAACACGTACAGCGGCCGATCCTCTCGAGCGCCGGCCCCATGGATCAGATGGTTCACCACGGCGCTGTCATCCAGGTCGACAACCAGTCGGTAGGGCAGCACGCGGCCCTCGCACACGACCTCCTGCCGCATGTGCACCGGCAGCCTCGCGAGCTCCTCCGGCGTGAGCCGACGGCAGTCGCGCACGCGCTCGCCCCGCGCGCGCCAGGCGAGTCGCACGATGGCGCCCGCCTCGCGTTCGGTCGTGTATGGCGCGAACGACAGGAGACGAATCAGGGCCAGCACGCCGGCCGCCCCCAGCGCGCCCAGCCCCCCACGCACGACGCCGGTCACGTGGACTCCTCGACGCCCGCTTCCGCCAGCTCGCACAAGCGGTCGAGATCGACGTCCGGTTCCGCCGCGGCGGCGTCGAGCGCCGCCACCTCCGCCCGGAACGCGGACAGGGCTGCGCGCACCACATCGCGCTCACCAGTCGCGGCGTGCATGAGCCGCACCCGGCGCCGGTCCACGCGCTCCCGCAGCTCCGCCTCGCGCTCGTGGAACAGCCGCGCCTCGAGCCACTTCGGCCCTTCGCGGTGCCGGCAGTCACGCGGCGGGCACGACACGATTAACACGCCGCCCGCGCCGGCTCGCACCAGAAACTCCACGACGGACGTGTGGAGGTTACCGCCGCAGCTCACCGGATACACGAGGCTGCCGTCGTATTCGGCGGCCACCGTGATGCCGCCGGCGCCCCGTTCGCAGGCGACCAGGACGACGTCCCGCCCGCCCGGACGGCGCGCCGCCACGAAGTCGCGCACCACTCCTAGCTGCGCTCGTCCGGTGCGTCCGGGTGGGCCAACTCCCATGGGTGCGCATGATCCCGCGCACAGCCCGCAGCTCACGCACAAGGCAGGATCCACTCGCCCGCTGGAAATATTGCGTCGTTCGACCACACGGATCTCCTTCAGGGGTGGGCTACTTGGCGCCTGGTTTCGCCAGCTCGTGTCGCAACGCCGCCTCAAGCTCCGGAAACTCGAACCGGAATCCCGCCGCCTGCAGCCGGGCCGGCACGAGTCGCCCGCTGGCCAGCATCGCCTCCCGGGCCGCCTCGTCGCCGAACAACATCCGCAACGCGATTCTGGGCACGCGCAGCACCGTCGGCCGTTCCAGGATTCGCCCCAAGGCCTGGGTGAACTCGGCGTTGGTGACGGGTGCGGGCGCGACTGCGTTGATCGCTCCGCGCAGGTCGTCCCGCTCCAGCGCGAATCGGAAGGCATGCACCACGTCCTCGATCGCGATCCAGCTCCACCAGGCGCGACCGTCGCCCAAGGGCCCGCCCAGCCCCAGCTGAAACGGCAGCAGCATCGGCCCGAGCAATCCGCCGTTGGGGGCGAGCACGAGACCGGTGCGAATGTACACGACGCGAATGCCGGCGTCCGCGGCGGGCGCCGCCGCCGCTTCCCATTCCCGGCACAAGTCGGCCAGGAAGCCGGTGCCCGACGCGCTCTCCTCGTTGAGCAACTCGTCGCCGCGATCGCCGTAATAGCCGCTCGCCGACGCGCACACGAGGACGCGTGGTCGCGTCTTCAGTGCGGCGAGCGATTCGGCCAGCAGTCGAGTGCTCGCGACCCGGCTGTCGCGCACGCGTCGCTTCTTTTCGGTCGTCCAGCGGCCGAGGATCGCTTCACCCGAGAGATGGATGACCCCCTCGATCCCTTCGAGCTTGCCCACCTCGATCCAGCCGGCGGCGGGGTCCCACGGCACGGCCTCCGGGCTTGCCGGGGCTGGCGCTCGAACCAGTCGCGTGACCCGGTGACCGGCCTTCTGTAGGTCTGGTACCAGCGAGGACCCAATGAGGCCCCTCGCCCCTGAGACCAGAACGTGCATGCGGCAAAAGCTATCCCGTTTCCCTGACGCGACATATCCGCCGCTCTTGACAAACTTCGATAATTGTAACACTGTATCGTAACAATAATACAGTGACGCCGGGATACCTTGTTCGACCAGATCGATCCACGCAGCCCGACACCGCTCTACGCCCAGATCGCCTCCCGCGTCCGGGTGGCGGTCGCGGCCGCGGAGCTGCAACCCGGTGAGGCGTTGCCATCCGTGCGCCAGCTCGCAGCTCGGCTGCGCGTGAATCCGGCCACGGTGGTACAAGCCTACCGCGACCTCGAGGCGGAGGGATTCGTGGAGATGCGGCAGGGTTCGGGGACGTTCGTGCGTGACGTGAAGTTGGAGACGCGAGCCAATGAGCGCGCCAGCCAGGCGGCCTCCCTGGTGCGGCGCATGGTCGCGGACGCCGGGCGGCTCGGGTTGTCGACGGGCGAGATCATCACCGCCATCGCGAAAGAGCTCAAGGTGAAGATCGCATGAGCCACGCCGTCGAAATCCACGATCTGCACTACCGCGCCGGCAAGAGCTTCGAGATCCGCGAGCTGGCGCTCAACGTCCCCGCCGGATCCATGTACGGCTTCCTCGGGCCGAACGGTGCGGGCAAGACGACCACCATCCGCTTGATGCTCGGCTTACTCCGCCCGCGATCGGGCCGCATCACGGTGTTGGGCGGCGAGATCCCGCGTGAAGCGCCGCGCGTGCTGGCACGCACCGGGTACGTGCCGGAGCAGCCGCACCTCTACCAGTCGCTCACGGTCGACGAGGCGCTGCGGTTTCACGCCGCTTTCTACGCGTCGTGGGATTGGAAGTGGGCCGAGGAGCTGATCGGCGAGTTCCAGCTCGATCGCACCCGCTTGTTGGCTCGCCTCTCCAAGGGCGAGATGGGCAAGCTCGAGATGCTGCTCGCCCTCGCGCAGCGGCCCGAGCTCCTGGTGTTGGACGAGCCGACCGACGGGCTCGATCCCGTGGTCCGGCGCGACGTGCTCACGGCGCTGCTCGAGTACGTCTCGCAGCACAACGCCACGGTGTTCATCTCGAGCCACCTGGTGCACGAGCTGGAGCGGATCTGCGATTGGGTCGGCGTGATGGATCGCGGCCGGCTCGTCGCCGAGCTGCCGATGCACAGCTTCAAGAACGGCATCAAGCGGCTGCGTGTGGCGAACGCCCCCGCCTTGCTGGGCGACATGCCGTTCGTGCTGCTGTCCCGTGAGGAGAGTGCGGGCGGCGTGGAAACATGGATCGTGCGCGGCTGGCAGGCGCCGATGAGCCAGTACTTCGAGGGCGTCGGCGCCGGGCTGCGTGACGTCGTGGATCTGGATCTCGAGGAAGGGTTCGTGGAGCTGCTGCGCACCTTCCGCGCACCGAGGATCTAGGAGGCCCTATGTTCCGTCAAATCCTATACACGCAGTGGAAATGGTCGCGCCTCGTCGTCTTGCTGGGCGTACTCGCGGGGTTCGCGCTCCCCCTGCTCTCGGTTCAACACGGCGCATACACAAATCCGTCGAACTGGGATGCGCGCCAACTGCTCGGACAGCTCCAATCTTGGGGCGTACTCTACCCGGCATTGGCGACCGCCCTCGCCGTGATTGTCGCCATGGCCGCGTGGGCCGCCGACCACCGGGGCCGGCATGTCTATGCCCTCTCGCTCCCGTTGCCTCGCTGGCACTACGCCCTGCTCCGATTCAGTGCCGGAGCCATCCTCCTCGTCGCCCCCATCTTGGCGCTTTGGATCGGGGCGGTATTGGCATCCGCGTCACTTACGATCCCTCCCGGCCTGCATGCATACCCGACCGCACTCGCCGAGCGCTTCGGACTGGCACTGTTGGTCGCCTATGCCACGTTCTTCGCGATTTCAGCGGGGACCGCCCGCACCGCCGGGTACATCTTGGGTGCGGTCGTCGTGCTCATCGCCGTGCAGCTCCTCGCGCAGGCGGCGGATGTGCATCTGTCAGTACTCAGCTGGCTGTGGGATCGTCTAAGCATCTGGCCGGGGCCGCTCGACGTGTTCTCGGGACGTTGGATGATCATCGATGTCTGATATGACGGCTCCCTGCCGCCGCGGCGTGCTCGTGCTGGCTGCGGTGCTCGGTTGCGTCGCCTTCCCGCCGGTCGCGCAGGGACAGGATGCCGCCCAGTGGCGACGCCGGATCGCGCTGCTGGAGGCCACGCATCGTGAGGCCATAGCCGCAGCAGCACACTCGGAGAGCCTCCGAGCCGAGCAACGTGACACGATTCGTGTCGGCCGCCTGACTGTGTTCGTCCGAGCGATGGACGATGCCTTCCAGCAAGCCGCCGCCGCCGCCTGGCGGACACTGGACAGCATCTACGGCGATGCGGCCAGCGGACTCGCCGACTACCCGCTCACTTTGACTAGGCGAGGACGAGGAGACCAGGCCGAGTTCATCCAGCCGCTGCCGGGAGGCCTGCACCGCGTACTCGTCGACTCCGCGGCTGAGGTGAGGGATATCACATGGCAACTCGTGAACGGTGGCGCGTTGAGCATTCAGGCTCAGGCTGATTCCGCTCTGAAGGATTGGTTAGGTGGTGCCCCCCTGGCGGAACCAACCGGCCTGCTATCCCCTCGAACCCGGGCATACGAAGAAATGGTGCTCGCGCCATGGCGCAGCGTCCGCTCTTGCTACCTCGGTGATCTCACCAGGTGTCGAGTCGCGCTCGGACTTGCTCGGGATTCAGATCCGGCGAACCGCTGGTTCGATGCCGCGGAGCGCCGAGATGTCGTTTCAGGGCTGATCAACTACGATCACGTGCGGCGTCAGCGCCTCGCCACGGATCGCTGCCTCACACTGAAGTCGGATGAGGCTTGCATCGCCATTCTGCGATCTTTACCCCCAACCATCCCTTTGCCTCTGCCCCTGCCGCACGCCACTCGCCTGACGCTCGTGAGGCAAGCCATTGACCTCGGCGGCCGCGGCGCCTATTCGCGCTTGGCCCGTGGCGTGGGATCCATCGAGGAGCGCCTGGCCTCCGCCGCTGGCGTAGGGGCTGATGCATTGATTGCCGGTTGGCGGCGAGACATCCTCGCCGCCCCTCCCCAGACCGTCACGTTCACCGCGGCGGCCGGTTGGAGCGCCGTAGGTTGGGTCACCCTCCTGGCGCTGCTTGGTCTGCGAAGCACGCGATGGCGCTGACTCTGCGGCACTGGATACTGGCGGCTCTGCTCGGGTGCGGTGCGACAGCGGTCGCCTTCCTTCCACCATCACCACCACGGCACGAGCCATGGGCCGAGATTGAGGCGTTCGCGAACCAGTGGTACCTGACTCCAGAGCGAGCTCGAGCGGATCGCCTCGAGAACTACCTCATCGCCGCCAAGACAGCCCTGGCGATTACGTTGCGTCGGGATTCGCTCGCCAATGCGATCCACGTGAGGGCGTACCGGCCCGGCGCGTCTCCTACGTTGCGGTTCGACCAGCGTTGGACGGCGCCCTCCTGGATGCGCCGCGCGATTCAGACGAGTTTCGACAGCGTTTGGCGGCGCGTCGACCCGAAATCGGCCGACGTAAGCCTGACAGTCATCATCGACTCCAGGAACTTTGACTCCAGGTACTTCGACCCATACGCCACGTACTTCCTTCCGCCCGCGACGGACGGCCGCACCTGCGTTGCCGCCATCCAGCCGGGTTGGCAGGTCACTCGATTTCTGCAGGATTCGACGCCGCCGACTGAAAGTCTTCCACTGCAGCCATGGCTGCAAAGTGCATTTGGCCCGTGCGCGTTCTATGCGGCGTTCGGCCAGCCAGGGAAGAACATTGAGAACTGGCTGCTCGACCGCCAGTTCGACCTAGCATCCGAGTCGGACTGGAACGCCCCGGACCAGGGGGTCGACTCCGTGCTCATGGAGCGAGCCTCCAACTGGAGGACCTCGTTCGACGGAATTGCATGCGCCTCCGGAGACCGGACGCGGTGTCGCGCGGCATTACTCACGCCCGTCGATGTCACTGGGGGACGAGATACACGCAAGAACCTTCGGGGAGTTGTGTCGCCCCCGTGGTACTGGGAGCTCAACTTGCCTGGGGCAGAGCGTTACCTCTCGGACTTGGTTCGCACCATGGGGGCCGAGCGATTCGGCTCGTTCTGGCGCTCGCCTGCCGCCGTCGACAGCGCCTTCTCCAACGCGTTCGGTGTCCCGCTCGAAACGTATACCCAGCGTTGGGCCCGGGGACATATGCGCCGGTTCCATGCAACACCCGCTTTACGACTGTCTACCGTGCTCCTGAGCACGGCGTTCGCGGGAGTAATGCTCACCGGGCTGTGCCTGTACTCGGTGCGCCGCCAGGTCGGCTAGCCGGACCCGCCTGTCGTGAGCGCCAACGCCCGCGCTTCCTGCAGCGACGTGGCGATCGCGTTCAGTCCGTCGGCCAGCCCCGTGGACTTCGCATTCTCCAAGGCAAACCGCATCCGCGTCACCGCACCGAGCCGCGCCGACAGCTCGGCGGCCAACCGCTCCCGCCGCGCCGCGATGCCCGCGATCGCCTGGAGCCGCCGCTCGAGTATCGCAATGCGCTGCTCGCGCCCGGGCGACGGTGCCTCCCCGCGCGTGCCGGCGAGCCGTTGCGCGATCTCCTCGGGCCCGGGCTCGAGCTGGCGCTCCAAAGTGAACAAGCGGCGCGCGTCGTCGACCGCGCGGGCGATGAGGGCGTCGACGGCCGGCAACACGTCCCCGAGCCGCTTCCGCTCCACGCCCGGCAACCCCTGGACCATCGCCAACATCGCCGCGCGATCGTTCCGCGCCTGGTGGATCGAGCCGCGATGCGGGCCCAACTCGGCGGAATCGAGCGGCAGGGGCGATGCGACCCGCGCGAGGGACGGCGATGCCCGCGTGAGGACGTTGCGCCAGGTGAACCCCGCCATCCACAGACGGCCGTACTCGGTGGCCACCACAAACGCCGCGACGATCGCCGCGATCGGCCCCAGCAGCACGCGGTGCGTGAGGACGTCCACCAGGATGAACGTCGCGACCAGACCGAGCCCCAGGCCTGCCACGATCCGGAACCGCCGGACCGGTGCGAGCGCCGCGAGCGCCCGGACTCCGGACGACCGGCGCACGGCGCGCGTCGGGGCGCCGGCCGGCAGGACATCGAGCGCCCGCAGCAAATCGTCCGCCGTGGCAAACCGCTCTTCGGGCGTCTTGGCGAGACAGCGCATCACCGCGACGGCCAGGTCCGGCGGGCAGTCGGGGCGGAGCCGCGTCACCGGCGCCGGCGCCTGCGTCAGATGGTGCACCAGCACCGCCGCGACGGTCGCGGCGTTGAACGGCACCTCGCCCGCCAGCATCTGATAGCCGACGATGCCGAGCGAGTAGAGATCGGACCGATGGTCAATCGCGCGCTCGCCGCTCGCCTGCTCCGGGCTCATGTAGTGCGGCGTCCCGATCACGGCGCCGGTCTGCGTCAGACCGCGCGCGTCGCTTCCCAGCGCCTTGGCAATGCCGAAATCGGTCAGCACCACCCGCTGCTCCGGCCCGTCGAGCAGAATATTGTCAGGCTTGATGTCGCGATGCACGATGCCGGCGCGGTGCGCCACGGCGAGGCCGGCGGCGGCTTCGCGCAGGATCCGCCGCGCCAGCTGGGCGTCCTGCCGCGGCTCCCGCACCAGACGCTCGGCCAGACTGCCGCCTTCCACCAGCGGCATGACGAAGAAGGCGAGGCCTTCCGCCTCGCCGACACTGTAGATCGGGATGATGTGGGGGTGGCGCAGCGCGGCGACCGCCTCCGCCTCGCGGCGGAACCGCTCCCGTGCACCCGGGACCTCGTCGAGCTCGGTGCGCAGGATCTTGACCGCTACACGCCGCTTCAAGCGCTCGTCGGTCGCTGCGTAAACCAGCGCGAAGCCACCGCGCCCGAGCCGGTCGCCGAGCGTAAAGCCTTCGCCCAGCGCCCGTTGCACCCGTTGCCGGAACTCCGCCTCGTAGCCGCTCGTCGCGTCCATGCTGGCGCGGCAAACTAACCCGTTGCATTTGTAGTGGCGAATGATGCGTAGCGCACTGCTCGCCGGACTCGCCACGATGCTCGGCCTTGCTGCGGCGGCCCAAGCCCCGACCGACATCGGGGCCGCCGCACAGGACTCGGCGTTGCGGGTGTTTTTTGATTGCCCCGGATACTCCTCCGGTTGCGATTTCGACTTCCTGCGCACCCAAATCACGTGGGTCAACTGGGTCCGCAACCGGGAGGACGCGGACGTGCACGTGCTCGTCACGACCCAGTCGACAGGCGGCGGTGGCAACGAGTATACGATCTCGCTCATCGGCCTGCGACGGTTCGCAGGAAAAGGTGACACGCTGCGCTACTACGCGACCGGCACGAGTACGCGGGACGAAGATCGCCGAGGGTTGGCCAGGACCCTGGCGCTCGGCCTCGCGCCCTACGCGGCCGCGACGCCGCTCGCGAACCGATTGACCGTGTCCTACGCGGGCCCCCCATCGGGTCAAGCCGCCACACCGCACGATCCATGGAACGCTTGGGTGTTCACCGTCTCAGCGAGCACCAACCTGAACGGGCAGAAACAGACGCGCTTCGCCTATGTGAACGGCTCGGTCAACGCCAACCGCACGACCGCAAATTGGAAGCTCGATTTCTCCTTGAACGAGTCGTATTCGGAGGACGTCTTCAGAGACGTGCCGTTATTCGACACGCTGGGCAATCAGATCGGCACGGAGGACATCCGCAGTATCTCCCGGCGCTACGGGGGCAACGCGCTCGTCGTCAAGAGTCTCGGACCGCATTGGTCGGCGGGACTCCAAGGATCCGTCAACCACTCGACGTTCGGCAACCTCGATCTCTCCCTGTCGCTCGGTCCCGCCATCGAGTACAACGTGTACCCGTACGCCCAGTCCACTCGCCGGCAGCTCACGCTGCAGTATGGCGTCACTCCGCAGCACGCCGATTACACCGACACCACGATTTACAATAAGACCCGTGAAACCGTCGTGCGACAGAGCCTCACCGGCGCGCTCAGCGTCACCCAGCCGTGGGGATCGGCAAACGTGTCGCTCACCGCGTCGCACTTGCTCCAGGATTTCAAGCAGAATCGCGTCGTGCTGTTCGGCAGCATAAACCTGCGGCTCGTGAAAGGGCTGTCGCTCAGTGTCTTCGGCGACGTGGAGCGGATCCACGACCAGCGCGCGCTGCCGGCGGTCGGCGCGACCCCATCGGAGATCCTGCTGCGTCGCCGCGAGCTGCTGACCTCGTACAGCTACTTCAGCTACATCAGTCTCAGCTACCGCTTCGGCTCGACGCTCAACAACGTCGTCAATCCACGCTTCGGCGGCGGCCAGATGTTCTTTTGACCGGGCTAGAACTCCACGACCGTGGCGCCCAGACCGAGCTCGAACTCACGCACGAGCGCTTCCGAACACGGAGATCCGGGACCGCCACGAGCAGGGATGGACGGCCGCTCTCGACAAGTTCGGCACGGGCGGATCTACCGCTTCGGGCCGCGGGACCGATTGGTATCCACGGCTGACCTACACCCCATGAGGAGGAGACCATGACCGAGAAGGACCAATTGTTGAGCACACTGGAACGAGAGTTCCCCACGACGCTGAAACTGTTGAAGGCCTACCCGGCGGCCAAGGGCGACCTGCGCCCGCATGAGCGGTCCAAGTCGGCCAAGGATCTGGCGTGGGTGTTCGTCGCGGAAGGATTCATGGCCGACGGCGCGCTCCAGGGCGCCATTGACTTCTCGAAGCCAATGCCGTCGGCGCCCGGCTCGATGGGCGAAGTGATCACCGCGTACGAGCACGCACATCGCGCAATCGTAGACAAGATCAAGCAGACGCCCGAGGCGGAGCTCAACAAGACGATGAAGTTCCCCACCGGGCCGAAGCAGATGAGCGATCTGCGGCGCATGGACGTGCTGTGGACGACGCTGATGGACCAGGTCCACCACCGAGGACAATTCTCCGTCTACCTGCGTATGGCCGGCGGCAAAGTCCCGTCGATCTACGGCCCCAGCGCGGACGAGCCCTGGATGTAAGTTTTGCCCGTCAAAACCGGATAGATGGCGGCGTGCGCGCGCGCTATGTTCAGCCCGTGAGTCACGCCGCCGCTGTTTCTGATCCGACACCCGCGCAACAATGGCGCATCGTGCTGGCCCGCGATCGCCGTTTCGACGGGGCCTTCGTGTACGCGGTGCGATCGACCGGCGTGTTCTGTCGCCCCTCGTGCCCGAGCCGCCGGCCGCGCCGCTCGGTCGTGCGCTTCTTCCCGATCCCCGAGGCGGCCCAAGCCGCCGGATTCCGGGCCTGCCGGCGCTGCCGGCCGACTCAGACGCCGTCTCCCGATCCCGCCGTGGCGCTGGTGCGGGACGTGTGCCGCGCCATCGACGCGCATCCGGACGTCGCCGCGGACCTCACGACGCTGGCCCGGCGCGTCGGCCGCTCCTCGCACCAATTGCTGCGCGCCTTCCGGCGCGTGCTGGGCGTGAGCCCGCGCGAGTACCGTGACGCGCGACGGCTCGCCCGGCTCAAGTCCTCTCTCAAGGAGCGTCGTCACGTGAGTCCCGCCATCTACGAGGCCGGCTATGGGTCATCGAGCCGGGTGTACGAGCGCGCCGCCACCGCGCTGGGCATGACCCCCGCCACCTACGGCCGGGGCGGGCGCGGCGCCGCGATCCGCTACGCGGTCGTCCAGTCCCCGCTGGGGCAGATGCTCGTGGCCGCCACGGACAAGGGCATCTGCCGCATCAGCCTGGGCGACGCGGCCACGCCGCTCGAGCGCGACCTGCGCGCCGAGTTCCCCGCCGCGACCATCACGTCGTCAGACGCGGGCGGGCTCACCGCCTGGGTGCACGCGATCGTCCGTCACCTCGAAGGCCGCGAGCCCCACCTCGACCTGCCGCTCGATATCCGGGCGACGGCGTTCCAACAGCGCGTGTGGGCGGTGCTCAAGAAGATCCCCTACGGCGCCACCCGGTCCTATCAGGCAGTGGCTCGAGCCATCAATCAGCCGCGCGCCACGCGCGCGGTCGCCCGCGCGTGCGCGACTAACCCGGTGGCGATCGCGATTCCGTGCCATCGGGTGGTCCGCGCAGACGGGAAGCTCGGCGGGTATCGCTGGGGCATCGAGCGGAAACAGCGGCTCTTGGAGCGGGAAACGGGCTACTGAATCGAGAACCAGTAGCTCGCCTTCACAGCCAAAGAATCACGGCTGCTGACGGACGACGCGCCAGCGACCTTTCTGAATTTCCCGTGTCTGTTCGTGCAGCGAGGTATAGATGCCCTCCAGCGTGTCGTTCTGAAGGCGACCCACGAATGTGGTGTGCAGTGTGCAGCCGCAATTGGGATCGGTGTAGGGCGCCAGCGCGCCGCTCACCTGCCCTCCCGTGACCCGCACGAAGCGGATCGCGAGCGCCGGGGTGGTGGTGGGCTGTGGCGTGGGCTGGGCCTGACCGTTGACCTGACGCATGAGCCATTGGGGCGTCATGAAGACGTCGCCGGTGGCGCTGTCGGTCCCCGCGACCAGTTTGAACACGATGCTGCCGTTCCGCCCGGACTCGACGCTGGAGTACTCCCCGTACCACTCGCCGGCGAGCTGAGAGATGTCGGCCGATCCACCGACGACGGGAACGGGGGTTTGGGCGCCCCCGCAGGCCAGCACCAGGGCGACGAGTGAAAGGGATACCGGGCGGACGGTCATGATCGGGCCTCGCATGGGGTGGGTCGAACAGCTAGACGCATGAGAATCTGATAAGGTTGCAGCCCACTCGCATATCGGGATTGTGTCAACCGCTTCCGAACCCCGGCGCCGCCTGGACCTGCCGGGCCTGATACAAGTGCCCCCGGTCGTGCGCGGCGAGAAACGCGAGGTAGCCGCCCAGCGGCATGCGGAACAGCCGGGTCACCGGCGAGACGACGATGGTGCGGCTCACGTCCAATCCCTCCGCTTGCCGGACCCGATCCAGCAACCGGTCACGCGACTCGGACAGGGCACGGACCACGTCCTCGCGCCGCAGGGACTGGGCCGGTGGCTGGAAGATCTTGAACGTCTTCATCAGTCGTTTGGGCGGCGGCTCCATCGACCCCGTCATCCAGCGAGTGAACCAGCCGTAGCGCAGCGGCCCCGTGCGACGCCAATCACGCTCGCGCGCCCGCGCGATAGCCCGATCGATCGCAGGCAGTGCCGCGTCCGTACTCGTGGCGAGATGCATCAGGCACTGGCCCACGGACCATTTTCCGGGTGCGGGGCACCAATTGAGCTGGCCGCTGGTGAGCCCACCCGCGAGGCCGGCGGCGTCGCGTGTGGTGGCTTCGAACTGTTGGGCCGCGGCCGCCAGCCCGCCGAACTCGTCCTGCGGATGCGTCACGGAACCTCCTCGTCGTCTGTCGAAAGATACGCCGTGCGGTAGCTTTGCCAGCGTGCTGACCTCGGTCCGCCCGGTGTTCCGCGCCATCGCCACTACCGTCGTCCCGGAGGCGGGGGCGCTCGACGAGCCCGCGTGGGCGGCGCTCGAAGCGATCGTCGTCGACGCGCTCGGCGCGCGTCCTCCGAAGCTCCAGCGCCAGCTGCTGTTCTTCATCCGTATCGTGGAATGGCTGCCGGTGGCGCGCTACGGCCGTCGCTTCACGCAGCTCGAGGCCCCGCGACGCACCCGCGTGTTGCTCGGCCTGCAGGACGCTCCGCTGTTGCTGCTGCGCCGCGGCTGCTGGGGCCTCCGCACCCTCATCCTCATGGGCTTCTACGGCCGTCCCGACGCGTGGCGCCAGATCGGCTATCGCGCCGATCCCCGTGGATGGGAGGCGCGCCGATGAACACGCGGCACTACGACGTCGTCGTCGTGGGCTCGGGAGCGGGCGGCGGCACCGTCGCGCAAGGCCTGGCGCCTCTGGTCCAAGCGGGGCGTCGGGTGCTGGTGGTGGAGCAGGGTCCGCGGCTGCTCGACCACGAATTCACCGGCCGCGAGATGGAGATGGCGCCTCAGCTCTACCAGAGCGCCGGCGGATTTCTCACCGCCGACGGGACTATGACGCTCGCCTTCGCCCGGGTGTACGGTGGCTCGACGGTGGTCTACACCGGCACCTCGCTCACCGCCCCGGAGCGCGTAATCCGCCGCTGGAATGTCCCCGGCATCACGCACGACGACCTGGTGCGACGCTCCCAGCGGTATCTGGGGGAGAACAACGCCCACCTCCTGGCACCGGCAGAGCTGAACCAGAACAACCATCTGTTCGTGCAAGGCGGCCGCAAGGCCGGGTACCGGGTCGAGCAGTTTCCCGTCAACGTGAAAGGGTGCAAGGGTTCGTCGCTCTGCAATCTGGGGTGTCCCAACCAGGCGAAGCAGGGGACAAATCGCGTGCAACTGCCGGCTGCCGAGCGCGCCGGCGTAGAGGTCGTCACGCGGGCCGAAGCGGTGCGCATCGAACCGGACCGCAGCCTGTCGGTGCGGGTGCGGGAGCCGTCAGCGGGCGAGAAGGGCGCGTCCTCCGAGTGGGCGCCCGGAGACTACCACGTGCACGCCCGCATGGTGGTGTGCGCCGCCGGTGCCGTCGGCACACCGGCCCTGTTGTTGCGCTCCGAGCTGGCGCTCCCCAAGACGCTCGGGCGCGGCTTCACGTGCCACCCGGCGCTGATTCTCGTGGCGGAGCACGCCCAGCCGATCACCAACGATGTCGGCCACCCGAAGAGCTTCTTCATAGATCGCGCCGAGGAGGAGGGGTTCGTCCTCGAAACCTGCATGTATTTCCCGTTCACGACGGCCAAGGCCCTGACGGGGTTCGGCGATGCTCACAGCGCCATGATGCGGGCGTTTCCACGCCAGCAGCAGATCCTCGTGCTGGCGGTGGATCATGCGGCACCGGACAACCACGTCGCCGTGGACCGCGACGGGAACCCGGTCGTGCATTACCGCTTTTCGCCTGCGGCGCTGGACGGCCTGGTGCGCGGCAATCGGGCTGCGGCTCGGATCTTCTTCGCCGGCGGGGCCGTGCGCGTGCATGCGCCGTTTGCCGACCCGCCGGTCGTCGAAGCCGCCGAAGCCGACCGGCTCGAGACGCGGATACATTCGCGGCACTGGAAACCGGGGAAACAATCGATTTCAGCCGCGCACCTGATGGGCGGGTGCGCCATGGGACGCCACGCGGGGGATTCCGTAACCGACGCGTGGGGGCGCGTACACGACGTGCCCTGGTTGCGCGTGGCGGACGCCGCGCTCTTCCCGGATGCCCTCGAGATCAACCCCTACGTCACGATCATGGCGCTGGCCGATCGCGTGGCTGAAGGCGTCCGTAACGACGCGGCCGCGCTGCTCGGCTGAGCGCACACGCCCAGGAACTCGACCGCCTGCGCCACGACGAAAGGCGCGCGGACGACTTCGGAGTGTCCCAACCCATTGGTCGTGACCAGCCGGCTGTGCGGCCAGGCACGGGCGATGGCGGCGCCTTCGGACCAGGGAACGACCGGGTCTCCAGCGTCGTGCATGACCAAGAGCGGCGTGGTACGGCGTCCGGCCATCATCCGGACGTCGAGATTGTCCCAGGAGAAGCGCAATCGGCGTTCGCTGGACGCCTTCATACGCGCCAGAACGTCGGGGCGGAGGCCGATGAGCTTCGCCCAGCGCAGCGTGAAGCCGACGGGATCAGCCGCAGGCGCCACAAACACGGCCCGCGATACGGCGAGTCCTCCGTCCATCGCGAGGGTCGCCGCCGAAGCGCCGAGCGAATGCGCGAGGACACCGTGGGCTGGCCCCATGGCGTCGACTACTGCGCGCAACGTGCGCGCCAGTTGCGGCATCGAGCTCATCCGACCGCTCGAGGCTCCATGCCCTAGCCCATCGTAGGTGACCACCTGGAACCCGGCCGCGAGCAGCGGCGGGATATAGACGGCCAGTCGCCCGCCGCGAGAGCCCCAGCCGTGGACCAAGTACACCACCGGACCGTCGCCCCAGCTCCAGCCGCCGATGTGTTGATGCTCCACCGTAACCGTGAACGGGCGCCCGCGCTCGATTTGCGCGCGCATCGCGCGCGTGAGACGGGCCCGGGGCACCGTGAAAAACAACCGCTCGGCGAGCGTGGCCGCACGGGGTGGAGAGAGTGCCTGGAGCACCCGAAAGACGAGTCGCAACCAACGCATGGTCGAGGTTCTCCTGTCAGCGATTGCCGGATCGCACGGCCGAGAGCAGCGCGTCGAACGCGCGACCGGCGCGCGTCTCAGCCTGCGGGTCGTGCAACAGGCGTGACGCGTGATGGTAGGCCAGCATGACGCCATAGAGATCGTGGGCGAACTGCATGGCGTCGGCGTCGCGCCGGAACGCCCCGGCCTCGATCCCCATCTGCAGCGAAGTCGCGATGACGTTGAGCCACTGTCGCTGGTATTCGACGAGTCGATCCCGGGCCGGGCCCGGACGGTCGTCCAACTCCACGGTCGCCTGCACGAATAGGCAGCCGCCGGGAAGCGGCGAGGAGCGGGACCAGTTGAGCCAGCGATCGAACAGGGCGCGTATGCGTGGCTCCCCGCGCGGGGCCGCCAGCGCGGGGCGCACGACGTTTCCGACGAACACGGCCGCGCCATGGTCGAGTACCTGGAGCTGCAAGGCTTCTTTGGATTGGAAGTGCGCGAACAGCCCGCTCTTGGAGAGATCGAGCTCGGCGGCCAGCGCTCCGATTGTCAGCCCCTCGAGGCCCACCGTGCTGGCCAGCCCCGTGGCCCGATCCAGAATGGCCTGGCGGGTCGCGTCGCCCTTTCTCATGATAGATAATTAGCACGAACGTTCGTTCCTGTCAAAGGAGACCACAATGCGTTTCACAGCAATACCTTATGACCATGGACTTGGTCGCAATTAGTGCGGTCCCGTCAGACGAGCTTGCTGAGCTGCGACGTCTGATCGAGCCGCTGCGGAAGTTAGGGGACCTGCTCGACTGGTCCCGCCGACTCACGCCGCCGGTTCCCTCCCCCACCGTTGTCACGCAGGACGAATACACACACGACGTCCTGATTCCTTACGCCGGCGGGCGCTGGCTCGATTTCGACACCACCTGACTCGGGGAGTTGACGGCGGTCGCCGTCTGGGATCACCGGCCGTCGGAGCGGGAGCTGCTCGATGCCCGGCTGGCGCGCGGCTGGCGACCGACGCCGAGCCGGCTGAAGCACGGCGAGAAAGTGTTGGGATACGCGGCCTGCGTGTTCGACACGCGAGCGCCCTAGTGCCGTTCCACTGTGATGCTCCATTATTCCAAAGCCACCGCATGCAGGCCGCCAGCCATTACGGGTTCCGATGATTTGGCGCGAGTGGGTGGAACGGCACTAGCACCCTATCTTGCGCCCCATGTCCGAGCTCGATTTCATCTTGCGGCCCCGCTCGGTCGCCGTGATCGGCGCCTCCCGCGATCCCCTGACCATCGGGCACGAGATCCTGGCTAACATCGTCCGCTATGGCTTCACCGGTGCCGTGTTCCCAGTCAACCCGCACGCGGCGACGGTCCATTCTATCAAGGCGTACCCAACCGTCGGCGACATTCCCGACCCCATCGACCTCGCCGTCATCGTGGTGCCGAGAGACCTGGTGCTCCTGGTCGTTGACCAGTGCGGCCAGAAGGGCGTGCGAGGTCTCGTGGTGATCTCGGCCGGCTTCAAGGAGGTAGGGGAGGCCGGCGCCGAAGTCGAGCGCCGCCTGATGGCGGTCGTGAAACGTTATGGCATGCGGATGGTCGGTCCGAACTGCATGGGCGTCCTGAACGCCGATCCGGCCGTGTCCCTCAACGCCACGTTCGCGCCCACCATGCCGCCGTTCGGTCACGCCGCGTTCGTGTCGCAATCGGGGGCGCTTGGCATGAGCGTGCTCGACTACGCGAAGGAATACGGGATCGGCATCTCGCAGTTCGTATCGGTCGGCAACAAGCCCGACGTGAGCGGCAACGATCTTCTGCTGCAATGGGAGCACGACGACGCGGTCCGCGTGATCCTGATGTACGTGGAAAACTTCGGCAACCCGCGGCGATTCCTCGAGATCGCCTCTCGCATCACGAAGCAGAAGGCGATCATCGCGATGAAATCGGGCCGCTCCAAGGTCGGGGCCCGGGCGGCCGCCTCGCACACCGGGGCACTGGCCGCGAGCGACTCGGCGGTGGACGCTCTACTCACGCAGGCCGGAGTGTTGCGGGCCATCTCGATGGAAGAGCTGTTCGATATGGCGATGGCGTTCAACGGACCGCCGCTTCCCCGGTCCCGGCGCACCGCCGTGCTCACCAACTCCGGCGGCCCCGGCATCCTCATCGCCGATGCGCTCGAGCCCCAGGGCCTGGAGCTCGTGGATCTGGCACCCGAAACGATCGCCCGGCTGACACCGCTGTTCCCTCCCGAGGCGAGCCTGCGCAATCCACTCGACATGATCGCCTCGGCGACGGCGGCGGACTACCGCGCGGCGCTGGACGCCCTGCTCGCCGACGGGAACGTCGATTCGGCTGTCGCGATCTTCGTCCCCCCGCTCGGCATCCGTGCTGAAGACGTGGCCGAGTCGATTGCGGCGGCGGCCCGGGGCCATCCGGCGAAGCCGGTGCTGGCTGTGCTGATGGGGCGCGAGGGTCTGCCCGAGAGCAAGGCGGAGCTGCACCGAGCCGGGATTCCGACCTATATCTTCCCCGAGTCCGCCGCGCGGGCGTTAGGCGCCCTGCGCCGGCTGCGGGAATGGCGCGCGCGTCCCGAGACGGCACCGAAATCGTTCAGCGTGGACCGGGAGCGCGCGAGCCGCGTGCTCGCCCAGGCGCGCTCGGCGGGACGGGACAAGCTCTCGGAGCTCGAGGTGCTGGGCGTGCTCAACGCGTACGGCATCCCCACGGCGCCGGCGCGGTTGGCCCAGGATCCGGAGGACGCCGCCCGCGCCGCAGCGGAGATCGGGTTTCCGGTCGCCCTCAAGATCGTCTCCCCACAGATCGTCCATAAGACGGAGGTGGGCGGCGTACGGGTCGACATCGCGACGGCCGTCGAGGTGAAGCAGGCCTGCGCGGAAATGCTGAACGGAGTGTCCCGCGCGGCCCCCCAGGCGACGATCGAAGGCATACTGGTGCAGCGCATGGTGCCGGGTGGCCGTGAGACGATCGTGGGCGTGAGCCGCGACCGCATGTTCGGCGCCTTGGTGATGTTCGGCCTGGGCGGGATCTACGTCGAGGCGCTGCGGGACGTCGTGTTCCGTATCGCGCCGATCGGCCCGCTCGAGGCGCACGACATGCTGAAGGGCATTCGCAGCGTGGCGATCCTGGAGGGCGTGCGGGGCGCCCCGCCGGTCGATTTCGCGGCGCTGGGAGAGGCGCTGCAGCGGGTGGCGCAGCTCGCGATGGACTTCGAGGAGATCGCCGAGCTGGATATCAATCCGCTGCTGGCCTTCCCCCAGAGCGTCACGGCGGTGGACGCGCGGATTCTGCTCCAGGATCATTCCTGAATCGCCCCCGCGGCCGGCCGTGAATTCCGTCAGGGCCGAGCATCCGATCCTCGCAGCGGTGCCCACGCCGTGGCATGCGCTCGCCCCCGCCGAGGTGTGCCGGCGGCTCGACACGACTCCGGCGGGGCTCGACGAACCGGAGGCGGCGGCACGGCTCGCGCGCGTCGGACCGAATGAGATCCGCCCCCCTGCCCCCGCTTCCGCCTGGCGAATCCTCGCCGAACAATTCCGGAACGTCGTCACCCTGCTGCTCGTGGCGGCCGCCGCCGTCGCCCTGGTCAGCGGACATGCGCTCGACGCGGCGGCGATCGTCGCCGTGCTGCTGCTCAATGCCGCGATCGGATTCCTGACCGACCTGCCGGCGCGCCGGGCGCTCGAGGCCCTCACGACGCTGCAAGTGGCCCGGGCGACCGTGGTTCGCGGAGGTCGCCCGCGTGACATCGAGGCGCGTCAGCTCGTGCCCGGTGATGTCATCGCGCTCGAGGCGGGTCAGGCGGTACCGGCCGATGCCCGCCTGCTCGCGGCGACGGAATTGCGCACCGTCGAGGCAGCGCTGACCGGTGAGTCGCTGCCGGTGGAGAAGGTGGCGATCGCCGAGCTTCCCGCCGACACCCCGCTCCCCGACCACGGCACGATGGTCTACCAGGGGACAACGGTCGTGGCGGGTCGGGCGCAGGCGGTGATCGTGGCGACCGGCACGGCCACGGAGGTTGGACGGATCGGCACGCTCGCGGCGGCCGTGCCCGAGCGCCCAACGCCGCTCCAGCGCCGACTCGACGCCCTCGGTCGCCGGCTCGCGCTCGCGGCAGTGGGAGTCGCCGCGGTCGTGGCGCTGCTGGGGTGGCTGCAGGGCGTCCCGGTGGCGGTCGTGCTCGCGTCGGCGATCGCCCTCGCCGTTGCGGCCGTCCCGGAGGGCCTCCCGGCGGTCGTCACCGTCACCATGGCGGTGGGCGTGCGCCGCATGGCCCGGCGACGAGCCCTCGTCCGGCGTCTGCCGGTCGTGGAGAGTCTCGGCTCGGCGACGGTGATCTGCACCGACAAGACAGGCACCCTGACTACCGGCGAGATGACGGCGACGGCGATGTCCCTGGGCGGCGACCGCGAGCTGGCCATCACGGGCGTGGGATACGCCCACAGCGGTGTCTTCCTGGACAACGGCGTGCCGGTCGATCCACAGGCCGATCCGCAGCTCGCCATGGCGCTGCGCATCGCCGCGCTGGCCAACCGCGGAGGACTGGTGGAGCGCGACGGCGCGATGCAGCCACACGGAGACCCGACCGAGGTCGCCCTCCTCGTTGCCGCGGGAAAGGCCGGCTTCGATCGCTCGGCGCTGCTGGCGTCCGCTCCGGAGATCGCGGAGCTCCCGTTTTCGAGCGATCGCATGTGGATGGCCACATTCCACGCCGAGGGAGGCGGCGTCCGCGCCTACCTCAAGGGTGCCCCCGAGCGCGTGCTCGATCTGTGCGACCGCTCGCTGACCCCCACGGGCGAGCAGCCACTGGGAAATGCCGCACGTGAGGCGCTGCACCGCCAACGCGAGGCGCTCGCGGCCCGCGGGCTGCGAGTCCTGGCGGTGGCCTCCGGCGAGGTCGTGGGGACCACGGAAGTCGCGATCCGCAACCTAACGTTCGTCGGCGTCTTCGGATTGACCGACCCGCCCACGCCCGGCGTGCAGGAGACCGTTCGGGCGATTCGCGCGGCCGGCATCCGCCCGGTCATGCTCACCGGCGACCACCGCGGTACCGCGGAAGCGGTGGCGCGCGCTCTCGGCGTCCTGGACGAAGCCGACGAGACCCTTGACGGCCGCGAGCTCGCCGCGCTGCCGCCCGCAGCCCTGGCAGAGCGCGTCGCCCGAGTCGGGGCGTTCAGCCGCATCGGCCCGGAGGACAAGCTGCGGATCGTCGCAGCCTACCAGGCCCGGGGCGAAGTCGTGGCCATGCTGGGGGACGGCGTGAACGACGCCCCGGCGCTGCGGCAGGCCGACATCGGGGTGGCGATGGGCCGGCGCGGCAGCGACGTGGCGCGAGAGGCCGCCGATCTGGTGCTGCAGGACGACCGGCTCGAAACGGTCGCCGCGGCCGTCGAAGAGGGACGCGTGATCTTCGACAACATCCGCAAGTTCGTCTTCTATTTGTTCAGCTGTAACCTGGCCGAGCTGCTCCTGTTCCTCGGCGCCGCGGTCGCGGGGTGGCCGTTGCCGCTGCAGCCGCTGCAAATCCTCTGGCTCAACCTGGTGACGGACACGTTCCCGGCGCTGGCGTTGGCGCTCGAGTCCGCCGAACCGGACGTCATGCGCCGGCCACCGCGCGCCCCGCGTACCGCGATACTATCGGGCTCGATACTGCGGGCGACGGTGACGTACGCGGTGCTCATCGCCTCGAGCGCGCTGGCGGCATTCAGCTGGGGGCTGGTCCGTTGGCCTGACGACCCGACGCGGGCTATCACCTTGGCATTCGTCACGCTTGGGGTGGCGCAGATCTTCCACCTCGGCAATGCCCGTAGCGCCGGTCCGGTTGTGACAGCCCGGCGCGCGCTCAGCAACCGCCACGCGCTCGGCGCGGTCGCCCTGTCGCTCGTGCTCCTGTGGCTGGCGGTCTCTTGGGGCCCGCTGGCGCGCACGCTCGGCGCACAACCGCTCACCGTGCCCGAATGGGCTGTGGTCGCGGGACTCGGGCTCGTGCCGGGCGTGCTCGGTCAGGCCTTCAAGAGCGCGCGCGCCGGGTGGACGATTAGGCGCCACCCGGCCGCGTGAGCAGGACCGCCGCCCCTGTCGCTCCGCGCAGCACCTTGTCACACACGCTGCCACGGAGGAATCGCGCGACGCGCCCCTGACGGTGAGTCGTCATCGCGATCACATCCGCCGCGGCAGCGGCCCGAATGATGGCGCGCGCGGGATCCGGGCTGCTGAGTATGCGCCAGGAGGCCCGGATGCCGTCCCGTTGCAGTCGCACCACGACCCCCTTGAGGTAGTCCTCGGCCTCCTGCCGTTGCCTGGCAAGATCGACCTGATCGATGCGAGTCACCGGGGCTGGGCGCGCGATCGTCCGGTGCGGGGTGATGACGCGTACCACGATCACGCGAGCACCCGACCCCTCGATCACGCCGACCAGGGGCGCGAGCGCTTGTTCGGCCAACGCCGAACCATCGAGCGGCATGAGCACATGACGGAACCTACGCGGCCGGATTCCCGCGGCGGCATGCCGCGACGGGCGAATGGCGAGCACCGGGGCCTCGCTGGCTCTGAGAAGCTCGTCCGCCACGCTTCCGAGCCAGAGACGACTGAGGCCCCCCCGCCCGTGGGTGGTCAAGGCGATGAGTCCGGCGCCGATCTCACTCGCAAAGGCGGCGATGGCCTCCGCGGGACGGCCCTGCCGAACAGCGACGGCTACCGCGACTTTCCAGCGCTTGCGCAACGTTGCTGCGAGATCTTGAAGCTGCTGCTCGATCGCCGCGGTCATTTCTGCCGCGTGGGGGACATCGAAGACAGGCGCGGGGGCCGGCTGAACATACAGGAGATGCAGCGACCCTTTCGCGGAAACGACGATGCCGAGCGCGGCCGGCAGCGCTTGCAGGCTGAACGCGGAACCGTCGACCGGAACGACGATCGATCGCACCGCGGTCACCGGCCCGACGCCGACACCTGGCTCGTTCCTCCGTGCTCCTGGAAGCGCATCATTACTCTCCTCGATTTCGTTGAGAAGTTCCCACCAATTCGGGAGCGGTTAACGTCAACTCAAAGGTGAAGGCCTACGGTGTCTCTCGCCAGTTCACGGCCCGCCGGCCGCCCATTCGATGCCCCCGAGCAGATGATCAAGGAAGGCCCGCTCGGCGTAGCTGCAGGTGGTATGACCCATGGCGGTATACCACGCCCGGCCGCCGCCGTAGGTCTGGTGCCAACTGACCGGATGCACCGTCCCCATGGTCCCGCCCGTGTAGGTGGATTCCTCGACTTGCGCGAGGCGGGTGACGGCGGTCGGCTGCGCGATGAAGTTGTACCACTCGTCGGTCCGGGTCCATGGATTGGGGAGGTTTCGCGTCGAGGCGTGCGCCGTATCCGCTATGGTGACCGTGGCCCGCTGAATCGTCGGATGGTTTTGGAAGGTCGCGCCCAGCAGGGCGTGGTACCACGGCCACCCGTACTCGGTGTCCGACGCCGAATGCACACCGACGAACCCGCGTCCGGACCGTATGTACCGCTCGAATGCGCCCTGTTCGACCAAGTCGAGCACGTCTCCGGTCGTATTCAGAAACACCACGGCGGCGAACCGCGCCAGACTCGAATCAGTGAAGACGGCGGGGTCTTCGGTCGCCTCCACGGAGAAATCGTGATAGGCGCCGAGCACCTCGATGGCGGCGATGCCCGCGGGGATCGAGGCGTGGCGGAACCCGGTGGTACGGGAAAACACGAGCAGCCTGAATGCGGCATGAGGCGCCGACGCGGCCGAGGGCGCGCCGCTCGTGCTGGGGCAGATCTCGAGTGGAGGAGCGGTGGAGGCGGAGCTGCAGCCAAGGCAGGTCAGCCCCAGCACGATTCCGTAGACGTAGCGCATCATTGCAGCTTGCGCTCCGAGCGGCCACGCGGCAAGACCCTGCGATCAGTGCAGATGTACGTTGATTATCGGCAGCACGCGGAGCAGACCCTTGTTGTTGCGGGCGTTGTTGATGAGGCCGAGCTGAACACCGTGCAGGCGCTTGGCGTAGTTGTACAGGCCGATCGCAAGGCCGAACTGGTCGCCCTTCATGCGGTTGTACCCCGCGATCGACACACCCCGCATCTCCCACGTGCGCGTCCGGATCGGTGAGATGGCCAGGCCGTGGATCCAGCGACCCTCCACGTGCACACCCCCGATCGCCACTCCCACCAGCCCTTCGTCGCCCACCACCGCTAATCCCCCGACGGCCAAGCCCGTCATGCGTCCGTTCGCGACGACGGCGAGTCCGGCGACGGTTGCGCCCCGCACCCGGCCATTGCCGACCACCGCGAGCCCACCCACGTGCACACCGTCGACCGGACCATTCGAAACGACGGCCAACCCACCGACAGAAAAACCGCGCACTGCACCATTGCCGACGACCGCCAGCCCGCCTTCCCCGATGCCCGTCATATCGCCGTTCGACACGACGGCCAGACCGCCGGCGGAGATCCCGCGCACCGAACCGTTGCCCACGACCGCGAGCCCACCCAGGTTGAGTCCCCACAAGGTCCCGTTGGCGACGGTACCGAGACCGGAGAGGTTGATGCCTCGCATGTCACCATTCGCCACGACGCCCAGGCCGGCGAAGTTGACGCCGCGCATGCTGCGGTTGGCCACGGTGCCCAGTCCCGAGATACTCACCCATTGCATGTCGCCGTTGGACACGACACCGATTCCGGCGAGGGTGATGCCGTTGAATCCCCGCTCGGCCACCGCGCCGACCAGACCGACCGTGATGCCGCTGAACCGCCCACCCACCGGCCCGGTCACGCCCAGCGCGAGGCCGTTGACCTCCATGTCTTCATTGTGCTTGGCATTCCAGAGCGTGAAGTTGATCCCGTTGACCCGATCGACCGCGTTGTCCTGCCAATTGATGCGGAGCCCCGTCCAGCGACGTGAATTTCCGATCGAGAGACCCACTCCCGAAATACCCAGATTCAACGCGTGGTGACCCGCGCTGCGGCGCGAATCTTGAGGAGGGTTGTCAACGTCCTGCGCTCGGAGGCGGATCGGGTTCACAACGCTCAGGACGGTCAGCACGATCGGCGAGAACGGGTGGAGCATGGCGTGAAGTACGGGATTGGGCTGGCGGGAGTTCCATCCGGGGACCTCTGAGCGCCGTATGAATGGGCCAGGGGCGAGGGTCCCCAAAACCGTTAGATTACTTGACGATGAACACACCCAAACAGTTACTCACCAAGCTCGTGCTGTGGTTCGACACCGCGGCGTCACCACCCACCGATCATGTTGCCGGTCACCAGGTCGACTGGCTCCGGGTGCTGCCGTTCGCGGCGATGCATCTCGCCTGTCTCGGCGTCATCTGGGTCGGGGCGAGCTGGACCGCGGTCGGCGTGGCCGCCGGGCTGTACGTGGCCCGCATGTTCGCCATCACCGGCTTCTATCACCGGTATTTCTCGCATCGCACCTACGAAACCTCCCGTCCCATGCAGCTGGTGTTCGCGGTGATCGGGGCCTCCTGCGTGCAGCGGGGGCCGCTGTGGTGGGCCGCCCACCACCGCAAGCACCATCGGCACGCCGATACCGAGGCCGACGTCCACAGTCCGCGCCAGCACGGGTTCTGGTGGAGTCACATGGGCTGGATCACCTCGCCCGAGAACTTCCCCACCGACTTCAAACAGGTACCGGATCTGGCGCGGTATCCGGAGCTCCGCTTCCTCGACCGGTTCGATATCGTGGTGCCGCTGTTGCTCGCCCTGGCGCTGTTCCTCATCGGTGGCGCCCAGCTGCTGGTGTGGGGATTCTTCATCAGCACCGTGGTGCTGTTTCATTGCAGCTGCTTCATCAATTCGCTGGCGCACCAGCTGGGGCGGCGGCGCTTCCCAACCGACGACGACAGCAAGAACAGTCTGCTGCTCTCCCTGATCACGTTCGGGGAAGGCTGGCACAATAACCACCACTGGTATCCCGGCGCGGTGCGCCAGGGATTCTACTGGTGGGAAGTGGACTTGACCTTCTACGGGCTGTGGATCCTGTCCCGGCTCGGGATCATCAAGAACCTCCACGCGGTGCCGGCCAGGATCCTGGAGCGGGCCTGACGGTGCGGATCGCGATCGTCGGCGGGGGCGTTGCCGGACTCGTCGCCGCTTCGCCGGCCCGGCATTGATGCTGCCGTTCCAGTTCCGCCTCACCGGCATCCCCTACACCGAGCAGCAGGCCCGCAGGAGCCGCGGCGACGACTCCCGCGCCTATCAGCGCGACACGAGCGTTTGCTTCGCCTGGTTCCCGAAGCAGGCATAGGGTGATGCTGGGCCGCCTGCCCGAGCCGGTGCTCCGGTGGGGCATCCGCCGCCTCCTGGCGCTGCGGCTGTATCACGAAGCGCATCGGGTCCGCGCCGGCTCGATCGATGCGGAGCTCTCGAACGGCCCGATCGCGCTCGTGCCCGATGCCGCCAACCGGCAGCACTACGAGCTGCCCGCGGCGTTCTTCCAGCAGGTGCTCGGTGCCACCATGAAGTACAGCGGCGCATATTGGCCCGAGGGCGTGGCCACGCTCGACGAAGCCGAAACGGCGATGCTCGAGCTGACATGCAGCCGGGCGCAGCTCGCCGACGGGCAACGGATCCTCGAGCTCGGGTGCGGGTGGGGTTCGCTCTCTCTCTGGATGGCGCGACGCTTCCCCAACAGCCGCATCGTCGCGGTGTCCAATTCGGAGCCGCAACGGGATTTCATCGAGGCGCGGAAGCCGGCCAATCTCGAGGTCCTCACCGCCGACCTGAACGCGCTCACGCTCGAGTCCCGGTTCGACCGGGTGGTGAGCGTCGAGATGCTCGAGCACATGCACAACTGGCGTGAGCTGCTGCACCGCATTACCGGGTGGCTCGAGCCGGGTGGAAAGCTGTTCGTGCACGTCTTCTGCCACCGTCGCTACGCCTATCCGTTCGAGGCCAACGGCGTGGGCAACTGGCTGGGCCGCTATTTCTTCAGCGGCGGGATGATGCCATCCCTGGACCTGTTGCCGCGCTTTCAGGGTTCGCTGGTGCTGGAGAAGACGTGGGAGGTGGGCGGCGAGCACTACGCCCGCACCGCGGAGGCGTGGGCCCGCAACCTGGCGGCGCACGAGTCAGAGGTGCGACGGGTGTTCGCCACCACGTACGGCGCCGAGGCCGAGCTCTGGCTCCAACGCTGGCGCGTGTTCTTCTTCGCCTGCGCCGAGCTGTTCGGCTATCGTCGCGGGACCGAATGGTTGGTGGGCCACTACCGGTTGCGGAAGCCCTAGTCACGGAGCAGTTTGACGCTCACCCTTCACAGACGTCGATACCATGCGACTCTCACACTGCTGCGCCGTGCTGCTGCTCGGCGGCGCCCCGGTCCTCGCCCAGACACCCGCGCGGTCTATCGACTGGGATTCCCTGGCCGCCGAATCGGTGCGCAACCTCTCCGCCTACCTGGCAATCAACACGACTAACCCTCCAGGCAACGAGCTCGCGGCCGCCCGGTATTTCCAGCAGCTGCTGGCGCGCGAAGGGATCGAGGCCCAGATCCTGGATACGGCCGAGTTGGGACCGGGACGCGCCAATCTGTACGCCCGGCTGCGCTCGCGCGGCACCAAGAAGGCCATCGCCCTGGTCAACCATCTGGATGTCGTGCCGGTGATGCGCCAGTTCTGGTCGGTGGACCCGTTCGCGGGGTTGGTGCAGGACGGGTACATCTGGGGTCGCGGCGCGCTCGACATGAAGGGCGAAGGCCTGGTGCAGCTGATGGCGCTCATCGCGCTGAAGCGCAGCGGCGTGGCGTTGAACCGCGACATCGTGTTCATCGCCAACGCGGACGAGGAGGTCGGGGGCCGTGGCGCCGACCTGTTCGTCCAGCGCCATGCGGATATGCTGCGCGATGTCGAGTTTCTCATGACGGAGGGAGGCGACAACCTCGTCGAAGACGGCCGGCTGACCTACTTCGGCGTCGGAGTTGCGGAGAAGCGGGCGTTCTGGCAGCGGATCACGGTGCACGGAACGCCGTCGCACGGCTCGCGTCCCACGAAACAGAATCCGGTGCCGCACCTCGTGGATGCCCTGGCGCGCCTGGGACACTACGAGACCGCGCTGCACGTCACGCCGGGCGTGGCAAAATACTTCCGGGATATCGCGCCGCAGTACCCCGCCCCGCCGCGCGCCTGGCTCTCGGACGTCGCAACCGCCCTCGCGGATTCGAGCGCCCGGGCGTGGATCACCGACAACGTCTACTGGAACGCGATCCTCCGGAACACCATCTCGCTCACCGTCGTCACCGGCTCGAACAAGACGAACGTGATTCCCGCCGAGGCCTCGGCGGAAGTCGACATCCGGATTCTCCCCGATCAAGACACGGACGCCGTCCGGGCCGACCTGGTCCGCGTCGTGGGAGACACGGCCGTGCACTGGGAGACCATGTTCCCTCCCAAGGCCCCGCTCGACAGCCCGATCGACACTGATCTGTTTCGCGCCATCGTGCGGGCGGCGGGCGAGCGCGACCCGAGCGTTCACGTCACCACGCCGATGCTCACGGGTGCCACCGACCGTCCGTTCTACCGGGCGCTCGGGATCGTGACCTACGGCTTCGATCCGTTCACGGTAGAGAAATCGGATGCGCAGCGCGGCGTGCACGGCAACGACGAGCGGGTGAGCGTCACCAACGTGGGGTTCGGCGTGCGGTATCTCTACGACGTGCTGCGCTACGCACAGTAGGAGTCAGACGATGCCCGGAACGACGCTGCCGTCTCTCGATGCCCAGTGGATGCCCTTCACCGCCAACCGGGCGTTCAAGCGCGCCCCCCGCCTGCTGGTATCGGCCAAGGGAATGCACTACACCGCGGCCGACGGGCGCCAGATTCTGGACGGTACGGCCGGGCTGTGGTGCGTGAACGCCGGGCATTCGCCCGCGCCGATCGTCCGGGCCATCGCCGACGCCGCTGCGCGGCTCGACTACGCCCCGGGGTTTCAGATGGGCCATCCGGGGAGCTTCGAGCTCGCCGGCCGTCTGGCCACGATCCTGCCCGGCGAACTGGATCGGGTGTTCTTCACCAACTCCGGCTCCGAAGCGGTGGACACAGCGCTGAAGATCGCGCTCGCGTTCTTCCAGGCCCGGGGAGAGCCGGGCCGGGCGCGGTTCGTCGGCCGCCAGCGCGCCTATCATGGCGTCGGCTTCGGTGGCATCTCGGTGGGCGGGCTCGAGAGCAACCGCAAGGCATTCGCCGCTCAGCTGCTGCCGCTCGTCGATCATCTGCCGCACACCCACGATCTCGCCCACAATGCGTTCTCGCGCGGTCAGCCGTCGTGGGGGGCCGAGCTGGCGGACGCCCTGGAGGCGATCGTGGCCCAGCGCGGCGCCGAGACGATCGCCGCCGTGATCGTGGAGCCGGTGGCCGGCTCCACCGGCGTGCTGGTGCCGCCGCGCGGATACCTCGAGCGCCTGCGCGCCCTGTGCGATCGCTACGGGATCCTGCTGATCTTCGACGAGGTGATCACCGGCTTCGGTCGCCTCGGCGCGCCGTTCGCGGCGCAGGCCTTGGGGGTCGTCCCCGACATGATCACCTGCGCCAAGGGGATCACGAACGGCGCCGTCCCGATGGGAGCGGTGGCTGTCCGGCGCGGAATCTACGACACGGTGGTCGACACGGCCCCGGGCGGCATCGAGCTGTTCCACGGCTATACCTACTCGGGTCATCCGCTCGCCACCGCGGCGGGGCTCGCGACGCTGGACGTCTACCGGACCGAGGGACTGTTCGATCGCGCGAAAGACCTAGCCCCCGCTTGGGAAGCGGCCGTCCATTCGCTGCGCGGACTGCCGCACGTGGTGGACCTGCGCACCATCGGTCTGATGGCGGCCATCGAGCTCGAACCGCGCGCGGGAGCGGTCGGCGCCCGAGGATTCGACGTGTTCCTGGATTGCTTTCAGCGGGGGGCGCTGGTGCGCGCGACGGGTGACGTGGTTGCCCTTTCACCGCCGCTCATCATCTCCCAACAGCAGATCGAGCAGCTGGTGGCGATTCTGGCGCAAGCGCTCCGCGGTCTACCGTAGCGCCTCGTACTCGCCCTCGTGGGCGCGCCGTTCCGGCGACACTCAGCAGCAGCGCCATCGCACCGATCCAGCATCGCAGCATCAGGGGCTCCTGGTCGAGGTCGGATCGTCACGTGCGGCGAGATGCCGCTCGAGCAGCCGCACGTTCCTGAGATTCGCCTTCCACATGGCATCGAACACGTCGCCGGCGACGGGGATCGCGCCACCCAGGGTGTCGATGGCGATGTTCAATCCCATGCGGAACAGCACAAATCCGGACGCGCCGAGCCGCGCGGCTTCCGCTACGACCCAGATGGCCATCCCGGCGCCAATCAAGTCGCCCAGACCCGGGATGAGGCCGATGAGCGGGTCGAGGCCGATCGTGAGTCGCGTGCCCGGGATGCGGATGCCCGCGTCGTAGATCTGGGCGATGCGGCGCAATCGATCGACGCGTTGCGTTACACGAAGGGGCACGGCGAACCGTGCCCCTCCGGAGAGTGAACCGTTCAGCGCCGGGTCACGGCGTCAGCGGTGTACACGTCACCACGTCGTTCGTCACCGGCTTCGTTTCGATGTTCCTCGCCTGGCACTCGGTCAACGGGATCGGCATGTACGGCGGCACATTGCCAAGAGGCACGGCGATCGGGATGTCGGTCAAACGACCGAAGCGCCGCGCGTCGATCCAGCGGGTCCCCTGCTCCCACAGCAGCGAGTAGCGCCGGTTGTACAACAGCTCGGCCACGAACGCCGCATCCGAGCTCCCCACGGTCAGCGACGTCGCCGGCAGGCCGCCCGAGTTCTGCCGCACCAAATCGATATCCGCCAGCGCTCCGGCCTTGTTCCCTCCAAACCAACTGGCCTCAGCTCGCAGCAAGATCAACTCCTCGTCCTTGATGATCGGGATGCCGTGATTCTCGTCCGGACTCCCATTGGTGAGGAAGACGGTGAACTTGAGCTCGCCGGGAATGGGGATGCTGCCCAGCAACGCGATCTGCGTGTCGGCCGCCGGGGTGATCTTGTCCAGCACCCGCTGATCGAGGAGTACGCCGCCCGTCTGCAGCTGGGCGTCGGTGAAGTTGCTCTGCAGCGCGAAAAACGTGAGCGCGTTCAGCGGCTCGGAGAGGAAGTTCACCGCATCGCCGGAACCGGTTGAGAAATCGAAGTAGGCCCCGGTCTGGAAATTCGCGGGCGTGGGATCGAGGAATGAGGCCCCGAGCGCCGTGAGCGCCGCCGTGTAGCACGTCGCGGGACTGCCGCCGCACCCACCCGGGACTGTGGCTCGCAACAGGGAGGCCTTGGCAGCCAGCGCCCGGTTGAACTGGATGAAGGTGGCCGGCGTATTGAACGCCGACAATCCCGGTGGCACCGGGAAGGGAAAGTCGGCGCCACCTGCCGCCGTCAAATCGGCCTGGGCGTCGTTCAGCAACCCGATGATGTAGCCCCAGACGCTGTCTTCCGTCACGAACGGCGCGGGGGCGGCGCTCACCGGCAGGTCGACGTCCACCGCCGAGCCAAGCTCTGCCCGCGTCTCGATGATGTACGCGAACGCCAGCGCTTTCAGGGTCTTGGCCATCCCCTTCGAAGCCGACTTCTCGGCGGCGGAGACATCAGGCGCCCCGTCCACCGCGGCGAGATAGATGTTCGCGCTGCGAATGTGGGCGTAGCGGTCGATGTACAACGTGCCCCCGAAGCTGCCACCGGCCGACACGGGTCCGAAGTACGGCTCGATGAAGTCCGGCTGATTGTTGCCCGAGAGGTTGATCCCCTCGCGGCCCATCGAGCCCAGGCGCCAAATGAACGCCTGAATGCCGCCGCGCGCGCCGCCGAACAAGCCGGTGGCTGCGGCCGCCAGCTTCACCCGCGTGGGACTGTTGACCAAGTCGTCCTGGGTCGGCTGATTGGTATTCAAAATGTCGAAATTGCAGGCCCCCAGCACGAGCAGGCCGGCCGCGATCGCGAAGTGTCTCGTGCGCATGGTCAGAACCCCGCCCGGATGGAGAAGAAGAATTGGCGTGACGGTGGATACGGTCCGAGGTCGATGTTGCGCGTGACCGCCTGCGAACCGTAGTTGGAGACCTCGGGGTCGTAGCCGAAGTAGTCGGTGATCGTGATCAGATTCACGCCCTCCACGCTCACGCGAGCCGATTTCGCGCCGAACCACCCGGCCACGTTGTCCGGAAGATCCACACTGATACTCGCGTTCCGGAGTTTCACGAACGTGGTGGACTGCACGAACGGCCGCGCGTCGCTGCCCGCCAGGCACGCGTCGGTGCGGTATTGCCCCGCCGGTGTAGCCGCGTCGGGGGCGAGACTATTGCAGTCGTACAGCGACAGCGTCTGGTTCTGGGCTACGCCGCCGTTCTGCCAATCCCACAGGAACGACAGTGCCATGCGGTGGTAGGTGAATTCGTTATAGAACGACCAGCGGAACTTCGGGTTTACCTGGCCCAAATGGAGCACGTTACCTTGAGGGTCGGTGCCGATGATCTGCGTAATCGGCTGTCCCACCTCTATGAAGAATTCCCCGTACGCCAGACCGAAGCCGGCGTTTGCCGGCCGGAAGCCCGTGGCGCCGCCGGGCAGGTCGAGCTCGAGCACGCGGTTCTTGAGGCTCGTGAAGTTGGTGCGGAACAGCCAATCGAAGGTGGGCCGATGTATCGGCGTGATGCCCAGGCCGATCTCCAGCCCCTCGTTCCTGATCTTTCCGCCGTTGATGAACGCGAGGCTGAAGCCCGACGACGGAGCCGGCGTGACCGGCACGAGCAGGTCGCTCGTCTTGCGCTGGTACAACGTAAGCTCCAGGCTGGCACGGCCGTCGAGCAGAGTCGCATCGATCCCCGCCTCGATCTCCCGCGTGCGCTCCGGCCGGATCACCGGGTCGCCGGCCGTCGCCCCGGCGATGGTCCCGATGCTGCCGCCGATCACGACGCCGCCCTGCAACGTGGTGAACTTCTGGCCGAACAGCGGCTGATTGCCCGTTTCGCCGTAGGAAGCGCGCAGCTTCACTTCGCTGCCCTCCCCCAGGAAGCCCGGCAGGCGATACGACGTCCGGAACGACGGGAAGAAGTAGTACCTGTTGACGTCGCCGTTGGCGCTGGTGCGCTCGGCGCGGACACTGGCGAAGAGCAGCAACCGCTCGCTCATGCCCAGCCACTGCTCCTGGCCGTACGCCGCGACGGTGCGCTCGTGCGTGTTTTCCTCAAACGGTGTGATCACCGCGCCCTGGTTCACGTTCCGCTGGCCCGGCAGCAACCCGCGCGCGATGATGCGGGAGCGCGAGATCGCCCGATCCTCCCATTGCAAACCGGCGGCCGTGGTGGCGGTCCACGAACCGCCGATGGGCGTATACGTGTGGATCGCGTTCAGATTCCAGTTGGTGAAGCGGCCGTCCGCGTTGGACAGCGCGGAGCCGCCCGGGTTGGCCTGGCGCTGCTCGAAATACAGGTCGCGCGGCGCGAACACCTGATTCGTTTGGTGGAAGAAATCAATTCCGCCCGCCCCGACGAGTTTCAGATTCTGCCGCTCGGTCTGCAGCGCCTGGAAGCTGAGGTTCAGCCCACCGGTGAATCGCAGTGCGGTCTCATCGTTGCTGCCCAGGGCGGTCGTTTGCAGCGGGTTGGCCCCGAAGTAGCTGAGCCCGCCCGGATCCGGGAACACGCCGTTCACCGGCTTGAGCGGCACGAAGCCCGGGATGTAGGCGAGTGCGTAGGTGACGCTGGCGCCGGCGTTGTCGTTATTGGTGAAGCCGCGCTGCGTCGTGGTCCGGTCGAATCCCGTGCTGAGCGACATCGCCAGCCGGTCCGAGAAACTCTGGTCCAGGTTCGCCCGGATGTTCTGCCGCTGCGCGCCGGTGTTGGCGATGATCCCCCCGTCGTTCTTCAAGGCGCCCGACACGTAATAGCGCGTGCCGGCAGCCCCGCCCGAGACCTCGAGCTGGGTCGCGTGGGAGAGCGGCTTGTTGCCCGCCAGATCGCGGAGGTGATCGAAGGTGGGGAGCGTGCTGTTCACGATGTAGGGCGCGACCGCCGAGGCCCCGAACTGCGCTTCCGCTTCGGGAATGGTAAACGCGCGCGTCGCCGGTCCGCGCAGCAGCTCTGAAAAACCGACGCTCTGGGTGAGGCTCGCGCGCGGCTGGCCCGACTGCCCGCGCTTGGTGGTCATGATCACGACGCCGTTCACGCCTTTGGACCCATAGATCGACGTCGCCGCCGCGCCCCGCAGGATCTGGAAGGACTCGATGTCGTTGGGGTTCAGGTCGGTGATCCGGTTGACCGGGTCGTCCTGCTTTTCGCCATTGGTCGGGTTTCCGCTGCTGCCGGTGACCGCGAACATCCCCGTCGCGAGCGAGGAATTGCTGACGATCACACCATCCACTACATACAGCGGGTCGGAAGCGCCGACGATCGTGTTGGAGCCCCGAATCTGGATCTGGGTGCCACCGCCCGGAGCGCCGGAGTTTTGCTGAATGTAGGCGCCGGGCACCCGCCCCTGCAGGGCGCGGTCCAGCGACGGAGCCGGTATGGCCGAGACCTCCGCTCCCCTGATGACCGTGGTGGAAACCGCCGCGTTACGACGCTCGATTCCGGTCTGCAGACCGGTCACCACCACGGCATCGAGGTTGAAGACGTCCAGGGCCATCGTGACGTCGGCGGTGACCTGCTCGGCGGTAACCGGGACTTGCTTGCGCTTGAAGCCGATGCGGCGGAACAACAGTTGCACGGCTCCGCTCGACGCCGAGATCACGTAGCGTCCCTCGTCGTTGGTCGAGGTGGTGAACGCCGTCCCGACGACGCTGACGCTCACGGCCGTCACCGGCGCCCCGCCGGGGGCAGTCACCAGGCCGGTGATTTGACGTTGCTGGGCGGCGGCCACGCCGACTAGCGCGAACAACGCGACGACCAGCAGACAAATACGCTTGCCCACGGTCCCTCCCTGGTGGGTGTTGCACGGACACGACGGCTGGAGTCTTATCTTGCCGCCGAATCGCGGGGGTCGCAAGTAGAAGGAAAGCGCTTATCAGCCTTCAGCTTTCAGCCATCAGCTAACCCGTTGCGTGTTCGAGATTCGCGGTCGCGAGGAACCGCGGCGGCCGCCGCGGCTTGGCCGCCTGCTCGTAGGCGAATGCCAGCCTCACGAGCGTCGGCTCGCTCCAGGCCGTTCCAATGAACGACATGCCGACCGGTAACCCGTGCACGTATCCGACGGGCACGGACACGCTCGGGTACCCGGACACCGCCGCCGGCGTCGAGGACGCCCCGAGAAAGTGGTCACCGTTGACGAGATCGATGGTCCAGGCCGGACTGCCCGTCGGGGCGACGAGCGCGTCGAGCTTTTCCTTCGCGAACACGACATCCAACCCTTCGGTGCGCGAGAGCCGGCGGCAGTGCAGCAAGGCCTCCATGTATGCATCGTCGGTGAGCGGCCCCTTCTCCTGCGCCGTAATGAAGATCTCCTGCCCGAAATACGGCAGCTCCTGATCGCGGTGCTGGTCGTTGAAGGCGATCAGGTCGGCGAGCGTCCTGGCCGGTGCCACCCCGAGACCCGCGAGATAGACGTTGAGGTCCGCCTTGAACTCGTACAACAACACCGTGAACTCGGCGTCATCGTACTCGCCCAGCTGCGGGATGTCGGCGGGGTCCACGAGCACGGCGCCCGACCGCTTCATGACGTCGAGCGCGGACTCGAACAGCCGGTCGGCGCTCGCGCTGTACCCGGTGACCTTGGCCCGGGCGACACCGATGCGGGCGCCCTGGAGACCGTTGGGATCGAGGAACCGGGTGTAGTCCGCCTGGCCCCGGGAGCCCGCCGGCGCGGTCGCCGCGTCGCTCGGGTCCGATCCGGCCAGCACTCCCAGCAGAATCGCGGCGTCGGTGACCGTGCGCGCCATCGGGCCCGCGGTGTCCTGGCTGTGCGCGATCGGGATGATCCCGCTGCGGGACACGAGGCCGAGCGTGGGCTTGATGCCCACCAGGGAATTCGCCGACGCCGGACACACGATCGAGCCGTCGGTTTCAGTGCCCACGCCCACGGCCGCGAGGCTGGCGGCGATGGCGGCGCCGGTGCCGGAGCTCGAGCCGCACGGGTTGCGATCGAGGGCGTAGGGATTGCGGCACTGCCCGCCACGGCCGCTCCAGCCGCTCACCGAACGGGTGGAGCGAAAGTTCGCCCACTCGGACAGGTTGGTCTTGCCGAGGATGACGGCGCCCGCGTCCCGCAGTCGCTGCGCCACGAACGCGTCGCGCGGCGCCGGCGCGTCGGCCAGCGCGAGTGAGCCGGCGGTCGTCATCATCCGGTCGCCCGTCGCGATGTTGTCCTTGATCAGCACGGGGATGCCGTGCAGCGGCCCCCGGTTCCGCCCCGCGCGCCGTTCCGCATCGGCCCGGTCCGCGAGCGCCAACGCGTCGGGATTGGTTTCGATCACCGACCGCAGCCCGCCCCGGCGATCGATCTCCTCGATGCGCGCCAGGTAGAGTTGGCACAGCCGGCGCGAGGTGTAGCGCCCGCTCTCGAGGCCGGCCGTGAGGTGGGCCACGGTGGCCTCCTCGAGCTCGAATGACGGGGGTGTGGGGATGTACGGAGGTGGGGGGGGCGTGGCGCTCGCCGCGAGTGGCGTGGCGGCGGCGAGGCCGGTGACGGCGGAGTACCGCACGAACTCACGACGCGACAGGTACGGCATGGGCGCTCCCAGGTCCGGGGGGGGGTCGTGCCGCAGAATGTGCACTCGGCTGGTGCCTCCGGCCACGGGCCGCTGGTACCCCTACCGGGCGCACTGCCGGCGGACTAGTGCCGTTCCAACTTGATTCGCCAACATGCCGAAAGCAGCGTACGCACACCGACAGCCATTACGGGCACTAGAGAGGCGCCGTCTCGACTTCCAGTCGTCGCACCTCACCGCGCAGCCGGACGCGCACCCGCGTCACCAGGATCAGCGCCACGATCACGAGCCCCGCTACGAGCCCCCACCACATGCCGGCCGGCCCAGCGGGCGTATACAGCCCCAGCCATGCCGAGAGCGGCAGGGCAATCATCCAATAGCCCAGAATGTTGACCAGCATCGGCGTGCGCGTGTCGCCGGTGCCGCGCAGCACGCCGATCGAGACCACCTGCGTGCCGTCGAACACCTGGAACACGCCGGCGATCGGGATCAGCGTCCCCGCCAGCGCGGCGACCGCCGCATCGGTCGTGTACACGCGCGCCAGCATTCCCGGGGCGGTGAGCATGACGACGGCCGACAGCGCCATGAACCCGATCCCGCACACGACTGACGCCACGGCGGCGCGCCGCGCCGCCTGCATGTCGCCCCGCCCGATCGCCCGGCCGACCAGCACCGACGCGGCGATCGACACGCCGAGGGGGACCATGAACGTGATCGAGGCGAGGTTCAGGGCGACCTGATTGGCCGCCATCGGGATCGCGCCCAGCCGCCCCATCATCAGCCCCACCAGGCTGAAAATGCCGAGCTCGAGCGTGTACTGCATGCCGATCGGCGCGCCGAGCGCGAGGACGCGACCCATGGGCCGGGCGGCCAGGGCGTCCCGCGCCCATGGCCGGACCCGGTGCCGCAGCTCTCGCCAGGAGAACGCCACCATGAACAGCGCCAGCGCCCAGCGGGACAGCGTGGTCGCCCAGCTCGAGCCGACGGCGCCCAGGGCCGGGGCGCCCAGGTGACCGAACACGAACACCCAGTTGAGCGCGAGGTTCAGCACGTTGGCGGCGAGCGTCGCCCACACCATCGACCCGACGCGGCCGGTCGCCTGCAGCAACACCCGCACCAACACCACTGCGTAAAACGGCAGGAATCCGCCGGCCGCGACCCGCATGTACGCCACCACGGTGGGCACGATCTCGGGCGGTTGGCGCAGAGCTTCGAGCAGCGGTCGCGCCGGCACGATCACCAGCGTCGACAACACGGTGAGCCCGAGCGTGAGGATCAGCCCGCGTTGGACGCCACGCGCCACCGCCGGCTCGTCGCGCGCGCCGACGGCCTGGGAGATGACCGGGTCGAGCCCGGTCAGCACGCCCATCCCGAAGATCGAAACCGCGAGGAACAGCAGGCTCCCGAGCGCCACCGCGGCCATGGCATTCGCCGACACGTGCCCGACGACGATCGTGTCCACTACCCCCATCGACATCCAGCCGACCTGGACGGCGACGGTGGGCACCGCGAGACGCAACAGCTCGACCAGCTCGGCGCGGAACTGGTGGCGGGAAATGAAGGGCACGGACATCCGCGCAAGCTACCGCGGAGTTGACGGCCCCGGCGGCCATCCGGAGTGACGTGCATCACACCGATCCTTGGCGTTCCTGCCTCGGTCTCGGGCACCTACTTGCGTGGGCGAGCCGCGCGTTCATCTTGGGTGGGTTCTCAGGAGAGATATGCGGATCAGCGCCATAGAACAGTCGGTTTCGAAGCACACCCGCCTGCTGCACTTGGACAGCATCCGAAACCGGATTCTGTTCTTCGCCGTGCTGGCGACGCTGATTCCGTCCCTGCTCACGAGCTGGATCGCCTACAACCACATCCGGCGCTCGCTCAACGGCAAAATCACCGAGGAGATGGAGAGCGCGAGCACCCAAAGCGCGCGCGAGCTCGGGCTTTGGCTCAAGGAGCGACTGTACGAGCTACGGGTGTTCGCCAGCTCCTACGAAGTGACCGAAAACCTGGAACAGCGGCCGCGCACCGGCGGCGCCCGGAGCCCCGCCGTGCGCCGGCTGACGGATTATCTCAACTCGGTGCGGGAGCGCTTTGCCGACTACGTGGAGCTGATGGTGGTGGACCCCCAGGGCAACGTCGTGGCGACGAGTGCGCGACAGCTGCGCCCGATCGAGATGCCCCGGGGCTGGACTGACGAGGTGCTCTCTGACAACGCCGCTCTGGGCGATCCCTACCGCGACCCGGTCCTGGGAGCGGCGCTGCTCGTCGTGGCGGTCCCGGTCCACGTGCCCAGTGGCCGCTTCCTGGGAGCGCTGACCGCGAAGCTGAATCTCTCGTCCATGGACCAGATCCTGCGCCGCTACACTCCGTCCGACTCGGGGCGGGTGTATCTGGTGTCGAACGAGGGAGAGATCGTGACCGGGCAGGCGACGGGTTCGGGCTCCCGGTTGACCACGGCGTCCATGCAGCGGCTATCGGCGCGCGACGGCAGCCTGGCGAACTATCGCGGCTACGACGGGGAGCCGGTGGTGGGCAGCATGCGCAGCGAGCCCCTGCTGCGCTGGGCCGTAGTAGCCGAAGCCCCGGCGTCGCTGGCCTTCCACCAGGTAACCCAGCTGCGCAACACCATGCTCCTGCTCGTGGCCACGCTGCTCATCGGGGTCGGGCTGATCGCGTACTTCCTGGGCCTCTTCATTGTGCGACCCCTGCACCGCCTCGCCACGGGAGCCGCGAAGGTGGCGGCCGGCAATCTCGACGTGGATCTGCCGGTGCTCTCGGGAGGGGAAGTCGGATACCTGACTCAGGTGTTCAACAACATGGTGGTCCGCCTGCGCGAGGGCCGCGAAGCGCTGGACGCCGCCAACGAAACGTTGCGCCGCAAGAATGAAGAGCTCGAGCGGCTCTCGGTCACCGATGGACTGACCGGATTGTTCAATCGCCGGCGCCTCATGGAAGCGGTCACCGACGAAGCGCGCCGGTCACAGCGACTCAAGCATACGTTCGCCCTGCTCATGGTGGACGTGGACCACTTCAAGAAGTACAACGATTCGTTCGGGCATCTGGCGGGCGATGGCGTGCTCTCGCGCGTGGCCACGCTCCTGCGGGAAGCGACACGCGAGGTGGACCACGTCGCCCGCTACGGCGGGGAGGAATTCCTCGTCATGCTCCCGGAGACGGGAATGCCGGAGGCACTCGAGATCGCCGAGCGGATCCGCGCCCGGATTGCCGATGAGGTCTTCCCGGGGCGCCGCATGACCGTGAGCATCGGCGTCGCCGAATTCCCGCTGCACGGGGACACCCCGGAGCAGGTGATCGCGGCCGCGGATGAGGCGCTGTACGAAGCGAAACGCGAAGGGCGCAACAAGGTGCGCCGCGCCGGACTGAAACTGGTCAAGGACACGAAGGCGGCGCGCGGTTAGCGGGAGGCCGCCTGCCGTTTCTGCACCAGGTTCCAGAACACCCACCCCGCCCGGCCGCTGTCGTCCTGTACGCGCATCCATTGATCCACGTAGGAGAGCCCGACCAGCGAGGTCCCGGGCTCCAGGGTCGCGATCGCGCGATACGTCGTGCCCGGACCTTCCCGCACCTTGCTGCGACCGAGGGTTTGCAGGCGGAGCGGCACGGCGAACATCACCTCACCGGGGCGGGCCGCCGAGGGGTCTTCGCTGGCGAACCGGCTCCGGCCGACGCCGGCGGTAGACTTGGCCTGATTCGCCAGCCAGAGCGCGCCGCCGTAGTTCTGGATGTTGAATTCCTTCGTGGCGTCCTCCAGCAACTTGGCAGCCTTGGCCAATTCCGGTGCGGCCTCACCGCCCGCCGAGCGCTGCAACGTCCGCAACGCGATCTCCGCCTCCGCCATCCCGGACGCCGCCTCGGCGCGGGTGGCCAGCGTCTGGACCTTGGCCATCGAGCGCACCACCTCCCGGCGCGCCTCATCCAGACGGTTTTGCAGATCTTCCACCTGGGCATCCCGCTCCATCACCCGCAGCTCGAGACGCGAAACGCGCTGCTCGAGGTCAAGATCTCGCACCGTAACGGTCTCGGTGACCACGCGGATCTGGGCCGGCGTGGAATCCGGCACCGGTACGGAATCCGGCTGCGAATGGCCCGCGCACCCGGCGAGCGCCAGCACGGGGCCAACGGCGATCAAGAATGCGCGTAACGACGTCATGGCAGTGGACATAGAGTGCTCGGGGGCATGCTTACAGGCAAGGCCGGGACCGTGCCTCGCCAGCGGCGGATCGCTACGTAACTCTATGTGACATATAATGTTGAACACATGTTGGAGCTCCGCCCCAGGGCGGGCTGCACCATCAGGGTATCTCGTTACGCCAGAAGCTTCGCGATCCTCTGGGAGTCGTCGCCTCCGACCACCAGGCGATTGCCGGACGCCAGGTAACTGAAATCCACGTTCAGCCCCGCCTCCGCGATGCGGCGGAATAGACCGGCCGCCACGCCGGGCCGATCGTCAACTTCGACCACCGCCACCTGACGCTCGCTGCGAACCCGCACGCCCGCCGCCCGCAGTGCTCGCTGGGTCGCCGGGGCATCCCGGGTGAGCAGGTGCACGGTCCCTTCGCGCTCAGCGAGCGCGTCGATGTTGATGCCGGCGCGGGCGATAGCCTCGAGCGCGGTCGCCAACGCTCCGGGGACGTTGGACTGCAGCGTGACGGTCAACTCGGTGCCGACACGGGCCATGGCCCGAAGCTACCACCCCCGGCGGGTGTGGCTAGCCGGTATCGCCAGCACTACTGCAGGGCGTCTTCCACCTCGCGCACCGCTTCGAGCCGGCGGTCCACATGGTCGCCGATCTCCTTGGCGCGCGCGAGCGCAAGTGTGAGATCCGGGACAGACCCCACACCTGTCTGCAGCCGGATGAGAGCGAGCCGCAGGTGCTCGAGCGCGGCCACCGCCTCGGTCAGCCGCTCACCGGTG
>CAZRGT010000060.1:0-43361 GCA_964599725.1 uncultured Gemmatimonadaceae bacterium | reverse complement strand
CCTCGACATGCGCTGGACGCTCGACACCCACACCGCTCGACTCACCGTCGATTTCAGCGATCTGAGCTTCGAGCTCACCGGCACCGGCGCATCCGGTCCCTTCGCGGTGGCGCTGGACCCTTGACCTCGGCCGCGCCCCCTTCCGTGAGAGCATCGGAGAACTCGAGCGTCGTCGCAAAGCGGTTCTCCGGGTTGGTCTCGAGCGAGCGGGCAATCGCTTTCTCGAGGCTGGCCGGCAACTCGGGGCGCAGCGAGCGGATCGGGGTCGGGCTGCCGCGCAGCCGGGCGATCATCAGCTCCTGGGCGTTGCGTCCCTGGAAGGGGAGCTTGCCGGTGAACATCTCGAACGCGACGATGCCGAGCGCGTAGACGTCGGAGCGGGCGTCGAGCGCCTTGCCGCGGATCTGCTCGGGGCTCATGAACTCCGGCGTGCCGAGGATGATGCCGGTCGCGGTGAGCTTGGCGATCGACGGATCGGCCCGCCGCTCCTTGGCGAGACCGAAGTCCATTACCACCGCCCGGTCCGAGCCGTCGGCGTTCGGCTCCAGCATGATGTTCTCGGGCTTCAGGTCCCGATGGACGATCTGGAGCTCGTGCGCGTGGTGCAGGCCGGCGCACACCTGCCGCAGGATCGAGAGCCCTACCGCGAGGTCCATGGGGCCACTCTTCACCTCGCGATCGGAGAGCAGCTCGCCATGCAGGAACGGCATGACGAGGTAGATCAACCCGTCCTCGGACTCCCCCAGCCGCAGGATGCGGCACACGTTGGGATGGTCGAGCCGCATCGCGAGGCCGGCCTCGCGCCGCAACCGCTCCACCGAGCTCTTGTCGCTGGCGAGCCTGGGCGAGAGCACCTTGATCGCCACTTCCTGATCGCTGGAGATCTCCTTGGCCAGGTAGACGTAGGACATGCCCCCTTCGCCGAGCTTTTTCATCACCTGGTAGCGGGCGTCGAGCAGCTGGTTGGAGAGCGAGGAGGCGCGCTCCAGACTGGGCGCCGGTTTCACGGGTGGCGCCCGGACCGCCGTGGCGCTGCCGCCGGCCGGTGTCCTCGGAGTGGGTGGCGCACCCTGCACGTCCACCAGCATCGACCCGTCTTTGGGGCAGAAGCGGGCGGAGTCGGAATACACCGTCTTGCACTTCGGACAGCGGCGCTGGCTCATTCCCGTACCAAATTGCGGCCCTCGTCCTTGGCGCGGTACAGGGCCTGGTCCGCGAGCGCGACGAAGCTGTCGGCGCTGGTCACGCGCTCGTTGGGAAAACCGGCGATCCCGATGCTGACCGTCAGGTGGAGCGGCGTACCGCCCGGCTCGGCGAAATCGCGCGTCTCCACCCGCCGCCGCACGCGCTCCGCGAACACCGCCGCGCCCTGGAGCGTGGTCTCGGGCATCACCACCACGAATTCCTCCCCACCGTAGCGCGCCACGATGTCCACCGAGCGCGCCTCGCGGCGCAAGAGATCTCCAACTTGCCGCAACACCGCGTCCCCCGCCAGATGGCCGCGCTGATCGTTGATCTGCTTGAACCGATCAAGGTCGGCGAGCAGGATGCCGAGGTACAGATTGTAGCGCCGCGCCCGCTCCAGCTCCGTTTCCAGCGCTTCCCCCATGGCCCGACGGTTCAGGGTTCCGGTGAGGGGATCCGTGAAGGCGAGCTGCTCGAAGCGACGACGATCGAGCACGGCCGTCTCGAAATCGTACGCTTTTTCGATCGCGGCCACGGCGGTGCGAATGACCGTCTCGGCGAACTGCGCGTCCGCGGGGGTCAAAGCGGCGCCCTGCCCGGTCGTGCGCAGGAAGAACACTCCCACCTGGCGGTCCTTCATCGAGAACGGCACCGCCACCGCCGACCGGGTCGGAACCTGAATACCCTCGCTCTCCCAGCGGCGCCGTTCCGTCTCGTACAGGGGATCGGTCGCGACGTCGGTCACGAGCACCAGGGAGCTCGTGGACAGCGCGCGCTCGATCTCGGGATAGCGCGCCAGCTCGATTTCGAGGTTCCGCAGCATCGGGTTCTCGAAGGCCGCGACCACCAGGCCCGTGCGGTCGCCGGACTTGCCGAGCACCATCGAGCACTTGGAGATGTTCAACACGCGCGCGACTCGGCGCGCCAGGATGTGGTAGATCTCGTCAGGCTTGAGAGAATCGGTGACCTCGTGGAGGATGTCCACCATCACGGCCCGGCTGCGCGCTTCCTCCCGTGCCTGCAGCAGCGCCTGTCCCACCCGGAGGTGCGCCTCCACGCGGGCGAACAGCTCCTTCGCCCGCACCGGCTTGGGAATGAAGTCCGCAGCCCCGAGACCGAGCGCCTTCACGGTGGCTTCTTCCGGCGGCATCGACGACAGCATCAGCACCGGAAGGTCTTTGAACCGATCGTCCTCCTTCAGGCGTTCGAGCAGTGCGAGGCCGTCCACCTTCGGCATCATGATGTCGAGCAGCAGCAGTTGGGGCTTTTCCGTGGCGACGAGGGAGAGCAGGTTCTCGCCGCCGGGGCTGACGACCACCTGATAGCCGCGCTCCCTGAGGATGTAGCTCAGCGTATGGACCAGCGACGCATCGTCGTCGGCCAGCAGGATCTTGGCGCCTTCGGTGGTCGCGGGCGCGTCGGTCACGAGGTCGGGCCTTCGAGCAGCGCGGGATCCACGTTGCCTCCACTCACCACGAGTACGACGGGCGGCTGCCGGTACGGCTCCAGGGCGCCGGATCGCAGCGCGGCGGTGGTCGCCGCTCCCGACGGCTCCACCGCCAGGCCACACTCGCGATGCAGAAAATGCACCGCCTCCCGAATGCTGTCATCCTCCACCGTCACGACGCCGGCGAGCCGATCGCGATGTTCGCGGAGCACGTCGAAGGGGATGCCGCCCACCGTGAGCGTGATGAGGCCGTCCGCGATGCTGGCCGTGCGCTCGAGCGTGATCGGCCGGCCCGCCGCCAGCGAGCGGGTCAGTTTAGGTGCGCCGGCGGGTTCGACCCCCACGACGCGCGCCCGGCTCCGGCCGGCCGCCAGTCCCCGCACCACCCCGGCAATGAGTCCCCCACCCCCCACCGGCACGACCACGGTGGCGACGTCCGGCAGATCCTCGACGATCTCGAGCGCCACCGTGGCCTGCCCGGCGACGACGTCGGCGTGGTCGAAGGGCGGAATCACGGCGAGACTCTCCCGGGCCGCGATCTCCAGGGCGGCGACACGCCGGTCCTCGGACGTACGGCCGGCCGTGACGACTTCGCCACCCCACCGTTGCACACCCTGCACCTTCACCGCGGGAGCGGTTTCCGGCATCACGATCACGGCCCGCACGCCGAAGCGCTGAGCGGCGAACGCCACCGCCTGGCCGTGGTTTCCCGACGAGAAGGTGATCACCCCGTGCTGCCGCACGGCGTCGGGAAGCTTCCGGATCGCGTTGTAGGCTCCCCGCACCTTGAAGGCGCCGACCGGTTGTCCACTCTCGAGCTTCAGCCAGGCGGCGAGCGGCTCGATCCAGACGAGCGGCGTGCGGACGGCGACGCCGTGTAGCGCCGCCGCCGCGTCCGCCAGATCCTGGTCGGCGAGGGTCACTTCTTCTTGCCAGCGGGCGCGGCACGCCGCTTGGGCCTGGCGTCCTTGGGTTTGGTCTCCTCGTCGCCTTCCTCACCCCCGTCGTCTTCGTCTTCCTTGACGATGCGCGCCACGTCCACGACCAGGTCGCCGGGCGTCAGGTTCATGACTTTCACGCCCTGCGTGTTGCGACCCGTCACCCGGATGCCTTCGACGGGAACCCGGATCACGATGCCTTTCTTAGTGATCATCATCAGCTCGTCATCGGGCAGCACTTCCTTGAGCGCGATGATGCCGCCGGTCTTGTCGTTGCGCTTCAACGTGATGATGCCGCGGCCGCCGCGGTGCTGCACGCGATACTCGTTCAGCTCCGAGCGCTTGCCCATGCCCTTCTCGGTGACGCACAAGAGCGTCGACGCGCGCCGGATGATGACGAGATCGATGACCTTGTCCCTCTTGTCGAGCGCGATGCCCCACACCCCGGTGGCGGTGCGCCCCATATCGCGCACACCCTGCTCGTGGAAGCGGATGCTCATGCCGTGTCGCGTCGCGAGCACGATGTCGTTCTTCCCGTCGGTGATTTGCACGTCGATCAGCTCGTCGCCCTTCTCGATGTTGATCGCGCGGATCCCCACCGAGCGCGGGTTGCCAAACTCCGAGAGCCGGGTCTTCTTGACCACCCCTTCCCGGGTCGTGAAGAAGAGGAACTGATCTTCGGAGAACTCCCGCACGGGAACGAGCGCCGCCACCCGCTCGGTCGGCTTGATGGAGATGCAGTTGACGATCGGCTTGCCGCGGGCGGCCCGCGCCGCCTGGGGGACCTCGTGGACCTTCAGCCAGTAACACGTGCCGTCCTGCGTGAAGAACATCACGTAGTCGTGCGTTGAGGCAATGAACAGGTGCTCCAGCCAGTCGTCGTCCTTGGCGTGCGCCGCCGTGACGCCGCGGCCACCGCGCCGCTGGCGCCGGTAGGTCGAGGTCGGGAGCCGTTTGATGTACCCCGCGTGCGACACGGTGATGACCATGTCTTCTTCGGCGATCAGGTCCTCGATCGAGAATTCGCCCTGATCCGCCACGATCTCGGTGCGGCGTTCGTCGCCGAACCCGTGCGCGAGCTCGGTCAACTCCTCCTTGAGGATTTTCATGCGCCGAGGGCGTGACGCCAGGAGCTCCTTGCACTCCTTGATGAACTTGCGGACCTCCTTCATCTCGTCCTCGAGCTTGTCGATCTCGAGCGCGGTGAGCCGCGCCAACCGCATGTTGAGGATTTCCGCGGACTGTTTTTCGGACAGCTGGAAGCGCTTGCGCAACGCGGCGTCGGCCGTCGGGACGTCCTTCGCCTTGCGGATGATGCGCACCACTTCGTCGATATGATCGACCGCGATCTTCAGGCCCTCGAGAATGTGCTCGCGGTCCTGTGCGCGCTTCAGATCGAACTCGGTGCGGCGCACGATGACCGTGTGCCGGTGCGAGATGAAGCTCTCGAGGATCTGCTTCAGCGTCAGCTCCATCGGGACGCCGTCCACCAGAGCCAGCATGATGGCGCCGAAGGTGGTCTGCATGGCGGTGCGCTTGTAGAGCTGATTCAACACGACGCCGGGTATCGCTTCGCGCTTCAGCTCGATCACGACGCGCATGCCCTCGCGATCGGATTCGTCGCGGATGTCCGAGATCCCTTCCAGCTTCTTGTCGTTGACGAGCGCCGCGATATTCGCGATCAGGTTGGCCTTGTTGACCTGGTAGGGGAGCTCCGCGATCACGATCTGTTGCTTGCCGGTCGATTCTCGTTCCTCGATGACGGCCCGGGCCCGCACCACGATGCGACCGCGGCCTTTCTCGTAACACTCCTTGATCCCGTCCCGACCGTACACGATGCCGGCGGTCGGGAAATCGGGACCCTTGACGAACCGGCGCAGGTCCTTCACGGTGGCGTCGGGATGATCCACCAGATGGGTGATCGCCTGGACCACCTCGCCGAGGTTGTGCGGCGGGATGTTGGTCGCCATCCCCACCGCGATCCCCGCCGAGCCGTTGACGATGAGATTGGGCAGCCGGGCGGGCAGCACCGTCGGCTCGCGCAGCCGGTCGTCGAAGTTGGGGACGAACTCGACGGTGTTCTTGTCGATGTCCTCCAGCATCGTCATCGCGATGCGCGTGAGGCGGGCTTCCGTGTAGCGGTAGGCCGCGGCGGCGTCGCCGTCGACCGAGCCGAAGTTTCCCTGGCCGTCGATCAGCGGGTAACGCAGCGAGAAGTCCTGCACCATGCGGACCAGCGAGTCGTACACGGCCATATCGCCGTGTGGGTGATACTTGCCCAGCACGTCGCCGACGACGGTCGCGCTCTTCTTGTAGGGACGTCCGGGCAGGAGGCCGAGCTCGTTCATCGCGTACAGGATGCGCCGGTGCACCGGCTTCAAGCCGTCGCGCACATCGGGCAACGCGCGCGACACGATGACGCTCATCGAATAGTCGAGGAACGACTCCTTCAGCTCGTCCTCGATCAGGCGCGGCAGGATGCGTTCGCGTGCGTTCGGTGCGGTCATGAAGAGCGGTCGGCTTTCAGGATTTGGGTACCGGCGACACCATCTAAGTCACAGTAAATTAAATACTTAGATGATGAAACGCAAACAAGCTCCGGCCCGGCACATCCGGGTTTGATAGTCGGTTGATGGTGCGGATTTAGCGTCACAGCGCGATGACCGGGCTCGGCGTGGCGGCCACGGTGTCCCGAGCGAAGCGATTGGCCTCCGCGCCGAGTTCCCCCGATCACTCCGAGATCGTGACCGCGATCTTGCCGATCTGATCTCCCCGTTCCAGCCGCTCAAAACCCTCCCGCGCCCGCTCGAGCGGGAACTGGGCGTCTACGATCGGTCGTAAGTGCCCCTGGCCCAGCTGGTCGACCACCGCGGCGTATTCGGCGGCATTCCCCATCGTCGACCCGAGAATGGTGAACTGGTGCCAGAACAACGGCCGCACGTCGGTGACGAGCTTCGGACCCGAGGTCCCTCCACAGATGACGATGCGCCCGCCTTTGGCCAGGCAGCGCAGCGACTCGGCCCAGGTCGCTTCTCCCACGTTTTCCACCACCACATCGACGCCGCGCTTGGCCGTGAGGGTCCTGACCTCGCGGAAGATCTCCTGCGTCCGGTGATTGAGCGTCACGTCCGCGCCCAGCGTTCGGGCCCGCTCGAGCTTGGCGTCCGATGAGGACGTCGCAATCACGCGGGCGCCCAGGAGCTTCGCGATGCGCATCGCGGCGAGCGAGACCCCGCCACCGATCCCCCACACCAGTACCCATTCGCCCGCTTTCACCGCCGCGCGCGTCACGACCATGCGCCACGCGGTGAGCGAAACCAGTGAGAAGGCAGCGGCCTCGGTCCAGGAGAGGTCCGGGTCCAGCTTCGGGACGCGCCGCACGTTGTGCGCCGGTACCGTAATCAGCTCGGCCAACGTCCCCGGGTGATGCTCTCCCAGGATCCCGTAGTCGATGCACAGGCTGTGCTCGCCCGAGCGGCAGAATTCGCACGTGTAGTCGGAGATGCCGGGATTGATGAGCACGGGATCGCCCGGCTGCACGCCGCTCACGCCCGACCCGATCGCCTCAATCACGCCCGCTCCATCCGCTCCCAGAACATGGGGAAACGCGCGCGGCAGGCCGGGCAGGCCGCGGATCACGAAGAGGTCGAGATGATTCAGGGCCGCGGCGCGGAGAGCGACACGGACCGCGCCAGGGCCAGGAGGGGTGGAATCGGGGACCTCCGCCACCGCGGTGTGCTCGAGCCCACCCGTGGCGCGGAGGACGAAGGCCTTCATGACTACGGCAGGAAGACCGGCGCCACCATCTGATCAGTCGGTCCCGTGGGAATCGGCGTGGGGGCGCCCCCACCGATCGTCTGCAGGTACACGCGGTACATCGGGTTCCGCCGGTTGCCCGGGTCGGCCGGAACGACCAGGGCAATGAGATCACCGCCCGGAGCGACGGCGAAGCTCGAAATCGGAAGGTCGATCCCGGTAAGCGGCGTGACCGCTCCGGTTGCGAGATCCGCCTTGACCACCTGTCGTACGGTGCGATTAGCCTCGCGCCGCTCCACGAGGTAGGCGAGCGAGCCGTCCCGTAGGAAGCGCGGCTCCGTCTCGTTGCGGTCGGGAGTCTTGGTGAACGCCCGCTGATTGGCGCCGTCCCGTCCCATCAACCAGATATCGTGATTCTTGTTGCGCACCGACGTGTACGCGATCATGCCGCCGTCCGGGGATAGCGTCGGGGTTTGGCTCGTCGAGTCGGCGGCGAGTGGCCGCAAGCCGCTGCCATCCACCGCCGCGGTGAAGATCCCGATCTTGGCGCCGCGCTGCGAGTGAAATACCAGGCCGGTCCCGTCAGCAGTGAACGCCGGCCGCCCATCGGCCTGCGGGTCGCTCGTGACCCGCACCTGGTTCGCGCCGTCGGCATCCATCACGTAGATGTCCGGATTGCCGGCACGAGTGGAGACGAACGCAATGCGAGACCCGTCGGACGAAAACGCCGGATCCATCGCCTGACCGGTGTCATTCGTGGCGCGGCGCAGGTCCGCCAGGTTTGCGCGGTCCACCCAGTAGAGCTGGAACTTTCCTCCGCCGCCCCGCGATCCCGCCAGCAGCAGCTCACCCTCCACGTACACGTCTGCCGTCGTGCTCTTGCCCCCCGGCGCCGTGGCAGTCACGCGGGCGTGCCCGAAGCCCGTGCCCGTCACGGTGCCGTCTTCGGCGACCGACGCCACGCCCGGCGCGTCGGAGCTCCAGCTGAGCCCCGTGGCAGGGCCGAGAACCGCGCCGGTGTCGTCGGTAAAACTGGTTTTCAGCGTCCGGCGGCCGTTCTGTGCCAGCGCGAAGCGCGTGCTGGCGAGCTTCACCGAGCCGGCGATCACACTCACGTTCCAGCTGGCGGTGAGCGGATTCGGCCCCGGCCCGCGCACCGTGATCTGCGTCCGCCCGATCCGCTTGCCGGTGAGCACCCCGGTTTGCGGGTCGAAGCCGCCGACGCCCGTGTCCGCCACGGTCCAGCTCAGCCGGGCCTCGGGAACCGCGGTGCTGTCCGCGGCCAATGCGCGCGCGCTGAAGCGGGTCGCCGCCATCACCGGCACCTGCACGTCCGCCCGGCGGCTCGGCAGCACCTCGAGCATCTCCACGGTGCGGTGCACCAGCACGTCGAGGTTCTTCTGCTGCAACAAGCCCGAAACGGCGAGAATGGCTTTGCCCGAACCGGCGGCCTTCACCACGCCGGTGAGGTTCACCTGCGCCACGCTCTGGTCGCTCGACCCCCAGCTGAGGGCGACGGGGCTCACGAGACGGTTGCCCTGCGACGGCACCACGACGTGCAGTGTGTCGACTTCGCCGGGCGCCAGTGTGAGCGCGCTCCCCTCCTGGATCGCGAGGTCCGCCTGCTGCACGACGACCGGCGCGGTCGCCGTGAGCCCATTGGGGCCGGTCATGAGAACCGTCCCCTGGCCGGGCGCCAACGCCACCACCGAGCCGTTCGCGTCCACGCTCGCGATGTCTTCGCGCAAGGATTTCCAGATCACCTGCACCGGCGCGGCGGGCGAGCCATCATCTCGCAGCGCACGCGGAGCCACCCGTGTGTTTTCCGACGGCAGGAGGTAGACAGACGGGGGATCGATGCGAAGCACCGTGGCCGCGCCGGTCCCCGGTGGCTGGCCCGCGTATGGATCGACGCCCGGCGGCGGCACCGACGCGCTCGGCGCGCCGGGCGCCGGGGCGGCGCCCGGCGTCACTTGCACCGCCGCCGAGCCGCGTCTTTGGCCGATCCGCGCTTCGACGATCGCGAGACCGGGCGCGATCCCGATGACGGTGCCGTTGTTGTCGACCCGCGCGATTTGCGTGTTGTTGGAGGACCACACGGAACGCGCCGTCGGCATCACGTTCCCGGCACGGTCGTAGGCCGTGGCGAGCAACCCATAGCGCTCTCCAACCTTGATCGTGATGGTCGGCGGCGCGACCTGGAGCTCGGCGACGTTCTGTGCGGCCACCGGAAAGGCGGTGACGAGAAGGGCGGCGAGCAGGCGCGACGGCGTGATCATGGGCAGGGCTAATCTAACTTGTCACGGCTGAGCCGTAACCCGGACCACCGTCGCGCGATACTCGTCGACCGGCGTGCCGCCTTCGGGGACACGCACCGTGACGTCGCGCCGCCCGGTGGGGGTCCGGACGCCCAGCTGATACGTCCAGCCGGCGCGCCCTTCCACCTCCAGCTCCAGGGTATCCCCCGCGAGGCGTTGCGACACGAGCTTCAATGTGCTGGACCGCGATCCCGGCGCCGGATCGGCCGCCGGCAGCAGCACCTCCCACCCCGGCGTGTGGCGCACCACGAGCGCGAGCCGCGCGCCGAGCGCCAGACGGCAATCGATGTGCACGTCGGCGCCGGTGGCCCGGGAGGGACAGCTCACCGGCCGGCCGTTGGCGCTGATCTCGCGGACGACGGCGCCGAGCGGGAGGGCTGGAGCGAATAGGAGCGTGTCGACTCCGCCCGTCGTGGTCCGGACCACTAGGGCCTCGAACGCGGTGTCGCTGCGCAACAGTCGCACCGTGTAGCGTCCCGGGCCGACCGGGAGCCGCCGTACCACCAGCGAGTCCCACGCGGCGGGTAGATGCGGCGCGAGGGTGACCCGACCGCCCGGAGCGTCACCCTCCCAGCCGATCAGACCGCGCACGAGCGGCGTCAGCAGCATCGAGGTGGCGAAGAACTGCTGCGGCACCGCCGTCTCGAGCGGTTCGTAGGACGACCCCGAGAACACCTCCGGGTTGGCGCCCAGCCCCCAGCGGAACGTCGTGCGGGCCACGGCCACAGTGGCCGCGAAGCCCATGGCCGCGTGGTGGTAGCGGTACAGCCCCCAGGCGTCGAACCCGGTGACGAACGGCCACACGGTGCCGTTGTTGTAGTGCAGCGGATCGAACAAGGTCGAGCCCGGCGACAGCGTGCGCGCCCCCCAATCCGTCGTGATGCCCGCGCGGGCCAGCGACGCGGCGGTCGCCTGGCCGCGCTCCTCGTCGAACAACCCGAAGGCGAGTCCGGTTGCGGGCCAGACGGTGAGCTCGTTCGACAGCGCACCGCCATCCAGCAGCGCGAACGCATAGCGGCGGTCAGCCGGCAGCCAGAGCCGCTCGCGCAAACTGGCCAACGCGCGCTCGTGCAACCGGCGCGCCTCGTCCCGGGTCGCCCGGTCGCCCATCGCGTCCGCGATGAAGGGGAACATCTCGAGCGATTTCACCCACACCGAGGACATGTAGATGTCGGACACGAGCCCCTGTTGCAGATCGCCGACTTCGATCGCGCCCGCTCCCGCGCGCGCATTGTCCATCAGACCGTCCCCGTCAGCGTCGGTGGCTTTGGCCCACTGGTAGGCGCGCTTGAGGTTGGGCCACAGCCGCCGCAGCGTGGCCGTGTCCCCGGAGGCACGCCAGTACTCGGCCAGGGCCAAGATCCAGAACGGCGTCGTGTCGCCGTGATAGAAGGCGTACGGGTAGTCCTCGAACCACCGGATCCGCCCCGCCGAGTGGGAGATCTCATGCGGGATCTTGCCGATGTTGGGCGGGCGTGAACCCTGGAATCCCGCGAAGAAGGCAAGCCCGTCCCGCGCCACGGACCACAGTCCGACGGAGCTCATCGCCAGCGAGTTGATCGACGCATCGCCCCCGAAATACCACCCGAATCCGGGGCGGGTGCTCGTGGCCCCGCTCGGCCCATACCCGGCGATCAGCCCGCAGCCCAGGTCGGGGTTGCAGGCCATCGCCTCATCCAGGTTCACACTGGCCCACCGCACCGCCAGGTCGAGCCGCCGATCCGGCGACTCCACCTCCACGGTCGAATCGAGCACCGCTTGCGCGTGCGCGGCGCGTTCCGCGTACAGCTCGGGCACGTGCCCCAGCACGTAGCGGTAGATGGCGCGCACCGAGTCTCGCGGCGCGACCGCCCCGACCATCACGATCGGGATTCCCGCGGCGTGGACTTCGGTGAGCCGGCCGGCCGGCTCCCCCGGTCGCGGCATCGTGACCGGGCCCTGATCGCCCACTGCGATGTGCAGCTCGCTCGGGGCATCGGCGAGCATGTGCGACGGATTGTTCGTGGCCCAGGTCGCGGACGGGGAGCCGAAAAACCCGTTTACCCGGCGCCGGCTCTCCGAGAGCACGAAGGCGTGCTCCGCGTCGTCCCAGAACACGTATTGGCCGCCGAACCCGCCGGGCCAGGCGAATTGCAGGTCGGGCCGAAACCGCGCGATGATCTCGATCGGCCGGACCGCTTCCACCTCGAGCACGGCGACGATCGCCGGCTGGTCCAGCGGGGCGAACAACCGCTCCGTGACGGTGAAGGCGGAATGCGTATAAACGATGGTGGCGCCGGCCGGGGAGATCGTGACGGTGCGCGCGATATCGCGACCGGGGATAGGCTGGTCGTAGAGCGGCGTCTTGAACGCGAGCTCGAACCCGTGCAGCAGCTTGAGCGGCCAGGCCCAGGCCTCGAAGCTGCCGGTCTCGGTTCCCAGGGCCACCGCGCGGCGGCCGATGGCGCTGACGTAGCCCCAGGGCCTGGCCGGCCCGGTGAGGTCCACATCGAAGCGCCGCCACGACAACGAGATCGGCGCGGGCGCGGCGGCGACACTGGAATCGGCAAGGCGCTGTCCGGAGAGCAGCGCGGGGAGGAGACAAAAACCGCCGAGGAGCAGGCGCATGCGCTCACTTGCGTCGGGGAGTTAGCCGGGTAAGCTATAGGCCCCCATTGGACACAACCAGCGGAGGAGACATAGATGCTCGCGACCAGTGACCTCACGGGAATGGGTGGTCCCGGGATGATGGAGCCCATGTTCCCGCCGGAGCCCCCGATGGTTCCGGAGCCCGCGCCGATGTATCCCCCGATGATGGATGAGGGGAGGTCGGCCCCGAAACCCAAGAAGAAGAAGAAGAAAGCCGCGAAGCCCAAGGCCAAGCGGAAGGCGCGCAAGCTGGCGAAAAAGGCGAAGAAAAAGGCGAAGAAGAAGGCCAAGCGCGTGAAGGCCAGCAAGGCGGTGAAGAAGTCGAAGGGGAAGAAAAAGAAGAAAGCGGGTCGTCGGCGCCGCTAGGCACCTCTTCAGTAGATGTCGACGACGGAGCGCGGGAGCGCTTCCCGGATGGCGGCCGCCATCGCGAGGAGGCGCTCCCGCGGCACGTTCAGGATCCCGGGATCCGCTGGCGGACGGTCAAGTGAGCACAGCTGGACGATCGCCGGAAGCCCGGCCGAACAGCCGTTGGACAACACGGCCACGCGCACCGACGACCGACTCCCACAGGCGCGGGAGCGGGGTTGCATCGGCCATTCGGCAAGGTACGTTCTGGCGACTTCGGAACGAAGAGGTACGCAGTGCGCGGTGCGTGGGGTATGGTGACGGCGTTGACGGCATGCGCGGCGCCCAAGGTTCCTCTGGGTGATCCGCAAGCCGAGATCGCGGCGACGTTGACGCGGTCGGCGGGAGACTGGAACCGCGGCGACCTGAGCGGCTTCATGGGCGACTACGCCAGGGATTCGCTCACCAGTTACGTCTCGGGTGGTCACGTGCAGTACGGTTGGCAGCCGCTGTACGATCGCTACCAGGCGACCTACTTCGCGCCCGGAAAAATCCGGGACTCACTCTCGTTCGAGGAGATCCGGGTGCGTCCGCTCACCATGGATCTCGCCTTCGCGACCGCGCGCTTCCTGCTGCATCGTGGCGACTCGGTGACGGCGAGCGGCCCATTCACGCTGCTGCTCCAGAAGCGGGGCGATCGCTGGCTCATCCTGCACGATCACACCTCCGCGGATCCCACCCCGTGAGGCTGCGCCGCTGGGCGACCCTGTGGTGCGGCGTCCTGGCAGCGGGGGCGTGCACGTCGCCCGGCAAGGGGATGATCGCGCTGGAGGGCGTGACGTTGATCGACGGAGCCGGCGGCCCGCCCAAGACGGACGCGCTGATTCTGGTCAAGGACGGCGTCATCAGGGCGGTCGCGCGGGTGAACGAAATCAAGATCCCGCGCGGTGCGCAGCGCATCAGCCTCGTGGGGAAGACGATCATCCCGGGACTGATCGACGCCCATACTACGGTCGAGCGCTGGGCGCTGCCGCGCTATCTCGCCTGGGGCGTGACCACGGTGCGCGACATGAATTCCCCGGGCGACACCGGATACGCCATCAAGAAGGATCTCGATCTCGGCTCGATCGCGGGCCCGCGCATGTTCACGGGCGGTCCTCCGATCGATGGCATGGCCGCCACGCTTCCCGGAGCGAGCGCGGTGGCGGGCGACGAGGAGGCCCGCCAGGCCGTTGACCAGCGGGCGGTGTCGGGCGCCGACTACGTGACCATCTACACCAAGATCACGCCCGACCTGCTGCGGCCGATCGTCGACGAGGCCGCGACGTTGCGCTTGCGTGTAGTGGCCCGCCTCGGCAAGATCGACGCCCTCGCGGCGGCCCGGGCCGGCGTCGTGTCCCTGGAGCAGCTGTCCGGGGTCGTGGCCGCGGCCGCCTCCGATCCGACGCCGTTCTTCCGAGCCCACGACATCTATTTCGCCGGGTTGACGATGGAGGAGGCGAGCTGGGGCGCGCTCGACTCCGCCACGGTGGCCCGGGTCGCCCGCGCGCTCGCCGCCACCCACGTCGCGATCGTCCCCACGCTGGTCGCGCACGACACCTACGCGCGTCTCGACGATCCGGCGCTGGCGGAACGCCCCGGGATGACGGACGTGCCGGCCGACTCGACCAACCGCGTCCGCTCCGTTGCGACGCTGCTGCAGCGTGGCGGCTGGCGCACCGCGGAGCTCGCGGCGTTCCGGCGCGGGCGCGCGCGACAGGATCAGTTCGTGCGCGAGTTCAAGGCGGCGGGGGGCGTGATCCTGGCCGGCACCGACGCCCCCAATCCGTTTCTCGTCCCCGGCGCATCCTTGCACGAAGAGCTGGTCCGGCTGGTCGCCGCGGGATTCACGCCGATCGAGGCCATCACCGCGGCGACCCGGCACGCGGCCCAGACGCTCACCGCCGACTCGATCGGCATGCTGGCGCCCGGCAAGATGGCCGATCTCGTCGTCCTGAACCGCAGTCCGGCCGAAGACATCACCGCCACGCGGGATATTGCCTGGGTGATGGTCCGCGGCCGCCTCTTCAGGCCAGACTCCCTGAGAGCCGAGTGGAACAAGTGAAGCGCGTGATATGCGCGGTGCTGCTCGCCCTGGCGGCCTGCAACCGGCCGTCCGAGCGCGCGGCGACGGCTGCCGCGGGCGGCGTGTACGACGTGCTGTTTCGCGGTGGCTGGATCGTGGACGGCAGCGGCAATCCCCGCTGGCAAGGAGACCTGGCGATTCGCGGCGACCGGATCGCGGCAATGGGCCGCCGCACCGGCGCCGGAGCCCGCGAGACGCTGGACGTGTCCGGTCTGGTCGTGGCCCCGGGCTTCATCGACATGCTGGGCCAGTCGGAGACGTCCGTGCTGATCGACAACCGCGTTCTGTCGAAAATCACACAGGGGATCACCACCGAAGTGACCGGCGAGGGCGGATCCGTGGCCCCGCTCACGGATCGTCTGGTGGTGCTCGACTCCGAGGTGATGAAGCGGTACAACCTGGCCGAAGACTGGCGCGATCTGGACGGCTATTTCGCCCACTTTGCGCGCACCGGATCCACTATCAACATGGCGACCTTCGTCGGCGCCACGCAGGTGCGGATGGCGGTCATCGGCTTCGAGGATCGGGCGCCGACCGGCCCCGAGCAGGCGCACATGGACGCGCTGGTCGACACGATGATGGAGCAGGGCGCGCTCGGCCTCTCGACGTCGATCGAGTACGCCCCCGCCTTCTACGCACAGACCGAGGAAATCATCTCGCTCGCCAAAGCAGCACGGCGCCACGGCGGCGTCTATGCCACGCACATGCGCAACGAGGGCGGGCAGATCGACGAGGCGTTGGACGAGACGTTCCGCATCGCTCGCGAGGCGGACATTCCGGCCGAGATCTGGCACTTGAAAATATCGGGCAAGCGCAATTGGGGTCGCATGACGCACGTTTTGGCCCGCATCGACTCGGCGCGGGCCGCGGGGCTCGACATCACGGCCGATCAATACCCCTACCTCGCCGGCGCCACCTCGCTCCACGCTTCGATCCCGGCGTGGGCGCACAGCGGGGGCAACGACTCCCTCATGGGGCGTCTGCGGGACCCCGCGACTCGTGCGCGCCTGCGGGCGGAGCTGCTGGCGCCGCCTCAGAACTCGGATCGGTTCTACCGGGCGACCGAGGGGCCGAGCGGTGTCGTCGTCTTCCCGTTCGAGGATTCCCTCCACTACTTGCAAGGCAAACGCCTCAGCGAGATCGCCGCGGCCCGCCGCCGCGATCCGATCGAGACAATGTTCGACCTGATCATCGCCGATCACGCGCGGGGCGGGGCGATCTACTTCATTATGAGCGAGCCGGACGTACGGGCGGCGCTCGTGAGCCCGTTCGTCGCCGTGAACTGCGACGCTTCGGGAGTGGCCCCCGACGGACCGTTCGGCAAGGACGGGACACACCCGCGCGCCTACGGCTCGTTTCCACGGATCCTCGGCCACTACGTGCGCGAGCTGAGGCTGATGCCGCTCGAATTCGCCGTGCGCAAGATGACGTCGCTCGCCGCGCAACGCGTCGGCCTCACCGATCGCGGCTTGCTCCGCCCCGGGATGTACGCCGACGTCACCGTCTTCGATCCCGCCACGGTCGGCGACCGCGCCACCTTCGAGCAACCCCATCAGCCATCGGTGGGCATTGGCTACGTGTTCGCGAACGGGCGGCCGGTCATTCGTCGCGGGCAGCTCACCACCGAGCGGCCCGGCCGCGGCCTGCGCGGCCCGGGCTACGTGCCGCCGCAGCGGCGCGGGCACTAACCGCCCCCCCCCCCGGACATGACGCTGGGGCGCCTGGTCCTCGCCTGGCTGCCGGTGGCCATCTGGTTCGCGCTTGTCGGATGGGCCGCCCACCGCCGGGTGGGCGTGGCCGCGAGCCCGGCGCCAAGCCGCGCGACGCTCGCCTGGAGCGCCGGCGAGGCGCTGGTCGCGACCTTGCTCGCTTCCCTATGGTTCGATTCACTGGGCCACGGCGCTTGGTGGTTGCTGTTCGGTCTGCTCGGTTTGCTCGCCAGCGGCCTGGCGTCGCGACCTCCGGTCATCGCGCTGGCCTTCTCGATGCTGCGGTACGTGGCGGCCGGGGCGCTACTCGCCTGGAGATTGGCCTGACGCGACCGTCTCCTACCGTCTCCTGCCGTCTCCTCCATATTACGCCCCACCATGAAACCGATTCGCCTGACGGCGTTTTCGCACGGCGCTGGCTGAGCCTGCAAGCTCGGGCCCTCCGAGCTGACGCAGGTCTTGCGTCACGTGCCGGTCGTCGCCGATCCTCGGATTCTCGTCGACGCCGCGACTCAGGATGACGCCGCCGTGTTTCAGGTGGCGCCGGATCGAGCCCTGGTGGCGACGGTGGACTTTTTCACGCCCATCGTGGACGACGCTTACGACTTCGGACGTATCGCCGCGACGAACGCGTTCTCGGACGTGTACGCGATGGGCGCGGCGCCGCTGTTCGCGCTCAACCTCGTGGGTTGGCCGCGGGATACGCTCCCGCTCGAGCTGCTGGGGGACGTGCTCCGCGGCGGCGCGGACGTGGCCCGGGCCGCGAGCGCGTTCGTGCTGGGCGGCCATTCGGTCGACGATCCGGAGCCGAAGTACGGGATGGCGGTCATCGGCGAGATCCACCCCGACCGCATCGTGACGACGGCCGGCGCGCGACCGGGCGATGTGCTGGTGCTCACCAAGCCGATTGGGACGGGGATTCTCACCACCGCGCTGAAGCGCGATCTGCTCGCGGCTCCCGCCCTGGCCGACGCCGTTCGGGTGATGACTACGCTCAACGCCGGTGCGGCCCGCGGGATGCTCGCGGTCGGGGTCCACGCCGCCACCGACGTCACCGGGTTCGGCCTGCTCGGTCACTTGCACAACATGCTGCGCGCCAGCGGGGTCGGGGCCGAGGTGACGGTGACGGACGTGCCGGTGCTCGCGGGCGCCCGCGAGATGCTCGCCAGAGGGGCCGTCCCGGGCGGCACCCGGCGCAACCTCGAGAGCCTGCGGGATCTCGTCCGCTTCGCGGACGAGATCCCGGAGGCGGACCGCATCCTGTTGGCGGACGCGCAGACCTCCGGGGGCCTGCTCATCGCCGTGGCGGCGGACCGCGCCGATCGGTTGTGCGCGGCATTGGGGCGCGAAGCCACGCCGGCCGCCGCGGTGATCGGACGGATCACGGCCGGTGCAGCGGGAACCATGGTCGTCCGTTAGTCTCCAGACCATGGCCTCCATCCCCGAGTTCCGCGCCCTCACCCCCGACGCGCTCGACGCGCTGGAGCGGGCCGTGCGGGAACGCCGCCGGGTCGCATTGCGTCGGCGCGGGACGGAGTACGTCGTCGTGGCCGAGCGGCTGGCCACGGGGGACCGCGACGAGACGCTCGAGGCCCGGTTGCCGATGACCGGCGAGCTGCTCCAGTTCCGGCTGCGCGATCTGGACGCGTTCGCGGTGCTGCCGTGAGCGCCTGATGTTCACCCGCCTCCTGGTCGGCTTGGACGGCAGCCCGCAGGGCGACGCAGCGCTCGAGCAGGCGGTCATTCTCGGCCTCCGGTTCCGTTCCACACTGGTCGTCGCGGCGGTGCGCGAAACGGGCGAGGCCGTCACCGGGATGGACCCCGCCCTGCTGCTCGAGCGGGCGCGGTTCCGCGTCGAAGCCGCGAGGCTGGACGTCCAGCTGGTGCTGCGTGACGGCTCTGCCGACCTCGTGCTGGCCGAGCTGGCCGAGTCCGTGGACGCCGCTCTCGTGGGCCGGCGCGGCGTGCAGACCGAACGGGCCGGCCCGTCGGCCCTGGGCCGCACGGCGGCTTCGCTCATCCAGCTCGCGGGGCGCTGTGTGATCGTGTGCGGCGGCACGCCCTCGCCAATGCGGGCGTGTGCGGTGGCGTTCGATGGCCGCAACCGTCGCGCGCTGGAGCTCGCCGCGCGCTTCGCGAGCGTGGCCGAAAGCACCGTCCACGTGATTCATGCCTACCGCGACCGCAGCGAGGGCATCCAGATCCTCGGCGCCGCCGAAGCGGAGCTGTCGCTGCTCGGTGTCCAGTATCAGACGCACCTCGAAGAGGGATCGGCCGGCGAGGTCATCGCGCGGGTGGTGCGCGCGATCCGGGCGGACGCGCTGTTCGCCGGCGCCCACATCCCGCGCGGGCCGGGCGAGCGCCGCGCCAGCGTCGCTTCGCACACCGAGGACATTCTGCAGCATACCGACATGCCTGTCGCGATTCAGCCCTGATGCCAGCGCGCCTCGTCACCGAGGTCCTGGTCCACGCCGACGAGAGCTGCCTCGGCAACGACCGCACCAAGCCGAGCCCGGGGGGCAACGCGGCCCTGGTCGAAGCGCCGGCCGGCGACAGCGTCGCGCGCTGGGACCTCTACGAGTCTTCGCCCCAGACGACCAACAACCGCATGGCCCTGGCGGGCGCGATCGCGACGCTGGAATGGCTGCACCGACAGTGGAAGGACGCCCAGGTCCGCTACGTCTCGGATTCCGAGTATCTCGTGAAAGGCATCACGGAATGGCTTCCCGGATGGAAGACGCGAGGGTGGAAGCGGAAGGGCGGCGAGATCGAGAATCTGCTCCTGTGGCAGAAGCTCGATCAGGCCACACACGGACTCCACCTCCGGTGGGAGTGGGTGCGGGGCCACAGCGACGTCGCCAAGAACGAGTACGCGGACTTCCTCGCCGTGCGCGCGGCCGAAACCCAGGAGCGCTCCAACGGCCTGGTCCCGTCCGGCTTCGACACCTGGCTCGCCCAGCAGCAGGCCCGGGGCAAGTACGCCGAGTACGACCCCGACCGGGAAGTGCATGAGCCTTCCTAAGGACGGCGTCGCCGCCAACACGCACCGGCTGAACCTCCTCGCCGATGGCGCCCAGCCGCCGCCGGTCGAGCGCATCCCGCTCTACGAAGTGTACATGCGCATGGCTGAAGAGCTGGCCAAGCGCTCGACGTGCGTCCGGCTGCAGGTGGGCACCGTGGTCACCGACCAGCTGCTCGAGAACGTCCTCGCGATCGGCTACAACGGGAACGCGAAGGGGCTCGCCAACCGGTGCGACAGCGCGGTGCCGGGCAGCTGCGGCTGCATCCATTCCGAGATAAACGCGCTCGTCAAGGCGCCCGGCAATCTCCGGGACAAGGTCGTGTTCGTGAGTGCCTCGCCCTGCGTCATGTGCGCCAAGTTGATGATCAACTCCGGCGTGACGCATGTATTCTACCGGAGGGCGTATCGGGACCCCTCGGGCATCGAGGTCCTGGCCCAGGGCGGAATCACCCCGGTGCTGTACGACCGCTGGGTGCGCGAGTGGCGCTGACTGTTACCAATCATCCTCGGAGTCCGCACATGCGACATCTCCTCGTCGGAGTCTTGCTTCTGCTCGCCGCGCCCCTCTCCGCGCAGTCGCTGTTGTACCGCTCGCCCAACCTGAGCGGCGCCTGGGTGCCTGACGCCGGGGTGCTGCAATTCAACTTCCTGCATCGCTTCTATGTGTCGCCAGGATCATCGAAGTCGGTAAGCAACTACCCCACGTTCACGTTTGCCTTCGGCTTCCCGGCGCACACCGCCGTCGGGTTCCACTACGCAACCCGGTCCGAGGTGTCCTCGACGTTCAGCAACGAATTCGAGATCTACGGCCGGTGGCAGCACGCGGTGGGTCCGGTCACGCTCGCGTTGACCCCCGCCTACAACACGGCGGCCAAGAGCGTGGACGGTGAGCTGGGAGCCGACTGGACCCGTGGACCCCTCACGCTACTGGCCGCGGTGCGCGCGATGGCGCACGCGTACCGCGTCGACACCACCCGCTTCGCCCTGGCCGGCGGCGCCGTGTTTCGCGTGAACCAGCATGTCGGACTGAGCGGTGACGTGGCCTCGCTCCTGTCGAAGCGCCCTACCGAAAAGCTGGCGTGGAGCGCCGGGCTCGTGTTCGCCATCCCCAATTCGCCACACACCTTCTCGCTGCACGCGAGCAACGTCGACGTGAACACCATTGAAGGCAGCTCGCGCAAGAGCCCGCTCATCGCCTTGCAAACCAAGAAGCCGATCTACGGATTCGAGTTCACGGTTCCCATCCACCCGAGCCGCTTCCGCCCCTGGTTCGGGAAGCGCCCCCCCCCCGGCCCCGCGGTGAGCGGCGACGTGGGGGCGCCGGTGGCCGTGACGGTATCGATCAGCGCGATGAAGTTCGGGCGCGACACCATCGAGGTGGCCGCCGGACAGGCCGTGCGCTGGAACAACGCGGATCCGCTGGCCCACACCATCACGTTCGACCCGGCAACCGGGGAATCCAGCTCGGAGCTCATCTTGCCGAACGGCGGCTACGTGCACCGCTTCGCCAAACCGGGGACGTACGCGTATTCGTGTACGCCGCACCCCTCCATGAAGGGTGTGGTGGTGGTGAGATGACCACCTCACCCCTCCCCCTCTCCCTTCGGGAGAGGGGAACAATCCGACCGAATTTCGTCCCCCCTCTCCGGAACGGAGAGGGGGATAGGGGGTGAGGCGTGTCTGACGAGCTGGATCGGCTCTTCGAATGCCTGGTGGAAACGTTGGCCCGGGACGCCCGCATCGCCGTGCCGTTCCCGGCCGCCGATCTGTACGAGCGGCTGGTGCCCTACCGCTCGAACCGGTCGCGTCTGCGCGTCGCGACGCACCAGGACTACGAGATGACCGTGCTGCGTCTCCTGGCCGGCGAGCGCGGTTTCGTCCAGCTCGACCCCTCCGACGTGCGCGAAGGCATGCAGCGCGAGGTCACGGCAGCGAACCCGGACCCGACCTATTTCCGGAACTTCCCTGACGCCCAGATCATGATCAATCGCTTCGCCGCCGAACGGGTGTTGCGGGGCAACCGGGCGTACGCGCCGCCGGAGCCGGAGGACATGCCGGCCGAGGACGAGGACGAGGAGCCCGCCAGCTGGACCTCGGAAAACCCGAGTCCACCGGCTGGGCTCGAGCCCGAATCCGTACCGGAGCCGACCTTCGAGCTGGCGGAAGCCGAAGAGAAGTCCTCGCCGCACCATTGTCCCTACTGTGGCGGATCGTTGCCCGCCAATCGCAAGGTCAATTTCTGCCCGCATTGCGGTCAGCCGCCCCTGGGAGAGTTGAAGTGTCCCGCCTGCGGCAGTGAGGTGGACGTGGGCTGGGGGTATTGCATCGGCTGCGGGCGCCCGACGGGATTCGAATGACGTCGTACCAGGTCGCCGTCATCGCGGGTGACGGCATCGGCCCCGAAGTGATCGAGGCCGCGATTCCCGTGCTCGACCGCGCCGCGGCCAACGATGGCTTTGCGCTCGAATGGGAGCGCCTGCCGTACGGCGCCGACCACTATCTCGCCACGAAAGAGACGCTGCCCGATCACGCGTTCGCGCATTTGCGGGACGACGTGCACGCGATCTTCCTGGGCGCGATCGGCGACCCTCGCGTGCCCGGCAACGAGCACGCGCGCGACATCCTGCTCGGTCTGCGTTTCCGACTGGATCTATTCATCAACTTCCGACCGGTCCAGCTCCTGCACCCTGAGATCACGCCCCTCAAGGCCGCGGCGAACATCGATTTCGCGATCTTTCGCGAGAACACCGAAGGGGTCTATCTCGGTCGCGGTCGGGTGACGGGGGACGAGTACATCGCCGAAGAGGTCAATACGGCGAACGGCGTCGAGCGCATCATCCGGGCGGCGTTCGCCTGGGCCACGGCGCACGGCAAGACCCGCGTCACCATGAGCGACAAGTCGAACGCCGTGCCGGCCCACATGATCTGGCAACGGCAGTTCAAAACCGTCGCCGGGGAGTTTCCTCGCATCACGGCCGAGCACCGATTCGTGGATGCCCTGGCGATGGAGATGGTGCGGGAGCCGGAGCGATTCCAGGTGATCGTCACCAACAACCTGTACGGCGACATCCTCTCGGATCTGGGCGCGGCTCTGGTCGGCGGCCTGGGGCTCGCCGCGAGCGCCAACCTCCACCCGGGCCGGGCGGGGTTGTTCGAGCCGGTGCACGGCTCGGCGCCGCCGCTCGCGGGCAAGGGCGTCGCCAACCCGATAGCGGCGATCCTCACCGGAGCCCTGATGTTCGAGCAGCTCGGACACCCCGACGCGGCGCGCGGTCTGGAGCGGGCGGTGCGGGAAGCGCTCGCCGCCGGCGTGCGGACCCAGGACCTGGGTGGGAACGCGACGACCACCATGGCCGCGACCGCCGTGTCACAGCGACTCTGATGTCGCGCGACCTGGCCCGGACGCTCGATCTCAAGGATCTCGTCCTCGTCGTCATCGGCACCGTCATCGGCTCCGGGATCTGGCTCGTGCCCGGGGCGGTGTTGCGCAACACCAGCGGAGACCCCGGCCTGGCGCTCGTCGTCTGGCTCGTCGGCGGGGTTTTTTCCCTGCTGGGCGCACTGACGTTCGCCGAGCTGGGCGCGATGTATCCCGAATCGGGTGGCAGCTATACCTACGTGCGGGAGGCGTTCGGACCGCTCCCCGCGTTCCTGCTGGGCTGGACGCTGTTCCTGGCGATCAACACCGGCTCGATCGCGACCCTCGCCGTCGCCTTCGCGAACTACGCCGGCGAGTTCGCGACCCTCGGCAATGTAGGCCGCAAGGTCGTGGCGATCACCATGATCGCGGCCGTCGCCGCGGTCAACATCCGGGGCACTCGGCACGCCGCTTCCGTTCAGAATTGGAGCACCGGCGTGAAAGTCACCGCTATCCTCGTCCTCGCCGCGAGCGGGCTCATCCTGGGATCGGGCGGCGCGACGACGGTCAGCCGTGCGTTCACAATGCCCGTCTCGGGGTCGGTGCTCTCCAGCGCGGGCGTGGCGCTGCTCGGCGTGCTGTGGGCCTACGAGGGATGGGTGAACGTCACCAACTCGGCTGGTGAGGCGCGCGACCCGCAGCGCAGCTTCGCCCGCGGCATCGTGATCGGGACAGCGGCGCTGATCGCGATCTATCTCATCGCCAACGTCGGCTATCTCGTGGCGCTGGGCCCCGATCGGGTGGCGGCCTCGCCACGCGTGGCCGCCGATGCCGCGCGCGTCCTGTTCGGCCCCGTCGCGGCCAAGCTCGTCGGCGCGGCCGTACTCGTGTCCGTGTTCAGCGCCACGAACGGCCTCGCGCTCACGAGCCCCCGCACATTTTTCGCCATGGCCCGCGACGGCGTGTTCTTCTCGAAGCTCGCCCAGGTGCACCCTCGCTTCGGCACGCCCGCGTTCGCCATCCTCGCGAGCGCGGCGTGGGCCGCGCTGTTGACCCTCACCGGCACGTTCGAGCAGCTGTTCACATATGTGGTATTCGCCAGCTGGCTGTTCGCCGGGCTGGCGGCGGCCGGGATCTTCGTCCTGCGACGGCGCCGTCCGAACGCGCCCCGGCCGTTCCGCGTCCCGGGCTATCCCTTGACACCCGCTCTGTTCATCGCGGCCGCGACCGTGGTGGTGGCCAATACCTTTGTGGCGCGCCCGGTCCAGGCCATCGCCGGCATAGGGATCGTCCTGCTCGGTACCCCCGCCTACCTCTACTGGAAGCGCGTGCCGCGAGCCTAGCAGCCCCGCTGTATATTTCTCGTTCTCTCGCGCAAGGCCGCACTGTGAAGACCCAGGGCAGTAACACCGACGTCGTCTTTCTCTCGGGTGTCCGCACCGGCTTCGGCGGCTTCGGCGGTTCTCTGAAGGACTTCTCCGCCATCGACCTCGGCGCCGTGTCCGGCCGCCACGCGCTGGAGCGCGCCGGCACCCCGGTCGCCGACATCGGTCACGTCATATTCGGGAACGCGCTGCAGACCTCGGTCGATGCCATCTACATGGCGCGCCACGTCGCGCTCAAGAGCGGCCTCCCCATCGAGACGCCTGCCGTAACCGTGAACCGCCTGTGCGGCTCCGGCTTCGAGGCGATCACCCAGGGCGCCCAGCTCATCATGCTGGGCGAAGCCGAGGCGGTGCTCGCGGGCGGTGCAGAGTCGATGAGCCAAGCGCCGCACGTCGTGCGCGGCGCGCGCTGGGGGCTGCGCCTCGGTCCCGCCCCGCTCGAAGACCTGCTGTGGGAGTCCCTCAAAGATCCGCAGTGCGGCTTCTCCATGGCCGAGACCGCAGAAAACCTCGCCGACAAGTACCAGCTGGCCCGCGGGGACGTGGATGCGGTCGCGGTGGGATCCCAGCAGCGCGCCAAGAAAGCGTGGGACGACTGCGTGTTCCAGGATGAGGTGGTCCCGGTCCCGATCAAGAAGAAGGACCAGACCGTCGATTTCCGCGCCGACGAGCACATGCGGCCGGAGACGACGCTCGACGCGCTGGCGGCCCTGAAGCCCTACTTCAAGAAGGACGGCGTCGTGACGGCGGGGAACGCGTCCGGAATCTGCGATGGGGCGGCGGCGACCGTGATCGCGAGCGAATCGTATGCCAAATCCCGCGGCCTCAAGCCGCTGGGACGGCTGGTGGCGTGGGGCGTCGTGGGCGTCGAGCCGAAGTACATGGGCATCGGACCTGCACCGGCCGCCCGCAAAGCGCTGCAGAAGGCCGGGATGTCGCTCGCCCAAATGGACCTGGTTGAAGTGAACGAGGCGTTCGCACCGCAGTACCTCGCCGTCGAAAAGGAACTCGGCCTCGATCGGACCAAGACCAACGTCCACGGCGGCGCCATCGCCATCGGCCATCCGTTAGCGGCGAGCGGCACCCGCATCACGATCCACCTGCTGCACGCGTTGCGCCGCGCCGGTAAGAGCTTCGGCCTGGGTTCGGCCTGCATCGGCGGCGGGCAGGGGCTCGCGGTGATCGTCGAGGCGTTCCCCGCTCAGTGAGGAGATCCCATGCCTGACGTACTGTTGACGGTCCTTGCAGCGGTCGGCCTGTACCTGTTCTCGGGCCTGCGGGTGCTGCGGGAGTACGAGCGGGCCGTCTACTTCTTCCTGGGCCGCTCCTGGGGCTCCAAGGGACCGGGCCTGATCTATCTGCCGCCGCTCTTCGCCCGGATGCAGAAGGTGAGCCTGCGCGTGATGGCGATCGACATCCCGCCGCAAGACGTCATCACCCGCGACAACATCTCGATCAAGGTGAATGCGGTCCTGTACATGAAGGTGAAAGACCCGGTGAAGGCCGTGATCGGCGTGGAGAATTACCTCTACGCCACGAGCCAGCTGGCGCAGACCACGCTCCGGTCGGTGCTGGGCGAAACCGAGCTGGACGAGCTGCTCGCCAACCGCGAGAAGATCAACTCGATCCTCAAGCAAATCATCGACCAGCGCAGCGAGGATTGGGGAATCGAAATGTCGGCGGTCGAGGTGAAGGACGTGGACCTGCCGCCCGAGATGAAGCGGGCCATGGCCCGCCAGGCGGAAGCCGAGCGCGAGCGGCGCGCCAAGGTCATCAACGCGGAAGGCGAGCTCCAGGCCTCGGAGAAGCTGGCCCAGGCGGCCGCCGTGATCGGCCGGGAGCCGGCGGCGATCCAGCTGCGCTATCTCCAAACCGTGACCGAGATCGCCTCCGAGAAGAACTCGACGACGATCTTTCCGATCCCGATCGATCTCTTCAAGGGCTTGCTCGACGCCGTCGGCCGGCGCGGCGAGAGCGCCGCCCCCGCCCTGCCAGCGCGCGCTTCGGGCGCGGCGCTGCCCCGAGTCCTTCATAAGGGCAAGGTGCGGGCGTAGAGATGGCGGGCGAGCTGATCAGCCGGGAGGCGCTCGACCGCATCATCCAGCGCGCCACCGAGCTGCAGACCGGCGAGCGGGACATCGGTGAGGGCCTGACCGAGGCCGAGGTGCTGGCGCTCGGGAAGGACGTGGGGATTCCGCCGCGCTATCTGAAGCAGGCGCTGCTGGAAGAGCGTATCCGCCTGACCGACACCGCGTCGACGGGGTGGTCGTTCGCCGGGCCCAGGCACCTCGCGGCGCATCGCGTCGTGCCGGGGGATCGCGGCGTGGTGGAGCGCGCGCTCTCGCTCTGGATGGAAGATCAGGAGCTGCTGCGCGTGAAACGGCGCTACCCGGACCGGACCACCTGGGAGCCCCAGGTCGGCTTCATGGCGTCGATGCAGCGCGGGTTGAAGGCCGGTGGCAAGACCTACGCCCTGACGCGGGCAACGGAAATCGCGGGGCAGGTCACGCCGCTCGAGAGCGGGTTCTGCCACGTGCAGCTGATGGCGGACGTGCGCAACCTGCGCCAGGCCCGTATCGGCGGGGCGGCTGGCCTCGCGGCTGCCGGCGCGGCCGGGACGGGAGTGGCGATCGCGTTGGGGGTGTTGCTCCCGGTCGCGGTACTTCCGGCCGCCCTGTTTACCCTCGGGGCCCTGCCCCTGCTCGGCGGACACCGCCCCCTGAACGAGCGGATCCAGGTGGGGCTGGAGCAGGTGCTGGATCGTCTGGAGCGGGGCGAGATCCGGCCCGAGCACGCGCTGCCGGGGCCGCGCTCGAGCGCGTTTCTCCGCATCGCCGACGAGATCCGGAAACAATTCCAGTCCTAGAGAGGGCCATGTCCGATATCAAGCGCGTGGGAGTCCTGGGCAGCGGGTTGATGGGCGGCGGCATCGCCCAGGTGGCCGCGGCGGCGGGATACGATACCGTGGTGCGCGACGTGACGCAGCCGATCCTGGACAAGGCCAAAGCGGGTATCGACAAGTCGCTCGCCAAATTCGTGGAGAAGGGGAAGCTCCAAGCCGCGGACAGGGATGCCGCGCTCCAGCGCCTGTCGTTCACGACCACCACCGCGGACCTGAAGACCTGCGACATGGTGGTGGAGGCCGTGACCGAGGACCTCGAGGTGAAAAACGCCCTCTGGAAGGAGCTCGACACCCTGTGCGGCGCGGGCACGATCTTCGCCTCGAACACGTCGAGTCTGACCATCGCCGCGATGGCGGCCGCCACCAAGCGGCCCGATCGCTTCGTGGGTCTGCACTTCTTCAATCCGGTGCCGCTGATGCAGCTGGTGGAAGTGGTGCGCACCGTCACGACGTCCGAGGAGACCTTCAAGCGGGCGTTCGCCTTCGCCCGCTCCCTGGGGAAGGAAGCGGTGGCCGCGAAGGACAACTCCGGCTTCATCGTGAATCTGCTGCTCGTCCCCTACCTGCTGGACGCCATCCGGGCCGTGGAGCACGGCGTGGGCAGCGTGAGCGACATCGACAAGGCGATGCAGCTGGGCTGCGGCTATCCGATGGGCCCGCTCACGTTGCTCGATTTCGTGGGACTCGATACGACCTACAAGATCGCCGAGATCATGTTTGCGGAATACAAGGAGCAGAAGTACGCTCCCCCACCGCTGCTCAAGCGCATGGTGCTCGCCGGGATGTACGGCAAGAAGAGCGGCAAGGGATTCTACGACTATTCAGGCGTCCCGCCGGTAGTCACCAACCTGGGACTCTAAGTCCTCGAGGAGCCTCTCCCACATGCTCGGTTACGACCTGCCGCGCCTGCACGCCGCAGTGAACGACCTCCCCGCGGCTTTGCTGGTGGCGGCCGTGCTGTTCGACCTGATCGGCTGGGCGACGAAGCGGGAGTCGCTGGTGTGGGCCGGGATCTGGACGTTGTGGGCGGGGGTGATCGGCGGCTGGGCGGCCGTGATCCTCGGCCTCATGGCCGAAGACAAGATCGACCACGGCGACGCGATTCACGACCTGATGCAGGCGCACCAGACGTACGGGATCGTGAGCATGATCGTGTTCACCGTGGTGCTCGCCTGGAAGCTGTGGCGCCGCTTCCAGCTGCGTGGTGGTGAAGACAAGCTGCTGAAGCTTGTCTCGTTGGTGGGGCTGGCAATCCTGGTGCGGGTCGGCATGATGGGCGGAGAGATGGTGTTCGACCACGCCGCCGGCATCCCCACCGCCACCATCGAGGCCGAACTCCAGAATCGCGAGGCCGGCCACGCACACGAAGGCGGTCCGGCTGAGGCTGCCGAGTCGACCAACACGCATCAGGACCCGCCCGGCACGCCGCCGCATGAGCACTAGGATGCAATTGCGGATTGCGGATTGTGGATTGCGGATTGTCCGTGGAAACGTCGATGCCCGACCGGTGGCTGGTTCTCGATGCGGCTATTCCGCGTTCCGCATTCCGCATTCCGCAATTATCCTATTGGTCGCCGCGTGCACTCCCGTCACCACCCGCCCCCCGTTCTTCCCCTCGCCGCAGGCCGTCGTGGTGGTAGTCGATGCCCCACCGCCGCGGGTCGTGCCGGAAGCCGTGGGGTGGCTCACGAACCAGGGACTGCGCGTCGAATGGTCGAGCCCCCAGGATGGCTACGTCGAAACGGCGTGGTACAACCTGCGCACGCATGCTTCGACGCTCGGGGAAACCGACCCCGGCGACCTGCTCACCACGGTGAAGATTCGCTGTTGGGCCGATCCGTACACTCCCGGGAAGAGCCAAATCACGGTCGAGGCGGTGTACCGACCCCTGCTGGACCCATCTCGACCGGAGCGCGATCTGGAAGTTGTGGTGCCACAGGGCTCCGAAGGCTACCGAATTGCGGAACAACTCTTAGAAGCAATGAAGCAGAGGTTCGGCCAATAGGGAAGGCACTAGCTTTCCCGCAGAATGCCCCCCCTTCTCACTGACTCTCGCATTCTCGCCGCCTATTCTGAAGGCGCCGGCATCTATCGAATACTGCCTCGGGCCGTCGCCATCCCGACCAACCTCTCCGAGATCGCCGACGTGCTGCGACACGCCGCCGCCCACCAAGTGGCCGTCATCCCACGCGGAGCCGGCAGCGGCATGGCCGGCGGTAACGTCGGCCGCGGCGTGGTGCTCGACCTGAGCCAGGGGTTCCGAGCATTGGAGATCGACCCACGGCGGCGCGTGGCCCACGCGGGGGCCTCGGTGACCTGGGCCCAGGTGAACGAGGCCGCCCGCGGCCATGGCCTCCGGCTGCCGCCGGATCCTTCCTCCGGCGCGTTCGCCACCTCGGGCGGGATGGCGTCCACCAATGCCGCCGGTCCGCGGTCGGCCCGGTACGGCTCGGTGCGCCCCTGGATCGAGGCGCTGCAAGTGGTGGGCGTGGAGGGGGAGGCCCGGTGGGTGAAACGGGGAGAGGGGAACGGGGAGCGGTTCCGTCTCGGGCCTGGCGATCCGGTGTCGATCGCGGCCGCGTTCCCCAAGACGCGCAAGAATTCCTCGGGGTACGCGCTGGACGCGTTCGCCTCGTCAGGCGACGAAGTGGATCTGTTCATCGGCGCCGAGGGGACCCTGGGCGTCGTGACGGCGGTGGACTGGCGTCTGGATCCCATCCCGCCGGACGCCGCCGGCGTCGCCCTCGGATTTGGCGCGCTCGAGGCGTTGGGCGAGGCGGTGCCGCTTCTGGCCAGCCTCCGCCCATCGGCGGTCGAGCTGCTCGACCGCACACTGCTGACGTTCGTGAACCAGGCCGGCGGGGGAATCCCGGCTGCCGTGGAGTGCCTGCTGCTGGTCGAGTTCGAGCGAGACTCGACTTCCGCCGCCCATGGCGTGGTCGGCGACGCCGTGCGCGGCCTGAAGCACCTCACGCTGCACGTCGAGACGGCCGTGGACCGTGCTGGCCTGGAGCACCTGTGGCGCATTCGCCGGCTCGCCAGTCCGGCCCTGGCCAGTCTCCCGGACCGGCAGCGCTCGCTGCAGCTGATCGAGGACGGCTGCGTCCCTCTCGAACGGTTGTCGGAGTACATCACCGGACTGCGCGCGCTGGCCGCGCGGCACGACGTGCCCATCGCCGTGTTCGGTCACGCCGGCGACGGGCACGTGCACGCGAACCTGCTGCCCGACCTCGGGCGCCCCGATTGGCGTAGCGCGTTGCAGCATCTCTTTGAGGGAACGAACGATCTGCTGGCGCGCCTGGGAGGCACCCCGAGCGGAGAGCACGGGGACGGTCGGTTGCGTGCCGGCCTGGTGGAGCGGTACTTCGGAGCCCAAGTGATGGATCTGTTTCACCTGCTGCGGCGTGCGTACGACCCGGAGTCGATCCTCAATCCGGGTGTTATACTCCCGGCGGCCGATTGGGCGCCACTCGCCGATTTGAAGGTCGGCGACGGAGCGGCGCCCATTCCCGACGACATCGCCGCCCGTCTGCGTGATCTCGAGCGCAGCGGCGGCTGGGGCACGCCGAAACTGGACCTGACACGATCGCCCTGACCACGGACGCCCGACAACCGACCACCGGCTCTCCATGGAAATCTTCCGCGCCCCCCGGATCACGCTGATCGCCAGCCCGCTGTTCCTGGAGCCCGCGCACCTGGCGGTCCAATGGCAGGGCGCGGCGTCCGACGGCGAACGCTTGGCCGAGTTCGCTGGCCGCATCTGTTACATGAGCCAGCACAACCCGGCTCAGCGCGCGACGGCCGAGTATCTCGAGAACATCAAGAAGCAGGGACACGGCTCCGTGCTCGAGCACGCGGTATACGTGCTGCTGATCGAAGGGATCTCACGCTCCTGCTCGCACGAGCTGGTGCGGCACCGGGCGGGGTTCGGGTATTCGCAGCTCTCTCAGCGCTACGTCGACGAATCCCATGCCGCGTTCGTGGTCCCGCCCGCGATGCTGGGCGACCAGGCCCTCGAATCGGAGTGGGAGCGGCAGGTGACGGACGCGCAAGCGGCGTACGTGCGGGCCGTAGAGGGGCTGATCGCCCGCTACAGCTGGGTGGACGACAAGGGGCACCGCCGCAAGATGGCCCGCGAGGCGGCACGCAGCGTGCTCCCCAACGCCACCGAAACGAAAATCGTGGTCTCCGCGAACGTGCGCGCCTGGCGCACCATGCTCGAGCTGCGCTGCGGCGAAGGGGCGGAGCTCGAGATCCGTCGCATGGCGGTCGCCTGCCTGCGCGTGTTGCAGGCCGAAGCCCCCGCGTTCCTCTCCGACTTCGAGATCTACTCGGCCGACGATCGACTGGAGGCCGCGCGGGTCGCATACCATAAAGTCTGAGAGGCGTCGTGGGTGGTGAGTGGTACGATTCGATGAAAGACGTCGATGCGATGAGCGAACCACTCCCCACTCCCCACGCGGTTTTTTGTTGCGCTCCCCTATTGCATATCTTCACACTTTCTCATATTCATTCATAGTCACAAGGGGTTACCGATTCCCGGACCGTTCAACGAACGGCCCCTTTTTGTAGGAGGTCACCCGAGACCACATGCGTATCGGTCTCGCGTACAATCAGAAGCCCGACCCCAACACCGCTACAGACGGTCCGCGTCACAACAGCGACGTCTACGCCGAGTGGGACGAGCCATCCACCATCGATGCGGTGGAGGAGGCTCTCGGTCTCTTCGGCACCGTCATCCGGCTTCACGCCGACGCCACGTTCCCGCAAAAACTCTCGCGCGCCCGCGTGGATCTCGTGTTCAACATAGCCGAGGGACTGTACGGCCAGAACCGGGAAGCGCACGTCCCCGCGATTTGCGAGTATCTGAACGTGCCGTACACGGCGAGCGATCCGCTCGCGCTGTCGTTGTCGCTGCACAAGGCGCGCGCCAAGGAGATCCTCGCCTACCACGAGGTGCCCACCGCGCGTTTTGCTCTCGTCAACGAGTTGGTGGACCTGGCGCGGCTGCGGCTGCCCTACCCGCTGTTCGTGAAACCGGTCGCCGAAGGGTCCGGTAAGGGCATATTCGCCAATAATTTATGCCACACGCGCGCACAGCTGCGCGACCGGGTCTCTTTCCTCTTAGAGACCTACAAGCAACCGGTGCTGGTCGAGACGTACTTGCCCGGCCCGGAGTTCACCGTGGCGATCCTGGGCAACGGAACGGACGCCTACTGCCTGCCCATCGTCGGATTCGACTTCTCGACGCTGCCGCCCGGGGCCACGCCCGTGTACGGTTACGAAGCGAAGTGGATCTGGGATACCGCCGAGCACCAGCTCGACATCTTCGAGTGCCCGGCGAAGATCCCGGAAAAGACCTACCGCCACATCGAGCTCGTGTCGCTGGATGCCTACCAGGTGCTCGGCTGCCGCGACTGGTGCCGCGTCGACGTCCGGCTGGATGAGGCGGGCGTCCCCAACGTCGTGGAGTTGAACCCGTTGCCCGGGATCATCCCTGATCCTCGCATGAACAGCTGCTTCCCCAAGGCGGCGCGCGCCGCCGGCTTCGACTACGACGAGCTGATCCAGGAGGTGGTCCGACTCGCCTGGAAGCGCGTGTCGGGACGCGAGCTGGCGGTCCCGGCAGCCGGCGGCGGACTGCGGGCCGGGGCGACCGCGTGAAGGTCGGCATTCTGTACGACCCCGGCGCCGAGGATTGGACGACCGAGGACATTGCCGGGGTCATGAGAGCCGTCAACGAGATTGGCCTCATCTTCGACGCCATGGGGCACGAGACCAAGAAGCTCCCGGTCCGCCACGACATGCGCTGGTTCGCTGAAGCCCGCCGCACCGACCTCATTTTCAACCTGTGCGAAGGCGTGCAAGGGCTGTCGCAATGGGAGGAGCACGTCGTCGCCGCCCTGGAGTTCGTCGGCGTCCCGGTGACCGGCTGCGGGCTGTGGACCATTTCCGTCTGTCGCCGCAAACCGATCGCCAATGCCATCATGGCCAACGCCGGCCTGCCGATCCCGACCTGGACCCTGGCGCAGGACGGAAAGATCGCCGACGACTTCCCGCTCCCCGCGATCATCAAGCCGGCGGCCGAGGACGCGAGCGCGGGGCTGGATCGCGGCTCCGTGGTCACCGATCGCAAGATGTTGCGCGCCAAGCTCGCGGCCATGACCGAACAGTTCGACGAGGTGTTCATCCAGGAATACATCCCGGGCCGCGAGTTCAACGTGGGGTTCGTGGGCAACCGGGTCCTGCCCGTCGCCGAGATCGACTTCACCGCCATGCCCGAGGGATCCTGGCCGATCCTCACCTACGCCGCCAAGTGGCACACCGGCTCCGCGGAGGACATCGGGAGTGTCCCGATCTGCCCGGCCCAGATCTCCCAGCGTCTGTCCGACCGCCTGGTGGGCGTCGCCGAGCTCGCCTGGCGCACGATGCAGGGCAAGGGCTACGGCCGGGTGGACATGCGCGTCGACGACAAGGGTCGGCCATGGGTGCTCGAGGTGAATCCCAACCCCGACCTGAACGACGACGCCGGCCTGTCGCGCATGGCGGCCGTGGCCGGGTGGGACTATCCCGAGCTGATCCGGCGGATCGCCGAAGTGGCGCTGCGCGAGGCACAGGGCGCCAAGGCCGCGCGTGAGCTGCTCGCTCCGACCCGTCGAACGCGCACACCGCGCGCGACTTGAATCGCTGGTGCGCGACACCGGCCTGTTCCGCGAGGCCGAGGTCCGCACGGCGGGCGAGATGCTGGACGAGGCCCTGGACGGGGACGACGACTACCGTTTCCTGGGCGCCTTCGACGCCGACGACCTGGTGGGCTATGCCTGCTGGGGACCCACTCCCGGAACCGAAGCAACCTACGATCTCTACTGGATCGCAGTGAAACGCTCCTTGCAAGGTCGGGGTGTGGGCTCGCAGCTGATCGACTCGGTGGAGCGAACGCTTCGCTCCGAGGGCGGCCGACTTGTGGTGGTCGAGACGTCGTCTCGCGCCGACTATGCGTCGACGCGGGCGTTCTACGCAGCGCGAGGCTATGACCGGGCCGCGGCCATCCGGGACTATTACGCCCCCGGTGATGATCTCGTCATCTACACCAAGGAACTCGGCGCATGGAGATGACCTGGCAAGAACTGCTTCAGAAGCGCAGCATCGCGTCGCTGGAGGCCTTGGCGGAGCGCTTCGGCCCCGAGCATGTCGGTCAGATCGAGCGGCTCAAGCTGGCGGCGGAGAACTTCGAGTTCCGCATCTCGCCCGCGATGGTCGATCTCATCCGCGAGCCAGGCGATCCCATCTGGCTCCAGTACGTCCCCACCGTCCAGGAGCTGGAGATCGAGGACGGGCTCGTCGACTCGCTCGCCGAAGACGAGCACTCACCGGTGCCGAACATCACGCACCGCTACCCCGACCGGGCGTTGTTCCTCGTCTCGCCGGTGTGCGCGAGCTACTGCCGCTTCTGCACGCGGCGCCGCAAGGTGGGCGATCCCGAGAAGATCCCGATGGCGCAGCTCGAGTCGGCATTCCAGTACCTGGCCGCCCACACCGAGATCCGCGACGTCATCATGTCGGGCGGCGATCCGTTGCTGCTCTCCGACCGCCGCCTGGACGAGATCTGCGCCCGGCTGCGGACAATCCCGCACCTCGAGATCATCCGCGTCGGCAGCCGGGTGCCGTGCCACCTGCCGGAGCGGATCACCCCGGAGCTGTGCGCGATTCTCAGGCAATACCACCCGCTCTACATCAACACCCATTTCAACCATCCCGACGAGCTGACTCCGGCGGCGATCCGAGCCCTCGGCATGCTGGCCGATGCCGGCATCCCGCTCGGCTGCCAGACCGTGCTGCTCAAGGGCGTGAACGACAACCCCGACGTGATGAAGCGGTTGATGCAGAAGCTGCTCGTCGCCCGCGTCCGACCCTACTATATCTACCAGTGCGACCAGGTGGCCGGGGCGGAGCACTTCCGCACGTCGGTCGAAACGGGACTCGAGATCGTGCGAGCCCTGCGCGGCTGGACCAGCGGCATGGCGGTGCCGCACTACGTGATCGACGCCCCGGGCGGCGGCGGCAAAATCCCGTTGCTCCCGGAGTACGTCGTATCCATGGATGAGGACGGCGTGGTGCTGCGCAATTACGCGGGCAAGACGTACGTCTACAAGCAGCCCCACGCCGCCAGCGCAGACGCCACGATTCCCCTCGAGTTCGAGCCGGTACTCGTCGGCTAGGCCGGCGGGCAGTGCTTGACGGAGCCGATCCGGCGGGATACTCATGCCGGGCGTCTGCCTCCTTCACTGTCAGGGGCGCGCGGGTGTCGATGCCGCACACGTTACCGACAACACTTCCCGCCCGCTCCTGTGAGCTCGGAGCGGGCGTTTGGTTGACGATCATCCGGGAGCCGCACATGACGGCAAGCGCCCATGGGGAATACGCGTATCGGGACAAGAAGCTCGGCGATACCACGACCATCACGATCGCCACCACGCCCGACGTGTTCCACCCCACCTCCACGACCGTCCTGTTGCTGCGCGCGGCCCGCGGTGCGTTGGGCCAGCCATGTCAATCGGTGCTCGACCTGGGGTGCGGCAGCGGGATCGTCGCGGTCGTGCTGGCCCGGCTCTTGCCACCGGACACGTCCGTGTGCGCCTCCGATCTGAGTCCCGAAGCGGTCCGGTTGACGCGCGCCAACGCCGAGCGGAACGGCGTCCGTGTCGACTGCCGGTGCGGCAGCTCGTTCGACCCGTGGGAGGGGCAACGGTTCGATCTCATTGTCGACGACGTGTCAGGAGTCGCCGAGCCGCTCGATCGCCTCTCGGGATGGTACCCGCCGGGCGTTCCCAGCGACGCCGGGCGCGACGGAGCGCGGTGGATCCTCGAAATCCTGGACCGGGCCCCCGATCATCTCTCGTCCGGCGGCCGGTTTGTCTTTCCGGTGTTGACCCTCTCGCGGGAGGACCGAATCCTGGACCGGGCTCGCACTCGGTTCGCCGTCGTCACACAGATCGAAGAGCAGTGGTACCCCTTCAGCGAGGCACTGACAGCGCACTTGCCGCTCGTCGAAGAGCTCGCCCGAGAAGGGAACATTCGGCTGGAGAAGCGGGGCAGCCGGTGGTGTTGGGCGACCCGGATCTATCTGGCCGAGCAGCCGCTCGGGAGGCCCTCGGGTGGGAACTCGGCACGCGCGACTTGATGCGCTTTGGGCTACCACTATACTGAGGCATGCGTTCGACCACGCGGCCACGCCGGACGCTTCGATCCCGCCCGCTCCCGCATCCGGAGCGGGCGTTGGCTTTGTGCCACACCTTGCCAGGGAGACCGCGATGCGCCTCATCACGACGATCGTACGACCGGAGCGTCTGCCGGACGTGAAGGCGGCTCTGTTCCGCGCCGGCGTCACCGGCATCACCTTGAGCCGAGTCACCGGCCACGGCGGCGAGCGCGAGGTGCTCGAGCAGTACCGCGGCAGCACCGTCGTCGCCGAGTTCCACGAGAAGGTGAAGATCGAGATGGCGGTGTCCGAGCCGTTCGTCGAGCCCACCATCCAGGCCATCCTGTCCTCCGCGCGGACCGGGGAAGTGGGAGACGGCAAGATCTTCGTCCAGCCCCTGGAACGGGTGATCCGGATCCGCACCGGTGAGGCCGACACCCAGGCGCTCACCGCCGTCAACGCCGACCTGGTGCAGCGCGCCGCCCTGGACGCCGAGCGCGGCACGGGCGACCGATGAACCAGATCTCCAGCGGCGATACGGCCTGGGTACTCACGGCGAGCGCGCTCGTGCTCCTCATGACCGTGGGACTCGCCCTGTTCTACGGCGGCCTGGTGCGCTCCAAGAACGCGCTCAACACCATGATGATGAGCATCGTGGCCCTGGGCGTGATCTCCGTCCAGTGGGTCCTGTTCGGCTACTCGCTCGCGTTCGCGCCTGGTAACGCCTGGATCGGAGGTCTGGGCTGGCTCGGCTTCTCGGGCGTAGGCCTGGAGCCCGACCCGACCTACGGCGCGACCATTCCGCTCCAGGCGCACGCCATCTTCCAGGGGATGTTCGCCATCATCACGCCGGCGTTGATCTCGGGCGCGATCGTCGAGCGCATGCGATTCCGCGCCTACCTCGCGTTCCTTGTGCTGTGGGCGACTCTGGTGTACGTGCCGCTCGCTCATTGGGTCTGGGGCTCGGGCGGCTGGCTCCTGAAGCTCGGCGCGCTCGACTTCGCCGGCGGCACCGTGGTGCACATCAGCGCTGGCGTGTCGGCGCTGGTGGCGGCGCGACTGCTCGGGCCTCGGCGGGGGTTCCGCCGCACCCCCCTCGTGCCGCACAACGTCCCTCTCGTGCTGCTCGGCGCCGGCCTGTTGTGGTTCGGATGGTTCGGGTTCAACGCCGGCTCGGCGCTCGCCGCCAACGGCATCGCGGTGCTCGCCTTCGTCAACACCAATACGGCGGCTGCGGCGGCCCTGGTCACCTGGGCCGCTCTGGACGCCCTGCGCGGCGGCAAGGTCACGGCTGTGGGAGCGGCCACGGGCGCCGTGGTGGGGCTTGTGGGCATCACTCCCGCCGCGGGTTACGTCACGGCCCCCGCCGCGCTCGCGATCGGCGCCCTGTGCGCCGTGCTGAGCTACTTCGCCATTCAGCGCCGCTCGAAGAGCGGGCTCGACGACTCACTCGACGTCTTCTCCTGCCACGGCCTCGCCGGCATCGCCGGCGCCCTGCTCACCGGCGTGTTCGCCACCAAGGCAGCCAATCCCGGAGCCGCCGACGGCCTGCTGGCGGGCCATCCCGCCCAGCTCGGCATTCAGGTCATCGCCGTCCTGGCGGCGGTCGCCCTCGCCGCGGTGGGCACGGCGGTCATCTTCGCGGTCGTGCAGGCGGTGTTCGGCGTGCGCCCGGAGGTTCGGGATGAGATCACGGGGCTCGACCTGACCGAGCACGGCGAGGAGGCCTACCTGGGCGGCGACCTTGGGGGCCTTGCGGGGCCTGGGTTTGCAATCGGGGAGGGCGTGGTGCTCTCGGCGCCACCACCCGACGAACCGAAACGCCGCTGACCGTGCCACGTCCCACGGCTCGCGCCCGGCGGAACCCGCTGCTGCGCACCGCCGCGAAACTGTGCCGGCAGTACCTGAAGTGGTACGGCAACGCGAGCTACAAACCCCACAAGAATGGGGAGCGCTGGCTGCTCGGCGCGCTCGGCTCGGAGCCGATACGCACCGTGCTCGACGTCGGTGCCAATGTGGGCGACTGGTCCTTGCTCGCCGCCGCGGCATTTCCCCAGGCGACGATCTACGCTCTGGAGATCGTGCCGCAGACCGCGACAACGCTCGTCGAGCGGACCGCCGCGGTTTCGCGCATCAAGACATACGACCAGGGTCTCGCCGAGCACACCGGAACGATGACCGTCCGCTTCAACCCTCACGCCAGCACCCACACCACCTTCACCGAATATCCCCATGGGTGGGAAGGAGAGCGGATCGAAGCCCGGGTAATGCGAGGGGATGAATTTCTCACGCGGGAAGGACTGCGCGAGATCGATTTCCTCAAGCTCGACGTGGAAGGCGCCGAGCATCTGGTGTTGCGCGGGTGCGAGCGCGCGCTTTCCCAGCAGCACATCCGCTTCATACAGTTCGAGTATGGCCGGGTCAATGTCCTGACCCGGTTTCTGCTCAAGGATTTCTACGAGCTGTTCGCGCGCCACGGGTACGTCGTGGGGAAGATCTACCCGGATCATGTGGATTTCCGCGACTACGACCTGGGGGACGAGGACTTCCTGGGGCCGAACTATCTGGCCTGCCGCGCCGATGAGCCGCTGATCAATCGCCTGCGGGGGAAAACGCGGGGGCTTCGGCCAGCGCCTTGATGTGTCGCAACACGCGCAGGTGGATCGCCGAGACGATCCGCTCGGCGGCCACCGCCCAATAGCCCTGCGGGAACATCTCCACCTCGTAGCGAGTGCGGCCTTCGAGCCGCGTTCTCCCGCCCGGGAGCGGCACCAAGCGGAACTCCCCATGCGTCGCGCGGAAGTAGCCGTCCAGATGCGGTGGGTTCACGTTCCGATACGGGCTCCATTCGTGCATCGGCGGCGCCTGACGCACGATATCGAATGCCAATAGCCGCCCCTCCTCCCACCAGGTGATCGGCTCGACAAAGCTGCCGGTCGTGAAGTCGCAGTAGCGGACGGCACCGACGCCGGATCCTTCGATCCGCGCCCGCTGCGGCGCCGCGACACCGATCCGGAACACCCATTCCGTGGGCGGCGGGAGCTCGGGGAACGTCACGACGTGGCGCCAGACCTGCTCCGGCGTCGCGGCGATTTCGACCACGGAGATCGCTTCGTAGGACGGCGCCGAGAGGCGCGGTGCCACGAGAACCAGGAGCGGAGCCACGAGCGCCCCCAGCCCGGCGCGGCCGACTGGTTCGTCCCCGCGCAGCGCGACCGCGCGGCCCAGCAACGCGCCCGGCACCGCGACGAGGGCCGCGAGCGGGAACGCCAGCGCGAGACAGAAGGCGCCTTCGGCCGCGAACACCAGCAGCACGGCACCGGCCAGTACCGTGCTCACCAGCGCGATTCGAATCGTCTCTCCGCTACCGCGCGGGTGTCCGGCGTTGAATACGTGCGCGCTGACCCATCCCGCCGTGAACGGGGTGCCCAGGAACAGGCCGAAGGAGTAGCTCTTCTTGAAGTAGACGCCCAGCAAGATGGTCGGAATCGTGATCGCGAGCGACGCTCCGATGGCCTGCAGAGCGCTCTTCAGGCGCTCGTCCAGCACCGGAGCGGGGAGGCTCGCGCGCCACGCGGTGGTGGGCGCCGATGGCAGCAGGCAGAGCCACGCGATCAGCAGAAACTTGACGTAGGGCACGAAGAACAGCAGCGCGAGCCAGGGCGAGCGTCCGGCGTCGACGGCGCGGCGCAACGACACGCCGACACCGACCCACAGGAATGGCAGGGTCCACAGGGCTAAGCCCAGCAGTGCGCCGGGCGGCACGCCGCGCAGCGCGATGCTGCGCACCGACCAGAGCGGGCTCACATAGTCGAACGGGGACCACCAGTGTCCGGTGAACCGCCACACGACGGTGGCGTCCACCATGTACTTGAGCAGCATCAATCCGGCGCCGCTCAGGAAGTATGTGCGCCGGTCGACGCGCTCGGAGAGGCCGAACCAGAGGGAAAAGAGCTTCGTACCTAGCCCCGATCTTAAGCGAGAAAAGGACCTGGAAATGAGCTGTGACCAGCGGCGCGCACTCGCTTGTCAAGGACAGCAAACCGATGTACGGCGGTGCGAATAGTCGGCTCCATTTCCATGTTAAACCGTAGTGCGCCGAACACAGCTATGATCGGGCGCTACGCGCCGACACAAGATGACCTGACAGGAAACGTTCAATGCGCAACAAGGCACGGGCGATATCATGTAGTTGACATTCCCAGAGCGTTAGGGTTGACCATCCGCTTGTCCGAAGGAGCCGGACTGCTTTTCGGTGTCGACTCCGGTTACTTGCGACCTTCTTGATCCAGTACTTGCGATTGGCCTTCGGAATACGGCGGCCTCGCTTGCAGGAGTGGCCGTGCCAAAAGCACCCATGAACGAAAATGACCTTTCGCATGGCGCGGGCGACGATGTCCGGCTTGCCGGGCAATGATCGCTTGTTGAAGGTGGCCCGATACCCGAGGCGTCGCACCAGGGCACGAACCACGACTTCTGGATGAGTGCCCGAGCCACGGACGGCCCGCATGACCGCGGATCGGGCGGCATCCACGGTACGTGGGGATGTCGTCCGCGCTCTAGCCTTCTTCTTCCGCCCCTTCGCCGACATCTGGTGCCCCCTCGAAATGCTTGAACCGGCGTTCCGCGAGAGCCTTGAGTCGTTGAGACTGAACGAGAAGCACCCGTCTCAAACCAGGAGCGACCTTGCGTTCGCTGATGATCTGCGCTAAGCGCGCGAGAGTGGCCGCTCTGCGGGCGATGCGAACATCGGGATGACTTCGCAGGTCCATCACGTCGTCGCTAACGATGCGGCCTTTGAAGGAAGGCGGTATCGAGACCTTGGTGCTGGGGGTGGGAACTTTCTCGTTGAGAACCGCTCCGAACGCTGACGCCTTGAGGACCTTGATATACACGGTGGCTTCAAGGCGATCCAGGTGCTTCTTGACGGCAGGATCATCGGCTTTCTTGCCTTCGAGTACAGGCATGGGGTAAAGCTCAACGTCGCACACCTCGAATGGGTCGAGGACGCTCATCGCAACTGCATCGGTCCGCTGGTTCGTTAGGTGCCGGCCGACTCGTCCACTCAGCTTCTCACGCGTCTGGCCGACGTAGATGGGCTCACCGTCGTAGTCGTAGAAAACATAGACGCCAAAGGAGTAGGAACCGAGGCGTACCTTCTTCTTCGTGATAGGGTCGACAACGAGGATGCCGAGGAAATCCCTCAATCCCTTTCGAAGTGCAGCAGTGTCCAGAGGTGGACGGGAAACATCATCGGCGAGCGGCGCGCGGTCTTGGGCTGGTTGTTTGTTCCTGCTTCCCATTGTTACGTAGCGGGCAGGGATATCGGATCAAGCAGGGGCATAAGGAGGGTCCGAGATAGATGGCGAACAACAGGGACCACAACACCGTCGCCGGCGAGATGGTATGCCTCATTGTAGTTGGCAGGAAGTCTGTATCGGTCTGGCAGCCCCATGAGTCTAGCAACCTCGCGTGGGGAGAGAAGCCGAGAGCGGACTGACCGCCCGTCAACAATAAGCAGGGTCTGTCTGCTCGATCCTCCCGAGGGAGTGCGAAGGCATCCAGCAACACCGTCGAAGCGAACCTCTGCACGCTGGTGTTTTGTACCATCTGAGGAAACTCGGGTGCGCCGGTACACCGTGCCTATCGTTAGGCGGCCCATCTTCCTGGCAGCATCTACTTTGTCCCGGTTCACCGGCGACATGAGGCCGAGGATGTAAGCAGTTTCAGCTGATGAGTGCCACGTGACACCAATAGGGTCTTCTTCAATAATGCTAGAAAGCCGTGGCGGCGGGTTACGCGGACCAGGAACTCGCCACCAAACCCACCGCGACCTTAACGATTGAGGCAGACGCTCGTATGCCTGCACGATGGCTCGAGAATGCCAAACGCTGTCGGGGCCGGTGGCGACCAAGCTATCCGGAAGCGGTACATGGTCGAGCTGGCCGACAATGAACAGCCGCGGCCTGGATTGTGGGACGAAGTGGACAGCATCGATCACCAATGCCCCCACACGGTATCCTCCGTTGGAGAGAGCCTCGATGATTGTGGTGAAGTCGTGCCCACCGTGCGAAGTGAGAGTGCCGTACACGTTTTCCAGCGCCACAACGTTGGGCGCGCGGCCTTCCTCACGAAGTTGCGTGATAAGTCGCCAGAAGGGCCAGAAGGTGCCCGATCGACCTCCTCTAAGTCCTGCGCCGTTGCCGGCAAGCGAAAGGTCCTGGCAAGGGAACGAAGCCCATGCCAAGTCCGCAGCGGCTGGGATCGTTGAAGTGGAGAGTGACGCGACATCACCGACGAGCAGTTCGCTTGCTGGCTTGAAGTTGGCTCGATAAGCCGCAGCCTTCGCCGGGTCGATGTCGTTCGCCAGAAGGCAACGCCACCTTGAGCCAAGGCCGGCTCGGGCCATCCCCGCACCGGAAAAGAACTCGAGGAAGGTAAACTGAGGCGCTTTCATAACTTGAGCCCGATCTGGTGTGCGGACAAGGCAGGCGTCAAAGACTAACATCCGAGAAACCGAATATAAGCCGAAAACAATAGGCGAGCAAGCCCCGCGTCCCCGGCTTACGAAGGGCTAACGCCGCAGATCGCCGGTGATCGCAGGGACTGATCGATCTCTCGTACCACACACCACTCACCACGCCGTCGTCGTCACGGCAGTTGCCACACTTCCACGCGGTTCCCCGTGAATACCGGGATCAGCACCCGATTGCGCTTGCCGTCGAAGCCGATATCGGCCGGGCTCGCCACGCCCGTGATCAGCTTGACCTCGGTGCCACCCTGGTACATCGCGACTGTCGAATCGGTCCAGCTCGACACCAGCAGCTTGCCGCGCGCCAGCTCGACGCCGTCGTAGCCGCCCGGCCCCACGGCGATCACCGTCGGATTCTTGTCTCCCGGGCGCCACTCGAAAATGGACGGCCCTCCGAACGGCACGATGATGAAGCGGTTGCCGATGGCATCCCAAGTGATCCCGTTGGGGCGCTGCATCGTGTCACCTTGCACGGCCACGCTCACCTTGTGGTCGGGGCTGATGCGAAA
>CAZRGT010000059.1:0-11102 GCA_964599725.1 uncultured Gemmatimonadaceae bacterium | reverse complement strand
AACGGCCGCGCGGTCGCCCTGCTCGACGATCAAGGCCGTCGCTACTCCGCCCCGGTGGAAGCGCTGGGCCGCCGACTCTTGCCCGGCGAAGAGTACACCAGCGACTTCATCTTCGACGTGCCGCAGGGCGCCACCAACCTCCGCCTGATGCTCGCGAGCGGCGACTGGCCTACCCGCCTGATGATCGCGCACGAGAACGCTTTCCTGCACGGAAAAGTGCTGTTCCGGGTGTCCGCATGAAGACCGCGACGACGGCGGATCCCCGACTTGCTTTGACGCTGCTCGGCCTGGGGCTCGCGCTCGGCGTGCTCGGCGACGCGCTGCTGCGCGCCACGCCGTGGGGCTTGAACGCGACCGTCGTGGCGGTCGCACTGGTCGCGGCAGGCACGTGGGTGGTCCGCCACTATCGGCTCCCGGTCTCGAAGGACGCGCCCTGGCTCGCGACCACCGCGCTGCTGTGCGCCTTCGCATTCGTGCGCCGCGACTCGACCGCGCTCCAGGTGCTCGATGGAATCGCGTTACTGGGCGCGCTGGCCCTGACCATGCTCGCGACGCAGGGCGCGGCCGTTCGGCTGCGTGGCGTTTCGGCCTACCTGCTCGCGGCCTGCACCGCTGCTGCCCACGCCTGGTTCGGCTCCCCGCGGCTGATTTTCGGCGACGTTCGCTGGCAGGAGCTGCCGATCGGCGGGCGCTGGCGCGAGTTGGGCGCCGTGGGCACCGGGCTCTTGATCGCGCTGCCCTTGCTGCTGGTATTCGGAGGGCTCTTCGTCTCGGCCGACGCGGCGTTCGAGTCCCTGGCCACGGACCTGGCGACCCTCATTAGCCACGTCGCGCTCACCGGCGTTTGCGCGGCGTTCGCGGCCGGCGCGCTGCGCGGCGTCTGTTTCGGAGACGCGTCGGTCGCCGCCCTGGGCGAGCGGGCGACCTCCCCGGCCCTGCGGTTCACCACCGCGGCGACCGTGCTGGCGTCGCTCGACCTGCTGTTCCTGGTGTTCGTCGCGGTGCAGGCGCGCTGGTTGTTCGGCGGGGCTGCGCTGGTGCAGGAGACCACCGGCCTGACCGTCGCCGAGTATGCGCGTCGCGGTTTCTTCGAGCTGGTGACCGCAGCGGCGCTCGTAGTGCCGGTGCTCCTGGTCGCCGAATGGGCCACGCTCCGGAACGGACCGAAGCAGGAAACGTCGTTCCGGGCGCTGGCCACGCTGCTCGTCGTGCTGGTCGGCGTGCTGCTCGTGTCCGCGTTGCAACGCATGCTGCTGTATGTCCAGACGTTCGGGCTCACCGAGCTGCGGCTCTACACCACGGCGTTCATGGTCTGGCTGGCCCTCGCCTGCGGGTGGTTGGCCATCACGGTGCTGCGCGGGGTCCGGGCGCGGTTCGCCTTCGGCGCGCTGGTTCAGGGTCTGGCGGTGCTCGCGGGGCTGCACCTGGCCAATCCCGACGCGCTCATCACACGGGTGAATCTGGCGCGAGCCTCGAGTACCGGACCGGCATTCGATGCCGCCTACGCCGCCGGCGCCCTCAGCGCGGACGCGGTGCCCGCCCTGCTGGACGCTTTGCCGCGGCTGCCGTCCGGGACGCGGGAGGAGGTCGCGAAACATCTCTCGTCGCGATGGGGTCGTGCCTCGACACGGGACTGGCGCTCGTGGAATTGGGCCGCGGCGCGGGCCCGGGCCCTGGTGCGGACGGCGGCGGAGCTCCACCACCGCTGAGCAGCCGCGGCGCCCTGGCGCGGCTACATTTCCCGGCGTGGGACTGCGCATCGTGCAGGTCGACGCCTTCAGCGCGAAGCCGTTCGGCGGCAACCCCGCCGCGGTCTGCGTGCTGGCCCACGCCGCCGACAAGAAGTGGATGCATCACGTCGCCCGCGAGATGAACCTCTCGGAAACGGCGTTTCTGTTCCGCCACGATGATGCCTGGAACCTGCGCTGGTTCACGCCCGCCGTCGAAGTCGAGCTGTGCGGCCATGCGACGCTCGCGTCCGCTCACGTCCTGTGGGAGGAGGGCCACCTCCCGGCCGGCGCTCAAGCGCGGTTCGACACCAAGAGCGGCCGTCTCACCGCCGACCGGCGCGGGGAGTGGATCGAGATGGACTTTCCCACCCAGGCGACCCAGCCGGCGCCGCCGCCGGACTCGTTGCTGGAGGCGTTAGGCGTAGGGTCGAAATACGTAGGGAAGAATCGTACGGACTACCTGGTCGAGGTCGAGAGCGAGGCGGAAGTGCGCGCGTTGCACCCCGACATGACCCGGCTGCGCACGTTGCCGATCCGCGGTGTGATCGTCACCGCCAAGGCGGCGTCCGCCGGATTCGACTTCGTCTCCCGTTTCTTCGCTCCCGGCGCGGGCGTCGACGAGGATCCCGTGACCGGCTCCGCGCACTGCGCGCTGGCGCCCTACTGGAGTGCGCAGCTCGGCAAGACGTCGATGGTCGGATACCAGGCGTCCCTGCGCGGCGGGGTCGTGGCGGTCCGCGTGACCGGGGACCGCGTGATCCTGGGCGGACAGGCGGTGACCGTGCTGCGAGGCGAGCTGGTGACGTGACCCACGCGCCATGATCTCGGCACGCGGCCTGTCCCGTTCCTTCAACGGAGTCCCGGCGGTCGAGGACCTCAGCTTCGAGGTTGCGACCGGCTCGCTGTTCGCGCTGCTCGGTCCCAACGGCGCCGGCAAAACCACGACGGTGCGGCTCCTGATGGGGCTCATCGGGCCCACCGCCGGGACCGCATCGGTCGCCGGGTACCGTGTGGGCGGCGACGCCGACTCGGGGCCCTTGCTCCGGCGCGCGTGCGGCCTGCTCACCGAAGCGCCCGGCTTCTACGACCGCATGTCGGCGCGCGACAACCTGCGGTTCTTCGGCCGGTTGTACGGGATCCCGGAGCGCACCCTGTCCCACCAGCTGGAGCGCTATCTGCGGTTGCTCGAGCTGTGGGACCGGCGTGACGACGCCGTGGGGACGTTCTCCAAGGGGATGAAGCAGCGACTCGCGATCATCCGCGCGTTGTTTCACGAACCCAAGGTCGTCTTTCTCGACGAACCCACCGCCGGGCTCGACCCCGAAGCGGCGCTCGAAGTGCGGGAGTTGGTCGCGAAGCTCAAAACCGAGGGCCGCACCATCGTGGTGTGCACCCACAACCTCGACGAAGCCGAGCGCCTCGCCGACCGCGTGGGCATCCTGCGTGGCCGCCTGCTCGTGTGCGACACGCTGGAACGGCTGCGCTCCGGGACGGACGGTGACGGCCGCCTGACCGTCCGGATTACCCTCACGGGCCCGGCCGCGTTGCATGCGCCGGCGCTGAGCGCCGAGGTCCCGGTGCGCGACCTGCGCGACGTTCTCGCCACGGACTTCGTCCTCTCGGCCCGCTGCGCGCCCGCGGGCGTGCCGGCGCTGGTCGCCTGGCTCGTGGGTCGGGGCGCGGGAATCCGGGAGGTCCGCTCCGCGGCGGACTCGCTCGAGTCGATCTACCTGCGGGTCGTGCGAGGTGAGCGATGACTCGCTCGGTGCTGTGGCTGTTTCTCGCGCGGGAGTGGGCCGACACGAGGCGCAATTCCCGCGTGCTGCCGCTGTACTTCATCATGCCGCTGATCGCCGTGGCGTTGCCGGTCGTCCTGGCCCTGATGGCCCCGCACATGGTGCGGGAGCTCCAGCACGGCGCCGATCCCGCCACCGCGGCGCTGCTCAAGAACCTGACGCAGCGGCCCGAATTCAGCGGGCTCTCGCCCAGCGAGGGGCTGGCGCTCTACCTGCTCCGGGTCACCGCGGGAATGTTCCTGTTGATGCCGATCGCGATCGGGTCCACGGTGGCGGCGTTTTCGATCGTGGGCGAGAAACAACAGCGCACGCTCGAGCCCATCCTCGCGACGCCGATCACCGACCGCCAGCTGCTGCTGGGCAAGCTGCTCGCGAGCGTCGGTCCGACCGTCGCCGCGACCTGGGCCGCGGGGGGCGTCGCGATCCTGATCGTCGATCTCGTGTTCGCGTCGCGCGGCCAGTCGCCACCGCTGCCGGACCGGTTCTGGACCGTCGTGCTCCTCGTGCTGTCGCCGGCTCTCGCGACGGCCGTCGCCCTCGTCACGATGCGACTATCCGCCAAGTCCTCCGACCCGCAGGCCACGGTGCAAACCGCGGCTCTGGCGGTCTTGCCGGTGTTCCTGCTCCTGATCGCGGTGTTCGGCCAGCTGCTCACGCTGTCGTTCCCCGCGCTTCTCGTTGCCTGCGCTCTGGTGCTGCTCGTCGACCTCGCCTTGTTCCGGATGAACGTGATCCGGTTCCGGCGGGAAGAGATCCTCACGACATGGAAGTGAGCGAAGGAGCGCCATACGTTTCTTTCATGACAACCGCCTCCTCACGTAGCGTCCGCCTCGTGGGCTACGCCTGCGCCCTGGGGGCGGGAGCCATCTGGGGCACGACCGGCCCGCTCTCGACCTACCTGTATGCCCAGGGCTCGACCCTCACAGGCATCGGATTCTGGCGCCTGCTGATCGGAATCGTGGGCATCGTCGCGTGGGGCGTGTTCGTGGACCGCGGGCTATTCCAGGTTGACCGGCGCGGGTGGCTGCTCGTGGGCCTGGGCGGCGGTGCGCTCGTGGCGCTGTTCGAGGTCGCCTACCAGTTCGCGATCTCGGGCGCCGGCGTGGCGGGCGCGGCCGCATTGCTGTACACGGCGCCCGTGATCGTCGCCTTGCTCGCCAGGCCGCTGCTGGGAGAACGCCTCAGCACCCTGCGATTGATCCTCGCGCTGGCGGTGATGGCCGGGGCCGCGCTCGCCGTCCTGGGTGGCAGCACGGAAGGCGTGACGATCGCCACCACGCTGCGCGCCGGTGTCGCCGGGGGCGCCCTCGCCGCGCTGAGTTACGCGGGGACGACGTTGCTGGCCCGCTTCGCCGTACCGCGCTACGGTGCGATGCGCGTGCTGTTCCTCGAAATCCTGGGCGGCCTCGTGATCCTCGGCATCGTGCTCCCCGTGGCCGGACGGCCGCCGCTGCCTCCGTCCTCGGGCAGCGGGTGGATGTTCACGGTGCTGCTCGCCGCCGGCACGGTGATCGCCGCCAATGTCCTGTTCTTCAACGCCGCCAAGCGCATCGACGCCGCGCCGACCGCCGTCGCCGCGACCATCGAGCCCGTCGTGGGCGCGCTGCTGGCGTTCACCCTTCTGGGACAGCACCTCAGTCTGCTCGGGGTGATCGGGCTCCTCATGGTGGTAGCCGGCGTCGCGGGCGGATATCTGGAAGAAGCGAACCTCGCGCCCGTGAGTCGCGAGTGAGCTCGATGCCTGACACCCTGCTCGGCCTCGCCCTCGGTTTGGTGATCGGACTGCTGATTGGCCTGCTGTATTTCATCGCGTGGAAGGCGAAGCATACCAGCGCCATTCGGCAGGACGCGGTCCAGCGCAGCCAGGCGGTGACCGTCGGAAAGGTGTCCGAGCAGCTGGTGCCGCTGCTCCCCGGCTTCAACTACAATCCGAAAGACGTCCGCTTTCTCGGCAGCCCCGTGGACCTGGTGGTGTTCGACGGACTGAACGACGGGGCCGTGCGGCAGGTGGTGTTCATCGAAGTGAAAACCGGCGCCGCCGCGCTGAGCAGCCGGGAGCGTCAGGTACGCGACGCGATTCTCGAGAAGCGCGTACGCTGGGACGAGCTGCGACTCACCCGCGGGGGGTGACTCGGCTTACAGCGCTCGGGATCGGCAGTGACCAGCTACTCGTCGTCGGGCTGCTGAGCGATCATCCGCCCGGCGAGCTCCTTGACCAGCTTCGCCGCGACGAGCGCAGTGAGGCCGCGTGCGTCGAGCTCGGGATTCAGTTCGACCACGTCCGCCCCCACCAGCGGCGCCTCGAGCCCGTGGATCACCGTGAGCACCTCGCGCACCGACAGCCCGCCCGGCTCGGGGTGCGACACGCCGGGGACATGGGCCGGATCGAGCCCATCCAGATCGATGGACATATAGACCGGATACGCGAGCGCTGGGCGCCGTCCGCTGACCCAGCCGTCCATGTCGATGACGTCGACCCCGAAACGCTCGGCTTGCGCCCGCTGGGCGGCATTCATGGTCCGGATCCCCACCTGCACCAGCTCGTCCATGAGCCGCTCCTCGAGCGCCCGCGCGAACGGACACGCGTGGGAGTACCGATCGCCCTGGAACTCGTCGTACAGGTCTGGATGCGCGTCGATGTGCAGCACGCTGAGATGCGGATGGCGCTGCCGTATGGCACGCAGCACCGGATAGGTGATCGAATGATCGCCGCCCAGGACGATGGGCCGGCCGCCCGCGGCCAGAACCGCCGCGACACCCGCCTCGATTCGCGTGCGGGCCGAGGCGGCATCGGGCAGCGATACGTCGCCGGCGTCCGCCACGGTTCCGGCAACGCCCAGGTCGACGAGCCCTTCCGTCCACAAATTGCCGGCCGGCGAGTTGAGCGCCGCTCGAATGGCCGGTGGCGCCGACGCGGCTCCACGGCGGAACGACGACGCGGCATCGAACGGGACGCCGATCAGGGTCGGCGCAGCGACGGCAGCCATGGCGCCCAAGGCTAACCGGGTATCTTCGAGCGTCAACTCATGCGTATCACCGAGCTGCATCCCGACCCCGCATACGAGCGGGTGCTCCTGGCCGAGGAGCCGGCGGCGGGTTACCGCGCCATCGTCGCGCTCCACAGCAGCCGCCTCGGGCCGGCGGTCGGCGGCACGCGCCGCTGGCGCTACACCGGCGACGACGCCGCCCTGGCCGATGCCCTGCGTCTCGCGCGCGGCATGTCGTACAAGAACGCGATGGCGGGACTGCCGATGGGTGGCGGAAAGTCGGTCATTCTCGCCGACGGCGAGCCGGTCTCGCGGGCCGAGCTGTTCCGGGCCCACGGCCGGCTGGTCGAGTCGCTCGCCGGTCGCTACATCACCGCGGAGGACGTCGGCACCTCCTACCAGGACATGGCCTTCGTACGGCAGGAGACCCGATACGTTGCCGGTCTCACCGACCCCTCACCGGTCACCGCGCGAGGGGTGCTGCGCGCCCTGACGGCTGCCGCGCGACATCGCTGGAGAACAGACGACCTGAGCGGCCGGACCATCGCGATACAGGGCTGTGGACACGTCGGCTCCTCGCTCGCCCGGCAGCTGGCCGCGGCCGGCGCCCGACTGATCGTGTGCGACGTGGACGCGGCGCGGGCGGAGCCGTGCGCCGCCGCCAGCGGCGCCACGGTGGTCGCCGCGGACGCGATTTACGACGCGACCGCCGACATCTACTCCCCGTGCGCCCTCGGCGGCACGCTCAACGCCGACACGATCCCCCGGCTGCGGTGCCAAATCGTCGTCGGCGCCGCCAACAACCAGCTCGCCCTGCCCGGTGACGCAGACCTTCTGGCAGCGCGAGGCATCTTGTACGTGCCCGATTACGTCGCCAACGCGGGCGGCGTGATCGACGGCGCGCGCGACATCTGCGGTTGGACCACCGCGCGATCGCAGGCGGCGGTCGAGGCGATGTTCGACACGACGCTCGACTTGCTGCGTGCCGCGGAGCGCGACGGCATCACCCCGGCGGCGGCGGCCGATCGCCTGGCGGAGGCCCGGCTCACCCCATGACCCCCCATTCCGGCAAGGACGATCCATGACTGTGCTGCACTTGCTCCTGGCCGCCGTCATTCAGCAACCCGCAACCCCGCCGCGACCCCAACCTCAGGGACCGATCCCGGTGGGTGTCGCCGACACCTCGCCGTTCCGCAGGCTCGCATTGCCGGCGCCGAACGAGTACCGCACCGGATCTGGAGCGCCCGGGCCGCGGTATTGGCAGCAGCGTGTGAGCTACACGATCCGCGCCACGCTCGACACGGCGACCCACACCGTGTCCGGACGCGAGACGATCCGTTACACCAACCATTCGCCCGACAGCCTGCGCTACGTCTGGTTTCAGACCGACCAGAACATTTACGCGGCGGGAAGCCGCGGCCGCTACATCAATCCGGCCGACGCGCGCTGGTCCGCCGGGAACTTCCGGGGCGGATACACCATCACCGGCCTCGCGACGGTGCGCGGCACGGAGCCCGGCCACGGGGACACGCCGATCCGCCGCGCGCCGCTCGCCACCACGGCCAACGGCACGACCCTGCGCGCCGACCTCGACCGCCCCTTGCCCCCGGGCGGCTCGGTCACGATGGAGTTGGAGTTCTCGTTCCAGGTCCCCGAGCACGGCTCCGACCGCATGGGGCGCAAACGCTTTCCGGAGGGGTGGCTATACGAGATCGCGGAATGGTTTCCCCGGCTCGCCGTGTTCGACGACGTGCGCGGCTGGAACACCGAGCAGTACCTGGGCCAGGGCGAGTTCTACCTCGAGTACGGCGACATCGACTTCGCCCTCACGGTGCCGCGCAACTTCATCGTGGCGGGAAGCGGCATCCTGCTCAATCCCGTCGAGGTTCTGACCGCGACGCAGCGTCGCCGCCTCGCGCAGGCACGGGTCGCGGATACCACCGTCTCGATCGTCTCGGCGGCTGAAGCGGGCCAGTCTTCCACTCGTCCCGCCGGCGTCTCGCCCACCCTGACGTGGCGCTTCAGCGCGCAGAACGTGCGCGACGTGGCGTGGGCCGCGGCGCCCAATTTCGTATGGGACGCGAGCGGCTGGGAGGGCATCCTGATGCAGTCCTACTATCCGCCCCAGGCGAACCCCGACTGGCAAAACTCGACGGCATACGTCCGCCATACGATCAAGCACTATTCCGAAAAGTGGTTCCGCTATCCCTATCCCACGGCGATCAACATCGCGGGTCCGGTGGGCGGGATGGAATATCCGATGATCGTGTTCTGCTCGGACCGGGCCAGCGGCCGGGGGCTGTTCGGCGTGACCACCCACGAGCTGGGCCATCAGTGGTTCCCCATGATCGTCGGGTCGAACGAACGGCTGCACGCGTGGCAGGACGAGGGATTCGACACGTTCATCAACATCTACTCGGGGCTCACCTTCTATCACGACACCGCCGTCACCGGCCGCGGCAGCGCCGAGCAATGGGCCACCTTCGCCGCGACCGGCCACGACGTGCCGCCGATGCTCCCCGCCGACCGCATCCCGCGTCAGTCCCTGGGCCAGGCCGGGTACAACAAGCCCGCGACGGGGCTGTATCTCCTGCGCCATCACGTGCTCGACGACTCGTCCCGCTTCGACGCGGCGTTCCGCGAGTACATCCGCCGCTGGGCGTTCAAGCATCCCACGCCCGCCGACTTCTTCCGCTCCATGGAAGACGGGCTGGGCGAGGATCTCTCCTGGTTCTGGCGCGGCTGGTTCTACCGCAGCGACGTCGTCGATCTGGCGATCGACTCGGTCGTCGTCGCCACCGACTCGACCGGCGCCAGCACGGCGCGGACCTACCTGTCGAGTCCCGGTCAGCTCCCGATGCCGGTGGATCTCACTTTCACCTTCGCCGACCGCTCGACCGAGACGGTCCGGCTGCCGGTCGAGATCTGGTACCTGGGGAATCACTACGTGGATGTCCGACCGCTCGCGCGCAATTTCGTGAAGGTCGAGATCGACGCACGACACAGATTCCCGGATGTGCGGCGGGGGAATGATGTGTGGACCAAGTAGGCGGATCGCCGATCATTTCAGATACTGATCAATCCAATCCTGCACCACTCCCCACCAGAGGCGCCGGTTGCGAGGCTTCAGGATCCAGTGCCCCTCGTCGGGGAAATACAGGAACTTGGACGGCACGCCGAGCTGTCGGGCCGCGGTGAAGGCCTGATAGCCCTCAGACAGATCGACGCGGTAGTCGAGCTGGGAGTGTACGATCAGCATCGGAGACTTCCAGTTCTTGACGAAGTTCAGCGGTGACCACTTCTCGTACATCGAGCGGTTGGCGTAGGGCGTGCCGCCGAACTCCCAATTCACGAACCACAGCTCTTCGGTCGACCCCGCCATGCTGACCGTGTTGAACACGCCGTCGTGGGCCACGAGGCACTTGAACCGGTTGGTGTGACCGGCGATCCAGTAGACCATGTAACCGCCGTAACTCGCTCCCGCCGCGCAGACTCGGGTCCCGTCCACGTAAGGGCGCCGCGCCACCACGTCGAGGCCCTTCATGAGGTCCTCGTAGGCCGCGCCTCCCCAGTCCCGCGATATCTGGTCGGTGAACGCCTGCCCGTAGCCGGTCGATCCGTGCCGGTTCACCGCCACTACGACGTAGCCGCGCGAGGCGAACAGCTGGTAGTTCCAGCGCGCGTGCCACAGATCGAGAAACTCCGTCTGGGGACCGCCGTGCAACAGGTAGATCACGGGGTACTTCTTGGCCGGATCGAACGCAGGGGGTTTCTGCAGCCAGCCGAACACCGAATCGCCGCGGGCCCCCATGAACCCGAATTCCTCGAGCGGGGACAGGTCGAGCCCCGCAATGGCGGCGTCGCTGTGGTGCGTCAGCGGTTTGCCGGCGGCCCATACTTCCGCCGGATGGGTGTCGCTCTGATGCAGGTACACGGCCAGTTGGCCGTTGGCGCCGATGTTGGGGCTCGTATTGACACCACCAGCAACGGCGGTGGAATGTTGGAACGTGGGAAGGTCGATCCGGTGGATGTTCATGCGGCCGCGCTCTTCGACGACCGCGTAGATGCACTTCGAATCGGGACACCAGGTATAGGATCCGACCGACAGCGTCCATCCAGCTGTCGCCTCGATCGGCGCACCTTCCAACTTTCCATCATTCCGACGTTCCAACATGAGCCGTTGTCGATCCGCCTCGAACCCGGCGCGCGCCATCGACAGGTACGCGAGCCACGCTCCATCGGGCGAGTACCGTGGCGTGTTCTCGGCGCCCCGCGCCGCCGCGGTGACGTTGCGCATGCTGCTGCCGTCCGGCCCCCCCCCCAGTACGAAGATGTCGACGTTGGTGTTCGTCGCGACCGCGTCGTCGCCGTGCATCGCGACGGCGATTTCCTTCCCATCGGGGGCCACGTCGACGTCGCCGTCACCGCTCGTGGCGATGGTGGGGGCATCGTGATCCACGGGCGTCAGATCGGTCGCCTGGCCGCTCGCGAGATCCACGCCGAACACGTGTTGCCGATGGCCCGCCCGGAAGTCGTCCCAATGCCGCCAGAACAGCTCGGTCCAGATCCGGGCGTCGGTGGGGTAGTCC
>CAZRGT010000058.1:0-15864 GCA_964599725.1 uncultured Gemmatimonadaceae bacterium | reverse complement strand
TCCAGGACGAGCTGCGTCCGCAGTCGGCACTGTTCGACCGCGCCACGCGGGACCTGTTCTACGCCTCGCAGCGGACCACCACCGGCCGTGTGGTGCCGATGACGCTCGGCTGGCACATCGGTGACCTGGGCGGAATCCCGTTCTTCTACAAGGAAGGCGGCGGTGGGGGGTTCCACTGCGAGATGCGGATCTACCGGGCCTCGGGCGTGGCGACGGTCGTGATGGCCAACGCCACGGGATTCGCCGTGAAACGGTGTCTCAATACGCTGGACCGCCAGTTCCTGGGATGATCACCCCGCGCTGCATGTCCTCCAGTAACGCCGCCGGCGTCAGCGGGCGACCGAGGAAGTCTTCCATCACCCGCCGCGACGAGCGCTCCAGTCCGAACCGGTAGATCCGGTCCCGCACGAATCCATACCACGTCGAATCGCCCAGCGTGAAGTCTCCGTGCAGCGCCTTGATGCGCGCGCGCAGATCGGCCGTGATGAACGCGCCGAGGGCGTAGTTCATCAGGTAGCTGGGAGCGCCGATCAGCTGCCCGCGCATCCCCCACCACGACAGCTCGGGATGCGGGACGACACGCAGATAGCGGCTCGTGAGCTCGGCCCAGACGAGGTTTGGATCGAGCGTGGTGTCGCGCTGCAGGCGATCCTCGAACAGCGCCCAACAGGCGTCCAACGCCAGGCCGAAATACTTGGCATGCTGGTTGTCGACCGTCGACGCCGAATCGCCCAGGTAGCGCAGCTGCCACCGCCCCTCGCTGGCTTCGTAGCCGGCGAGATCGGCGATCGCCTCGGTGAAGAGATCCGCATCGGGCCAGTCGGCGAACGCCGGCCGCGTGCGGATGCCGGCGATGTGGATCGCGTGCCCCGTTTCGTGCAATTGCTGGCCCAGGTTGTCGTACCCTCCCGTTGGATACGAGCTGGAGATGTATGGCGCGCCCGGGCGCCAGGATCCGCCTTGAAAACTGGGTCGCAGACCGAACGTCGTGAACGCGACGGGGTCCTTCCCTTCCCGAGGGTCGAGATCATACTGGACGCTCAAGGCGACGGGATCCGCGCCGAGGTCCCGATAGAAGCGATCGTTGATGGCGCGCAGCGAATCACGCGGGATGTGGCGCCCAAGGCGGCGGCTCGCCCCGCCCACCGCATAATAGAGATCCCACGGCTCCCGCACTGAATCCGGGAGCGTGGCGCGCCAGATCTCCAACAGGCGCACCAGCCAGGCCCGCACGGTGTCGGGCGAGAAGCCGAGCTCGGTGACCCGGCGCGCAAACGGCGTCGGCCCCGCGCCCCACTCGCGCGCGCGCCGGCGCAGCAGCTCGCGCCAGGGGCTCGCGGCGTCGTTGCTGCCGTTCACGCTGCGCCACACGCGGTCCAGTCCCATGAACAAGCGCCGGCGACGAGCGGGATCGTCGGTGCTCCCCAACAACCCGAACACCGTCAGCCGGTCGAAGCGCTCCCCGTCGACCACCACGTCGTTGGCGGCGACACCGTAGCAGGCATAGAGCCGGGTTTCGAGGGAATCGGTCCCGGGCAGACTGCGCGGGTCGTAGCGGCACGCCGCGGCGTCGACCGCCGCCGTGCCCGCCGGTGGCTCGGGAGTCACGGTCAGCTCACGGGCCAGCACCTGGCGCATCACCCGCAACGCGCGCCGGTCGAGACTGTCTGTGAGCGCGGTGGAGTCGAGGTCCAGGGCGGGCATCAGGCCAGCGCGCGCGGCGAGATAACCGGGGCGCAGCACGGCGGCACGGTCGCTCAGACCCCGCAACGTCGCGATGTCGAGCCGGTCCTTCATGGTCCGGGCTTCAAGGAACAGCGATTCGGCGGCCGCCAGGGCGTGCGTGGCCGGCGCCGGTCCAGGTGACGGAGGCGCCGTCGGCCTGCAGCCGAGCAGGCCCATGAGCAGGATACCTAATCTCATGCATACCAATTTGGCCCGCTGGCGCTGCTTCGCGGAAGCGGTCAATTTTCCAGCCATGATGGATTCCTCTCGTCGCGAATTCCTCGAAACGACCGCCGCGCTGAGCATCGGGGCCGCTCTGGCCCCCAGCCTCGCGGCCCAGCAGCCGGCGGCCCCCCAAGGAACGACGCTGTTCGCCGCGCCGCCCTTGGACCGGGTGCGCATCGGGTTCGTCGGCGTCGGTGGGATGGGGAGCGTGCACGTCGAAAACCTCCTCAAGATCGAAGGGGTGGAGCTCAAGGCCATCTGCGACATCGTCGAGTGGAAGGTGGCGCGGGCGCAGGACGCGGTCGTGGCCGCCGATCAGCCCAAGCCAGCCGGCTACTCGCGCGGGCCGCGCGACTTCGAACGCATGTGCGCGGAGCAGGAGCTTGATCTCGTCTACACGGCGACACCCTGGGAGTGGCACGTGCCGGTGCTGCTCGCCGCGATGAAGAGCGGCAAGCATGCCGTGACCGAGGTCCCCGCCGCCATGACGGTGGACGACTGCTGGCAGCTGGTCGAAACCGCCGAGCAGCGCAAGCGGCACTGCGTGATGATGGAGAACTGCTGCTACGACCGGCGTGAGATGCTGGCCCTGCGCCTCGTCCGCCTGGGCATGCTGGGGGAAATCCTGCACGGCGAGTGCGGCTACCTGCACGACTTGCGGGAGATCAAGTTCGCCAAGGAAGGCGAGGGATTGTGGCGGCGCGCCTGGTCGCAGACCCACGACGGCAACCTCTATCCCACGCACGGCCTGGGGCCGATCGCCCAGTGCCTGAACGTCAATCGCGGCAACCGGTTCGATTTTCTCGTCTCGATGAGCTCGAACCACCGCGGCCTGGAGGAGTACGCGACGGCGCATTTCGCCGAGTCGGATCCCCGCCGTCACGAGGCCTACAAGCTGGGCGACGTCAACGTGACGCTGATCCGGACGTTGAAGGGCCAGACGATCTCCGTCGGCCACAACACCAGCAACGCCCGCCCCTACAGTCGCATCAACCTCGTCCAAGGCACGAAGGGGATCATCCAAGGCTGGCCCGACCGGGTGTACATCGAGGGCCGCAGTCCCGAGGATCGGTGGGAGCCGCTGGACCGCTACTATGACGAGTTCGAGCATCCGCTGTGGAAGTCGGAGCGCGTGCGGACGGCCACCGGCGGCCATGGCGGCATGGACTTTCTGGAGGACTGGCGGCTGATCCAGTGCCTGCGCGCGGGGCTTCCCACCGACCAGAACGTGTACGACGCCGCGGCCTGGAGCGTCATCGTCGAGCTCTCCGAGCGCTCGGTGACGGCGCGGGGCAAGCCGCAGGACGTCCCCGACTTCACCCGCGGCCAGTGGCAGACCACGCCGCCGCTCGGCATCGTCGAAGGGTGAAAGTGGGTATTCTCACCGCATGAGACGAGCGACTCCATCCACCGTGCCGGCCGGCGCGCCGCCCGCTGCGCTCCGGGCCCCGTTGCGCATCGGGCTCACGGTGATCCTGATCGGCGTTGCCGCGTCGGCGCTCTTGTATTCGCTCCAAGGGGTGGTCGCCAGGAACCAGCGCATTCACGTCGCGCTCGCCGAGCTGCAGGGCGCCCTCAACCTGCTGTCGGCGCGCGAGTGGGAGGCGCGCACGGGGGCCATCAATCCCGATCACCGCCGCGACGTCCCCCTGAGCCGCGCGCACGCCGCCGGGTTCTTGACCGAGCTGCACGAGCGCGCCGGCAACCGGGCGCCGCTGCAGCAGCTGGCGGGCGACGTCAAGGGCTACCTCACCGGCGTGGACGAGATGTTCCGGCTGCTCGACGCCGACCACCGGCCCGAGGCGATCAAGATCGCGGAGCAAAAAGTCGACCCGGCGTTCGAAGACCTGAGCTTCTCCCTCGCCGAGGCGCGGTCGTACTACGCCACCGCGGGCGAGCGCGCGATCCGCCAGGCCAACATCGCCTCGCTCGTCGCCGTGCTCATCGCGGTGAGCCTGATCTGGTGGCTGCTCGGCCGTGCGGCCCGGCACCGCACCGAGACCCAGGCCCTCGCCACCGAGCGCCGCACGCTCTCCGCGAGCGAGGCGCGCTGGCGCGCGCTGATCCTCAACGGCGAGGATGCGATCCTCGTGGTCGACCCGACCGGCGCGGTCGCGTACGCCTCCCCCAACGCGGATCGCGTGCTCGGCCTCCCGTCCGGGGGGCTCGGCGATTCCGTGCTCTCCGCCCTGCCGCCCGATCTGCGCCCGGCGATGCTGGTGCTGCTCGAGGCGACCCAGCGCGAGCCCGGCCGGCCCCGCGTGCAGGAGCTGCAGCTGACCGACGGTGGGGCGCCCCGTTCCCTCGAGGTGATCGCCACCAACCTGCTCGCCGATCAGGCCGTGAACGGCATCGTCCTGAACCTGCGCGACCTCACCGAGCGCCGGGCGATGGAAGAAGCGCTGCGCCAGAGTCAGGAGCAGCTGCTGCACGCGCAAAAAATGGAGGCGCTGGGCCGGCTGGCCGGGGGCATCGCGCACGACTTCAACAACCTGATGATGGCGGTCAGCGGCTACGCCGAGCTGGTGCTGCAGGACCCGCAGCTCTCCCCCACCTCGCGCGAGGACGTGGCCCAGATCCGACGCGCCGTGTTCCGCGCCGCGGAGCTGACGCAGCAGATTCTCGCCTACAGCCGGCGCCAGATGCTGCAGCCGGTCCCCGTGAGCCTCAACCTGCTGCTGGGCGAAGCGACCGGTATGCTGCGCCGGCTGCTGCCGGAGAACATCGAGCTGCGGCTGGCGCTGGATCCGAAACTGCCCGACGTGCTCGTGGATCCCGGGCACATGCTCCAGGTCGTGATGAATCTGGCCTTGAACGCGCGCGACGCGATGCCGGACGGCGGCACGCTGGGCATCAATACGACCAGCGTCGACGACCACGACGGTGGCTCCGACGGCGGCGCCCCGTCGCGCGTGAAGCTCATCGTGTCCGACACCGGGACCGGGATCGACCAAAAGGTGCTGCCGCTCATTTTCGATCCGTTTTTCACGACCAAGCCACAGGGCGAAGGGTCCGGGCTGGGTCTGTCCACCGTGTACGGCATCGTCCAGCAGAGCGGCGGCCAGATCGACGTGCAGAGCGAGATGACCCGGGGCACCACGTTCACCATCTCGCTGCCCGCGGCCCCGCCGGTCACCGTTCCCGATCTCAGCGTCGAGGCCCAGGGTCCGGCCCGCTCGGGCGGCGAGGTGATCCTGGTGGTCGAGGACGACGACCAGGTCCGGACCGTCGTGAGCAAGGGATTGCCGCGACTGGGCTACGAAGTGCTGGTGGTGCGCAACGCCGAAGAGGCGCTCGCGCTGGTCGACAAGCATCCCGGCCGCATCGACCTGCTGCTCACCGACGTGGTGATGCCGGGTCTGTCCGGCCCGCAGCTCGCGGACAAGCTCACGGCCCACCGGCCCGAGACGCGCGTGGTGTTCATGTCCGGCTACCCCGAGGCGCAGGACCCCTCGCTCGGCTTCGCGCTGAACGGCCGCAGCTATCTCCAGAAGCCGTTCGCCCTGGCCGAGCTGGCCGAAAAGATCCGCCAGTCGCTGGACGAGTAAACCGGGGACCGGATCCCGGGATCCGGTCCCCGCCTGCCGGTAGCCGATTTGCCCCTCGGAAGCGATCATTGACCCCATGCCATTCCTCTCGCGTCAGACCCCCTACGACGTTTGCATCGTCGGCTCCGGAGCCGGAGGCGGCATGGCCGCCCACACGCTCACGCAAGCCGGCGCCACCGTGGTGCTCATTGAAGCAGGGCCGCTCTGGTTCTCCACCGAGGACTCGGCCATGCTGCAGTGGGCCTACCAATCGCCCCGACGGGGCAGGGAAACGAAGGAGCGCCAGTTCGGGGGAGAATTCGATGCGGGACTGGGCGGCTGGAATATCGAAGGCGAGCCGTATACGACCGCGCCCGGAAGCCGGTTCGACTGGTTTCGCGCCCGCATGCTGGGCGGTCGCACCAATCACTGGGGCCGCATTTCCCTCCGCTTCGGGCCCTACGACTTCAGGCGCAAGTCGCTGGACGGTTTGGGCGACGATTGGCCCATCACGTACGAAGACGTCAAACCCTATTACGATCGCATCGACCGGCTGATTGGCCTGTTCGGCTCGAACGAAAACCTTCCCAACGAGCCAAACGGCATTTTCCAACCGCCACCCAAGCCGCGCTGCTACGAGCTGCTGGTGAAACAGGCCGCCGACCGCCTGCACATCACCTGCATCCCGTCGCGCCTGTCGATCATCACGCGGCCCGTGAACGGCCGCGCGGCGTGCCACTACTGCGGACAGTGCGGCCGGGGCTGCCGCACCAACTCGAACTTCTCCTCGCCGGCCGTATTGTTGAAGCCGGCGCTCGCGACCGGCAAGCTCACCATCATTCCCAACGCGATGGCGCGCGAGGTGCTGACCGACGCGCGCGGACTGGCGAGCGGGGTCGCCTACATCGACAAGACCACCGGGCAGGATCTGGCGGTCCGGGCGCGCGTCGTGGTGCTGGCGGCGAGCGCCCTCGAGTCGGCGCGGCTGCTGCTCAATTCGCGCTCGGGGCGCTTCCCGCAGGGGCTCGCCAATTCGAGCGGCACGGTGGGCAAGTACATCACCGACACGACCGGCACCGACATGGGCGGGTTCATTCCCAAGCTGGTGGACGGCATCCCGCACAACGAAGACGGCGTGGGCGGCATGCACCTTTACATGCCGTGGTGGCTCGACAACAAGACGCTCGACTTCCCGCGCGGCTACCACATCGAGGTCTGGGGCGGCCGCGGCATGCCGAGTTACGGCTTCATGGGGGGGATCCAGGGGTTCCCGGGCGCGGGCGGCGGCTACGGATCCGACCTGAAGCAGAAGTACCGCCACTACTACGGCTCGATGGTCGGGTTCTCGGGCCGCGGCGAGATGATTCCGAACGACGATAGCTACTGCGAGATCGACCCAGACACCGTGGATCGCTGGGGCATTCCGGTGCTGCGCTTTCATTGGAAATGGTCCGATCACGAGATCAAGCAGGTGAAACACATGCAGGACACGTTCGAAGCGCTGATCCACGAGATGGGCGGCACCCTCATGTGGGGAAAGCCCGGTCCTGAAGACGATTACGGCATCGCCGCCGGCGGACGCATCATCCACGAGCTGGGCGGCGCCCGCATGGGGAGCGATCCCCGGACGTCGGTGCTCAATCCCACCTGCCAGGCCTGGGACATGAAAAACCTGTTCATCGCCGACGGCGGCCCGTTCGTGTCTCAGGCGGACAAGAATCCGACGTGGACGATTCTCGCCCTGTCGATGCGCACCAGTGATTACATCACCGATCAAATGAAGAAGGGGGCGCTGTGAAACGCCGCGAAGCCGTCGAGCTGCTCGCCGTCGCGCCGTTCGTGGGCGCGCTGCCACTGCCGCCCGCCGCGGCGCTGCGCGGCTCTCGCTTTGTGCGTGAGCTGCTCGCGGCCCCCAGGCAAGCCTACGCCCCGAAGTTCTTCACCGGCCACGAATGGCAGACCGTGCGGACGCTGGTCGACCTGGTGATTCCCAAAGACGAGCGCTCCGGCGGAGCGACCGAGGCGGGCGTGCCAGAGTTCATGGACTTCATCCTGGTCGAGTATCCCGACGAGCAGCTCTGGATGCGTGGCGGCCTGGCCTGGCTCGACACCGAAGCGCGCCGCCGCTTCGGGAAGGACTTCCTGAGCGCCGAAGCGCCGCAACGCACCGCCCTGCTCGACGACATCGCCTGGCCCGACAAGGCGCCGGCGGGCGTGCATCAGGGCGTGTCGTTCTTCAACAGATTCCGCGATTTCACCGCGTCCGGGTTCTGGTCCAGCCAGATGGGCGTCGCCGACATCCAGTACAAAGGCAACGTGTTCGTCGACTGGCAGGGCTGTCCCCCGGAGCAGCTCGCCAAGCTCGGCCTCGGGGGACACTGACATGGCCGAGCGGCGGCTGGGCATCGGGTTCGTCGGCGCCGGTTTCAACGCGCGCTTCCATTTCCAGGCATTCCAGGGCGTGCGGGACGCGGACGTGCTGGGGATCTGGGATCCGGATCGAAGCCGAGCGGCGGACGCTGCCGCGCTGGCCCGCCGGCTCGACGTCGGACACGCGACGCCCTACGCGTCCATCACCGAGATGGTGGATGATCCCGTCATCGATGCCATCTGGCTCACCGCCCCGAACTTCGCCCGCATCGAGAACGTCGAAGAGATCACGAGCGCCGTCCAACGGGGTCGCGCCACGCTCGCGGGGATCGCCTGCGAGAAGCCCCTCGGGCGCAACGTCGCCGAGGCGACGCAGGTCGTCGAGCTCGTGAAGCGGGCGGGATTGAAGCACGGCTATCTGGAGAATCAGATCTTCGCCCCCCAGGTCGAGCGGGGCCGGACCATTCTCTGGGCGCGCGGCGCCGCGCTCACGGGGCGGCCCTATCTCGCGCGAGCCGCCGAAGAGCACGCCGGCCCACACTCGCCCTGGTTCTGGCGCGGCAACCTGCAGGGCGGCGGCGTCCTCAACGACATGATGTGCCACTCGGCGCTGGTGGTGCGTCACCTGCTGACCAAGCCGGGCGAGGCCCTGACCACGGTCAAGCCGGTGCGCGTCACCGGCCACATCGCGAGCCTCAAGTGGTCGCGGCCGGCGTACGCGAAGCGCCTCAGCCAGGCCATGGGTCCCGAGGTGGATTACACCAAGCAGCCCAGCGAAGACTTCGCGAGCGTGATGATCGAGTTCGAGACGGCGGACGGCCTGCGTGTGCTGGGCGAAGCCACGACGTCGTGGAGCTTCATCGGCGCGGGACTCCGGCTCAGTGCCGAGCTACTCGGCCCCGAGTACTCGATGTCGTGGAACAGCCTCGACGCGGGGTTGAAGCTGTTCTTCAGTCGCGAAGTGCAGGGCAAGGCAGGTGAGGATCTGGTCGAAAAGCAGAATGCCGAGATCGGGCTGATGCCGGTGGTGGCGAATGAGGCCTCCGCCTACGGCTACGAGGCCGAGGACCGCCATTTCGTGCGCGTGTTCCTCGGCAAGGAAGAACCCCAGCTCACCTTTGACGATGGCCTCGAAGTGGTGAAGGTGCTGATGACCGCCTACCAGAGCGCCGAGGAGGGAAAGACGCTGAGCTTTCCGCCGCCGGGGATCGAGAGCTTCGTGCCCGCGGTGGCGAAAGGCACCTGGAAGCCGTAGAGGAGCGGCTGCGGGATTGGCGCCTTTCTTCCCCGCCAAGCGGGGGGCCGGCGGGAGTGCCCTGACCTGCCGGTTTCACCCACCAACTGGCATCTTTCGGGCCTCACGGCCCAATTCCTGCGAGACTCTGAAGCTACTATGACGATCGATCCGGCCCACGCCTACCGGGTGTTGGGGCTCCACCCCGGCGCCACTCTCGACGATGTCAAGACCGCGTTTCGGGACCTGGCGCAGGTCTGGCACCCCGACCGCTTCCCCGAGAACGACCGGCTGCGCGAGAAGGCGATCCACAATCAACAGGTGATCAACGAGGCGTACGCCGTGCTGCGCGACTACCGGCCTCCTGCCGCGCCGGCGCCGGCATCGTCGCCGGGACCGGTGGCGGTCGCGCCAGGTCCCGTCAGAAATCTCAAGTACTCCTTCTTCACCGGCGTCAGCGCGGTGCGGCATTCGCTCGAGGTGTTGTGGCCCAGCGCCACCTACGCGAGGAAGCGGCGCCGCCGCGTGCCGCCCCTGACGTGGATCGCGTTGGGGGCGTTGGGGCTGCTGCTCGTGGCCGCCGCGGCTGCGGCCCTGTGGCGGGCGCACCTCCTGAGGCTCTAAGACGACCGCGAGCACTACCCAGGCTAAAGGCGACCCAACATGGCGAGGATGATCTCGATCAGAATCAAGAGCACGATGATCACCTCCAGCACCTCGTTGCGCACCGCCATCGATTCGGCGTTCAGCATCGCATAGGTCTGATGGATGATCCCCAGCTTGTGGTCGATCCCGGCCCGCCAGGCCCGCTCGCGAAACAGCTCCAGTGCCGCCCCATACACGCGGGCCAAGAAGATGTCGTCCGTGACTTTGAGGGCGTTCTGGGTGCGCTCCACGTTCTCGGTCGAATCGGCGACCAGAGTTTGCAGTTCGGTGAGCAGCGGCGCGTAGCGCCGGCCTAGCAGCGCGCCCGGCCGCTTCCGCGCGCTCGCGATCCGGTCGTACATGCGCGGCAGCTCCGCGTCGAGCAGGGCGTCGTAGTAGCGTAGCTCGAGCAGCTGGGCGTTGGCGAACTCGAGGATCAGCTGGACGTCGCTTTCCCCCTCCGCCGGATCGAGCACCAGCGCGGTGTTCCAGGTGATGATTGAGAGGTCGTCCAGGTAGTAGGAGAACCAGTGCGGCAAGAGCTCTTTCCGCGCCTGTTCGGAGATGGGCCGGTGCTCGTTGAGCAGCAGCGGCACCACGTCGAGCTCCCGCACGGCACTGGCCGGGAGCGCCTCACCGGCCGGGCTCTCGAGCCGGCTGATCCGATACACGACGTAGTCTTCGCTGACGGGCGCGATCTGCAGCCGGGCGATCGCCGGTGCGATGCGATCGGTGAGCTCGCGGATGCGACGGTCGAACGGCGCTTTCGCCGCTCCCGAGAGCTCGGCGGAGTCGCCGAACGCGGCGAACGCGGACCACGCGAGCGCGCCCGGGAGGTCCAACCGCATCCGCAGGGAGATGACGCCGAAGTCGAAGATCCGCGCCGAGACCCGCGCGTCGTAGCGGCGTCCGGCCGCCGAGAATTGCTCGGCGCCGAGCGAGATGGTGACGGGCGGATTCTTGATCCGGATCGCCTGCGCCTCGGCGCGCCGGCGCCGCTCCAGCTTCAGGCGGAGGGCCTCACGTTCCGCGGGGCTGGTGGCGAGAAAATCGAGAGCGCGCTCGAGGTCGATCTCGTAGCCGACGTCGTACAACCGGTACAGGACGACGGCCCCGACGACGCGGGGCTCGAGCGCGCTCACCGCTGCACGTTACTGGCCGGCGCGCGACCAGGGAGGCACCACGCCGTTACCGCGCGCGTAGGCGATCATCTGCCCTAGATGCTCGTGCACGTGACTCGCCAGCAGCAGGCCGACGCCGCGATAGGTCATGTCCATCCCGAACAACTTCGTGGCCTTGTCGAGATCGGCGTCCGGCATCGCCTGGATCGCCGCGCGCACGCTCGCGGTCGCGTCCTTCAGCTTCGCGATGATCTGCGCCTTGTCGGTGGTCGAGTGCTCGAGATCATTCTCCCCCTGCATCGTCGAGGGGACGCCGACCGCCGTCAGCAGGTAGTGGTCCGAGCCGGCGACGTGCAGGAACACCTCACTCACCGAGCGGACGCCCGCGGCCGGTCGCCAGGTGAATTTGTCCTGCGGAATCGCCTCGGCCAGCTGGGCCAGCTTGTCAGCCGCATCGTTGAACACAGTGAGGATCTCGCCGCGCACGCCCGCCGGGGCTTGCTGGGCGGCGAGCGGCGCCGCTACCGCGGCCGCGAGAACGAGGGCGAACGCCGAGGTGTTGAATCGAGTCATGAGGTCTCCAAGTAGGTGTTTGTGGTCCCAACGTTGCTCCGAGAACGGTATCGGCGCCAGGCCCCAGTCGGCCATCGCGGTCGCCAAGACTCGGAAGGCAGCATTACGGCCGCTGCAGGTCGGCGACGAAGATGTCGCTCTCGGGCGACCCGATCGTGAAGTAGAAGACCTTCCCGTCGGTAGTGAATCCGTATTTGGTGTGCTGCCGGGTCGGGTCGTCGAAGTTGACCAGCACACTGCTGGCGCCACCTGCGGCGGGTACTGAACGGATCGACCAACCCTTCGACGAGCGCGTCAGATAGTACACCTTCGACCCATCCGGTGACCACGCCGCGTAAAACGCCTCGGCGCCGTCCTTGGCGTTGGAGACAACCAAAGTGTCGACCCCGCTATCGACCCGCCGCAGGCGGAGTCCGTCGGGGCTGTGGTAGACGAGCATCCTGCCGTCAGGAGACCAATGGGCGAAGTCACCCACCGTCGTGGGAATGACCCCGGGCTGGGCAGCATCCACCAGCCGCAGGGTGCGGAACTCATGCCTCGCCCCTCCAAACACTTCGAACAGGACGGTTTCACCATCGGGCGCCCAGTCGGGATCGAGTTCCTCCTCTGGGCCGGACGTCCATTGGCGCAGGCCGGTGCCATCGGCCTCCACGGTGTAGATGTCCCGATTGCCGGCCCGAAGCGAATGAAAGACGATCCGGTGGCCATCCGGCGACCAGTCGCCGCTGAAGTCGCCGGCCGGATCCGTCGTGATCTGGCGCGCCTCGCCGCCGGCCACGGGCATGACATACAGGTCCGGGTTGCCGCCCTGGTCGGAGTCGAACACGAGCCAGCGGCCGTCGGCCGACACATCCACGTCCTCGATGGTCTCGTTGCCGGTAGTGATCCTCCTCGCTTTCCGGATCGAGATGGGTCCGCGGGCGGGCAGCGGGATGGACCAGATGCTGGACCAGGTGCTCAACCGTGAATAGGCCAACCGGCCGCTCCCGCGGCTCACGCTCAACCCCTGGGCATCGGTGCCGGTGGTGAGACGCCGCGGCGTGCCCACGGCCGCGCCCCCTGCGTTCAGGCTCTGCTGATAGATGTCGCGGCTCCCGTCACGGTCCGACACCCAAAACAATTCGCGACCATCGGGAGACCACTCGGGTGACACGTTCAGCGAACTGTCCGCGGTGACCCTGGTGGCGCTCGTGCCATCGAGCGGGACGACCCAGATCGCCGACGCGCCCACGTTTCCGAAATATCCGGCCCCGAAGATGAAAAGAGAGTTCCCGGCCGCGACCGCGATGCGGCGCCCGTCGGGGGACCATGCCGGAGAGAATGGTCCGTTCGGGGCTGGGAGCCGCAGGGTGTCGCCGCTAGACAGCGTCATCACCGTGACCCCCTCGCCGTTGAATCCGAGTGTCCAGGCAATCCGTGATCCGTCGGGCGACCAGTCGAACCCGGCGATCGGCGATCCCGACCCGCTGCTGAAGCGGAGCTTGCTGGGACCAAGGCGAGTGATTCGCCGAGGCGCCCCGCCGAGCGCGGGCACGACGTAGATGCCGTCGTTGGATTGGTACGCGATCTGCGATCCGTCGGGCGACCAGCGGGGCCAGCGGAAGTTGTCGGTCGTGTCGGTGGTCAGGGGAACCGGGCGCCCGCCGCTGACCTGGCGAACGTAGATCTGCATCGCGGTGGTGGGGCCGGCCGCATAGGCGATGTTCTGCCCATCGGGTGACAGCGCCGGGTCGACCTCGAGTCCGGCCGCCCGAGTCACCTGGGTGGTGTGGCCGATCGTGACGGCTGGCCCCTCGGCCGATCCCCGGAGGAGGACCACGAGAGCGGCGATCGCCGCCACCGCCCCAACCGCTGCGAGTCCGAGCAAGGCGCGCGATGTCACGGGACGGCCGGCCGGCGGCCGGCCGCCCGGCGGAATCGCGAGAGCGGCGGCGAAATGGGCTGCCGGGCTGAACCGATCGGCGGGATTCTTCGCGAGGGCGCGGGTCAGCACGTCGGCGATCACCGCCGGCACTGCTGGCCGGAGCTGGGAGACCGGCCGGGGCTGCTCCACCATATGCTGACGGACCACGCTCTCGACCGTCGGTCCGGTGAAGGGCGGCTGGCCCGTCAGCATCTCATACAACACGCAGGCCAACGAGTAGAGGTCGCTCCGCCCGTCGATGTCCTTCTCGCCCGCGGCCTGTTCCGGGCTCATGTACTGCGGCGTGCCGATCGCGATCCCCGTCTGCGTCAGCGACTCCCCGCCCGCGGCACTGATGGCCTTGGCGATGCCGAAGTCCGCCACCACGGCGTGCCCACTCTCGAGCAGAATGTTCTCCGGCTTGATGTCGCGGTGGACCACGCCACGGGAGTGCGCGTAGCTCAGCGCGTCCGCCACCTCGCGAGCGATCAGCAAGGCGTCGTCGAGCGGGAGCTGCTTCTCGCGGGTCAGCCGGTCGCGCAGCGACTCGCCTTCGACGAACGGCATGACGTAATAGAGGACCTCACCTCCCGGCCCCCTCTCCGCGTTGCGGAGAGGGGGTGTGGGGGAGAGGCTGCCCGAGTCGTACAACGCCACAATGTGCGGGTGGTGTAGCCCTGCGGAGATCTCGATTTCGCGCAGGAATCGCTCGGGCCCGATGGCGGCGGCAAGCTCCGGCCGCAGCACCTTCACCGCCACCTTGCGATGGTGCTTCAAATCCTCGGCCAAATAGACCGTCGCCATGCCGCCCTGCCCCAGCTCGCGCTCGATCGTGTAGCGGCCGGCCAGGGCGGTGGCGAGACGAGCACGGGCATCGGTCATGGGCCGGGAAAGATGCGATCTGCGCCAAGGCAGCGCGAGCGTCATATTCCCTCCGTGGCGATCCTGTCCTTTTCCGACGTCGCGGTCGAGTTCGGTGCGACCACCCTCCTCAGCGATGTTGCCTTCATGGTCGCCGCCGGTGAGCGCTGGGGCATCGTGGGTCGCAACGGCGCCGGCAAGACGACGCTGTTCCGACTGATCGACGGCAGCCAGGCGCCGGCCCATGGCAGCGTCGTGCGCCAGCCGGGCCTGCGCATCGCGGTGCTCGACCAGGGCCGGGACTTCGGCGGGGCCGATACCGTCTGGGACGCGGCGGCGTCCGGCTACGGCGACCTCTTGGCGTTGGAACACCGCCTCGCCGGACAGGCGGAGCGCCTGGCCGAGCTGGGCGATCGCGTCACCGCAGCCGACCTCGAACGTTTCGGCCGTGATCAGGAGCGGTTCGCGCACCAAGGTGGCTACCAGCTGGAGGCGCGCGTGGACGCCGTGCTCCAAGGCCTGGGCTTCGACCCAGGGGAGGCGAGGACGAGGCCGGTCGCCTCCCTGAGCGGCGGCGAACGCAGCCGGGTGGGGCTCGCCGCCCAGCTGGCGGCGCCGGTGGATCTCGTGCTGCTCGACGAACCCACCAATCACCTGGACCTCCCGACCATCGACTGGCTCAAGCGCTACCTCGGCGAGTTCGGCGAGACGCTGATGGTCATCAGCCACGACCGCGCCTTTCTCGACGATACGGTCGATCACGTGCTCCACGTCGCCGGCGGCACCACGACTGCCTACCGGGGCGGCTACACGGTGTTCGTGACCCAGCGCGCCGAGCGGCAGCTGGCGCTCGAGCGGCAGGTGGCGCAGCAACGGAAGGTGGTCGCCAGGGAAGAGGACTACATCCGGCGCAACGTCGCCGGACGCAACAGCGCCCAGGCGAAGGGACGTCGCGCTCGTCTGGCCCGGCTGCCACGACTATCCGCGCCGCCGGGGGAGCGCGAGGCGATGAGTGTGCGCTTCGGAGACGCCGAACGGGGCGGTGATCAGGTGCTGGTGGTCGAGCGGCTCCGCGTGACGATCGGCGACCGCACGCTGGTGCGCGACTTCTCGACCGTGGCCCGGCGCGGCGACGTGATCGCGCTGGTCGGCCCGAACGGCGCCGGCAAGACCACTCTGCTCGCCACCCTGCTCGGCGCCCACGAACCGGCCTCGGGTGAGGCCCGGCTCGGCGCCGGCGTCGCCGCGGAATGGTTCCGACAAGACCTGGCCCAAGTACCTGAGGACCTGACGATCTATGAATGCATCGCGCAGGTGCGCGGCCGCTGGACCAGGGGCCACATCCAGAATCACCTCGGTTGCTTCGGCTTTTCCGGGGACGATGTGCAGCGCAACACACGGGTCCTGTCCGGCGGTGAGCGGGCGCGGGTGGCGTTGGCGCTGCTCACGCTGCGACCGGCCAACCTCCTGGTGCTGGACGAGCCGACCAACGATCTCGATGTCGAGTCGATCGAGGCGCTGGAGGATGGACTGGAGGACTACGAGGGCTCGGTCATCCTGGTGAGCCACGACCGTGCCTTCCTGCGCGAGCTGGCGACCCGGGTGTGGGCGTTCGACGGCGAGCGGATCCAGGACTACGGGGGAACGTTCGTGGAATGGGAGCAGCAGCAGGCCGAGCAG
>CAZRGT010000057.1:0-40448 GCA_964599725.1 uncultured Gemmatimonadaceae bacterium | reverse complement strand
GTGGCGCGACACGATCGCGTCCCCCCCCCCCACCCGCGGGCCCCCCCCGCGCCCCCCGCTGGTGGGGGGCCCCCCCCCCCCCCCCCCGCGGCGCCCAATCAGCCCATCGAGCGAAAGCGTATCCACACGGACGTCGACATCGATCGCCAGGGTGTCGCGGCGGGAGTCCACGGCGACATTGCCGCGCAGGACGCTGGCCGGGCCGGCTCCATCCCGGTGTCGCAGCGTGCCCGCGAACCGGATGTCGGCGAGCGGCCCGGCGAGCGTGCCGGCCGCCTCGAGCGTTCCGTGCAAGTCGCCGGCGGGCACGAGGCGAGCGATGGTGCCGAAGTCCAACGCCGCGGTGTCCACGGTGAACGTGGAGAACGTGATGCCGATGGGAGCGACCAGATCCACCTGCCCTCGGCCGCGCACGAGATTGTCCGGCTGTCCCGGCGCCAAGGAGTCGCGAAACACCCAGTCGGCGTCGAGCGCCAGCGCCCCGAGGGCGCCGTCGGCTCGCGTGCGGCCGGTCAAGTGTCCGTAGAACGGCAGCGTATCGAGGAAGCTGCGCGGCAGGGCGAGATCCAGGTCCTGGGACGTCAGGTCGACGTCGCGCACGGCCACGAGCCCGGAGTCGGCGGCGATCATCGTGGTGGCGCGGCCGTCGGCGCGCCCGCCGTGATAGGTGAGCGCCACGGGGTCGAGCCGCACTTCGAGCAAGCGACCGCCGTGCGAGCGCACCGCCAACGACCCGCGCAACACGGCGCCCGCGGGGAAGCGCGGATCGATGAACCGCGCGTCGAGGAGCGTCACCGAATCGGCGTCGATGGCGAGATCGTACAACAAGGTGTCCCGCGGCCAGGCCAGCCGGCCACGCAGCGAGAACTGGGACGCGGGCAGGCGCACGAGCGGCAGATCGGCATCGAGCGAATCGCCGTCGATGGTGACGCGGCCGCGCGCATCACGGAGATCGATCGGCGGATCACCGACCCGCGTCCCCAGCGACGCCACGTCCACCCGGATCCCATTCTGTCCGGGGGCGGAGATCCGGACCGAGGTGAACCGACCGCTCAGGCCGGCAAAGCGCCGCACTCGCCGCCGTCCATCGCCGCCGAACGTATCGATTTCGTGCAGGGAGTCTTCCGGGCTCGGTCGCGTCTGGAGGCGTAGGACCAGCACGCCGTCCTCGATGCGCACGGCGCGGAGCACCACCAGCGGCTTGGGACCACGGCTCGGCGGGGACGGCTCGCCCAGGTGGAGCAGCTCCTCGAGATTGAGGCGTCCGTTCCGGTGCTGGACGAGGTTCACGTACGGCTGTTGCAGTCGCACCCCCTGAAGCACGACGCGGCCGGCCGTGAAATCGAGCAGGTTGTAGTCGAGCTCGGCCCGCGGCAACCAGGCGACCAGGGTGGTGTCGAGGTCGTACAGCTTGACGTCCGTCAACGCGATGCCGGTGAGCAGTGTCCCCGAAACCCCACCGATCTCCACCCGCCCGGCCACGGCGCCTTCCAGGGCCACCTGCACGGTGCGGGCCAGCAGCCGGCGGCCGGTCCCCGTTCCCACCAGGGCGGACAACGCGCCCATGAAGCAGGCCAGTACGCCGACCAGCGTCCACAGCACCGCCCCGAGCGAGCGTCGCACGATCAGAACGCCTGCCCGATGGCGAACTGGATGAGCAGCCGCTGCCAGAAGGAGGCCGGGCGGCCCCGTTGGTAGGTGTCGGGGAGCTCCTCCAACGTGTGCGTGCTGTCGTTCTGCAGCAGCAGCGTGCCCGATTCGAGGGCGTACCCGTTGTAGGCCACGTCGACGCGCACCGGTCCGAGCGGCGTCGTCACCCGCAGGCCGACGCCGGGGGTTACGCGGACGTTGTGGAACGAATACAGCTCCGTCTGGCGCTCGTACACCTGGCCGACATCGACGAATACTCCGATCCGAAGCCGATCGGGGAAGATCGGGGCGGGCACGCGTAGCTCCGCGTTGCCGAGCAGAATCGAGTTTCCGCCGGTCGGCGCGGTGCGGATACTGCGATAGACCTTGTCCCCGTTGGCGAGCGTGTCGTAGTTGTTCCGGGACGAGTCGGTGATCACGTACACCCGCGGTCCCATCTCGTTGGCCCGGTACCCGCGCACCGAGCTGGGTCCGCCGGCGTAGAAGCGCTGTTCGGGCGGGACGAACCGTACGTTCTGGCCCAGCAGCTGGAGCCGCGCCGGCAGCAACGCCCCTGCGTGGAGGCGCCACGCGAACACGCCGCGACGACCGAAGGGGATGTAGCGGGCGATCTCGACCTCGCCGCGGTTGAATTCATACAGGGTGTCGGAACCCAGCAACCGCGACGAATGCAGCAACGTGATCCCCACGTGGCCGCCGGAGGTCGGATCGAGCGCGAAGTCCTCGGTGCGCTCGCCGGCCGTGACCGTCACCGAGGCGAACCGGTGCCCCGTCTGCAGGTACGATTGGGCCGATCGGTCGCAGACGCTGAGGACGCTGCAAAACACCGCCTGATCCGCCTCGGTGCGACCCACGGACAAGCCATACGCCACACCCACCGGCACTCGACGTCGGGCGTTGAAAACGACCCCGAAGTTCGAGCCCACCTGGGTCCGGGTATAGGTCAGGAATTCCGAGCGCCGCTCGGCGAACACCCCGAGGCTGGCCGTGTGCCGGGGCGAGAAAAAAGACTGCTGGTACAGCGTCAGCCCCACGTTGTAGTTCAACGTGTCCGACTGGGGATCCTTCTGCAGCGGGCTGCACACGTTCTGGTCCAGGCCCGCGTTCAGAGGCCATCCGACGCCCATCTTCGAGACCCGGGCGCTGAGGTCCAGTACTCGGGCGTCTCCCAGAAACCCGAACGCCGACCAGCCGGTTTGCGCCCGGAAACAATCCTGCGTGCCGTAGCCGCCGCCGAACCGGATCCGATGCCGCGGCCCCTCGGCGACGCGGATCAGGATCCGCGTTGTCGAATCTCCGTTCGTCCCGGGGGCGCTGTCGGCGAGGGTCACACTCGCCGTCCGGAAGGCGCCGGTCCCATAGAGGTCGCGTTGACTCTGGAAGAGCCGGTCCTCACGGTACGGCTCCCCCGGATGAATCGAGATCGTGCGCAGCACCGTGGTCGTGTCCACCCGCTCGACCCCACGCACGTCGATCTCCCCTACGCGCACGCGCGGCCCCGGGACGGCTTCGAACCGCACGTCGGCGGCAAGGGCGCCGGCGTCCGAATCGAAATTGCGCAATACCTGCGCGTAGGGATGCGCGCGGTTGCGCATCCACGCGGCAAGCGTATCGGCCGACGCCTGAAACAGGAACCGGTTGAAGGGGTCCCCCACCTTGAGCGGCATCGCCCGGCGGACGCGGATCTCATCCACGATGCCGGCGATGCCGTCGATCGTGAGTTGCTTGACCCGGATCGGCTCGCCCTCGTAGATCCGGAAGGTGACGAAGACATCGCGCGGCGTGCGACGCACGGCGGTATCGACCACCACGCTCATGAACCCGGTCTGGCGGTAAAACAGGATTAGCCGCACCACGTCGCGGCGGAATTCCAGCTCATCGAATTCGCGCTTTTCCCCGAGCCCGATCCACCGGACCCACCAAGCCGTCGCGAAGAAGCTCGATTTCGACGTGGCGATGACTGTGCCCAACGTGTAGTCGTCGATGGCTCGGTTGCCGACGAACGATAGTCCGCGGACCACCCGCGTCGTCGGCTCCTGGCGAGCGGCGAGAGGGCGAACCGCGGCCAGGCACAGGCTCGCGATGGCGAGGAGAGGGGCGACACGCATCAATTGACGGTGTATGACGAGCCTCGTATGTTGGCCGGCCACCACCCTGACTGTCAACCTTTTCGACACCGGGCTTGATGCCTCGTTTCCGGCTGTTTTCGCGGGCCGCGGTCCTCGTGGGCGCCGCCTGCGGGGGACACTCCGATGCGCCAACCGCTCCGCTCGTCTACTACGAGAGCTACGACCCGCGCTCGCTCGACCCCGCCCTGTCCACCGACGTCCCGACCGGCGAAATGGTCGCCTACCTCTACGACGGGCTGACCCGCTTCAGCCCGGACGGCGCGCTCCTGGCCGGGCTCGCCGATCGGTGGAGTGTGGACGCACTCGGGTTGCGCTACGTGTTTCACCTGCGACCCGGGGTGAAGTTCCACGATGGATCACCGCTCACCGGAGCGGCCGTGCGTCAGAGTTTCCTCCGGGTCCTGGACCCTCGCACCACGGGCGGCCGCGCCTGGCCCCTGCTGCCCATCGACGGGGCGCGGGAGTACGCCGCCGGCACGTCGTCCGGCGTCCGCGGCATCGCGCTGCTGGGCGACTCGGCCGTGGTACTCACTCTCGCCGAGCCGCTCGCGGTGTTCCCCAAGTTCCTCGCGATGCCCGTCGCGTCCATCGCGCCAACCGCTGCGGGCGATCTCAACGTGCATCCCAACGGGACCGGGCCGTGGCGGTTCGTCAGCTGGGCCCACGACGACGCGCTGCGGTTCGCCAGGAATCTGGAGTACTGGGACGGGGCCCCGCGGGCCGATTCGCTCACCGTCCGGCTGATCCCGGACCAGCTGGTGCGGGCCGCCGAGTTCGAGGCAGGACGGCTCCACGTCGTCGAGGTGCCGTTCAGCGAGACGGCGCAGTGGCGCCAGCGACACCCCGCCTGGCTCCGGGAGAAACCCGCGCTGCGCGTCACGTACGTGGCCCTGAACACTCGACGCGGTCCCTTGCGGGACGCCCGCGTCCGGCTGGCGATCAACCACGCGGTGAACGTACCGCAGATCCTGGCCACCGTTTGGGGAGGCCGGGGGATCCTGGCGCGCGGCGCCATTCCTCCCAGCCTCCCAGGCGGGGACACGACGCGGGCGGCCTTCGCCTACGACACGGCGCAGTCGCGGCAGCTGCTCCGGGCTGCCGGATACCCCGGTGGCTTCTCACTCCAACTGTGGCGGACGGCGGACAACCTGACGCTGGGCCGGGTCGCCCAGGCGATCCAGGCCGACCTGGCCCAGGTGGGCATCACGGTCGAGATCATCGAGCGCGACGCCTCGAGCCAGCGTGAGGCGGCCCGCGCCGGGAACGCCGACATGGCCGTGCTCGACTGGTGGGCGGACTATCCCGACGGCGACAACTTCCTCTATCCTCTGTTTCACAGCGCCAGCGCGGGGCGCGGCGGCAACTACGCATTCTACGCCGACCCCGTCACCGATTCGCTCATCCTCGCCGCGCGCCGGACGCAGGACGAGGCGGCGCGGACGGCGCTGTACCGCCGCATCGACGACCGGGTGTACCAGACCGCCCCGTGGCTGTACCTGTGGTTCCCAGTCGATCTCTGGGCGGTCGCGCCAACCATCACCGGGTGGGAGCTCCCGGTGATCTTCAACGGGCAACGCTGGACCCAGGCGCACCGGGTTCCATGACCGGCTTCGTGGGACGTCGCCTGCTGCTGGTGATCCCCACACTGCTGGGCGTGCTGGCCGCGGCGTTCCTGTTGCTGGAAGTGGCGCCGGGTGACCCGGTCCAGGAGATGGTAGGAGAGCGTGCCGATTCGGTGACGATCGCCCGTCTGCGCGCCGAGCTGCATCTCGACGACCCGCTGCCGGTGCGATTCGGGCACTACGTGGGGAGTGTGCTGCGGGGCGATCTGGGGCGCTCCTACATCACCCGCCGTTCGATCGCCCAGGACCTGATGGAGCGCTTCCCCAAGACGGCCCAGCTGGCGCTGGCCGCGATGAGTTTCGCCGCGCTGACCGGGATTACACTGGGAGTGCTGGCCGCCGTCCGACCCGGCGGCTGGGCCGATCGCTCGGCCATGATGTTGTCGTACCTGGGAGTGTCCTTCCCCGTGTATTGGGTGGGATTGCTGCTCATCCTGCTGTTCGCGGTGACGCTGCGGTGGCTGCCACCCTCGGGCACGGGAGGCGTGGCGGCGCTGATCCTCCCGGCCGCGACGCTCGGCATGCGCTCGGTGGCGGTGCTGGCCCGGATGACCCGCAGTGCGATGCGGGAAGCGCTGGCCAGCGACTACATCCGGACCGCCCGCGCCAAGGGACTTCCCGATCGGACGGTGTGGCTGCGCCACGCGCTGCGCAACGCCATGATCCCCGTGATCACCGTGCTGGCGCTCGACACCGGGAGTTACCTCACCGGCAGCCTGCTCACCGAATCGATTTTTGCGTGGCCTGGTCTGGGCCGTTACGTGTTGACCGCAATCGAGAAACGCGATCTGCCGGCGATCGAAGGCGGTATTCTCTTCATGTCGGTGGTGTTCGTCCTCGTCAACCTCATCGCGGACCTGCTGTATGCGAAGGCCGATCCTCGCATCGCTTACGATTAGCGCCGTTTTCGCCACGCTGGCCCCGGCGCAGGCGCTGCCCACCCGCTCGCGCCACGGCTCGCTCGCCCATCGGCTCGACGCGCTGCTGGACCAGCCGCCGTTCAACCGGGTGACCTGGGGCGTGTCCGTCGTGGACGACCGGGGGCGTGCGCTCTATCAGCGCAATGCGGACCGGCTGTTCGTCCCGGCCAGTAGCGCCAAGCTGGTGGTTGCCGCCGTCGCCACGGCGCTGCTTCCCCCGGAATACCGGGTACGCACCAGCGTCTACGTGAACGGCACGCTGCGCGACGGGGGGGGGATCGTGGACGGCGATCTGGTGCTGTACGGACGCGGCGACCCGACGTGGTCCGAGCGCTGCTACGGCGTGGACACCCTCGCCCCGGGCGCCTGCGATTCCTCGTTCGCGGCGATCCATGCCATCGCCGATTCGCTCGTGGCCCGGGGCGTGCGGCGCGTCACCGGTAGGGTCGTGGGTGACGGATCGTACTTCGAGACGGCGCTCGTGCACCCCGCCTGGAACCTGTTCGATCTCCACTGGTGGTACGCGGCGCCGGTCTCCGGCCTCGGCTTCAACGACAACAGCGTCGACTTCCGCATCACGCCGGCGGAGACGGTGGGCCGGCCCCCGACCATCACCTGGACGCCGGAGCTGGACCTGTTCTCGTTCGAGAATCGCGCCCGCACCGGACCCGCCGATGGCGGCTCGACCATCGGGGACAACTTCTTTCGCGTGCCCGGCACCATGGACATCTGGGCCGAAGGGACGGCGGCGTTGGGCCGCAAACCCTGGATCGAGAACTTTGCCATCCCCGATCCCAACCGCTACGCGGCCCGGGCGCTCGCCGTTTCGCTCATGCGCCGTGGCATCGCCGTGGAAGGCGGAGCGATCGGCACGACCGATTCGCTCACCACCCGCGCCGTCCGCTGCTGTGGTTCACCGCTCGTCGAATATCTCGGCCGGCCGATCGGCGATATCGTGTTCCCGATTCTCAATACCAGCCAGAACTGGTTCGCCGAAATGCTGGTGAAGATCCTGGGACGGGAGTTCCGGGGGCACGGATCCTGGCAGTCGGGGCTCGACGTCGAGAGTCGCTTTCTGATCGATTCGGTGGGAATCGATTCGACCGCGTTTGCGCTGGCGGACGGATCGGGCCTCGCGGCGAGCAATTTGGTCTCTCCCGGCGCCTTTACGAAGCTACTCGGCTACATGTACCGGCATCCCCGGCGAGGCCCGTTCCTCGCCGCCCTCCCCCGCGCCGGCCAGCCCGGATCGCTGCGGCGGCGCTTCGTCGGCACACCGATCGAAGGCCGCGTCGTGGCCAAGTCCGGCAGCATCGACCGGGTCAACACGTTGTCGGGGTACATCGAACGGCCCGACGGGCAGGTGGTGATCTTCAGCATTGAGGCCAACGCGCACGCGATCCCGGACCGAAAGATGTTGGCGCAGATAGACTCGGTGGTGGTGGAAATCGGGAGATCCAAATAAAGAAAGACGTAAGGAAAAGACGTAGGGTCAAAGTCGTAGGGAGTAGACGTAGTACTACGGTTCTTCCATACGCATTCCCACTATACGACTCTTCCTTACGAAGCTCTGTCTCTCAGTCGTCTTTCTGTCCAAATAACGCCATGTTGCTCGAATGCCCCGGCTCGATCTTCGCCGCGGGGTTGATGAAGTGGACGGCGTGGTTGACCGCGATGCACGCCTCGGCGACGCCGGTCGCGATGAGCTTGAGCTTCCCGGGATAGGTCGTGATGTCGCCCGCGGCGAAGATCCCGGGTCGGTTCGTCTCCATCGTCTGAGTCACCTTGATGTCCCCCTGCTCGATGTCGAGCCCCCATTCGGCGATGGCGCCCAGGGACGAGACGAACCCGAGCTGAGGAATCACGCAATCCATCGGGAGCGTCACGGCTTCTTTCGACTTGCTGTTGACGATGGTGACCGAGGCGATCGCCGAGTCTCCCCCGATGGCCCGCAGCTCCCAGAACGTGCGCAACTCCATCTTGCCTGCGGCGCCCAACTCAAGGACCTGTTGCACCGTGGCGTGATGGGCGCGGAACCCGTCGCGCCGGTGGATCATGAGGATCGACGCCGCGATCCCCTGGAGGTTCACCGCCCAGTCGAAGGCGGAGTCGCCGCCGCCCACGATCAGGATGCGCTTGCCGCGGAACACCTGCGGGTCGAGCACGCGATCGTACAGCCCGCGACCCAACCAACGATCGGCGTCCTTGAGCGGAAGCTTGCGCGGCGTGAATGCACCGATGCCCCCGGCGATGAGCACGGTGCGGGACGGATACTCGTCCCGATCGGTGACCACGACGAAGCCCGGCGCTCCATGTTGACCGTCCGTCCGTAACGCGGTCACCTTCTCCCCCAAGTGCAGAGGGGCCTTGAACTGCAGTGCCTGCTCCGCCATGCCCTTCACCAGATCCTTGGAGAGGATCTTGGGAAAGCCGGCGACGTCGAAGATGTACTTCTCCGGGTAGAGCGCGGTGAGCTGCCCGCCGACCTGGTCCAGGTTGTCGATCAGCCGGCAGGAGGCGCCGCGCATCCCGGCGTAGAACGCACCGAACAATCCCGTAGGGCCAGCGCCGACGATGGTGATATCTTTGAGGTCCTGCATGGGGCCGAACGTAATGAAACCGCGGGGGAGTGGGGAGTGGGGATGTGGTACCCGACGGTGCGGGGGGCTAGGTGAGGATCTACACCAAGACGGGAGACGGGGGGGAGACGGGCCTGTTCGGCGGCGAGCGTGTCCCTAAGCACCACCGCCGCGTCGCGGCGTACGGTGACGTGGACGAGACGAACGCGGCGATCGGGGCCGCCGCCGCGGCGGCGCCGGCGGAGTTTGAAGCTCAGCTGTTCGAGCGCGTGCAGCGCGATCTGCTGACGATCGGCGCCGAGTTAGCCACGCCCGACCCGGCGCGGCTGGCGCGCGCGCTGGCCGGACCCCCGATCGGCGCAGCGGATGTCGTCGAGCTGGAGCAGGCGATCGACCGGCTCGAGGACCCGCTGCCGCGACTCAAGAACTTCATTCTCCCCGGCGGGGCCCCGAAAGGCGCCGCCCTGCACCTCGCCCGCACCGTGTGCCGCCGCGCCGAGCGGAGCGTCGTAGCGCTCTCACAGGAAGCGTCCGTTTCGGCCGCCATCCTGAAGTACTTGAACCGTCTCTCCGATCTGTTGTTCGTCCTGGCCCGGGCGGCGAACGCCCACGTGGGCCACGGCGACGTCACGTGGTGACAGTTCGCGTCCCGCTGCCGGCGCACGGCAGCGGCGATGCATCCTACGACATCCTGATCGATCGGGGGCTCCTGGCCCGGCTCCCTTCGCTCCTCGCCGAGCACTGCCCGGCGGCCACCTACGTCGTGATCAGCGACTCACACGTCGGCCCGCAGTACGGCGAACGGGTGGTCGCGGATCTGCGGAACGCCGGACAGGGGTCCGCCCTGCTCACCTTCCCGGCCGGAGAACGGAACAAGACGCGCGAAACCTGGTCGGCGTTGTCAGACCGGCTACTTGACGCCCACGTGGGTCGCGATGGCGCCCTGATCGCGCTGGGCGGCGGGGTGGTGGGGGACGTGGCCGGGTTCGTGGCCGCGACGTACCTCCGGGGCATTCCCTATGTTCAGGTCCCGACGAGCCTGCTCGCCATGATCGACTCCGCGATCGGGGGCAAGACCGGCGTCGATGTCCCACAGGGAAAGAACCTGTTGGGAGCGTTCCACCAGCCGCGACTGGTCGTGGCGGACCTGGACACGCTCGCCACCTTGCCGCAACCGCAGCTGGTCAGCGGAATGGCGGAGGCCGTCAAACACGGTGTCGTCGCGGACGCGGACTACTTCGCCGTGCTGGAGCGCGACGGCCAGGCGGCGCTGGCCCGCGAGCCCGGGACGCTCCAGCGGATCGTGGCGCGGTCCGTCGCGATCAAGTCCGACGTGGTGGCGGCGGATGAGCGCGAGACGGGGAGACGCGCCATCCTCAATTTCGGCCACACGATCGGCCACGCGATCGAGGCCACGAGCGGGTACGGCCTGCTGCACGGGGAAGCCGTGGCGATCGGCATGGCGCTGGAATCGCAGCTGGCTGAACGGGCCGGTATCGCCGAGCCCGGAATGGCGGCGCGCGTGGCGCGATTGCTGTCGCAGCTCTCGTTGCCGCTCGAGCTGCCCGATTCCACCGCGGTGGACGCCCTGCTCCCGGCCATGCGTCACGACAAGAAATCGCGCGCTGGAGCGCTGCGGCTGGCGTTACCGAATCGCATCGGCGGCATGGCCGGGGGCGCGGACGGATGGACCGTCTCTGTGGCGGAATCGCTGCTGCGCGGTGTCCTCACTGCGCGCAGGTCGCCGTGACAATCAATTGCGGCCAAATGACTTGTCCATGGCCTGCCGAGCTTTCAACAGATTTCCAACACGGTTTGCACCGTGCCTCTTTCCACAGTGATTGTTGATAGTGGACAAACATCGCACTTGTGCTGCAGAGTAAGAATTTGTGATGTGGAAAACTATGCACATTTGCACATGCCCACCTGAGTATCCTATATTCAGCCCGCTTTGAGGTCGCTCTAGACGGTCTTCAAGTACCGTCTCCGGACAAGAACGCGTCAGCCTGCTTGGGAGTCCAGCGCATGGCCCGTGCGTCGACTGGAAGAGCAAAGTCGTTCTTCAAGACCACTCCCTCCGGCGCCTTCGATCAGTATCTGCAGGACATCCAGAAGCTCCCCCTGATCAAAGATCCCACCGAAGAACGGCGGCTCGCGCGACGCGTGCAACGCGGCGACGAGAAGGCGGCGGAGCGCCTGGTCACGGCGAATTTGCGGTTCGTGATCTCCTACGTGAAGAAGTATCAAGGACACGGCCTCGACCTCTCGGAGCTGGTGGCGATCGGGAACGAAGGCCTGCTCAAGGCGGTCAAGAAGTTCGATCCAGACCAGGGCGTGAAGTTCATCTCGTATGCCGTGTGGTGGGTACGCCAGGCGGTCCTCAAGGCACTGGCCGAGCAGACACGCAGCGTCCGCATCCCCCTGAATCAGAACTCCCAGCTGATCCGGATGAGCCGCACCGAGACCTACCTCTCGCAGGAGCTCGGACGCGAGCCCACCGACAACGAAATCGCGCTCGCCCTGGAAGACACCGTCGAAAACGTGCGCACGGCCCGCCGCATGACGGCCGCCGAGTTGTCGCTCGACGCGCCGGTCGATCGCACCGACAAGGACGCGGCGACCCTGGGCGAGCGGTTTGCGGGGATCGAAGGCGGGGAGATCGAGGACCGGACCGACGGCCGCCTGATGCGCGAGTTCATCGATCGCATCTTCCAGAAGTATCTGACGCCTCGGGAACGAAAAATCCTCTATCTCTATTACGGCCTCGAAGAAGGCAGCGAAGCGATGACGCTGGAGAAGATCGGCGCCCTGATGGGGGTGACCCGCGAGCGCATTCGCCAGATCCGCGAGCGCGCGTTCGAGAAGCTGCGCGAGTCGCCCGATGGGAGATCGCTCAAAGGCTTCTGGCGCGCCGCGTAGCCGCGCGCTCGCGAAGCGCGTGCAACAGGGGCCGGGAATCTCGATTCCCGGCCCCTGTTACTTTTCGACTCATGCTCCGCGCGCTCCCGATTCGCGGCCTCGAGGCGATCGTGGGACCTCGGCACTTGCGTCGAGCCGCGAGCGAGCGGGTCACGTACGCGAGCGACGGCCTCCCGACGCATCGCCGGCTCCCCGCGCTCGTCGTGCTGCCGGGCACGCGCGACGAACTGATCAGTGTCATCCGCCTGCTGGCCCAGTCCGGAATCCCGTTCGTGCCCCGCGGCGCCGGCACCGGACTGTCGGGCGGCGCGCTCGCGGCCCCGGATGCGGTGCTCATCGCCCTGACCCGGCTCAATCGCATCCTCGAGATCGATCCCGTCAACCGTCGAGCGGTGGTCGAGCCCGGCGTCGTCAACGTCCGTCTCTCGGCCGCCGTCGCATCCCACGGGCTTCACTACGCGCCCGACCCCTCCAGTCAAACGGCCTGCACCATCGGCGGCAACGTCGCCGAAAACGCGGGCGGGCCGCATTGCCTGAAGTACGGGGTGACCAGCAACCATGTGCTGGCGCTCGAAGTCGTGCTCGCCGACGGCCGAGCGGTCGAGCTGGGCAGCCCGGGCGGCGAACCCTGGGGTCCCGACCTGGTCGGCCTGTTCGTGGGATCCGAAGGCAATTTCGGGGTGGCGACCCGCATCACCGTCCGACTCACCCCGACCCCACGCGCGATTCGCACTCTGCTGGCCGACTTCTCGAGCCTCCGCGCCGCGGGTGAGGCGGTATCGGCGATTATCGCCGGTGGGGTGGTCGCGGCCGCGCTCGAAATGATGGACCAGTCCTGCGTCAACGCCGTCGAGGATTCGGTATACGCCGCCGGGTATCCGCGTGATGCCGCGGCCGTGCTGCTGGTCGAGCTGGATGGTGGCGTCGAAGCGGCCGTCGAGGCAGACGCCCGCGCGGTCCAGAGCCTGCTGACGAGCCGGGGCGCTCGATCCGTCCGGACCGCGGCCGACCCCGAGGAGCGCGAACGGCTCTGGCAAGGCCGCAAGAAAGCCTTCGGCGCCATGGGCCGGTTGTCGCACGACCTCGTCGTGCAGGACGCCGTCGTCCCCCGCTCGTCCCTCCCTCACGTATTGGAAACGATCAGTACCATCGCCGCCCGCTACCGTCTGGTGGTCAGCAACGTGTTTCACGCGGGCGACGGCAATCTGCATCCCAATATCTCGTTCGACGCCACCGACGCCGATTTGAAACGGCGGGTCGAAGCCGCCTCCGCCGAGATCATGGATGCCTGCATCGCCGCGGGCGGCACCATCACCGGTGAGCACGGCGTGGGTCTCGACAAGCTCCGCTACATGCCGCTCATCTTCGACGGCGATACGCTCGCCGCCATGCGAGCGGTGCGGCGCGTGTTCGACCCGCTGGAACGGGCGAATCCCGGCAAGGTCATTCCGGTGCACGCCTGCCGCGAATGGGTGCAGGGCCGGCGCCGGAGAGCCCCGGGGCACAGCCCCGGGGCGAACCCACCCGAACCGGCATGAACGCTCTTCTGGAAAAGGTCCGCGCCCTGCTGGGCGCCGAGGCGGTGCTCGATTCGGGCGCCGCCGGTGTCGCCCCGCGCATCGCGCCCCCGACCCCCGAGGCCGTGGCGCTGCTGCTCCGCACCGCGACCGAGGAAGGATGGAAGGTGCGCGTCGAAGGCACCGGGAGCTGGCAGCCGGCCGACGCACCGGCCGATCTGGCGCTCACCACGCGGCGGCTCGATGCCGTGGAATCGATCGAGCCGCCGGACCTCGTGGCGACCGCCCAGGCGGGCGTCGGCTGGGATCGCCTGCGCCACCAGCTCGCCGAGCGCGGCGTGTGGGTGGCGCTCGATCCCCCCGGACTCGCAGGACGATCGGCCGGCTCCATCGTCGTGTGCGGCACCGCCGGCCCATTGCGTCAGGGTCTCGGGCCGGTGCGCGACCACCTGCTCGGCCTCACCGTCGTCACCGGCGACGGCCGCGTGATCTCGAGCGGTGGCCGCGTGGTGAAAAACGTCGCCGGCTACGACCTCACCCGGCTCCAGGCCGGCGGGTTCGGCGCGTTCGGCGTCGTCGTCCGCACGCATCTGCGCCTGCGTGCGCTGCCGCGCGCCGACATCACGTTCACGCTCGAGGGCACGCGCGAGGACCTGAGCCGGGTGGGCGACGACGTGCGCGAGCGCGGGCTGGCGCCGGCGGCACACGAGCTGCTCTCTCCCGCCCTCGCCCGGCGGGACGGGTGGGTGCTCGCGGTCCGCTGTGCGGGCTCCGCGGCGCAAGTCGAGGCGGAGGAAGCCACGGTGCGCGCGCTCGCGGACGGGCGCTTCGCTCCGCTGCCGGCGGAACAGACGCACGCCTTCTGGCAACGGGCCGCGGAGGCCCACGCCATGCGCCCGGTGACCCTGCGACTGGGCGGTCTCCCCGACACCACCGACGACCTGCTCGACCTGCTCGCGCATCAGCTCGGGGACGAGTGGATCTCCGCCAGCCCCGGCCTCGGCGCGATCCGCTGGAGCGGCGAGACCACCGCCGAACGGCTGCGCCATCTGCGCCGCGCCCTGGCCGCCCGCGAGGTTCCGCTCACCCTCGAGCGCGCCGCCTGGGACCTGCGCCGCGCGGTGGGCCACTTCGGGGCGTATCGCGAAGGCATCGGCCCCTTGGTGCGGGAGCTGCGACGCACGTTCGATCCCGCGTCCACACTCGTCGTGCCGATCGCCGCCGAGGAATGACGGCGGGCGCTCGCGGGGGCTTCGCCGCCCTCGATCCATGCGTGCACTGTGGGTTCTGCCTGCAGGCCTGTCCCACCTTCCTCGCCACCGGCGACGAAGCCGACGGGCCGCGCGGCCGCATCGAGCTGATGCGCGCGCTCGAGCGGGGCGAGCTGGACGAGGGCGATTCCGCGCTGGCCTGGCACCTGGACCGTTGCCTGGGGTGTCGCGGTTGCGAGCCCGTCTGTCCGTCCGGCGTCGGCTACGGGCTCGGATTGGAAGCGGCGCGCGAGCGCCTCGCCCGCCGTAATGGAGTCCCGCTACTCGCCCGCCTCGCCCTTTCCACCATGACGAGCCCGAAGCTATCTCGGGCCGTCTACGCCCTGGCGCGAACGCTCCGGGCCACGGGGCTGCCGAGGAGAATCGCCGGCTGGAGCAGGTGGCGGTTCGGGATGGGGATGCTGGCGTCAACAAAACCGCAACGGCGTGGGGAGTGGGGAGTGGTACGAGACGGTGCTCACCGTATCTCCGTCGCGACCCGTCAGGAGCCACTCCCCACTCCCCACTCCCCGGTTCTCTTGTTCCGCGGCTGCGTCATGGACGGTCTGTTCTCGCATGTCCACGATGCCACGATTCGGACGCTGGGCATCAACGGGTACGACGTGCGTGAAGTGGAGACCCAAGCATGCTGCGGCGCTCTGCACGCACACGCCGGAATGCAGGAGGCCGCTCGATCGCTGGCGCGCATCAACGTGGCGGCGTTCGGCGACGGAGACGAGGCCGTCGTCGTCAACAGCGCGGGGTGCGGAGCCCAGCTCAAGACCTATGGGCACGTTCTGGAGAATCCGGGCGCCGCCCGGTTCGCCGGCCGGGTGCGTGACGTGACCGAATTGCTGGCCGAGCGCGGCCCGGTGCCGGGGGCACCGTTGGGGCGCCCGCTGCGCGTCGCCTATGACGCACCGTGCCACCTGGCCCATGCCCAGCGCGTGATCGAGGCGCCGCTGACCGTTCTGCGCGCCGTGCCGGGACTCGACCTCTCCGAGACAGGGGATTCGGCGCAATGTTGCGGCAGCGCGGGGCTGTACACCCTGCTCGAGCCGGCGCTGTCGCGCGACGTGCTCGCGCCGAAGCTCGCGCGTCTGCTCGAAGCGCCGCCCGACGTCGTGGCGACCGGCAATCCCGGATGCGTGATGCAGATCGGCAGCGGGCTCCTGGCGGCGCGCGCCGCCGTGTCGGTGCGGCACCCGGTCGAGCTGCTGGATCTATCGTACCGCGTCGCCGGCCTCTACGGATGATCACCCGAACGGTGCGGGCCTCGGACGGCGTCGCGCTCGCCTTGCATCGCCTCGATCCCGTCCGGCAGGGAGACCGGCCGACGGTGCTGCTGGCGCACGGCGCGTTCGCCAGCCACACCGTGTGGCTGCGCGGCGGCCCGAAGCGAACCGGGATGGCGCGCTTCCTTCTGGAGCGCGGTCACGACGTGTGGCTCGCCGACTTTCGTCACCATGGAGCGAGTGAACGCGAGCCGCAGCCGTACCAATGGCACTTCGAGGACGTGATCCGCCGCGACGCGCCCGCGTTCCTGGCCGAGGTGCGGCGTGAGACGGGCGGTGCGTCCTGCCTCTGGGTGGGACATTCGAGCGGCGGCGCGATCGGCCTGGCCTGTCTGGCGCGCGACCCGCAGACGGGCCCCGCGGGCATCGTCACCCTCGGCACCCCCGGTCCGATGATGAACCCGTGGCGCCGTGCGCTCGCCGCGACCACGATCGGGATCTGCCGGACCATGGGACGGTTCCCCGCCCGCGCGCTACGGCTGGGCTCCGAAGACGAGCCCGCCCTGGTATTGTCCGAGTGGATGGCCTGGAACCTCCGCGGGAGATGGATCGGGACGGATGGCTTCGACTACTGGGCCGCTCTGAAACGGATCCACACGCCCTGCTTGTCGATCGCCGGAACCGGCGACCGGATATTCGCGCCCGCGCGTGCCTGCCGCGCCCTCCTCGATCAGATGGGCGGCGGCGCGAAGACGTTCGCGGTCGTGGGACCCGCGCTCGACCATCGCGGCCTGTTACTGGACCCGAGGGCGGACGAGCAATGTTGGCCCCTCGCCGCCGACTGGATCGAAACGGTCGCGATGCAACCATCCACCCGGATGGCGCCATGACGACATTGCTCCGGCTGCCGCCGGGCCCCTGGGCCGCCCCCGTGGTGCAGGCGCTGCGGGCGGGAGCCCTCGTCGCGCGGGCCGAGGCCGCGGTGCTCGAGCTCACAGGAGCGGGAGCCGTGAGCTGCCTGCAGGGACTGCTCACCAACGACATCGAAAAGCCGGGCGACGGCGCGTTCGTGTATGGCGCGTTGTTGACGCCGAAGGGCATGATCGTCGTGGACGGATGGGCCGGGCGCCACGACGCGACGGTGCGGTTTACGACGCCCGTTGCCGGATGCGAACACGCGCTCGGCATTTTCACCCGGTCCGTGCCGCCGCGTCTCGCCCGCACGGCCAATCGCACGGCCGACTGCGCGGTACTCCGCCTCGCCGGTGCGCACGCGATGGCGATCGCCGAAGCGGCTCGCCTGCCAGCGCCGCCCGTGCCTGGCCGCGTCATGACCGCGCCGATCGAGGAGGCGACATGCGAGATCGGGCGGGCCGGCGAGGGCGCGCCCTTCGTGCTGCAGGTCGTCACCCCACCGGCGGCGGTGACCGGTCTGGTGGCACGACTCGTCGCCGCGGGCGCGCTGGCCGCCCAACCGCCGGCGCTCGAGCTGGCGCGCATCCTGGCAGGATGGCCCGGTCTGTCGGCGGAGGTCGACGAACACACGCTCCCCCAGGAGGTCCGCCTGGACGCGATCGGCGGCGTTTCGTATACAAAGGGCTGTTACACGGGACAGGAAACGGTGAGTCGCCTGCACTTCCGTGGCCACACCAACCGTGAGCTCGTGGGCCTCGAATTCGACGCCGAACCGGGCCCCACGGACCCGATGCCGGTGTTCGGCGAGGATCGAGAGGTTGGCCGGGTGTCGAGCGTGGCGTGGCTGCCCGACGGCGGTACGCTGGCCTCGCCTTCCGGGCGCTGGATCGGCCTCGGCATGCTGCGGCGCGAAACCGGGCCGGGTGCCCGAGTGCGCGCGGGTGGTGTCGGCGCCCGCGTCGTGGCGCTCCCGTTCGCCCTGCCGCGCTGGGATCCGGCGTGACCGTTCTCGTCACCGGTGGGAGCGGCCTGCTCGGCAGTCATGTGATCGAGGCGCTACGCGCCCGCGACGTTCCGGTGCGAGCGCTGGTCCGGAGTGCCGCCGCGCCGGTCGTGCGCGGCCTGGGAGCGGAGCCGGTGATCGGAGACGTCGCCGACCCTCGGACGTGGTCGCGGGCCATCGCCGGGGGCATTGCGGGGATCGTGCACGCGGCGGCAGTCGTGGATCAGGAAGCCAACACCGCGGCGTATGCCGTCAACGTCGCCGGGACACGCTGCGCCATCGACGCGGCCCGGGCGGCGGGGGTGCGGCTGGTGCACGTATCCTCTGTCTCCGTCTACGGCGGCTCGGCCGACTACAGCCCCGCACAGGAGCGGCGCACCGAGGACTTCCCGTTTCGGCCGCTCGCCCTTCGCGATGGCTACGCGCGCAGCAAGCGGGAAGCGGAAGAGCTGGTCCGCTCGGCCGCCGAAAGCGGCGGCCTCACGGCGATCGTGATCCGGCCCAACGTGATGTACGGGGAGCGAGACCGTCTCTTCACGCCGCGCCTGGCGCGGGCGGTGCGTGCCCCGATCGTCCCCGTGATCGGCCCTGGCACCAACCATCTCTCGTGCGTGTATGCGGGCAACGTGGCCCAGGCGATCGTCGCCGCCATCGATGCGCCGTGCCCGGGATTCCGCGCGTTCAACGTGACGACCGACGCCGCTCCATTGCTGACGATGCGGGAGTTCCTGGCGGCGATCGCGGAGGCCTGCGGGGTGCGCGCGCGCTTCGTGCATCTCCCGACGGGCGTCGCGCGTTTCGCGATCGTGCTGTGGGCGGGCCCGACGCTGGCGCGGGCGGCGCTCGCCTTCGTCACCGGGGAGAATCCTCACTCGAGCGAACGCGCGCGGGCCGAGCTCGGATGGACACCCGCCGTGTCGACCCGGGAAGGCATCGCCCGGGCGGTGCGGTGGATGCGGGCAAACGAAAAGCCCGGGTCGAGGCCCGGGCTTCGTCCATCCTGATGCGATGCGAGGCGACCTAGTGCTTGGTCGTATCCATCATCTTCGTGCTGTCGGACATCATCATGCTAGCCGTGTCCGACATCATCATCTTGCTGCTGTCGGCCGCGCCAGCGGCCGGCTGCTGCTCGGCCTTCTTGCACGCGCCAACGACGGCGACCAGCGCCAGCGCGAAAACGAGACGCTTCATGCTTTCTCCTTACAATGGTAACGGTTGACGGGCCCCCCGAACGGCCGGAAAAGGTATTGCGGGTGGGCCGGGAGTCAAGGCCACATGAGTGATCGCCGGACGTTCCTCGGACGACTCGCCGCCGGTGCGGCGGCGCTCGCGCGTGCACCTCGGTCGCCCCCCGCGGGTGCCGCCACGGATCCGGTGATCGTCGCCAGCCCGAGCGCCCTGTACCAGCAACCCGATGGACGTCGTAATCTGGTGCGGATCAGCGTCGCGGGGCTCGCGGCGCCCGCCGCGCGCGCCCGCGTGACCGACCGTCACGGGGCCCTCGTCGGCACCGCGGGGCTCCTGCCGACGAGCGACGGACTGACGTTGAAGGGCGAGGTCTGGGTCCCGCTGTCGGAGCCAACCGAGGTCCAGATCGAGCTCGAAGTGGCCAAGAAGTCGGTCGCGCGTCGACGCGCCCGGCTCACGCCGCCGCGGCGCTGGACGTTGTACTGGCTCTCCACCAATCACACCGACGTCGGCTACACCGACCTGCAAGAGCGGTGTCTCGAAGTGCATCGTCGCAACCTGGACGCCGCCCTCGCCCGTCTCGCCACCCATCCCGACTATCGCTGGACCGCCGAGTGCGCGCTGCAGGTGCTGTCCTACCTCGAAAACCGGGCGCCGGTGGACGGCGACCGGCTGCTGCAGGCGATCCGCGACGGCAAGGTCGGGTTCCACGCCCTGTTCGCCAACCTCCTGACCGGGTTGCTCGATCACGAGACGTCGGCTCGCATGGTCTGGCCCGCCGGCGCCCTGGCACGCGAGCGCGGACTGGGATTCGTCACCGCCCAAATCACGGATGTCCCGGGGCAGCCGCTCACCTTCCCCATGGCGCTGGCCGCGAGCGGCGTGCGCTACCTGGTGAGCGGCCCCGATCCGGAGCGCGCCCTGCCCCTGTTGCCGAGGCCCGAGGCGGACGCGCACCGGCTGGCCGGTGACTGGACCGCCTACCCCCAGCTGTATTGGTGGGAAGGTCCGGACGGCAGTCGCGTGCTGCATTGGCGCAACTATCACTATGGCGACGCGCTGCGGTTCGGCTTCGACCGCGGGGCGGACGAGATGGCCCGCCGGCTGTCGGACTGGCTCCTGTCCAATCCCGTGTTCCAATCACCCGACTGGCCCTACGATCTCGCCCTGCTGTACGGCGCCCAATGGGACAACGCCCTGATCGATGAGACGCTGATCGCGAGCATGGAGGATTTCAATCGCCGCTACGCATTTCCGCGCATCGTACCGGGTCGTGCCGAGGACTTCTTCCAAACGATCGAGCGCCGCTACGGGCCGCGCATTCCCGTGCGCCGCGGCGATACGGGGACGTACTGGGAGGACGGCGCGGCGTCGACCGCGGCGGAGCTGGCGCGATTCCGGGCCGCGCAGCTCGCAGCCCGCGCCGCCGACGTCGTGGCGCTGTGGGACGAGCGGGTGGAGCCCGCCGATGCCGCGCGCGCCGCGCGCATCGCCGCCCGGGCCGAGGAGCGCCGGCACATGTGGCGCGATGTGTTGCTGTTCGGCGAGCACACCTGGGGCGCCGCCGAGAGCGTCCGGGCACCCGACGCGCGCCAGACGATCGAGCAATGGGCCTACAAACGGCGCTTCCTGGAAGGCGCCGAGGCCGCCGCTCAGTCCCAGCTCTCAGACGCGCTGCTGCGCATCGGCCGCGGCCAGGACGTCGGCGCGGGCCGCATCGTCTTCAACGCCGCCAACTGGTCTCGCACCGACGTCATGCGCGTGCCGGGTGGCGCCGGCACGGCGCTGCGCTACAACGGGCAGGCGTGTCCGGCGGTCGACCTGGAGGATGGTGACGCCCTCGTCCTGTTTCGCGACGTCCCGGCGCTGGGGTACCTCGCCCTCCAGGCGGCCTCGCGTCCGGCGGCGCCGTCCGTCGACGAACCCGACGCGCTCGAGGCGAGCGCCGGTGGATTCCGCGTCCGGCTCGATCCCGGCACCGGGGCCATCGCCTCCTGGACGGGACCTGACGGGAAGGAGCGCGTCAAGCCGTCCCCCTGGTCCGGCCTGAACCAGCTGTTGCACGTCACCGGGGGTGACCGCAGCGCGCTGTGGACGACCGAGGACCGCGACGCGCTCCGGGCTGCTCCCGAGCTGGACGTCGCGACCGCGACGCGCGTCGCCTCGCGGCGTCGCACGCTGCCCGGCATCGGCGTGCGGCTCGAGGCCACGCGCACCCTGCGCGGCTGCGGATCGGTCAGCTCGAGCGTGACGCTGTACGACGATCTGCCCTGGATCGACGTGGAGAACCGACTGACCAAGCTGCCCACGCTCGAGAAGGAGGCGGTGTACGTCGCCTTCCCGCTGGCCTTCACGCAGCCGACCGTGGAGATCGAGGTGCCGCTGGGACGCATGACGGTGGAGCAAGACCAGCAACCCGGCAGCTGTCGCGACTGGTACTGCCATGCGCACTGGGTGTGGCTGCACGAGGGCATGGACGGCGTGCTGTGGAGCGCCGCCGATGCGCCCCTCCTCACCCTGAACGACCTGTTCCGCGGCGCGTGGCGTCGCACGATCGCGCCCGACGGAACGCTGTTCTCCTACGCCACGAACAACTACTGGCACACGAACTACGCGGCACAACAGCACGGCGCGTTGACGCTGCGCTACCGGCTGTCCCTCCTGGCCCCGGGCGATCCCGCCGAGCCGGTGCGGCGCGGATGGGCGGCGTGCGATCCGCTCTACCTCAGTCCGTCGTACGTGAACACCACGCCGGGTCCGCTCATTGCCCGCGATTCGGCCCTGTTCATTCCCGATCGCAGCGTGCTCGTGGTTGGCGCGAAACCGGCCGATGACGGCGAGGGAATGATCCTCAAGCTGCTCGACGTGCGCGGCCTCACCCGCTCGATCGGCGTGTGGCCCTCCGCGTATCGATTCCAGCTGGCGCGTCGCGTCAATCTCGTGGAAATGAACGGGGAGGCGCTCACGGTGGGTGGGGACCGGCGCGCCGGCGTCGACCTCAAGGCCTGGGGCGTCGCCGCCGCACGGCTCTTTACGCCGCAAGAGCGGTAACCCACAGGGGGGACACCCGTCCCCCCTCGTCCCCTAACGTCACCAGCCTGCGGCACTTGCGCGGGACCCCGGGGTCGGACGTGCCCCTGCGGGTCCCGCTGTCCGGGGCACAACCGGGGCACAGCGGTCGACGTGATGCTCACGCTGCCCTGGGCTCACCTGGAACCCGCCCTCAGCGCGGTCTCGATCTGTCGCAGCCGCTTTACGCCGCCCTTGTTCGTGTCCTGGTCCTCCATGGCCAACGGCCGATTCGAGAACTGGCTGTCATTGTTGATGACGATCCCGCTCAGCAGGACGATGCTGCCAGTGGAGTCGGGGACGATGAGTGCTTGGAAAGTGTAGGTCCACTTTATTCCGCCGACGCCGTCAAGAAAGCTGTTCGCGATCGACATGGGCTGGCTCACCACGAGGTTTGTGGTTGCTGTGGCAACGGAGACGCCCGCCGAGCCGAAGGCTTGCACTACTCGAATGAACGCGTCGCTTCCCGCAACAGGGAGATGCACCGGAATGGTGGTGGTGCGCGTCGGAGTTGGCTTCGCTCCCGCCTGGGTGGCAGCACCGCTGTCGGAGGCAGGACTGTTTTGGGCATTGGTCATCTTGGGTACCAGCAGGAGACACAGGACAGCGATGCTTGATCTCATGACGCTTCCCCCGTTTGGAGACTTGTTAGAACATGCCTCGCGTCGGTCGGGCCGTCCACACACAGCTCGCCCTCGGCGGGGGTGCGTCGCCCGTTTGGGCGGCTGCGGGCTCCGCGTGCGAGGTCCCCCCGCGGCTCTCCCGGCCGCGGGGCGCCCGGAATCCGAGGCGTGGCGCGGCCTTTCGGGCCTCTGTGCCCCCGTTGTGCCCCCGATGTCGACGCCGAACGAACGGAGATCGAGCATGACCCTGACGCCTGAGCGCGCCCGTGAACTTGGGAAGCGCAGCGGAGAAGCTCGGCAACGCCTAACGGCGGAGCGCATCGAGGCGGAACTCCCGCCCTTGGACAGCCCGCAGCACATCCGGGAGGCGTACCAAGCCATCCAGCGGTGGGGCGCGCTCGGCCTCATCCCGGGCAGCATCGCCAACGCCCTCGTGAGGAGTTGCGACGGCGCGCTCAAGCTGCTGGAGGCGCAGATCGACGTCGGGCTCATCGGGCGGCTGGAGAAGCGCGTGCGGGAACTGGAGGGCGAGCTGGCCGCCGCCCGGCGAGGCCCGAAGTGAGCGGCCGTTCGCGCCGGCTCGCGGCGCTGGACGTGCGGATGGCGCGGCTGGAGCGGCCCACGCCCGACCGACCGCTCGGCCCGGCGCCCTACCCGGGGACGATCCTCGACGCGATGACGGACGCCGGGATGACCGGCCCGTCCTGGTCGGCGTGGCGCACGTTCTGGCGAGCCGTATTCGCCTTGCCGATGGACGCGGCGGACCTGGAGGTGTTCCGCCGCCACACCGGGCGAGTCGCGCCGCCCGCGGCCCCGGTGCGCGAGGTGTTTCAGATCATCGGTCGTCGCGGCGGCAAGACCCGCAACGCGGCGCTCGCCGCCCTCTGGCTCGGGTGCCGGCGGAACTACGCCGAGATCCTCGCCCCGGGGGAGCGGGCGCTGATCGTGGCGCTCGGCGCCGACCGGGCGCAGGCCGGGCAGGTCCTCGGCTACCTGCGGGGGCTCGCGGAGAGTCCCGCGTTCGCACGCTACGTGTCGCGGACCCTCAGCGAGTCCGTCCTGTTGACGACGAGGGCCGTGGTCGAGGTGCGGAGCGCGAGCTACCGGACGACGCGCGGGTACACCATCGCCGGGATCGTGGCCGACGAGCTCGCGTTCTGGCGCACCGAGGACAGCGCGAACCCCGACACCGAGATCCTGCACGCCTTGCGCCCGGGCATGGCGACCGTCCCCGGCGCGCTCCTCGCCGGGCTCTCCACGCCCTACAGCCGGCGCGGCGAGTTGTTCCGGGCGTGGGAGCGCTTCTACGGCCGCGACGCGGCGGACGTCCTCGTCTGGGTCAGCGACACCCGCAGCATGAACCCCACGATCGACCCCGACGTGATCGAGCGCGCCTACGAGGCCGACGCCTTGGCGGCCGCCGCGGAGTACGGGGCGGAGTGGCGCCGAGACGTCGAGGCGTTCCTCACGCCGGAGGCGGTGGCGGCGGTGACGGTCGCCGGCCGGTTCGAGCTCGCGCCCCGGTCGGGCGTGCGCTACGTGGCCTTCACCGACCCGAGCGGCGGGAGCCAGGACTCCTGGACCCTCGCCCTCGCCCACCGAGAGGGCGAGCGGGCGGTGCTGGACTGCGTGCGGGAGGTGCGGCCCCCGTTTTCGCCGGACGCGACCGTGGCGGAGCTCGCCGCGACGCTCCGGGCCTATCGCCTCAGCCTCGTGAGCGGCGATCGCTACGCCGGGGAGTTTCCCCGGGAGTTGTTCCGCCGGCACGGCGTCGACTACCGGCCGGCCGAGCAGACCAAGGGCGACCTCTATCGGGAGGTCCTGCCGCTGATCAACGCGGGGCGTGCGGAGCTCCTGGATCACGGGCGGCTCCGGGCGCAGTTGCTCGGCCTCGAGCGCCGCGTCGCGAGAGGCGGGAAGGACTCCGTCGATCACGCGCCCGGCGCGCACGACGACCTGGCGAACAGCGCGGCGGGGGCACTGGTCCTCGCGGGGACGAGTGGCAGGTACACGATCGGCGGGAAGAAAGTCACAATCTGAACGCACAGCTGTCGCAAAAACGCCCTACCGTTCGCCCGTTGCATGGCCTAGCATTGAGCCCACGATCGAAGCCCCGCTTGAGTAAGGAGCCCGCGAGTGATACTCGACTTGGCCTTGTTGGCGGACTACGCCTACACGGACTCGACCCAGAAGTTCTTCATCTTGGGAGAATTCCGGTACCTGTTCGCAGCCAGCGTGCCCGCGGTGCACCCGCGAATGGTTCTGGCGATTCGCCTAATCGCGGAGAAGGTCGAGGTCCGCGACGGCCATGCGAAACTTCAAATCGAAATCGTGGACGCAGACGCCAACCCGCTGGTGCCACGATCGCAAGAGGCTCAGGTTGGATTTCGCCCCATCGGACCAGCTGCACCTACGCAGGCGATGGCGCAACTCACTATCGAACTCAACAACACTCCGCTGCCGCACTACAGCGACTACTCGATTCACCTCTTCGTGAATGGGCAGCACGTCGGAGCCGTCGCGTTCAGCGTCCAGCCCGTTCCCGGAGTCCCGCCCGTCGAGCAGCAGTGAGCGTTCGTGGCGACATGGAGGCGATGCTTGGCGGCCGGTACGTGGGCTGGCGCTACAAGGAGTTGGCGCGCGTCTTGCAACACATGGGGTACGCGGAGGTTTCTCGGAAGGGGAGTCATCGCACGTGGAAGCACCAGAACGACCCGAAACTCATGACGATTCCGGAACATGGCCGTCCCCTGCCTGCGGGGTATATTAGGAACGCAGTGCGCCGGATTACGGCGTTGCGCAAGGAGGAGTGAGACGTGTCCCCGAAAACTCTGAAGGAGCTTGTGGCTTACCCCTGGCGACCCACCATCACCGAGGAACCTGACGGCGGCTTCCGCCTCACGGTGACATCCCTCCTCGATTTCGAGTTGTTTGCAGATACCCGTGAGGAGCTCGACCGGACGTGGCGTGAGGCCCTGGAGTCTCACCTGCAGGGCTACCTAGCCACCGGGAAGGCAATACCGCTCCCGGGCGCACGCATCGTTGAAGCCGGAGCTACGGCCACTCACGGCAGGATGAACGCGCAAAGAATTGTGTTCGACGACTTCAAGCTCGCGCCCTGCTGAAGTGCACGATTCCTATCCGAGGCCCCGGATCACTCCGGGGCCTTTTCATTATCGGGTAGTCGCCTAAATAGATCGCGCCACGTTGCCCTAGGGCGCCTCGTCCCCCGGAGCCCTATGCCGGGCCGGGTCGGCCTGGGTTGAGCGCGTCCGTAGCCTCCAAAGTCGTTTAGGCGCCCGCTCCCTTTCGCCGACGTAACGCCCCCGCCGCGGGGCAGCAGACCTCCACCGCGCGACGCCCGCAACTGCCTAACGAGTACGGCCAATGGTCGCACAAACGCGCGAATCGTTTAGGCGCCGCCTCTTGCGCAAAAAAGTGGCTATGATAATTTTGTCAGCGTAGTTGTTGGTCGGCGTGACGATGTCTGACGGCTGCGCCGGGACAGAGCGGAGCAGCGTACCAGCGGATGTAGCACTGGGTCCCCCCGCCTAACAAGCGGGATTTGACGAGACTGAACTCACGGCCCTCAGCCCCCCACTTCGGGGGGGATGGGGGCCGTTCGTTTTTCCCGGAAAGGGGGCACGGATGTCCGAGATGATCACCCTCGTCGAGGCCGCGCGGATGCTGAAGGTGACGTACACGATCGCTCACGGCTTGGCGCTGCGCGGCGCGCTCGACGCGGAGCGCTTCGGGGGACACTGGTTCGTGAGCCGGAAGTCGGTCGAGCGGTGCCTTGCGGAGCGCGCCACCGAACCCGCGGCTTAACCCAAACACGGAGGACGACAATGCCGAAAACGAAGGAACCGCCTGGATTGACAGTCACTGTCGAGACTGACTCGCTCGATGAGGTGCGCCGGCGCGTCGCCGCACTGCGCGAGCGGACCGCGGCCGACGAGGCCGCGCTCACTGCAGCCGACGTCCAGCACCGGCAGACGGGCAGCGAGGCGGACGGGACCGCGTGGTCGGCACTTCGGAATCGCGTCGCGGATGATCGTGATGAACTGGTCGCTCTCGAAGCAGCGCTCGCCACGGGGGAGCGCGAACAACTCGAGGCGGAACGGCGCCCGCACTTGGACGCGGCGACGCAGGAAAGCCACGCGCTGCAGGAGGACCTCGCGGCGGTCCGCGAGGGAATCGACGCCTTGCGGGTTGCGATCGAGAAGGTCCAAGGCCGCCATCGGACCATCGTGCAGGAGCTCCGCGCCGGTGCCCATCCCCGGGTTGATGAGGTGGCCGCCGACGATCAGCGCGAGGTCGCGTTGTCCGTCGTCGGGATGGTGCTGCGGCTATACCCGGACGTGATCCGCGGGGAGCGCGCAATGGCGCTGGCGGCGCTCGACCGACTTGGGTCGCGCGTGCAATCACTCGTGAACGGGAGGGGCTGACCGTGGAGACCAAGATCATCTCGTCCGTCGAGGAGTTCGAGGCCGCGCTCAAGGCCGGTCACCGGATCACGGCCGAGGAGATCCCGCCCGTGGTGACGATCTCGCGGGCCGAGGCGAGCGACGCGCAGCGGCTCCACGCGGCGCTCCAGCAGGCGGGCGGCTGGGAGCGACTGCGCATCGTGGAGGGCACATGAAGCCGGAGGATCTGACGCCGGAGCAACGCGCGGCGATCACGTACCGGCTCGACGCGAGCGTGCCGACGTTCGTCGCGCGGAACAAGGAGACGGGCGAGCCGATCATCGTCGATTTGCGCACGTACAACCCGGAGTGGCATGAGCGGATCGAGTGAACCCGAGCACCGGAGGACTCAATGGCAATCGTCGTAGCGATTCGGAGTAACCGACGCGGGGTTTTCCTCGCGAACCAGCCGACGGACAGCCCGCCGGCGCGCGGCTTGGAAACGACGTCGGAGTTGGACAGCGCAAAGAGATTCCCCGACCAGGCGGCGATCGACACCTGGGTGACCAGCATGAACGGCGTCACGTCGCAGTGGGTGGCGATGGTGTTGCCCTAGCACAATCCCCGGGGAGCTCGTTCGCGTGGTGTATCGCGGCGGGCGGCAAAGGGGCGCTGACCACGCCCGCCCCGGGCACCGCGCTCTGAAAAAAGAACAGCGCGCCGGGCTGCTGAGACCCGGCGCGCGACAAACAGGAGGTGCATGCTGAAGCACCGAGACGCTACCACGGCCGCGCGGTCCGCGCAACTGCTGGCGGAGGTCGCCGAGTTGCGCGCATGCCTGCGCATCGAGATGCACCGGCTCGACAACGAGCTCGGCGCCCTCCTCGATCCGAAGCACTTCGCGGTGCGAGTCGCCTTCCGTCGCGCGGCGCAGCGAGGATGAGCGAGCGGCCCGCGAAGCTGCCGTCGGACGCTCCGGCCCCGCGCTTTGCCCAAGTGCCCTGGGCGTTGCAGGACACTCCCGGCATTGACGCGGCCTGCATCGCCGTCTACGCGGCGCTGCAGCGGCACGCAGACTTCGGCCGGACCAGCGGCGCTCGGGTGAGCGATCAGGTGGCCGCGCAGGAGGCGGGGGTCTCCGTCCGCACTTTCATCCGCCGGCGCGCCAAGCTGCGAAGGCTCGGGTGGATCACCTGGACGAGCGGGAAGTCCCGCGGCGGGGTCAACACCTACACGGTGCATCGTGTGCAGCAGGCGCAGACCCGAGGTGTGCACCAGGGGCAGAGGGGGTGTGACAGCGTGACAGAGGAGGGTGTGACGGAGGTGCAGAGGGGGTGTGACGGAGTGACCGACAACCGAGAGCCAGTTACCGAGAGCCAGGTGACCGAGAGCCAGGTGACCGAGAGCCCTGACCGAGATGTACTGCTCGGTGGCTTCGCCACCGGCGCTTCGCGCCGAACACAGGCACCCGAGTTCAAAGGCAACGGCGGGCTTCCCAGGCGCTACGCGCCCGCTGAACCCCACAGCGATTCTGGGAAGCCGCCTTCTCCCTACGCCGTCCTGATGCCGCTGGTGCGCCAGCACCTTTGGCCGCCGGACGGGACGCCGCCCGTGGGCTGGACGGAGCAGCGAGAAGGGTCGGTCCTGAAAACGCTGCTCGCCCGGGCGCCGGTGGACCAGGTCGCCGTGTGGGTCGAGGGGCTGGCGCTCCTGCGGGATGCGCCGGGCCTGTACGCCGATCCGGTCGAGTGGCTCGGGTCGCCGGGATCGAAGATCACGAGCCGGGTGCTGCTCAAGCGGTCCGGCACCGCGACGGTGATGATGCTCGCGCATCGCGCGTACTGGACGCACGCGAACCGGCGGCCGCGCGGGGCGCCGACGACCAGGCAGCCCGTGCCCGTCGCCCCGCTGCTGCCGAAGGCGGCCACGTGACGCGGGCGATCCAAGGCGACGGGCCACTCGTGATTCGCACGGCGCACGTGGCGCTCGACGCGGACGCCGCCGTCGAGCTGCGCCTGGAGCAGGAGGCCGGGTGCGTGAGCGTCGGGCTCTACCTCGCGCGCGGTCCGCGCGAGGCGCTCGTGCCCGGCGCGCCGCTGCTCCGGGTGCCGCCGCGCGCGCTGCGCGAGCTGGCGCGGGCGCTCGATCGGTTCGCCGGAGAACTCGGGGTGCGGCCGTGAACCTCGCTGCACTGGTCGCGCAGCTCGAGCGTCAAGCCGCGGAGGCTGAACGGATGCAGGCGACGGCGCCGGTCGCGGCCGTGCTGAACACCGTCATCGCCGACCTGCGCGCCCTCAACGGCGGAGCGGCATCCGGTTCGGTGATGCCTAACGGTGACGGCCCTGCGCGGCTCCTCACCGTCCCGGAGGCCGCCAAGATCTTGCGAGTGAGCCCACGGTGGATCTATCGCCGTCGCCTCCCGTTCCTGCGGCGGGTCGGCCGGGCGGTGCGGGTGGATGCCGGGGCGCTCGACCGCTGGCTGGCGCGCCGGGCGTGAAAATCCGCCTGGAAACCACCCCCGTCCTTGCGCTCCCGGGGGGAGTCGCGCTACCCCCCGGTAGCGGGCGCCCCGGCCCGGGGGGGCCGGAGGCGGACCCGCCTAACCCGAGGAGGCGCAATGCGTAAGCACTCAGAAGAGCGGCGCCAGTTCGGCCACGTCTTCCGGCGCGGCACGACCTGGTGGATCCGGTTCAGGGTCGGCGGGAAGGAGTTCCGGGAGAGCAGTCACGGCACGTCGCAGCGGGCGGCCGAGCAGCTGCTCGGCCAGCGCCGGGCGGAGTACGGCAAGGGGGAGTTCATCGAGGTCGCGGCGCGGCGCACGTCGTTCGCGGACCTGCAGGGGCTCGTGGAACAGGACTACCGAGCGTCGGGGTACCGCTCCCTCAATCGGGTGCAGGCGGCCTACCGGCACCTCGGCGCCGCGTTCGCCGGACGCCCGGCAACCTCCATCACGGAGAAGGACCTCCTCAAGTACCGGGATGCTCGCCTGCAGGATGGGGCGTGTCCGGCGACGGTGGACCTGGAGCTCCGCGCCCTCGGCCGCGGCTACCGGATCGCGCGGAAGCTCAAGCTGGTGCGCGCCGTGCCGGACTTCCCGGACGCGGCCGCTCCGAACGTCCGGACGGGATTCTTCGAGCGGGAGGACTTCGAGGCCGTCTTGGAGGAGCTTCCCCCATACCTGCGCCCGCCGCTGGAGTTCGCCTACTACTCCGGGTGGCGCATCAGCGAGGTGCTGGGGCTCACGTGGGACCGCGTGGACCTCGCGGCTGGCGTCGTGCGGCTCGACGTTGGCACCACGAAGAACAACCGGGGTCGCACCCTGCCCTTCGACGTGCTGCCGCCGCTCCGCGCGCTCTTCGCCGCACAGCGCGCCGCCACGACGACCGTGGAGCGCCGCACGCGGCAGATCATCCCCTGGGTGTTCTGGCATCACGGCGGGCGGCAGATCAAGGATTTCCGGCAGACGTGGCGCGCCGCCTGCGAGCGGGCCGCGTGGCGCGGTGAGGGGCCGCTCCGCCAACTCGTCCGCCCCGCCCTCCCGGACCGCATCGTCCACGACTTGCGACGGACCGCCATTCGCAACCTCGTGCGCGCCGGCGTGCCCGAGAAGACCGCGATGATGCTGACGGGCCACCGGACCCGCACCGTTTTCGACCGGTACGACATCGTGAACGAGTCCGACCTCCGGGCGGGCCTCTCGAAGCTCGCCGCCGCGCTCCGGGGCACATCCGGGGCACAACCGGACTCTGCCAGCCCCAAGAGTCGAGACGGGACGGGGCCTTCGTGACGCACGGCCCGGCTCTTTACACCCCGAGAGACGGCGGGTTAACGTCCGGCCATGCAATCCGCGAAACCCGCCACGCTGCGCGAGCTGAAACAGACCGAATGGGCTGCGCCGTCCCGCATCCGCCGCACTATCCACGACGAGCTTCGGGAGAACCTGATCTGCCTGCTCGAAAACGGCTCACCGCTGTTTCCGGGGATCATCGGCTACGAGGATACCGTCGTTCCGCAGCTCACCAACGCCATCCTGTCGCGCCACAGCTTCATTCTGCTCGGGCTGCGCGGCCAGGCGAAGAGTCGCATCGTCCGGGCGCTCGTCGATCTCCTGGACGAGGAGATGCCGATCCTGGCCGGCAGTGAGGTCAACGACCACCCCTTCGCGCCGATCTCCAAGTACGGCCGGGAGCTGGTGGGCGAGCACGGCGATTCGACGCCGATCGCCTGGGCGCCGCGCGAGGCGCGGTTCGTGGAAAAGCTCGCCACCCCCGACGTCACCATCGCCGACATCATCGGCGACGTCGACCCTATCAAGGCGGCGCGTGGCGGGCATCTGCTCTCCGACGAGCTGACGATGCACTTTGGCCTGTTGCCGCGGGCCAACCGCGGCATCTTCGCGATCAACGAGCTGCCCGACCTCGCGGGCAAGATCCAGGTCGGGCTGTTCAACATCATGCAGGAAGGCGACGTGCAGCTGAAGGGCTATCCGGTGCGCCTCAACCTGGACGTGGCGCTCGTGTTCACCGCGAACCCCGAGGACTACACGGCGCGGGGCAAGATCATTACGCCGCTCAAGGATCGCATCGGGTCGGAGATCCAGACCCACTACCCCCACACCGTCGAGCTGGGGGCCGCGATCACGGCCCAGGAAGCCTGGTTGGCGCGCGACAGCGGCAGCCGGCCGCACCGCATCCCCGATTTCATCGCGGAGCTCGTGGAGCGGATCGCGTTCGAGGCGCGTACCGACAAGCGGGTGGACAAGAAAAGCGGCGTGTCGCAGCGACTGCCGATCAGCGTGCTCGAAAACGTCCTGTCCAACGCCGAGCGACGCGCCCTCGCGACCAAGGAAAAGACCGTGGTGCCGCGGGTCTCCGACGTGTACGCGGCGCTCCCGGCCGTCACCGGCAAGCTGGAGCTCGAGTACGAGGGCGAGCTGCAGGGCGCGGACACGGTCGCCAAGGATCTGATCAAGCGCGCGGCCGGGGCCACGTTCGAGGCCCGCGTGGGCGGGGCGAACGTGGACGACATCGTCCACTGGTTCGACGAAGGCGGCGCGCTCAAGATCGCCACGGACGAGCGGGCCGAGACCCTGCTCAAGGGGTTCAGCGTGGTGCCCGGACTGCTCGATCTGGTGGACCGCGTGGGGCTGGCCGGAAAGAAGGACCCCGCGCACATGGTCTCGGCGTGTGAGCTCGTGCTGGAAGGGCTCGTCGCCGAGCGCCGCATTTCCCGCTCCGAGGAGCTGGGCTACGTCCGCGCCCGCTCGGAGCCGAAGGGACCCGGACACGGCAAGCCGGGTCCCGGACCGAATCTCTTCACGTAGGCTGGAGCGACCATGACCAAACTCCTGTTCGGCGCCCTGCTCCTGTTCGGCGCCTTCGTGCTGCGTTTCGCCCGTACCGCGACGAGCGGCGTCGGCGGAGCCCGGACCGGAACCGTGCTGCGCGGGCTGTCGCTCGGCTTCGCCGCGCTGGGAGCCGTGTTGATCGCGTTTTCGACGATCGTCGTGGTCGCCCCCGGCGAAGCGGGCGTGCAGCACTACTTCGGCACCGTGAACCCGAACACGCTGTTGCCGGGGATCCGCTTCGTCTATCCCTGGTCCTTGGTGGAGCGCTACTCGACGCGCGAGGAGCAGTATCCCTTCAGCGGGGATCAGGTCGAGGAAATCCAGGCGCTGTCGAGCGAGCAGATGGGCTTGACGGTGGACGTGGGTGTGCGCTGGCAGATCGACCCGCAGCAGGCGTCCCGCATCTTCACCGAGATCGGCCAGGAGGACCAGATCCGCAGCGCCGTGCGCAACGCGATCCGCCAGGGCGTGCGCGACGGGATGGTGCAGTACTCGATCAACGACATCTCCAAGCGAACCGCCATCGCCGCCACCATGGAGGGTCTGGTCGACTCAGCGCTGATCACGCGCCCGCGCGCTGGGGGCGGCGTGTTCCGCATCGCCACGGTCACCGCGTTCTTCCTGCGCGATCTCCAGCCGCCCGCCCAGGTGGTGCAGGCGATCAACAACAAGATCGCGCAGGAGCAGCAGATCGAGACGGAGCGGCACCGGGTGGAGGTGGCGCGGCTGCAGGCGGAGCAGCAGCGACTGCTCAATCAGACGCTGACGGCCGAAGCGCTCACCAAACAATGGATCGAAGTGCTGCACGACATGCGCAACTCGAACAACCTGATCATCCTCGTCCCGACCGAAGGCGGGCTGCCGCTGCTCAACATCGGCGACCTGCGGAGGAACCTGCAGCGGCAGCCCTGATGGCGCCCCCGCTGATCACCATCACGCGGCAATACGCCTCCGGCGGCTCCCAGGTCGCCGAACGGGTCGCGCAGGCGCTCGGCTGGACCGTCATCGACAACGAGTTCGTGGACGAGGTGGCGCGCCGGGCCGGGTTGCCTCCGGCCGAGGTGGCGCACCGGGAGGAGCGCGCGCCGGGGCTCTTGGAGCGGTTGGCGCGAACCCTGGCCGTCGCCTCTCCTGAGTTGTTCATCACGGGCCCCTCGGTCTCCGTGGCGGAGCGCGACGAAGCGACGATCCACACGATCGCCGAGCGTATCATCCGCGAGGCCTCCGCTGAGGGGCGCGCCGTGCTGGTGGGCCGGGGGGCGCAGGCGATTCTCGCCCAGCGCCCCGATGCGCTGCACATCTATGTCGTGGCATCGAAGCCCTGGCGGATGAAGCTGGCTGTGGAGCGGCTCGGCGTAGACCCGAGGAAGGTCGAGAAGGTGGTGGACGAGACGGACCGGCAGCGCGATCAATACACCAGGACGCACTACGGCCGGGCCCGTCAGGACCCGACCAACTACGATCTCGTGATCAATGCCGAGCGGCTGGGGTTCGAGGGGGCGGCGACGGTGGTGGTGGGCGAGGTGAAGCGGAGGGGGTGGAGCTAGCTCAGGCCTGCCGCAGCTCCGGGACCCGCCATGCGGCGATGGCCACCGCGACCGCGCAGACCAGCCCCCCGACACCCACCGTCGAGGGAGCACCGAACCGCTCCGCAAACGCTCCCGCCTGGAACGCCCCGAGCGGCGCCAGGCCCACAAACACAAAAGAATAGAACCCCATTACCCGGCCGCGCAGATGGTCGGGAACGCTGGTCTGCAGCATCGTGTTGGTGAGGGCATTGTTCACGATCATGGCGCACCCGGCGAGCGCCAGCAGGACCAGCGATAGCACAAAGCTGCGCGACCACGCGAACGACAGCACCAGCAGCCCGAACGCGGTCCCGCCGAACGCCATCAACCGGCCGCGGCGCACGATGCGCCGGCTGTTCAGCGCGATCACCAGCGCCCCGAGCATCGCACCGCCGCCCACCGCGGCCGTCAGCGCCCCGTAGCCCGCCGCGCGGACGTGCAGCACATCGCGCGCGAACACGGGCATCATCACGAGGAACGGGAAGCCGAACACGCTCAGGATCGCCGTCAGCACGACGAGCGTCTCGACGCGACGGTCGCTGCGCAGGAACGCGATCACCTCCCGCAGCCCCAGCCACGAGCCGGCGGCTGGCCGAGGGTCGAACGGAGGCAGACGCATGGCGAGCAACCCGGCGATCACCGCGATGTAGCTCACGCCGTTCAGAAAGAAACAGGTTGCGACCCCCACCGCCCCGATCAGCGCCCCCGCGATCGCGGGTCCCACGACCCGGGCCGCGTTGAACATCGAGGAGTTGAGCGCGATCGCGTTCATCAGATCCTCTTTCCCCACCAGCTCCACCATGAAGGACTGCCGCGTGGGGATGTCGAACGCGTTCACGATGCCGACCATGGTCGCCAGCGCCAACACGTGCCACACCGTGATGACCTTGGTCCAGACGAGCGTCGCCAGCACGAGCGCCAGCACCATCGAAAGTGCCTGGGTGAGTATGATCAGCCGCCGCTTGTCGCGACGATCGGCCACGACGCCCGCGTACAGCGTGAACGCCAGCACGCCGAGCGACCCGAGCCCCGAGACCAGTCCGACGAAGAAGGGGGAATTGGTGAGCGTCAGGACCAGCCAGCCCTGGGCGACCGATTGCATCCAGGTGCCGATGAGCGAGACGCCCTGACCGAAGAAGAAGAGGCGGAAGTTGCGGTGGGTGAGGGCCCCGAGGCCGAGCGCGGCTTCCGCCATGGCGAGGAAAAGTAGCAGGTTCGGCGCCTCCGGCCGGAACCGCGTTGCGGGAAGCCTGACGATGCGTCAACATTCGGGTACGCATGCGCTCCACGACCTACGCCAAATACCTGCCCGGCCTGGCCGACACCATCAATCTCCAGAGCCTGCTCGACCAGCTGGCCGACTTCCTGCTGCAGTCGGGATTCGCGGGCGGGCAGTACTCGCATCCGTTCTGGGGGGAGTTCGGCAACGACGAGCCGGACCGCTCCATGGACTCGCTGCGCCAGGCGATCCTGCAGGCCCTGATGGACTCGGGGCAGCTCACCCCCGAGATGCTCAAGGTACTGCGCGGTGAATCGACCGGCGACGCCGACCGCGACGCCGATCTGGAGCGCCAGCTGGCGGAGCTGCTCGACAAGATCGTCCAGCGGCTCATGGAGGAGGGGTACCTCAACGTCGCCGAAGCGCCGAAGATGCCGGGCGGCCAGCAGCCGATGTTCGGCCCCGGCGGCGTGGCGCGTGAGGCGGCGCAGCAGGTGCAGTTCTCGCTCACCGAGAAGGGGATCGACTTCCTCGGCTACAAGACGTTGAAGAACCTCCTGGGCAGCACCGGGAAGTCGAGCTTCGGCGCGCACGACACCGAGCATCTCGCCACGGGAATCGAAGCCGAGGCCGCGAGCAAACCGTACGAGTACGGCGACACCTTGAACCTCGACGTCAACGCGACGCTCTCGTCCGCGATCGAGCGGGAAGGCCTCGGCGTGCCGATCAACCTCGAGTACGAAGACCTGCGCGTGCACCAGGCCGAGTACCGCTCATCCTCGGCGACGGTCCTGATGCTCGACTGCTCGCACTCGATGATCCTGTACGGCGAGGATCGGTTCACCCCCGCCAAGAAGGTCGCGCTGGCGCTGACCCATCTGATCCGCACCCAGTTCCCCGGTGACTCGTTGCGGGTCGTGTTGTTCCACGACACCGCCGAAGAGATTCCGCTGGCGCGGCTGGCGCACGCGCAGGTGGGGCCGTATCACACCAACACCGCCGAGGGCTTGAAGCTCGCGCGCCGCATTCTCCTGGCCCAGCGCAAAGACATGCGGCAGATCATCATGATCACCGACGGGAAGCCGTCCGCGCTCACGCTGCCCGATGGCCGCATCTACGTCAATTCCATGGGCCTGGACCCGCAGATTCTCCAGGCCACCTATCGCGAAGTGGCCGAGTGCCGGCGCGCCGGGATCATGATCAACACGTTCATGCTGGCGCGGGACCGCAGCCTGGTGGACTTCGTGAAGACCGTGAGCGCGATCTGCCGCGGCAAGGCCTATTTCACGAACACGATGACCCTGGGACAGTTCATCCTGATGGATTTCATGCGGAGGAAGACGCGACGTGTCTCGTAGCCTGCGGTTGATGCTCGTCCTGACTTTCGGAGTCGCCGTCGCGGCGTCCGCTCAGGCGCGGTTTTCCATTTCCTTCCCCGCCTCGGTCCACGCCGACCCGATCACCGGCCGCGCATTCGTGTTCATCAGCCGCGACTCGACACCAGAGCCGCGGCTGTATGGACACCCGTTCGGGCGCGGCACGCCGCTCTTCGGCGCCGACGTGAACGCGATGAAGCCCGGCGACGCGGTAGTGATCGGCGACACGACGCTCGGCTACCCGTTCACGAGCCTCAAGCACCTCCCGGCCGGCGACTATTACGTGCAGGCGTTGCTCAACGTCTATACTGAGGTCCATCGCGCCGACGGGCACACGATCTGGGTGCACTGGGACCAGTGGGAAGGGCAGCAGTTCACGACCTCCCCCGGCAACCTCTACTCCGCCATCACGAAGGTCCACCTCGACCCGGCGGCGGGATACGACGTGCCGCTCTCGCTCACCACGGTGATCGCACCGATCGAGCCGCCGCCCGACACGAAGTGGGTGAAACACGTCAAGATCCAGAGCGATCTCCTGACGAGGTTCTGGGGCCGTCCCGTCCACCTCGGCGCGGTCGTGCTGTTGCCGAAGGACTACGACACGCATCCCGCGGTGCGCTATCCGGCGGTGTATCAGCAGGGCCACTTCGGGCTTGAGCCGCCGATGGGTTTCACCGAGGACACGACCCCGTGGCCCAAGCAGATGCAGGAGGTGATGCGTGGCTACAACCTCGAGACCGGACCCGAGGTGCACCACGCCTGGAACGCCGCCGACTTCCCGCGGATGATTGCGGTCACCTTCCAGCACCCGACGCCGTACTTCGACGACTCCTACGCGGTCAACTCGGCGAACAACGGTCCTTATGGCGACGCCGTCATGACTGAGCTGATCCCGTACCTCGAGTCGCACTTCCGCATCATCGCGAAGCCATACGCACGCGTGCTGACCGGCGGCTCGACCGGCGGCTGGGAGTCGCTCGCGCTGCAGGTGTACCACCCCGACTTCTTCGGGGGGACGTGGACCCTCTATCCCGACCCGGTGGACTTCCGGCACTACGACATGGTCGACGTATATGCGGACACGAACGCGTTCGTGTTCACGGGCGCGGGCGGGTTCTTCCTGCAGCCCTCCACCGAGTGGCGCCATCCCGAGCGCTTCCTGATGCGCGCCAACGACGGACAGCCGATGATCACGGAACGGCAGTACAGCCAGTGGGAGGAAGTGCTGGGGAGTCACGGCCGCTCGGGCGACCAGCTCGAGGCGTGGGAGGCCGTTTACGGGCCGGTAGGTGACGACGGGTACCCCAAGCCGCTCTGGGACAAGCGCACCGGGCACATCGATCACGACGTCGCAACCTACATGCGGGACCACGGCTACGACCTGCGTGCCTACCTCGCGGCCAACTGGGCGAAGATCGGCCCGCAGCTCGTGGGCAAGATCCACGTCGACGTAGGCGATATGGACAACTTCTATCTCAATCTCGCCGTGTACGACCTCCAGGCGCTCCTCGACACGGTGTCGACGCCGCGAGCGCAGGCGACGTTCCACTACGGGCGTCCTGAGAAGGGGCACGGGTGGCAGCACGGGACGCGGGCGCAACTACTACTGGAGATGGCACAGCAGATCACGAGGAATGCGCCGAGGGGGGAGAGCACGACGGCCTGGAAGTATCGGTAGAGCTCAGCCCAGCGGCGCGAGTCGCTCCACGAGCTCGGCCGCGGTCTGCACCCGTTCCTCCGGCTTCTTCGCCAGAAGCTGCAGCACGAGCGCCGAGAGGGCCGGCGGCACTTCCGGATTGACCACGGCTGGCGGCTGCGCTTCCTGAGACAAGAGTTTCGCCACGAGCGAGACCACCGAGGACGCCTCGAACGGCAGCCGGCCGGTCAGACACTCGTACAGCACGACGCCCGCGGCGTACAGGTCGCTGCGGGCGTCGACTTTTTCACCCATGAGCTGCTCGGGCGGCATGTAGGCGGGCGTGCCGACCACGAGCCCGGCCTCGGTGATCGAGGTCGAGCGCTCGGCCAAGCGCGCCACGCCGAAGTCCATCACCTTGAGCACCCCCGCGGCGTCGAGCAGCAGGTTCTGCGGCTTGATGTCCCGATGGATGACGCCGTGCTCGTGCGCCACAGCCAGGGAGTGCGCCAGTTGGGACGCAATCGCCAGGGTCGAGGAGATGCCGAGCCGCCCGCGCGTGTCGAGCAGCTCGCGCACGGTGATCCCTTCGACGTATTCCATCGTCAAGAAGTACACGCCCGACCACTCGCCGAAATCGTGCGTGCGGACGATGTTCTGATCGGAGAGCCGGCGCGCGAGGCGAATTTCGTCCTTGAACCGCCCCAGCAGCGTCGCATCGGTGGTGAACTCCGGCCGCACCGTCTTGATGGCGACCTCTTCCTCCAACTCCAGGTCTCGCGCCCGATACACCGTCCCCATGCCGCCGCGCCCCAGCTCCGCCAGGATCTCGTAGCGCTGCGCGAACCGCTCGCCCGTGGGCAGGTTGCCGCCGTCGACGGCCGTCCCGATCTCCTTGGAGTCCCGCCGCGCCCAAGCGATCTCCTGACGCAGGTCCCGCACTTGATCTCGTAGCCGCTCCTCCCGGGCCTTGATCTGCGACACCATGCTGTCGAACACCCGCGCCAGCCGGCCCAACTCGTCCGCCCGCCGCGCCACCTGCGCCAGCGCCCCTGGCCGATAGCTCCCCACTTCTACCGCCGTCGCCGCCTCAATCACGCGCCCCACTTCTTGCAGGTATTCGTTTTCCTGATCGCGCAACCGCTTTTTCTCGAGCGAGGCATTGATTCTGGCGCGCAATAGCACCGGGTCGAACGGCTTGTGCAGGTAGTCCTCCGCGCCGCGCTCGATGCAGCGCACGATGCTCGGCATCTCGTCCAGCGCCGAGATCATGATCACCGGGATGTCGCGCAGCTTCGGGTCCCCCTTGATCGCTTCGAGCACGGCGAACCCGTCCAGCTCCGGCATGAGCACGTCGAGCAACACGAGATCGAACGACCGCTGGCCCAGCAGCTCGAGCGCCCGGCGGCCGTGCTCGGCCGTCTCCACCACATGGCCCGAGCGCTCCAGACGCCGGCGCAACACGTCGCGGTTTTCGGCGCCGTCGTCCACAACGAGGATCCGCGCTTGCGGTCCTCCGGGCGGCTCCGGCGCGGGACTCGGCACGGGCTCCGCCGGCGGGGCCGCGGGCCCGGTGGACCCCGCGGCTCCTGACGGGACCAGGCGCCCCGCCGCCGTCAGGATCTTCTGGAGATCGGCGCTGAAGACGGCGTCGCGACCGTCGGACACCGACACCAGGCCGGTAATCGCCTGGACGATCCGGTCGCGCGGCTCGCGTAGATCGTCGTACAGGCGCGCCACCTCACCGGCCCCGGCGGCGCGCGCGGTGCCGAGCGTCGCGTTGATGAGCGCGAGCGCCTGCCGCGCGGCGGTCAGCGTCTGCTGCAACGGCTCCCGTCGCTCCGCCAACGCTTCGTCCGCGGCGTCTTCCAGGAGCATCTCGGCGTAGCCGATGACGTGATTGAGCGGCGTTCGCAGGTCATGCCGCAGCTCGGCGAGCGCTTCCGGGATCACTTCGCGCCGCCCAGCAGGGCTTCGATTTTTGCGAGCAGCCGCGGCAGCTCGACCGGCTTGGTGTCGTAATCGTTGCAGCCGGCCTCGAGTGCTTTCTCCCGGTCGCCGGCCATGGCGTGGGCCGTGAGGCCGATGATCGGCACCGCGCGGGTTTCCGGGACGGCTCGGAGCTGGCGCGTCGCCTCCCAACCGTCGATTTCGGGCAGGCTCATGTCCATGAGGATGAGATCGAAGGCCCCGGCGCGCGCCATCTCGACCCCCTGACGGCCGTCTACCGCCATGGCCACCTCGTAGCCTTTGCGCTGCAGCCGGCGGGACAGCATG
>CAZRGT010000056.1:0-18959 GCA_964599725.1 uncultured Gemmatimonadaceae bacterium | reverse complement strand
CGGCCGCTTCCCCCGCGGCCTGCTCCACGTTCACGTCGCCGAACACGACACAGGGCGACTTGCCACCCAGCTCCAGGGAGACGCGTTTGATGGTCTGCGCCGCGGCGGCCATGATGGCCCGGCCCGTGGCCGTCTCGCCCGTGAAGCCGATCTTTCGGACATCCGGATGTGACGACAGCGCGGCCCCGATCGCGGCACCGGGTCCCGGGACCACGTTCAGCACCCCGGGTGGCACGCCCGCCTCGAGCGCCAGCTCGCCCAGCCGCAGGGCGGTGAGTGGCGTGAGGCTCGCGGGCTTCAGCACGACCGTGTTCCCGCAGGCCAGGGCCGGCCCCAGCTTCCAAGTCGCGATCACCATGGGGAAATTCCAGGGCACGATCAACCCGACGACGCCGAGCGGCACGCGCAGCGTCAGGTCCAGGCCGCCCTTTTTCACGGGAATCGTTTCGCCGAAGTGCTTGTCGGCGGCGCCCGCGTAATAGCGCAGCGTGTCGGCGACGTGGTTCGCTTCCCAGCGGGCGTCGCCGATCGGCTTGCCGACATTGCGCGCCTCGAGCAGCGCCAGCTCGAGGGCGTTAGCGCGCACCAGATCCGAGAATGCGAACAGGATTTCGGCCCGTTGGAAGGCGGTGCGGGCGGACCACGCCGGGAAGGCCGCCTTCGCGGCCGCGACCGCGGCGTCCAGGTCGGCCGGGCCGGCGGCGGCGACTTCTTCGAACGGCTCGCCCTTCGCCGGCTCGAGGACGCGGATGACGCCCGATCCGCTCGGGCGTCGATCCGCGATCAGGAGATTCCGCACCGCGAGCTAGCCGGCGGTGGGCGTTTGACCGACCTGCTGCTCGAGCGCCCGCAGGGCGGCTTCGTCCGTCTTGCTGGGCCCCTGGAAGCGCCGCTTGGCATCGAGCTGCCAGTAGAGGAACATCCCGACCGCCAGCGCCACCATCGTCCACAACACCAGCTCGTTGGGCGGCAGGCTGAAGATCACCGCCAGGAACACGCACCACACGATGCAGATCACGTTGACCAGCGGCCCCCACTTTCCCAGACTCCAGGGCGCCGTGTCCTTCGTCGCGAACTCGCCCTTCCCGCGCCGCTTGTTCCGCCAGTTCAAGTACACGGGGAACATGTACGCGAGGTACAGGGTGATCACGCTGATCGAGGTCACGACGAAGTAGGCCGCGGCGTAGAGGCAGAGCAGCACCGCCAGGATGCTGGTGATCACGATCGACCACACCGGGGTGCGGTACTTCGGGTGCACCTGCCGGATCAGTGTGTATCCCGGCATCCCGCCGTCGCGCGCGAAGGCGTACCACATACGCCCCATCGACGTAATGGACGACAGGCCGCACAGCCACATCGCGACCCCGATGATGACCGCGATGATGTTCGCGAAGAACGCGCCGAGGTTGTTGTAGACGATGTAGAGCACCGGGTAGGCGTCGTTGGCGGTGCTGGCGACATCGCCGTTCGGGATGGTCCAGGTGAGGATCAGCAGCATCACGTAGCCCACCACGGCCGACACCGCCACCGAGAGGAATACGCCCCAGGCGGAGTTCTTGCGGGCCATGATCGTCTCTTCCGCGACGTGGGCCGACGCGTCGTAACCCGTATAGGTCCACTGCGCCTGGAGCAGGGCCAGCACGAACACGAGCATGAAGGGCGCGGCCCGGTACAGGCCGGCGAGGCCCGGAAAAAGCGCAAAGAGGGGCGAGGCCATCTTGAAGTTGCCGAATACCAACGCCGGCTCGGCTGTGCCCGTCCCGAGATCGGCCGATGCGGCATCGAGCGGGTTGACCACCGTGCCGTTCGAGAACAGGAAACCGAGGCTGTTGTGGTGCTGGCCGAAGAAGGTGAGCAGGAGCGCGATGATGGCGACGCCGGCGATGTGCCAGTACACGCTGAAGTCGTTCAGCTTGGCGGTGAGTTTGATCCCCAACACGTTGATCAGCACCTGCGGGATCATGATCACGACCATGACCAGGATGTAGAAGTACCAGTTGGTGGAGAGCTGGACGCCGAAAATGCGGGTGATCGCCCCGACGATGTAGATCGATGCGGCGATGTTGATGCCGGCGGTGATCGTGATCTGCCCGATCATGTTCATCCACGCCGTCACCCACGCCCAGGTCTTGCCGCCCAGCCGGTAGGCCCAGAAGTACAGCCCGCCGGCCGTCGGGTAGGCCGAGGCCAGCTCGGCCATGGAAGCGGCGACGCACAGGGTGAACACACTGACCACCGGCCAGCCGACCGTATTGATGATCGGCCCGGCGAACTTGAGCCCGTAGCCGAACAGCAGGATCGCGCCGGTCAGGATCGAGATGATCGAGAACGAGATCGCGAAGTTGGAGAAACCGCCCATCTCGCGAAACAGCTGCTGGGCGTAGCCCAGCTTGTGCAAGTCGCGGATGTCCTGCCGGATCAGCTCCTCACGCGTTTGCGCGGGGTTCGCCATGCGGGCCTCCAGTCTGATTGAGTTCTCGACGGCTATCTCGGCAATGGGGAACAGACAATACACCGGCCTTGGCGCTCGGCAAGCGCCGGAAAAACAAACGGGCCCGCTCTGGAGGAGCGGGCCCGCAGTACTCAACCCAATCGATGGCTACTCGGCGGCCGCGCCGAGCGCGCGAGACCAGCTGAGGGTGATGCCGCCCCAGAACTTGGTCGAGTGCTGGGTCGTGGGAGTCGCGATCTTGGTGAAGTCATCGTGGCACCACTGGACGTGGAACTGCGGTGCAATGGAAATCGAGCCTGCGGTGAAGGACGTCGAGGCGCCAAAGTCCACGTGGGCCAAACCGCTCTTGGCAAAGTTCGCGCTTGCATCATTCGGGCTGACTTCCTGCCCGGCCGAGATGCCGGCAAGCGCCGTAAACGTCACCGTCAGTGCCGGACTCACCTGCACACCACGGGAGATAGAGGGCTGCAGATACAGGCCCTTCACCTTGCTCACGTCGTAGGCCACGTAGAGCTGGGGCGTGACGGGCAGACCGCTGATGCTCGCCTGACCGTAGAACTCGTGCGTGTCGTAGTAGGCGGTGAAGCCAGAGTTATTCGTGTCGAAGGTGTAGATCGTCCACCCAAGCTTCCAGTTCACGTTGCCGGTCGTGCGGGCGTAATCCACCCACAAGTCGATCTCGGCAATGCCGGCGCCGTCGATTCCATTCTCACTGATGTCGCTGGCGCCGGTGTAACTCGAGGGCTCGACGTTCGCCCAGGCGCCTGCCGTGAAGCCGTAGGCACTGATCCATACGTCTGGCTGGATCACTGGCTTGTTAGTGAAGCTCAGACCGCGCCAGACGTAGGAGCTGTTGAACGCAGCGTCCGCGCCGATCGTAACCTGCGCGGCCGCCGGCACCGCGGCCGTCAAGGCCAGTGCCGCCATCCCGGCCGCCATTCGCAATTTTCGCATGATGCATTCCCCCCTTGTGTTCATGGTGCTCGGCAGGCGCGCGACTCGCAGTCGTCCCTGCCCTATCGGCGGCCAAACATACCACTCCTGGCACCGCGCACCAGATACCCCCCCGTCTATCACGGCGCCGCCACGTCCTTCATCATCCCGCCGTGCATGCTCAGCAGCCGCCGCATCCGCTCCGCGTGCACCCGCATCAGCGCCGCGAGCGCCCTGCCCGAATGGGACGGGAGCTCCGCCAGGTCGCGCTTCACGGAATCGACGAGGGCCGTCCACGCCGAGTCGGGCTGCATCCCCATCATCGTCATATCGCTCCCCATGGCATCGAGTATCTGGGACGCCATGGCCTCGTGCGCCTGTAGCATCCCCGCGGACTGCGCCGGCAGCCGGGCCAGTGAGTCGAGATGCACGCGCATCATCGGCATGAGCGAGTCGGCTTGCATCGTCATGCCCGCGACCCCCGGCATATTGCCCATGTCGGGCATCGCCTGTTGCTGGAGCTCCCTTTCCTTCTCGCCGCACGCCGCAAGCACCAGCACGGCGGCAAGGCCCGAGATCATCGTTCTGTTCACACCCCCTCCTTGGTTGCGGTCCAGAGCGCCGCCTCGTCCGAGCCCGCGAGCCCCCGGCGGCGCCACAAGTAGTACAGCACCGGGATGACCACTAGCGTCAGCACGGTCGACGTGACCATCCCACCGACCATCGGCGCCGCGATCCGCTTCATCACGCTCGCCCCGGTCCCGTGGCTCCACAGCACGGGCACGAGCCCGAGCATGATCGCGAGCACCGTCATGAGCTTGGGCCGCACGCGGTTCACCGCGCCGTGCTCAATCGCCGCGACGAGCTCGGCGAGGCCGGGCCGCTTGCCGTCGCGCGTCGCCTCCTGCCACGCATGGTCCAGGTAGACCAGCATGACGACGCCGGTCTCGGCGGCCACGCCCGCGAGCGCAATGAACCCGACCGCAGCCGCTATCGAGAGGTTGTAATCGAGTAGCCACATGATCCACACGCCGCCGATCACCGCGAACGGCAGCGACAGCATCACGATCGCGGTCTCGGTCACGGTGCCGAAGGTGAGATAGAGCAGCAGCGCGATGAGGCCGAGCGTGAGCGGGACCACGACCTGGAGTCGCGCCTTCACGCGCTGCATCGCCTCGTACTGGCCGCTCCACCGCAGCCAGTAGCCGGTGGGGAGGTCGACCTCGCGGTCGACCAGCGCCTTCGCCTCACGGACGTAGCTCCCCGGGTCCCGCCCCCGCACGCTGATCGAGACCTGGTCGTAGAGGTAGCCCCCCTCGCTCCGGATCATCGGCGCGCCGGGGGCGAAGCGAATGTCCGCCAACTGCGCGAGGGGCACCTGCGGGCCCTGGCCGTTCCCCACGAGCAACCGGCCGATGGTCATGGGGTCGTCGCGGAAGTCCCGTGCGTACCGCACCTGCACGGGGTAGCGCTCGCGGCCCTCCACCGTCGTCGTGATCTCCTCGCCGCCGAGGGCGAGGCTGATCACTTCCTGGGCGTCCCCCGTGGTCAGCCCATAGCGGGCCAGCTCCCGCGCGTCCGGGCGGATGTCGAGGTAGCGCCCGCCGAACGAGCGCTCGGCGTAGACGCTGGCCGTACCGCGCAAGGGCGCGAGCACGCGCTCGATGTCCTGCCCGATCCGCTGGATCGTTTGGAGATCGGGCCCGTAGATCTTGACCGCGAGGGTCGTGCGGACGCCGGTGGACAGCATGTCGGTGCGGTTCTTGATCGGCATCGTCCAGGTGTTCACCGTCCCGGTCAGCCGCAGTGCCCTGTCCATCTCCGCCGTCAGCCGGTCCTGGGTCATCCCCGGCCGCCACTGGGACTCGGGCTTCAAGTTCACGATGGTCTCCACCATGGAGATCGGCGCCCAGTCGGTAGCGGTGTTGGCCCGCCCCGCCTTGCCCCACACCGACTCGACCTCCGGGAACGTCATCAGGATGCTGTCCTCGACGCGGAGCAGGCGGCGCTGGATCGTGAGCGACACGCTCGGGAGCGTGTTCGGCATGTACATCAGGGAGCCCTCCTGGAGCGGCGGCATGAACTCGCTGCCCAGGCGGGAGAAGGGGAGGAGCGTCAGCAGCAGGATGGCCACCGCGCCACCGAGGACGAGCCACCGGGACCGGAGCGCCCACCGCAGGACAGGGCGGTAGGTCTGAATGGCCCACCGGTTCACCGGGTTCGCCGCTTCGGCCCGGATCTTCCCCTTCACGAGCCACCCCATGAGCACCGGCACGAGGGTGACCGAGAGGAGTGCCGCAGCGGCCATCGCGAAGGTCTTCGTGAGCGCGAGCGGCCGGAATAGCCGGCCCTCCTGGTCCTCGAGGGTGAACACCGGGAGGAAGGAGACGGTGATGATGAGGAGCGACATGAAGAGGGCGGGGCCGACCTCGCGCGCGGCCGCGAACACGCGCTCCCAGTGGGGCCGGTCGGGCTCGTGCTCGATGTGCTTGTGGAGGTTCTCGATCATCACGATGGCCGCGTCGATCATGGCCCCGATGGCGATCGCGATCCCGCCGAGGCTCATGATGTTGGCGTTGATCCCGAGCCAGCGAATGATCGCGAGCGAGGCCAGAATGCCCAGTGGCAGCGTGGCAAGTGCCACGAGCGCGCTCCGGGCGTGGAGCAGGAACAGCATGCACACCAGCCCGACGATGATCGACTCCTCGATCAACGTGCGCCACAACGTCTGGATGGAGCGATGGATCAAGTCCGACCGATCGTAGGTCGGCAGGATGGTCACGCCCGGGGGGAGCGACGGCGCGATCTCGGCGATGCGCTGTTTCACGGCGTTGATCACGCGGAGCGCGTTCTCGCGATAGCGCATGACCACCACGCCGCCCACCGCCTCGCCCTGGCCGTTCCGCTCGGCGATGCCGAGCCGCAGGTCGGGGCCGATCGTCACGCGGGCCACGTCCGCTACCCGTACAGGCCGCCCATCGCGGCCGACGCCGAGGGCGACGTTCGCGATGTCCTCCACCCCCCGGAAGTAGCCGAGCCCACGGATCGCGTAGTCCGAGCCCGCGACCTCGACGGTGCGCGCGCCGACGTCCTGGTTCGCCCCGCGCACGGCGTTGATGACCTGCGGAGCCGTGACGCCGTAGGCCAACATGCGCTGGGGATCGAGCAGCACCTGATACTGCTTGACGAACCCGCCGAGGCTCGCCACCTCGGCCACGCCCGGTACCGACTGCAAGGCGTAGCGGACCTGGAAGTCCTGGATCGAGCGGAGCCGGTCGGGGGAATAGCCGGGGCCCTCGAGGGCGTACTGGAACACCCAGCCAACGCCCGTGGCGTCGGGGCCGAGCCGCGTCTTGGCGCCCACCGGGAGCTTGGTCTGGATCCCGCTCAGATACTCGAGCACGCGGGCGCGGGCCCAGTAGAGATCCGTCCCATCCTGAAAGATCACGTACACGAACGATGAGCTGAACATCGACTGCCCGCGCACGACCTTGACCTTGGGAACGGAGAGGAAGGTCGTGATCAGGGGATACGTGACCTGGTCCTCGACCACTTGCGGGGCCTGCCCCGGGTAATCGGTGTAGACGATGACCTGCGTGTCGGAGAGGTCGGGGATCGCATCCACCGGCATGGTGCGGAGCAGCATCCCACCCGCGACCAGCACGAAGATCGCGCCCAGCGCGACCAGTTCACGTCGGCGGATGGACCAGGCAATGAGTTTCTCGATCATGGCCGCCGTTCTCCTTCCTTCGCCGGCATCTGCATGCCGCCCATGTCCAGGCCCATGCCCATCTGGAGCATGATCCCCTGAATCGCGGCCGCGAGGTTCGATTCGGAGTCGAGGAGGAAGGTGGCCGACGCGACGACCTCCTCGCCCGGCCTGATCCCCTCCACTATCTCGACGAGCGAGTCACCGCGAAGCCCGACCCGCACCTCGCGCGGCACGAATCGGCCGTCGCCACGGTTGACGAACACGAGGTCCTTCGTCCCGGTCGGAAGCACGGCGGTGAGTGGCACGGTGACGGCCCGGCGGCCGGCGGGCACGAGCTCGGCCGCCGCGTACATCCCCGGGCGGAGATCGCCGCGCGCGTTCCCCACCTCGATGCGGGCGGAGAGCGTGCGCGTCCTGTCGTCGAGCTGGGGATTGATGAAGGTGACTCGGCCGCGGAACGTCCGGCCCGGCAGCGCGTCGACCGTCACGGCCGCCGGCGTGCCGACGCGCACCGCGGATGCATCGTGCTCGAAGATCGCCAGATCCACCCAGAGCACGCGGCCGTCCGCGATCTGGAACAGGTTGTCGCCGGCCTGCACCGCCTGGCCCTCGATCACCATCTTCTCGGCGATCTCCCCCGAGCGCGGCGCGCGGAGCAGCAGGGTCCGCGTAGCGGTGCCGCGCGTCACGAGACTGTCGATCTGGTCCTCGGGGACGTTCCAGAGCGCGAGCCGGCGACGCGCCGTGGCCATCAGGGTGTCGTCCCCGAGACGCCGGGCCAGCAGGTACTCCTCCTGTGCGCTCACCAAGTCGGGGGAGTAAAGCGCGAGCAAGGGCTCCCCAGCGGTGACGTGCTTCCCCACGTAGTCGGCGTACAGCTTCTCGATCCAGCCGCTCACGCGCGCGTTCACGTAGACGCGCCGGGGTTCCGCGTACGTCAGAATACCAACCGCCCGGACGAACGGTCGCACCGTCCGCTCGGCCGCCCGGGCGAAGCTGATCCCGAGCCGTGCCGCTGCGCGGCGATTGATCGGCACCCCGCTCGAGTCAGCACCAGGCGCGGCCATCCCGGCCATGTCCTGCATTCCCGGCATGTCCGCTTCCTTCCGGCACGCCACGAGCGAAGCAGCTGTCGCCAACAGTCCCAGCGTTACCCACTTCATGGCTTCATCTCCCCCGCGGTCAGCTGCCGCAGCATGACAAGGTGCACGTGGTATTCGGCCGCCACCGCCGCCGCCTCGAGCTCGGCACGGTACCGGGCGTCCTCGACCGACAGCAGCGTGAGAAACTCGGTGCGGCCGACCTGATAGCTTCGCAGCACCGACTCGACCGTCCCCCGCGCCGTGGGCAATACGCCGTCCACCAAGAGGACAAGGCGCTGCTGTGCTGCCTGAACCCGGGCCGCTGCTTCGGTGACCTCGCGGCTCAGTTGGAGCTCCACGTCACGCAGCTCGGCCGCGGCCGCGGTGGAATCGGCGCGGGCGGCGTCGGCCAGCCGGTTCTGCTTGCGCCACGCCCAGATCGGGAGGCGCAGACCGACGAAGGCGGAGAAGAAATCCGGGAAGTTGAAGTTGAACGCACGAGGTCGGTAACCGTAGCGGAGCGTTATTGTGAAGTCAGGCCGGGCGCCAAGACGCTCCACCTGAATCAGCCGCGTCGCTTGATCGACGGACGCTCGACGAACGGCCACCCGCGGGTGGGCCGCGAGAGCCAGGGCGACGAGGGAATCGGCTGACGCTATTGACAAGATGGTCGCCCGCACTGCCGCGGGGTCCATCGGCGAGACCGGCAGAGAGTCTCCTGGTGCCCGGTTCCGCAGCGCGTTCACCGAGGCGAGTGCGCCCACCCGATCGTTCTCGAGGGCCAACGCCTCCAATTGGAGTCGATCGCGGGCCAGCTTCGCCTGGAGCGGATCACTCTGCGGTGCCGTCCCGGTCGCGTAGCGCGTCGTGCTGAGCTGCACGGCGGCGTCGAGGAGCTTTCGCTGGCGATGCACAGTCTCGAGCGCCGTAACTGTGTATCGCAAGCGGTAGTACGCGGCCGCCATCGCCGCGGTGACATCCCGACGGACGGCGCCTTCTTCCGCGCGCGCGCCCGCAGCCGCCGCTCCCGCGACACCCGAGCGAGCGCCGAGGCTGCCGGGCCAGGGGATCTCCTGGCTCAGCTCGACATCCACCTCCGTGAAGTCGCTCCGGTTGAACTCAAGACCGGGCAGCACGAGGTCCATCACCCCGACCGTCAGCATCGGGTCCGGCAGGGTGCCGGCCGGGCGGATACGCAGCGTGGCTGCCCGGACGACTGCCTGCCGTTGCGCCACAGCGGGGTTGCGCTGAAGCGCTTCGGCGACGAGCGCTTCAAGCGTGGAGTCGCTGGTGCCAGGTCCGCCGAGTGAATCGCGTTGCTGAGCTGATACTGTGCCCGCCGCCCAGACGAGCACGGCGAGCAAGACGAACTGTCGGATGTCCATACCTCTCTCCACGAAACCATTCCCGGCAATGCGGCCGGGGCCGACGCGTCGCTCGCACGGCGCGTCAGGACACACTACGACTAGGAGAGGCTAGGCTTGGGGCGGAGGGGAGAGCGGTGGGTGCGGATCCGATGGCGTGAAAGCGGATATGTACGACGCCGCGGGCTGATGTTCTGCGACCTTGGACAAGCTCACAGTCGCAGCACTCGGAATTCCCGTCGCTGTCACGGCGCACAAGACGGGGTTGCTACAGAGCGGATGATTGGAGGACACCGTGCCCAAAGCGCCGACTGCGGTTCCGGGAGACGCGGGCTTGGCGCAGTGGGCCACCGCGGTCGAGCGCGCCGACTGGCACACCCAGGGCAAGCTCAACGGCGCGAACTGCACCACGACGACCAGGGCGGTGATCAGTCTCAGCAATGCAGTGGACATCAACGAAGCGTTGATTATAGCCTCTATAATCTAACGCCGCACAGAGCCTCAGCCGTCCCCGCGGTAGTGAATCCCCCGTAGGCGCTTCACACCTCGGCTCGGCGAAGCCGGAGCGCGTTCCCCACCACCGAGATGGAGCTGAAGCTCATGGCCGCGGCGGCGATAACCGGAGACAGCAGCAGTCCGAAGAACGGGTACAGGACGCCCGCCGCGATCGCCACACCGGCTGCGTTGTAGACGAAAGCGAAGAACAGGTTCTGCTTGATGTTTCGCATGGTGCGACCGCTGAGTCGCCGCGCCCGCACGATTCCGCGCAGGTCGCCCTTCACCAGTGTCACGGGCGCACTTTCCATCGCCACGTCCGTGCCGGTCCCCATCGCGATGCCGACCTGGGCCTGGGCGAGCGCCGGCGCATCGTTGATCCCGTCGCCCGCCATGGCGACGAACCGGCCTTCGGCCTGGAGTCGCTTGACGACGTCCACTTTCTGATCGGGAAGCACCTCGGCCATGACGTCGTCGATGCCGAGCTTGCGCGCCACCGCCTGCGCGGTCGTGCGGTTGTCGCCCGTGAGCATCACGATGCGGATGCCCTCGTGATGCAACGCACGGATCGCTTCAGGAGTGCTCTCCTTGATGGGATCCGCCACACCGAGGAGCCCCGCTATCCTCCCGTTGACGGCCACGAACATCACTGTCTGCCCCTCAGCCCGCAGGGCTTCGGCTTGCTCCGCGAGCTTTCCCAGCTCCACGCCCAGGTCGGCCATGAGCGCACGATTGCCGAGCGCCACCGTCTGGCCCTCCACGCGGCCGCGCACACCCTTGCCCGTGGTCCCCTCGAACTCCGTTGCCTCGACGAGCGCGATGCTGCGCTCTGTGGCACCCCTGACGATGGCGTCTGCCAGGGGGTGCTCGCTGCCACGCTCGAGACTCGCGGCAAGGCGCAGGACTGCCCCCTCCGCATGTTCGGGGCCTGCCGATACTGTGATGAGCCGCGGTTTGCCTTCGGTGAGCGTGCCGGTCTTGTCCACGACGAGCGTATTGACCTTCCGCATCACCTCGATGGCCTCGGCGTTGCGGAACAGGACGCCCATCGTCGCACCCTTGCCGGTGGCAACCATGATCGACATCGGAGTCGCGAGCCCGAGCGCGCACGGGCAGGCGATGATGAGCACGGCAACGGCGTTGATGAGCGCGTGCGCCATCCTCGGCTCGGGGCCGACCAGGCCCCACACGACGAACGTGACGGCGGCGACGAGCACGACCACGGGGACGAAGTAGCCGGCGACCACGTCCGCGAGCTTCTGGATCGGCGCCCGGCTCCGCTGCGCCTCGGCCACCATCGCCACGATGCGGGCGAGCAACGTCTCCGCCCCGACCTTCTCGGCCCGCATGATGAAGGAGCCCGTGCCGTTCACGGTGGCGCCGACGACCCGGTCCCCCGGCTGCTTCTGGACCGGGATCGGCTCGCCGGTCACCATCGACTCGTCGATCGAGCTCGTGCCGTCGAGCACCACCCCGTCCACCGGCACCTTCTCGCCAGGGCGGACGCGCAGGCGGTCGCCGGCGCGGACGGTCTCCAGCCGAACGTCCTCCTCGCTCCCGTCGTCGCGGAGGCGGCGGGCCGACTTGGGCGCTAGGCCGAGCAGCTTCCGGATGGCCGCCCCGGTCTGGCTGCGGGCGCGGAGCTCCAGCACCTGGCCGAGCAGGATGAGCGTGACGATGACCCCCGCCGCCTCGAAGTAAACCGCGACCTGCCCCGCTTCCCGGAAGGAGGGGGGGAAGATACCGGGGAGCAGGGCCGCGATGACGCTGTAAGAGTAGGCGACGAACACGCCGAGGCCGATGAGCGTGAACATGTTCAGGCTGCGGCGCTGCACCGACAGCACGGCGCGGACGTAGAACGGCCAGGCGGCCCAGACGCACACTGGCGTGGCGAGCCCAAGCTCCACGAACGTGCGGGCGCGCATGGAGAGGAGCCTCGAAACCGGAGCGCCGGGAAGGAGGTCGGCCATGGCCAGGAGCACCAGCGGAAGCGTGAGCGCCGCCGCGAACCAGAAGCGGCGCGACATGTCGCGCAGCTCGGTGTTTTCCTCTTCCGCGCCCGTCACCCTCGGCTCGAGGGCCATGCCGCAAATGGGACAGGTGCCCGGCCCGTCTCTGACGATTTCGGGGTGCATCGGGCAGGTGTAGATGGTGCTTCCCGATGCACGGGTCGCCTGGTCCGCAGTCACCCGACCTCCCGATCTCACGTGAGCTTCGCTTCCTACGCCGATGACGGCGCCCGTGCGATCGACGCCCGCACGATCCGGCACAGGTCCTTGCCTACGATGTCCTCGAACCCGACGTGGACGTGTGGGCAGAGGTCGCCGCCAAGCCTGGCCTTCACGAGGGTCACGACGAATTGCCCGAAGCCATCGCGGTCGTGTCGCTTCAGCGTGCGGTAATCGTGCTCGAGGCCGATCACCTGCCCCGAGTCGTCCACGCCGACGAGGAGCGTGCCGCCGCAATGGTTGAGGAACCCGGCGATCGTCCGGGCGACCGCGTCCTCCAGATCTTTGTTCATCTTGCCCAGCCTGAGGTCCCAGCGGGCGGACGCCTTGAACTCCGCCTGCTCGCTTTCTCGGCCGTCGATCAAGGAGGCGATGGGCCGGGCGAGCTCCTGCTGTAGAAAGGTCGCGCCAGGTCGCCCGGAAGCGTTGGCACGATAGGTCAGCCCGAAAGCGAGCCCGAGGCCGGCGCCGATGACCGCGAACAGGCCGGTCATCGGGAGCATCGCGGGAGCGAAGGCCTGCACGAAGCGTTGCGCGACGAAGTGGCGGAGTGCCTCGTCGGGACTTTCGAACCACCAGTAGATCACGCTCGTCGCGGGATGCAGGATCAAGACGCCGAGCAGCGCGCCTAACACTGCGTGGCTCGTGAGCCACCGGCTCCTCACCGACCCGAGCGTCACGGGCTGCGGACCTCCCGTCCGAGTTGCCACCTGCGCCACAGGTAGTAGATCGCCGGAATCACCACGAGCGTGAGGATGGTCGACGTGATCATCCCCCCCACCATGGGCGCCGCGATTCGCTTCATCACGTCCGAGCCGGTCCCCGCACTCCACAGGATGGGCGCGAGACCCGCTATGATCGCCACGACCGTCATCATCTTTGGCCGCAGCCGTCCCACGGCACCTTCTTCGATCGCGGGCACGAGATCCGCCAGCGACCTCTTCCGGCCGCCCGCCCCTTTCTCCTTCCATGCCTCGTCGAGATAGACGAGCATCACCACGCCCGTCTCGGCCGCCACACCCGCGAGCGCGATGAACCCGACCCACACGGCGACGCTCGTGTTGTAGCCAAGCGCCCAGATGGACCAGATGCCGCCGACCAGTGCGAACGGCAGCGCGAGCATCACGAGCAGCGTTTCTTCCACGCCGCGGAAGTTGAAGTAGAGTAGGAGGAAGATGAGCCCGAGCGTGAGCGGCACGACGAGCTTCAGTTTCTCGCGCACGCGCTCCATGAACTCGAACTGTCCGCTCCAGGCAAGGCGATAGCCGGGAGGTAACGTGAGTTGCCCCGCCACCACGCGTTGTGCATCGCGCACGTACCCACCCAGGTCACGCCCCTCGATGTCCACGTAGACGGTGGTCACGGGGAAGGCATCGTCCGTTTTCACCGCCATCGGGCCCTGGACGACACTCACGTGCGCGACCTGGCCGAGCGGGATCTGGACGCCCGACATGGTGGGAACGACGATCTCGCGCAGCTTCTGAACGTTGTCCCGCAGCTCCCGCGGGTAGCGGACGTTGACCTCGTAGCGCTCGCGCCCTTCCACGGTGATCGCGGCCGTCATGCCGCCAGCCGTTGCCATCACGACGTCGTGCAGATCACCCGCATTGAGCCCGAAGCGCGCCGCCTGGGCGCGGTCGATCTGCACGTCCACGTAGTAGCCGGACACGTTGCGCTCGGCGAAGACGTTGCGCGTCCCAGGAACGCCCTGGAGGATGCGCTCGACCCGCTCGCCGAGCCGCTGCAGCGTATCGAGGTTCGGGCCGTAGACCTTCACCCCGACAGGGGTCCGGACGCCGGTGGCGAGCATGTCGATGCGGTTCTTGATCGGCATGGTCCACGCGTTGGTCACGCCGGGGAGCCGGACCGCGCGATCCATCTCGCTCACGAGCCGCTCGGTGGTCATGCCGGGACGCCACTCGCCATGCGGCTTCAGGATGACAGTCGTCTCGTACATGTCGAGCGGCGCGGGGTCGGTGGCGGTGTTCGCGCGGCCGACCTTGCCGAAGACCGAGGTGACCTCCGGGAACGCGGCGAGCACGCTGTCCTGGTAGCGCATGATCTCGCGCGCCTGCGCGATCGAGACGCCCGGGACGGTCGTGGGCATGAACAGCAGTGACCCTTCGTCGAGCGGCGGCATGAACTCGCTGCCGAGCCGGCTCCACGGCAGCGCGGTCGCCCCGAGCACGACGGCGGCACCGGCCACCACCCGCCACGGATACCGCAGCACCCATGCGATCACGGGCCGATAGGCCTGCATCAGCCAGCGATTGACGGGGTTCGCCTCCTGCGGACGGATCCGCCCGCGCACGAGGTATCCCATCAGCACCGGGACGAGCGTGATCGAGAGCAAGGCCGCTCCCGCCATCGCGAACGTCTTCGTGAACGCGAGCGGCTTGAACAGCCGCCCTTCCTGCTGCTCGAGCGAGAACACGGGGAGGAAGGACACCGTGATGATGAGCAACGAGAAAAAGAGCGGCGGCCCAACTTGCTTCGCGCTGTCGCGCACGATGTCCCAGCGCGACCGGCCGGTGGGCGTCTCCGCCTCGCGCTCCAGGTGCTTGTGCATGTTCTCGATCATCACGATCGCGGCGTCCACCATCGCCCCCATGGCAATCGCGATCCCGCCCAGGCTCATGATGTTCGCGCCCACGCCCATCGAGCGCATCACGAGGAACGAGAACAGGATCCCGAGCGGCAGCGTGACGATGGCGACCAGCGCGGAGCGGAAATGGAGCAGAAAGAGAATCGAGACGAGGGCGACGATCAGCGACTCCTCGATCAGGGTCCGGTTCAGATTGTTGATCGCCCGGTGGATCAGGTCCGAGCGGTCGTACACCGGCACGAGCCGCACGCCGGCGGGCAGCGTGCGCTGGATCTCGGCGACCCGCGCCTTGATCGCCTCGATCGTCTTCAGGGCGTCGCTGCCGAACCGCATGATCACGATGCCCGCGACCGCTTCCCCTCGGCCGTTCAGATCAGCCGCGCCCCGGCGCGGCGCGGGGCCCACCTGGACCGTGGCGACGTCGCCGACCCGGATCGGCGTCCCGTTCATGGTGGCGCCCACCGCGACGTCCTCGATCTCCTGAACGCTGCGCAGGTACCCGAGGCCGCGGATCATGTACTCCCGGCCGCCCATTTCAATCACACGTGCGCCAACGTCCGCGTTGTGAGTCCCGATCGCCTCCACCACACGCATCACAGGAATCCCGAACGCGCGCAGCTTCTCCGGATCGACCTCCACCTGATATTGCTTCACGTACCCGCCCAGGCTCGCGACCTCAGACACTCCGGGGATCGCGGTGAGCTGGTAGCGGATGTACCAGTCCTGGAGCGTCCGCAGCTCGGCCAGGCCGAGTGAATCGCTCTCGAGCACGTACTCGAACACCCAGCCCACGCCGGTGGCGTCGGGGCCCAACGTCGGCTCCACACCCTGCGGCAACCGCTGCCTGAGCCCGTTCATGTACTCGAGCACGCGCGAGCGCGCCCAGTAGAGGTCCGTGCCGTCTTCGAACAGCACGTACACGAGCGACAGCCCGAAGAACGAGTACGCCCGGACAACGCGCGACCCAGGGACCTTGAGCATCTCCGAGGCGATGGGGTAGGTGACCTGATCCTCGACGATCTGCGGCGCCTGCTCGCTGAACTCCGTCTGGATCACGACCTGCACGTCCGAGAGATCCGGTAAGGCGTCGATCGGCGTCGTGCCGACGGCCCAGATCCCGGCCACGACGAGCGCGAACGTGGCGAGCCCGACGAGGAAGCGGTTGCGGAGCGACCACGCGATGACATTCGCAATCATGGCTTTTTCTGCTCCGCGCCCCGGGGCATCTCGGGCATTCCCGGCATCCCGGCCATGCCGCCGCCGGTCGCGAGCCGGGACTCGGCGTCCACCAGGAAGTTGGCCGACGCCACGATCCGCTCGCCCTGGGCGAGGCCGCTGAGCACCTGGAACCGCCCCCCGGCGTGCGTGCCGAGGACGATCTCGCGTGGGGCGAGGGCGCCGTCCGGCCCGACCACGAAGACGAGATTCCGCTCGCCGGTCATGACGACCGCCTCCGCCGGCACCTGCAATACGTCGGAGCCCACGATTGCCTCGAGGAAGAGGGTCGCGTACATGCCCGGCTTGAGCAACCCGCGGGAATTCGCGAACGCCACGCGGACCCGCGCGGTGCGGCTCTGCTCGTCCACCGTCGGCCACACGAAGCTCACCCGCCCGTTGAACGCCCGCCCCGGATACGCGGCCAGCTCGGCCCGCACCGGCGCGCCGACGCGCACAAGCGCGAGGTCCTGCTCGAACACCGCCCCCTCGATCCAGACCGTCGCGAGGTCCGCGATGCGATACAGCTTCATCCCCGGCATCACCGCCTGACCGACGACGACCATCTTCTCGAGCACGACGCCGTTGACCGGCGCCTTCAGCGCGAGCGTTTTCGTCACCTCGCCCGTCCGCTCCACGCGCTCGATCTGGTCGGGCGAAATGTCCCAGTAGGCCAGCCGACGGCGCGCGGCCTCGACGAGCGCCTGGGCGTAGCGCCACGCCTCCTGATCGGTCGAGTCCACAGCGGCCCCGAGGCGCCTGGCGGCGAGCAGCTCCTCCTGCGCCGCGACGAGCATCGGGCTGTAGAGCGTGAGCAGCGGCTGGCCCCGGCGCACCGTGACGCCCGTGGCATCCACGAAGAGCTCCTCGACGAAACCGTCGATCTTGGTGGTGATCTCGGCGAGGCCGGGCTCCGCCGGAACGACCTGGCCGACCGTCCGCACCGTGCGCGCCAGCAACCCGCGCTCGACCACCCCGAAGGTGACGCCGATCGTCCGCGCCTGGTCGGCGCTCAGACGCACCGAGGCCCGCTCCGCCCGGCCCGAATCGGCAGCCGCCGGGCCACCCATGGCCATCCCGGCCATCGCGTCCGCCTCAGGCTTGCCGCGGCAGGCCGCCAGCAGCGCCCCCGCCGTGACGAGAATCGTCAACAGTCGCTTCATGGCTGCCCCCCTCCGGGCTGGCCGGCACCCGAAGTCAGCGGGCGGCCGACGATGGCTTCCAGCTCTCCCACCGCCTGGTGATAGTCGACGAAGAGGCGGTAGGACTCGGTTTCGTAGCGGTTCACGGTCATTTGATTGTCCACAAGCTGCATGAACGTCACGCGGCCCACGCGGTAGCTCGCGAGCGACGCCTGCACGGCGGAGCGCGCCTGCGGCAGAATGCTGCTACGGTACAATCGGGCGAGGCTCCGGTCCTGCGCGGCGCGGGCGCGACTCTCGATAATCCGCGCGACCGTCTCGTTGCGCAGGTTCAAGAGCTCGGCTTGCGACATGTCGCGCATGGCCGCCATCTCGCGGCGCATGGGGAGCTGCTTCGCGCCAGCGAAGATCGGCAGGTTGACCCCGACCATAAGGCTCACCATGTCGGGAAACGCCGGGCGGCGCTGGTACTGCACGCCAACCTGGAAATCCGGGAACAGCTCGCGCCGCACGGCACGGAGCGACGCCTCGGCCGCGGCCACCCGCTCGGCCCCCGCCCGGAGCGCGGGCCGCGCGCCGAGCGCCCAGGCGATCAGCGTGTCCGAAGGTGGGAGATCCTGAACGGGCAGGTCGGGCAGCTCGAGCGCGCCGATCGGATTCGTCGCCTCCCGGCCCAGCAGCGCGTTGAGCCGAGCTGCGGCAGCGATCCGCATCTGCGTCATGCGCGTGATCTCCTCGCCCATGCGCGCCACGTCCACCTGAGCCCGGAGCACGTCCTGCTGGATTCCCGACCCCACCGCGTACATCGTGGTCGCGACGCTCAAGAAGTCCCGCAGCAGGCCCCGCGTGCGCTCCATCACCTCCAGCGCGCGGTCTGCGAAGGCCGCCTCGTAGTACGCCATCCGAACGTCTGCCGCGAGCATGCGGGCTTGCTCGTCGGCGTCCGCCTCGGCGGCGGCCGCGCCGTGGCGCGCCGCGCGCCGCGCGTTGCCAATCTTTCCGGGCCACGGCAGCATCTGCATGAGCTGGACCTGGTTCATGGTCATGGGATCCATTGTCGAACCGAACTCCGACACCATCCGGTTCATCAACCCGAACTGGAGCTGGGGATCGGGAAGCGCGCCCGCTGGGCCCACCCGCTCAGCCGCCGCGACCGCCGAGAGGCGTGCGGCTTGGAGCATCGGGTTGGTCGCGAGCGCCGCATGCAAGGCGTCGGATAACCGCAACGTGTCGGAAGGGACCGCCTGGGCGGCCACGCCGCTCGTCAGCAACCCGACGAGCAAGGCAGCCGCGCTCACTGGCATGACAGGGCCGTTCACGGGGACCTCATACCTGACCCCGGGCGGGCCTAGCGATGAAGTTGTAGAAGACGGCGATCAGGGTGCCCTCGAACAGGCCCACGAGGGCGCCTTCGGCGATGCCGATCAGCCACCCCCCCACCGTCGGGCCCGACCCGACGAGCAGCGCCATCCAGGGGTCCGGACGGCCGAGCAAGGTGCCCAGCGTGAAGCAGGCCAGGATCGCGAGGGCGCCGGTAGCGGCGCCGGCGAAAGCCAGCGCCCGAGTATTCAACGCGGTGTTCATTGGATCCTCCTCGTCCCCGACGTGGCCGTCGGGGTGAGCACAAGTTCAAGCCACGGATGATCCGCGGCCTCGCGCTATCGCCCGCAGGCGAGGAGGATCAGGTGTTGGGTGGAGGAGTCGGCGGACCTGACTGGAAGAGATCGGCGA
>CAZRGT010000055.1:0-7045 GCA_964599725.1 uncultured Gemmatimonadaceae bacterium | reverse complement strand
CGCGGCGGTCGAGGAGGGCATCGTGACGGGCGGCGGTGTGGCGCTGTTGTGGTGCCAGAAGGTCCTCGACAAGGTCCGCGGCGCCGACGAGGACGAGAAGACCGGCATCGAGATCGTGCGGCGCGCCCTCGAGGAGCCGATTCGGATGATCGTCCAGAACGCGGGTGCCGAGGGTGCGATCGTCGTGGGCAAGGTGAAGGAGTCGACCAAGCTGAGCTACGGCTACAACGCCCAGACTGACGAGTACGAGGATCTCGTCCTGGCCGGGGTCATCGACCCGACCAAGGTCACGCGGACCGCGCTGCAGAATGCCGCATCCATCGCGGGCCTGCTGCTCACGACCGAGTGCGTCGTGGTGGAGAAGAAGGAGAAGGAAAAGGCCCCGCCGATGCCCGGCGGCGGCGGCATGGGCGGGATGTACTGATCGACTAGACGCTTAGCCGCTCAGACGCCTAGACGCACAGAAAGGCTCTCCGGAAGGTCCGGGGAGCTTTTCTACTAGGTCGAACCCATTGCGGTATGCTATCTTAAGGCCCGTGACCGGGCCCGCCAGCCCACCCCCCGCACCCGAGCCATCCGCCGCCGCACCCATTCCGAAGGAGCGGGCGGCGCTGTCCCGCGAGTTGTCCGATTTTCTCATCGAACTGTCAATCGCGCTGCACAAGCACGCCATGTATCCCGAAGGCCATCCCTCGCTCGCCCCCGCCGCCAACGGCGTCGTGCGCCGGGGCGAGCTGTTGTTGCACGACCGTCCGTCCCTTTCCCTGGGGGTCGCGCGCAATCAGCTGGTGATCGAAGGCGTCGCGACCGACCCCAGGCATCCGGTGCTCGCCGAGCTCGCCGGCCGCCTGCATCGTCACCACCTGGGTGCGATCACCTTCAGTCGCGGCCTCGAGCCGCCCGAAGTGCAGAACATGCTCCGCACCCTGGCGGTCGAAGCTGACCGCTCCGGCCAGCCGCTCGGGCTCGGCGATCCCGCCAAGCTGTCGCTCTGGAAGCACATCCGCCTGCATCCCATGACCTACGAGCGGCTCGAGCTGCTGGACCAGGCGCCGGCGCTCCCAGCCGACCTGGCGTCGGACGGCGCCTCAACCGACGAGGGTTTTACCAGGAACACCCGGGTGCGCGGGGCGCAGCTATGGATCGGGCTTGCCCGGGCCGCCCTGGCCGGACAGATCGGCGAGGACGAAGCGCCGCCCACCACGCCGGCCGTGATCGCCAAAGCCATCGACAATCACGTGCGGGGCGAGGCATACGATCAGGTCATTGTCGGCTACTTGTTGCAGATCGCTGAGGAGCTGAAGAGCGCTGGCGGGCAGGAGGCGGTGGAGTTGCGCCGGCGCACGTCGAAGCTGATCGGCGAGATGCAGCCTGACACGCTGCGCCGCCTGATCGAAATGGGCGGGGACGCAGCCCAGCGGCGCAAGTTCGTGCTCGACGCGTCCCACGGCATGGCCGTGGACGCCGTGCTCGATGTCGTCCGGGCGGCGGCGGATGCCTCCAAACAAACCGTGTCGGCGTCGCTGATGCGGATGCTCTCCAAGCTGGCCGCCCACGCGGAGCAGGGGACGCCGACGGCGCGCCCCGTCGCCGATCACGCGTTGCGCGACCAGGTGCGCGCGCTCCTCACCGGGTGGGACCTGGCCGATCCCAATCCTGAGGGCTATGGGCTGGCGCTGCAACGGCTGTCACAGGCCTCGCCGCTGTTCGCCGCCCCGGCGGAGCAGCTCCACGCCCCGGAACCTGAGCGCATTGTGAAGATGAGTCTCGAGGTCGATGCCGTGGGGCCGAGCGTGTACCGGGCCTGCGCCGCCCTGGTGGACCTGGGCCGGCTCGCGGAGCTGGTTGGCCTGCTCGAGGAGGCGCCGCCCGGGACGAGTGCCGCGACCGAGCTGTGGAACCGGGCCGTGAGCGTCGACACGGTGTCCTGGGTGTTGGCGAAGGAGCCCGTGGATTTCGCCATCGTGGACCGGCTGCTGCCCCGGCTCGGCGAGCGCGCTGTCGATCCGCTGCTCGACGCCCTGGCGGAAGCCGAAGTGCGGGCCACCCGGCGCGCGATCCTCGACCGCCTGATGCGCCTGGGGCCGGTGCTCGGGCCCAGCATCACGAAGCGGCTTTCCGACGAGCGCTGGTACGTGAAGCGAAATCTGCTCTCCCTCCTGGACGAGCTGACTGAGCTCCCGGCTGGGTTCTCCGCGCTGGAATGGCTCGGCCATCCCGACGCTCGCGTGCGGCTCGAAGCATTCAAGATCGGACTCAAATCGGCGGAGCGTGACAAGGTCATCATCCAGACGCTCGCCGATCCGGAGGGCCGCCTGGTTCGGCTGGCCCTCATGGCGGCGACCAGAGGGGCGCCCACCGGTGCGCTGCCACGCGTGATCGCCCTGGTTCAGAATCGTCAGCTGACGCCGGATCTCCGGATCCAGGCGATCCGGGTTCTTGGCGCCGCGAAAGCGCCGCAGGCGCTCGATGTGCTCCTCTCGCTGGCTGACGGCGGACGCTCCCTGTTCGGGAAGCGGAGGCTGTTGCCCAAGTCGCGCGAGCTGCTCGCGGCGCTGACCGCGCTGTCGAGCGGGTGGGGGCGCGAGCCGCGGGCGATGGCCGTACTGGCGCGTGCGGCGCTGTCGCCCGATCCCGAGATCCGGACCGCGACCGATCCCGAAGGCGTCGCGTGAGCGATCCCGCCCGTTTTCTCGCCGGCCTGGCCCAGGCCCTTTCGGGCATGTCGTTATACGGTGACGGGCATCCCGCGCGCAGCCGCGGCATCGACGCGGCCTATCAGGAGCTGCTCGACCTGCAGGCGGAGTACCCGATATCCTCGTTTACCTTCCTGGGCGACGAAGTGATTTTCGGTCGCCTGCCGCTGCGCGATCTACGCAACTGGGATTGGTCGGCCCGCTTCGCCGAGGCCGGGATCCAGCGGCTCGAGTTCGAGGACCGCGTGTCGCGTGAGGAATTCGAGGGATTTCTCGATCAGATGCTGGGGCGCATCACCTTCGCGGACGTCGACACGACGGAAGCGCGGCAAATGGGGCCCTCGAGCATCAAGTTCGGCGCCGTCGGCGTGCGCGGGGGCGGCGAGCTCGCGGCGGACGACGCCCTCCCGACGGCGACCATCACGTTCTCGCTCGGCGAGGAAGTCGAAACGATCCGCTGGCTGCACGACGAGGTGAAGAAGAATGATCTGCTGCCGCTGGCGGAGGCCGAGGCGGTCGTCCGGTCGTTGTCGGTCGCCATGCACGGCGACCGGCAGATGATGCTGCCGCTGTTGCAGCTGAAGCAGTTCGATCAGTACACGACTACCCATTCGCTCAACGTCGCGGTGCTGAGCATGGCCCTGGCCGAGTTTCTGGGGATGGGCGCCGGGGACGTCCGAGCGTTCGGCATCGCCGGCCTGCTGCACGACCTCGGCAAAGTGCGCATACCGATCGAGGTGCTCACCAAGGCGGGCAAGCTCACGCCCGACGAGCGCGTGCTGATGAACCGGCATCCAGTCGAGGGGGCGCGGCTGATCCTGGAGAGCGAGCAGGAGCTCGATCTCGCCGCGGTGGTGGCCTACGAGCATCACATCATGTTGAACGGGCTCGGTTATCCGCAGCTGCGGTTTCGGCGGACGTGTCACGAGGCGAGCAATCTGGTCCACGTGTGCGACGTGTACGATGCGTTGCGCACGACCCGGCCATACCGGGAGGCCTGGCCGGTCGAGCGCGTGCTGCCGTACCTGGAAGGGCGGGCCGGCCTCGAGTTCGACCCGACCTACGTCAACGCATTCATCACCATGATGAACAAGTGGGAGTCGCAAGTGGCGTTGATCGCCGATGAGCGGGCCCCGCTGCCGGCGGGCGTCGCGGCGGCTGTCGCCGGATCCCTCCCCGGGGACCAACTTCACCCGACCCAGAGTGATTAGATTCCGCTTCACCCCCGCAGATGGAGCAGCGCCGTGAAGAAGATCGCCTGGTTGGCGGCCATGAGCCTCGTGGCACCGGCGCTCGCCGCGCAGAGCCGCGGTCAGCGGGCGCGACTCGAAGGCAAGTGGGAGGCCAAGACCGACGACGGGCCGCGCCTGATCATGGTGCGCGCCGACAGCTCGGCGCAATTCGGCGATCAGGTGGCGCGGTGGCGGTTGGTGGGGGACAGCGTGTGGTTCGCGTTGGGGGACGGGGTGTGGAACGTCTACGGACTCAAGATCGCCGGCGACAAGCTCACGATCTCCGGGGGCGACCTCGACAAGCCGGTGAGCCTGCGCCGCGTGGGAGCGGCAACCGCCCGACCGGACTCGCTGCAGGTTCCAGATCCGCCTCCGGCGACTGCGAGGGCGTGGTAGTTGGGGGAGTAGGGAGTGGGGAGTGGTGCGTGACGGTGAACCAGAGGGAACCACTCCCTGCTCCCCACTCCCCGTTTCATTTTGTCGCCCAATCGTAGACGCGACCCAGCACCTCCCGCATCGCGTCGGTAACCTCGACGTCCCGTCGCGGCATCACACGCTCCACGATCTTCAGAAACCCATCGCGACTCATCCGGGCGCTGCCCGAGCCGCCCCACGCGAACGGCGCGACGTATTTGGGTGAGCGGACGGTGTCAAAGACGCTCGCGCCGGCGCCGACGACGGTCCCGGTTCCAAGCAGCGTGCCGATCGCCGTCTTCGCGTGGTCACCCGCCAGCGTGCCGAGGAATTGCTGGCCGGTTTCGATCGCCGTGCCGGCCACGTCGAGGCGAACCGGCCCGTAAGTATTCTTGAGGTTCGAGGTGATCGTACCGGCGCCGAGGTTGACCCACCGGCCCACGACGCTGTGACCCAGAAACCCATCGTGCGCCTTGTTGGCGCAGCCCAGGAACACGGAGCTCGCCATCTCGCCGCGCACGGTGCAGCGCGGCCCGATCGCCGAACCGCGAATTTCGCCTCCGAGCACGCGCGCGTTGGCTCCGATCCACACCGGGCCCTCGAGTCGGGTGCCGACACGGATCTCCACGCCGCTTTCCACCACGACCGGCCCGTGCGAGACGTCAAACACGACGCCCGGCTCCACCAGCGCTTCGTGCAGGGCGAGCGCCGCCGGATCGCCGATCACGGTTGAGCCGGCGGGGACCGGGTCCGAGTCACCGAGCATCGCGCGCGTGTCATCGGGGAGGAGTCTCTGCAGGGCGGGGATCAGGTCGAACACTCCGTGCAACACCAGGCCGGGCACTTCGACGGCCTGTGCATCCGCAAGCGGGCCGTCCCAGGCGGCGCCCGCCGGCACCGCCCAGCCGACCGTAATGCCGCGCGACACCAGGCGGGCCGGGACGCCCGGGAGATCCGGCGCGACGCCATGCGGCGCAAAGGTGGACGACCCGATGACCGCGGGTCCGGTAACGCGCCGCCGCGGTCCGACCGTCGGCATCCCGGGCTCTTCGAACCCCGCCAGATGCGAGGCGGTGAACACTGCCGTCGCCTCGGCGCCGATGAACGTCTCCCACCGTTCGCGAATCAGATGCGCGCCGGCCCGGAGCTCGCACAGCGGCCGCACGCCCGCGAACGGAGCCCACACCGGCGCCGGGTCCGGGTCGAGGAGATAGAGGGCGATACTCACATCCGTTGCACCAGCTGCTTCAAGCGGTCGGCGCGGCCCGTGGGCAGGACGAGCGTGTGCCCGTTGGCGCGCACCACGACGAGATCGGAGATGCCGCTGACCGCCAAGTGCTCGCTCTCCGACCACAACACGCAGCGGCGGACGTCGTCACCGATGGTGATGTTCCCGACCGCGATATTGCCGTGCGAGTCGGGAGTCCGGATGCGGAACAGGGAATCCCACGAGCCGATGTCGTCCCAGTGGAAGGTCCCGGTCACCACGGCGAGGCGTGTGGTGCGCTCGAGGACGGCGACGTCGACGGCAGCGGGGGTGACGGCGGCGAAGAACCCTTGCGCATCTCCGCTGGCCAGGGCGGGGAGGCCGCTCTTCAATTCACGGGCGTGCGTCGTACACTCCGCCAGGAAGCGATCGACGCCCCACGCGAACAGGCCCGTGTTCCAGAGCGCCCCGCGGCGGCGCAGGACCGCGGCGCGCTTCGGCGTCGGTTTCTCGACAAAGCGCTGCACCCGGCGTGCTCCGCGGCCCAACGGCCGGCCCGGCACGATGTAGCCGTAGCTCGGCTCCGCGCGGGTGGGTTTCACACCGACCGTGACGAGCACGTCGTGCTCGCGAGCCACGGCGAGCGCCTTTTCGGTCGCCGTACGGAAGGCGGCGTCGTCGCCGACCGCCCAATCGGCGTGCATCGAGAGCATCTGGGCCCCGGGGTCGTGCTGGGCGATCCAGTGGGCCCCCCAGGCCAGCGCCGGCGCGGTCGAGGCTGCCCGCGGCTCAGCCAGGATCTGGGCGGCCGGCACTTCGGGCACGAGCGCGGTGACGCGCTCCACGAGAAACGGCCCTGTGAGAATCAGGATCCGATTGGGTGGGATGAGGCCGTCGAGCCTGCGTACGGCCTGCGCCAGCAAGGGGCGATCGCCCGCAAGCGGCAATAGCTGTTTGGGTCGCTCCGGCGTCGACAGCGGCCAGAAGCGGGTGCCGGAGCCGCCGGCCAGGATCACGGCCCAGGCGGTCACGGCGCCTGGGGCGGGTCAGCGTCGCCCATGAGGGCGGCCACCTGGGCCGCCAACTTCGAGGGACTGAACGGCTTCGTGATCGTGGTGGCGCCGAGCCGGCGCGCCTCGGCGAGCACGCGCTCCTCCCCTTCGGCGGTCAGCACCAGCACCGGCAGCGCCGCGGTCGCGGGGCGCTCCCGCAGCTCACGCAGGAGATCGACGCCGGATCCGTCCGGGAGATGGAGGTCGAGCAGGATGGCGTCGGGGCGATCCGGGTCGGCGAGGATGCCCCGCGCCTCGAACAGGGTGCGCGCGAGGAGAAGATCGTAGCCCCGCGATTCGAGCTGCAGCCGGAGCAGCAGGCCGATGTGCGGCTCGTCGTCCACGACGAGCAGTCGCCGGGCCCGGGGGGGGGGGGGAGGGGGGCCCCCTGCTGGGCCCAGGGCAAGCCACGGGTGGGGGGGGGGGGGGGGTCCGGGCGGAAAA
>CAZRGT010000054.1:0-48843 GCA_964599725.1 uncultured Gemmatimonadaceae bacterium | reverse complement strand
TTGCCGTGGGAGCCGACCACCACGACGTCGGCCTCCCAGGTCTGGGCCTCCGCGGCAATACCGGTCTCGGCCGAGGCGTGACGGGTCACTTTTTCGGCGTCGGGTCCCACGAGCGGCCAGATCTTCTGCGCGCATTCTTCTTCCAGCAACCGCTCGTAGTCGCTCGGGTTCACGGGCGGCGGGGTCTCCGGCAGGATGGGCAGCGGCTCGATGACGTGCAGCACCCGGAGCTCCGCATCGAACAGATCGGCGAACCGTTGCGCGAACTCGAGCGTCGGACGGGCCGCGGAGGAGGCATCGACGGTCACCAGGACGCGCCGGATCGCGGCCGGGGGCGATCCCACGACGAGCAGCGGGGCGCGCATCATCCGCGCGACGTTGTGCACGGTGCTGCCGCCGAGCCAGCGACCCAAGGCCGTGTGGTGCTTGGCGCCGAGCACGAGCAGATCCGCCCCGGACTCGCGGACTTCGTCATCCAGGGCAGCCGGCGGCCACCCTTCCCGGACCAGAAGATCGTGCAGCACGTCCCACGGCACTTCGCCCGCCATTGCGGCCTCTATCTGGGCCCGCACTTCGTGTAGTGCCGCCACGCGGAACGCGGCCGCCTGGGTCTGCAGCCCACCCTCCGCCACCAGGCTCCACGTGTCGCGGGTCGCATGAACCAGCCGGCACTCCGTGTTCGCCGCCGCGGCGATCTTCCACCCGAGGTGCGCCGCGCGCGCGGCGGCCGGCGATGAGTCCACGCCCACGATGATCTGCTTCCACGACATACTGGCCTCCGGTTGGATTCCCTGCGGCAAGATGCCCGGGCCTTCATGAAGCAAGGCTGAACGCGGCTACAAGCGCCCTTGATCAGTGAAGGGACCTTCACGATGCCTTCACAAAGGGCGGGGATGGCGACGAGTAAACTCGCTTCCGTTATCACACCAAGGAGCGCCTGTGGGGTCGTGGAAGATGTGCGTGCTGGCCGGGCTGGTCGTGGTGGGGGCGGGGGCGTGCGCGGGCAAGGAGAAGGGTGCGTCGTCCTCGGGCGGCGCCGTCGCGGTCGTGCAGTCGGCCGTTGTGTCGGACGATCCGCGCGCCGCGCTGTTCCTGCAAAAAGGCTGTCCGCAGTGTCATTCGATTTCCGCGCTGGGCGTGAAGTCGCCCACCGAGGTGGGACCTGACCTCACCTTCGCGTACAGCGAAGTCAAGAATCGGTTCAACGTGTCGCTGGAAGAATTCCTCCCCCATCCGACCGGCACGATGCAGGTCGTGCTCAGCCAGATGATCACGCTCAGTCCCGCGGAGCGGGATTCCATCATCCACATCCTCAAGCGGCTTCACGAAGAGCGTGAAGAGCACGAGGAACACTAGTCCCCAATTAGGAGCATCCATGACTCACCGACACTGGCTCGCCATCGTGGCGATCGGCGCTGCGGCGTGCACACCCTCGAAGGGTCCGTCGGGCGGCGAGCAGCTCGCCGACGTCCGCGCGGCCGCCCAGCGCACTTTCGTGGCCCCCGGCAAACTCGACGACTTCTACCTCTTCTACAGCGGCGGCCACTCCGGCCAGGTGTACGTCGCCGGCGTCCCGTCGATGCGCCATATCATGACGATCCCGGTGTTCGCGCCGTACCCTGCCACCGGGTACGGGTTCGACGAAGAGTCGAAGCGGATGCTCGGGAACTACACCTGGGGCGACGTGCATCACCCGGCCATGTCCAAGACCAAGGGCGACTACGACGGGCGCTGGCTGTTCGTCAACGACAACGGCAACAACCGTCTCGCCCGCATCGACCTGCGCGACTTCAAGACGAAACAGATCCTCGGTCCGATCCCGAACTCGAGCGGCAACCACGGCTCGGCGTTCGTCACGGAGAACAGCGAGTACGCGCTGGTGGCGAGTCGCTTCTCCGCGCCGGTGCCCACCGGGACGTACGTGCCGCTGTCGCAGTATGCCACCAAGTACCACGGCATCGTGAGCGGGATCACGATCGATGGGACGAGCGGCGAGATGAAGGTCGGCTGGCAGATTCTCACGCCGCCCTTCAATTGGGACCTCGCCGCCACGGGCCGGGAGATCTCGCATGACTGGGCGGTGTGGAGCAGCTACAACTCGGAGCGCGCGACCGGTCGGCTCGAGGTGACGGCGAGCCAGCGGGACCGCGACTACATGGTGTTCGTGAACTGGGTTCGGGCGGCGGAGGCCGCGGCAGGGGGCAAGGGCCGGATGATCGCCGGAGTGCGCGTGCTCGATCCGAAGGAGATCCCCGGCGCCATCTATCTCGTGCCGCTCGCCAAGAGCCCGCACGGCGCCGACTTTTCGCCCGACGGCCGCTACGTCATGGGCGGCGGGAAGCTCGCCCCGTACGTCACGGTGTTCGAGTTCGAGAAGTTCCTCACGGCCGTGCAGGCCAACGACACCATCGGGAACGAGGACGGCATCCCGGTGCTGCGCGCCGAGGCAATCAAGGTGGCCGAAGTGCCGGTGGGGCTGGGCCCGCTGCACACGCAGTTCGACGATCAGGGCTACGCCTACACCTCGATGTTCATCGAGTCGGCGGTGGCCAAGTGGAAGCTCGGGCCGTTTGACGGGCACGACTCCGCGCTTGTCGTGGCCAAGATGCCGGTGCACTTCTCGGTGGGCCATCTGGTGACCGCGGGCGGCGACCAGCGGCACCCGTGGGGACAGTACCTGATTTCGATGAACAAGCTCTCGAAGGGGCAGCACCTGAACGTCGGTCCCTCGCAGCCGGAGTCGAGCGAGCTGATCGACATCACGGGGACGGGCATGACGATGCTGTATCAGGCCTACACCGAGCCGGAGCCGCACTTCGCGCAGCTCGTCCGGGCCGACGTGTTGCACCCGATCGAGGTGTACCCGAAAGCCGAGAACCGCGACCCGAACGCGATCTGGCGGGCCGAGGACGCAAGCGTCACCCGCCGCGGCAACGTTGTGGAGGTGAAGATGTACTCGATCCGGTCGTACTTCTCGCCGGGCGAGATCGAGGTGAACCAGGGCGACTCGGTGATCATCCACATCACCAACGGCGAGCAGGAGCGCGACATGCTCCACGGCTTCGGGCTCGCGCTCCACAACATCAACCTGGTGATGGACCCCGGCGAGGTGAAGACGGTCGCGTTCCGCGCCACGAAGGCGGGCGTCTACCCCTTCTACTGTACCAACTTCTGCTCGGCGATGCACCAGGAAATGCAGGGGTACCTGCTGGTGAAGCCCCGCGGCGCGGCCGCGGCGTCCGCGCCGGCCGGCGGCACGACGGTGGGTGGTCGCTGAATGAGTCTGACCAGCTGGCTCGAGCAGGTGACCTCGCGCCGGGCACGGCTCGCCGTGCTCGGTGCGGCCCTGCTGCTCGCGGTCGCGCCGTTCTTCCCGCTGTGGCAGATCACCATGTTCGCCGCGCAATTCCCGGAAGGGCTGCGGATGTGGGTGTACTCCTACAAGGTCGTGGGGGGGAACGCTGACGCCGACCTGCAGGGCATCAACATCCTGAACCATTACATCGGGATGAAGGAGATCACCGCGGCGGATTTCTGGGAAATGAGGGCCATTCCGTTCGCGATCGGTATCTTCTTCCTGATCAGTCTTCGCACCATCGTGTTCGCCAAGGTCCGTGACCTGGTGGACCAGACCGTGATGTTCCTCTACTTTTCGGCCTTCTCGTTCGGCGTCTTCTGGTACCGGATGTACACCTATGGGCATCAGTTGAACCCGGAGGCCCCCTTCAAGGTCGTGCCGTTCACGCCGCCGGTCTTCGGACACCAGCACATCGCGAATTTCGACGTCTACAGCTATCCCGGAGTCGGCACCGTGCTGCTCCTGCTGGCCGGCGTGGGATTGCTCAGTGTGCTGTATCTGGAGTGGCGACAGCGCGCCCGGGCGCCGGCGTGATCCATCTGCTGCTGGCGCTCACCCTCGCGCCGGATACGGTGCGCCTCGGCCCCGGGATCCACCCGGGGCCGCTGGTCCTCGCCCGCCCCACCGTGCTGCTCGGAGCGCCTGGAGCAATCCTGCGCGGCGACGGGAAAGGCAGCGTTTTGGTCGTGGCTGCGAGCGGGTGCATCGTGCGCGGGCTGCGCATCGAGGGCAGCGGCCGGAACCCCGATGGCCCGGACGCGGGCGTCCTGGTGCGTGCCGATTCGGTGACCCTCGAGGACCTCGTCATTCGCGACATGTTGTTCGGCGTCTATCTCCTTCGGGCGCGGGGCGCGGTGCTGCGGCGGCTGGACATCGAGGGCGCGCGCGGGCTCGGCGAGGGGCAGATGGGCGATGGCATCTACCTCTACAACTCATTCGGTGTGGTGGCCGAGGCGAATCGGATCACGTACGTGCGGGACGGGATCTACTTCTCGTACTCCGACAGCGCGCGCGTGACCGACAACCGCGTGTCGCACGTGCGCTTCGGGCTGCACTACATGTTCAGCCATCGCAACCGGTTCGAGCGGAATGTGTTCACCGACAACGCCGCCGGCGCCGTGCTCATGAACTCCAACGGCGTGGTGGTGAGCGACAATGTGTTCGCCTGGAACGCGGGCGTCCGCTCCTATGGCCTGGTGCTGCAGACGGCGACTGAGCCCCTCGTGCGGAGCAATAGCTTCGTGGGGAACGGGATCGGGGTGTTCTTCGACAACGTGATCGGCGGCGATTTCGAAGACAACGTCGTCGCCGGCAATTGGCTGGGGCTGCAGCTGTTCGCCAACAGCGAACGCACCCGCATCACCGGCAATACCATGGCGGGCAACACCTTCGACGCAACGGGTGGGGATGCGGCCGGCGCGTTCCAGTTGTGCGTCGCCGGGCGAGGGAACTACTGGGCCGCCGCGGCCGACGGCGGCTTCGACTTGAACGGCGATGGCGTGCTCGACGCGTCACATGCGGCCAGTTCGCCGCTCGCCGAGCTGGCCCTGACGCGCGGGGGATTGCGGCTGTTCCTGGGAAGCCCAGCGGCGCGGGCGCTCACGTGGGCCGAGCGGACGTTTCCGGTATTCGAGGTGTCCCAGGCAACCGACTCCTGCCCGCTGGCGGCGCCACCGCACGCCGCCGCGCTGGCGCGGCTTCCGGCCGCTCCTGCCGGGGCGGGTGGCAGCGGATCGACGGGGCAGGCCGTCGTGGGCGCCGGGGCTACAGCCTTCGGGTTGGCGTTCATCCTCGCCTCCCGGCGCCGACGCGCGGGGAGGCTGCCATGATCGAGATCCGAGGACTGTGGAAACGGTTCGGCGACTTGCTGGCGCTCGAGCCGTTCGATCTCACGATCCGCGCCGGCGAAGTGGTCGCCCTGGTCGGCCCGAACGGTGCGGGGAAGTCCACGGCGCTGCGGATCCTGGCCGGCATCCTGACGCCGAGTGGCGGTCGCGCCGCCATCGCCGGTCGCGACGTCGCCACCGAAGCGGTGGCCGCCCGTCGGGAGCTCGGGTATCTGTCGCAAAAGCTCGGCGTCCCGCCGACCACGGTGGTGGGCGATCTGCTCGAGCTGGTCGCCGCTACCCGGGGGATCCCGTTCGCCCAGGCCACCGCGGCCCTGGACGAGGCCGGCCTCGGCGACCGTATGGGCGCCGTCGTCGCCGAACTGTCGGGCGGCCAGCGGCAGCGGCTGTTGCTGGCGTGCGCTACACTGGGCGACGTACGTGCCCTGTTGCTCGACGAGCCGAGTATCAGTCTCGACGCCGACGGGGCGGAGGAGGTGCGGGAGTCGATCCGCGCGGCGGTGCGGCGCGGCGCGGCCGTGCTGTTCGCCTCTCACTATCTGCACGACGTGGCGCTGCTCGCCGACCGCATCGTCGTGATGGTGCAGGGGCGGGTGACGGCGGCCGGAACGCTCGCCCAGCTCGCCGCCGCAGCGGACGTGCCGTGGCGCGAAGAGGACGAAGTGCCCGACCCGCCGATCGAACGGATCTATCGCGTCCTGGTGCAACGCGGCCGAGAGCACTCGGAGCGGGCACCGCTCCGTCTCCTGAAGGAGGACGCCGCGTGATCCGCGCCCTGCTGCGCTTCGAGCTCGCGGCGGCGCGGCGCGCCCGCACCGTGACGCTGTTCGCAGCCGGGTTCGCGCTGGCCAGTCTCGCCGTGGCGCTGATCGGCCTCTCGGCCGGCGGGGCGGTGACCGTGCAGGGGTTCGCCCGCACGTCGGTGAGTCTGCTCCAGCTCGTCGTGTGGGTCGTTCCGATGATGGCGCTGCTCACCGGCGCCGTGGCGGGCGCGGAGTGCCATGAGCTCGAGTTCGTCATTGGGCTGCCGCTGTCACGCGGCCAGCTGCTGGGGGCGCGCTGGGCGGCGTGGACGCTCGCCCTGGGCGCGGCGCTCTTCATCGGACTGGGCGCGGCGGGGATCGCCATCGCGCTGCTCGCGGGCGCGGCCGACGGGGCACGCTACCTCGCCCTGATCCTCGTCGCCTGGCTGCTGCTCGCTGCCACGCTCGCGCTCGGGCTTGCGATCGGGGTGACGGCGCGCACCCGGGCGCGCGCCGTGGGCATCGCCATCGTGACCTGGTTCGTACTGGTTGTGGGAGTGGATCTCGTGGCGATCGGAGCGTTGGCCATCCTGCCGCCGCGCGATGCGGGGTGGGGCCTGTCGCTGCTGTTGCTCGCCGATCCGGTGGATACCGCGCGCGCCTTGGGGCTGGGGCTGTTTCGGGCCGATGCGATCGCCGGGCCGACGGGTGCGGCGCTGCGGCGCGTCCTGGGCGGATGGGGCGCGTGGGTGCTGGTGGCAGGGCTCGGGGCCTGGACGGCGCTGCCACTCGCCCTCGCCGGACGGTGGTTCGCGCGACAAGACCTCTAGCCGTGGCGCCGGCGGCCGGACGTCCGGCGGTCCTCATCTCCGAGGCGGCGATCGCGGCCCGGGTCGACGACCTCGCCCGACAGATCTCCGCGGACTACGCCGGCATGGGCGAGCTGCTCCTGGTGGGCGTGCTGCGGGGCGCGTTCATTTTTCTGGCGGATTTGTCGCGCCGGCTCACGATCCCGTGTTGCGTCGACTTCATCGCGTTGTCCCACTACGAGCACGGGTCCACGCCGTCGGGTGCGGTGCGGCTGATCATGGATATGCGGGTCGAGATCGCGGGGAAGCACGTGCTGTTGGTGGAAGACATCGTCGACTCGGGCGACACGCTGGCCTACCTGGTCCGGATGCTCGAGGTCCGCCGCCCGGCGTCGCTCAAGATCTGCGCCCTGACCCGGAAGCCCGACCGGTTGCGCTCGGACGTCCGGCTCGACTACGTCGGGTTCGACATTCCGGATCGCTGGGTGGTGGGGTACGGCCTCGATTACGACAACACGTTCCGCACGCTTCCCTACATCGGCGTCCTGGAGCCGCCGCCGGGAACCTGCTAGTCGGGTTCAGCGGGCGGCCGTCTCCTCCACCGGTTGGCGCAGCCCAACCGCTTCGGGCAAATAGCGCTTGAACCACTCCGCCGCATGGGAGGCCACGGCCTCCAGCGTGCCAGGCTCCTCGAAGAGGTGCGTGGCTCGCGGCACCACGACCAGTTGCTTGACCCCGCCAATGGCGGCGAGCGCCTGGATGTTCAGCTCCAAGACGGCCGGATCCGCCCCGCCGACGATCAGCAGGGTCGGGATCCGGACGTCACGCAACGCGTCGCCGGCCAGATCGGGCCGACCGCCGCGGGACACGACGGCGCGGATTCTCTCGTCGTCCGCGGCGGCGCGGAGCGCCGCGGCCGCGCCGGTGCTGGCGCCGAAGTAGCCGATGGGCAGATCGCGCGTCGCGGGATAGGTCGCCACCCAGTCGGTGGCCGCCCGCAGCCGCTCGGCGAGGAACTGGATGTCGAACACGTTGGTGCGGGACCGGGCTTCCGCCTCGGTCAACAGGTCGAACAAGAGCCAGCCCAAGTTGGCGGCGAACAGCCGGTCCGCCACGAACAGGTTGCGCGGCGAGAGCCGCGAGCTCCCGCTGCCGTGGGCGAACAGCACGACGCCCGCGGGATGCGGGGGCAGGGACAGGGTGCCCGGGAGCGACCGCTCGAGGCCGATCGGCACGTACACCGGCTCGGGGATCCCGTCCGCAATGGGTCCGGCAAAAGTGGGCGTCATGGTGCCAGCTCCAGCTTGAGGGTCAGGTAATTGAGCAGATCCTGCGACGTGACCATGCCGGCGAGACGACCGTTCTCGACGACGAGCAGGCGCGATTGGCCTTGCTCGCGCATACGGGCCAGCGCCTGGAGGGCCTCGGTGTCTGGGGTCACGGTGACCGCGTTCGACAATGGGACAAGGGCGGCGCCGACCTTGCGGAACGGCCACTCCGCGCGCGGCACGCCGTGCAGCTGATCGGTCGAGATCATTCCCAGCAGCCGGCCATTGTCCTGCACCGGGAAGAGTTTGTGGTGGTAGCGGTACACGTACGAGTCGATGAATTCCGCGAGCGTGAGACTCGGACCGACGGTGATCGGGCCGACCGTCATGATGCGCCGCACCGGCTCGCCATTGAGCGCGCGGCGCACGAGGACTTGCTGGTAGGAGGCGTCGGCGGCCTGGCGCAGGAACATTCCGATCAGGAAGCACCACAGGCCGCCCAGCAGGTCACCCATCAGCAGGCGCACGGCGCCGAGTCCCATGAGCAGCATGCTGAACGCCGTCCCCACTCGTGCCGCGGTCCGCGTCGCCCGCACGAGGTCCCCGTGATGCCGCCACAACACCGCACGGAACACCCGCCCGCCGTCCAAGGGGAACGCGGGCAATGCGTTGAAGGTGGCGAGGACCAGGTTGATGGCGCCGAGATAGGACAACACCGTGATCACCGGAGCGGGCCAGAGTCCCCGCAGCGTGGCGGCCGCCAGCGCGACAATCCCGATGCCGATGCTCACGAGCGGCCCCGCGATGGCCATGGCGAACTCGGCCTTCGGGCTCGGGGGCTCGGCGCCCATCTCGGCGACTCCACCGAAGACGAAGAGGGTGATCCCCTGTATCGGAATCCGATGCCGGCGCGCCACCAGCGCGTGGGACAGCTCGTGCACCACGATCGAGGCGAACAGCCCGAGCGCCCCGATGATGCCCATCGTCCAGTACGTCGCGCGCGGCAGGCCGGGACGCCATGCCGGGAATAGTTGGGTCGCGAGTGACCAGGAGATGAGCGCCGCGATGACGAACCAGCTCGGATCGAGCCGGATCGGAATGCCGCGAAAACTGAACAACCGAAGTCGTGGAAATGCCATATGCCCTCCATGATCAGCCTACCCGTGCCGAGCTAAGATTCGCGTGAAGCGAGGGTTAAGAAGTTGCCAGAGCAGGCCTCGGGCCTCGTGCGTCGCTTAGCTTGGTTCCGGATGGGCTTCCAATGGCGAGTCGTCCTGGGGCAGGTGACCCTCATGCTGGCTCTGGCGAGGGACGGAGCAGCACAAACGCCACTCGTGTGGAGCAGGGGCGGAGCCGACACACGTATTAGCGAGCTGCTCGACAGGCTCCAGCGGGCTGAAACGCAGGGACTCGACTCCACCGACTACGGGATCTCCCGGCTTTCGGCGCTCCGGGCACAGCGCGAAAATCCCGACAGCCTGGCCTTGCTCGATCTGCTCGCGACCACCGCGGCTCTCCACTACATGTCGGATCTCGCTTTCGGTCGCGTGGCCCCCGCCCTCGTCGACACGATGTGGACCACGGCCCCGCGGCGCGTAGACCTCCTCGACGAGCTCGCCACCGCTCTCGACTCGGATCGCGTGGGCGCCACGCTGGACGACTTGGCGCCTCCGCAAGACGGTGCGGTACGCCTGCGGACGGCCTTGGCGCAATATCGGGCTATCGCCGCACGAGGTGAGTGGCCGGAGATGCCGGCCGGTCCGCCACTCAGTGTCGGAGCCGTTGACGCGCGCGTGCCGCTCCTGCGCGGGCGGTTGGAGATCACCGGGGACCTCCCTCTGCGTGGAGCTGGCCTGGTGTTCGACAGCACGCTCGCCGCCGCTGTGCGCCGCGCGCAGGCGCGGCATGGTCTCGCCCCCGACGGGGTGGTTGGGCCAGCCACGCTGGCGGCCCTCAACGTTCCGGTTCTCGAGCGGATCCGGCAGATCGAGCTGAACCTCGAGCGCTGGCGCTGGCTCCCCCGCGATCTGGGCAAGCGCTACCTGATGGTGAATTCGGCGGGGTTCACGTTCGAGCTCGTCGATTCGGGACGCGTGGTATTCTCGGGACGCATCGTTGTCGGCCGGGTGGATTGGCCCACGCCGATCCTGAGCGCCCGGCTCACCGAAGTCACATTCAGCCCACGCTGGAACATCCCCAAGAGCATCGCGATCCAGGAGGTCCTGCCGATCGTGCGGCGGGATCCCGACTACCTCCTGCGCGAAGGCATCCATGTGATGAGCGACACGACGGAGCAGGCCGTGGAGCTGGATCTCGGCACGATCTCCTGGGACACCATTCCCGACAGCAGCTTCGCCTTGCGGCTATGGCAGCAGCCCGGCCCCCGCAATCCCCTGGGCCGGATCCGGTTCACGATTCCGAACCGGTTCGGGGTCGCGTTGCATGACACGCGCGAGCCGCAATTGTTCGGCGCGCTGGCGCGGGCCTTCAGTCATGGGTGCATCCGTGTGGCGGACGCCGAACGACTCGCGATCTATGCCTTGCGGGACGTCCCGGGGTGGGCGCCGGATTGGATTCGTGCGGCGGCCACGCTCCCGGCCGAGTGGCGCGTGGCGGCACCCGATTCGATGCCCACGTACCTGGATTACTGGACCGCGTGGGTGGGAAGCGACGGTGCGGTGGAGTTCCGGGCGGACCTCTACGGCTGGGACGCGGAGCTCGCTGCGGCGCTACGGCCCGGCGGGCTCGGCACATCTTCCGCGAGCTCGAACCGGAGCCCGCGCAGCAGATCGCCACGGCTGACGATGCCCACCAGCGTGGGCCAGCCGCTGCCGCGGCGCACCACCGGGAGACTGCGGCGTCCAGTGGCGACCATCAACTCGGCCGCGGTGACGACCGGATCCTCCGCCTCAACCGTGAGCGTCCCGGGGCGCATGATCTCGGCCACGCGCGTGGCGCCAATCACCTTGGGGTCGGGCAAGCGGAACTGCTCGTCGGGATGCAGCAGCCGGAGCACGTCGAGCTTCGAGACGATGCCGCGGAGGGTCCCGTCCGGCGCCACGACCGGGAACGCGTTGTAATCGTATCGGTCGAACAAGGCCAGCAATTCCACCACCGTCGTCGTGGGCTGGACCGTGACCGGACTCATGGTCATCACCTGGTGGATGGGCATCGTCGCGGCTGGTCTGTTCATCGTGACCTCCAAGGGGGCGGATGCCGAATCGTGCACTCCGCGCGATGAAGCCCCCGTGAAGCGGGGAACATCGTCCGCTCAGAGCTCTTTCATGAGCACCAATGCAGGATACAATGGGTGACATGAGACCGTCTATCGAGGTCATCGAGCATCCCGGCGAGGTGCGGCTCCGTCTGCGCGCCGCCACACCAGGCGATCTCGCCATCATCGCCGGGAGGGCGCTGGCCGAGCTGGAATTGGGTCGTGCCCCGGGCCCGGCCGAGGGAGCCTCGCGTCTGATCGTCGTACAGGGGCGCGATCGGGAAGCAGTGCTGGTGCATTGGCTGAACGAGTTGATCTTCCTGGCCGAGACGGAGCGCTGGGTGGGGGTGGAGTTCACCGTGGACCGGGTGACCGAGACGGAATTGCGGATGCAGGCGCGAGGGAACCCAGTCGACGAAGCGCCCTCGCGGGTGAAGGCCGCGACGTTCCACGGTCTTCGGATTGCCTCCGTGACGGACGGGGTCGAGGCTGACGTGGTGCTGGATGTGTGAAGTACTTCTACGAGATCCCAGTTACGGCGCAGCCGGGGATGCGGGTCCCGGCGCGCGTCTACGCGGACGACGAGTTGTGGGAGCAGATCGGCCACGACCGCTCGCTCGCGCAGCTCAAGAACGTCGCGACGCTCCCGGGCGTGACTGGTGCCGTGTACGGGATGCCCGATATGCACGAGGGCTACGGCTTCCCGGTGGGAGGGGTCGCGGCGATGCGCCTGTCCGACGGCGTCGTTTCCCCGGGCGGCGTGGGCTACGACATCAATTGTGGCGTCCGGTTGCTCGTTTCGGATCTCACTGCGGGGGCCATGCGGGCGAAGCTCGCCGACCTGGTGCACGAGCTGGCGCGAAGCGTGCCTTCCGGCGCCGGGCGAGGCGGTCGCCTGGTGCTGACCGAGGCCGAGCTCGACCGCGTGCTGGCCGAGGGATGCCGCTATCTGGTCGAGCGGGACTATGCCCAGGGCGAGGACATCGAGGTGATCGAAGCGCACGGCAGCCTGGCGGGAGCGGATCCGCAGGCGGTTTCGGCGCGCGCCAAGAGGCGCGGTCACGATCAGCTGGGGACGCTCGGCTCGGGAAACCACTTCCTCGAAGTGCAGGTCGTGGACGAGGTGTGCGAGGCGGCGGCGGCCCACGCGCTCGGGCTCACGGTCGGCCAGGTGACGGTGCTGATTCACACCGGCTCCCGCGGCCTCGGGCACCAGGTGTGCACCGACTACGTGCGCCTCATGGACGAGGTCATGCTGGGCTACGGGATCACGCTGCCGGATCGCGAGCTCGCGTGCGCGCCGATCGCCTCGCCCGAGGGACAGCGCTACCTCGGCGCGATGTGCGCGGCGGCGAATTTCGCGTGGTCCAACCGGCAGGTGATCACGCACCGGGTGCGGGGCGTATTCCAGCGCTGCTTCGGCGCGGAGGGTGCGCTGCGGATCGCGTACGACGTCGCGCACAACATGGCGAAGGTGGAGCAGCACGGGGGCGAGCGCCTCTGCGTCCACCGCAAAGGCGCGACGCGGGCCTTCGGACCGTCGCATCCCGAGACACCCGAGCGCTATCGCTCGGTGGGACAGCCGGTGTTCATTCCCGGGAGCATGGGAACAGCCTCGTACGTACTCGTCGGGACGGATGAGGCGCTCGAGTTGAGCTTCGGGAGCGCCTGCCACGGCGCGGGGCGTCGCATGAGCCGGCACGCCGCCAAGCGCACCAAGCCCGGTCACGAGGTCCGGCGGGAGCTGGAGGCTCAGGGAATCGTGGTGGCGTGCCCCTCGAGCGGTGATCTCGCCGAGGAGGCGCCGTTCGCCTACAAGGACGTGGAGCGTGTCGTGAACGTGGTGCACCGGGCGGGGCTGGCGCGGAAGGTCGTGCGACTGCGCCCGCTCGGGGTCGTCAAAGGCTGAGGAGGAAGTCGTGAAACTGCCATTGCAAATCGCCGCTCGCGGCGTGGAGCTGGGAAGCGAGACGGAGGCCCTGATCCGGCGGCATGCCGAGAAGCTCGATCGCTATTACGACCGCATCATGGGAATGCGGGTGATGGTGGAGGTGCCCCAACGACAGATGGGCGAGCCGATCGTCCACAACGTCCACATCGACATCACCGTCCCCGGGGGAGAAGTCGTGGTCAAGCGCCAGGCGCACCCCGAGCTGCACACCGCGATCCAGCGGGCCTTCGAAGCCGCTCGGCGCCAGCTGCAGGAGTACGCCCGGCGCCAGCGTGGCGACGTGAAGGCGCGTGCCTGGGACCAGTCGTAGGTCATGAGGGAAAGGAGGGCCGTATGCCCACGTTCATCATGCTGACCAGAGTCTCGCCCGAGGCGCTGCGCTCCCCGATCGGTACGGTGATCGCCGTCTCTGGATGATGCGGCACGCCCTTGAAGTTGAGGGCCTCGGCGTGAGCTTCGGCCGCACCCGAGTGCTCACCGACGTGAGCTTTGTCGTGCCGGAGGGCGGCACGCTCGCCGTGATCGGGCCGAACGGCTCGGGCAAGACGATTCTCTTCAAGGCGCTGATCGGCGCCGTCCCGGCGGAGGGAGTGGTGCGCTGGGCCCCCGGCACACGAATCGGGTACGTGCCGCAGAAGCTGGACATCGAGCGCGACCTGCCGATCACCGGACACGACTTCCTGCGAGCCAAGGCGGCGGTCTCACGCGCGGCGGAGGCGGACGTGCGGCGTGCCCTCGAGATGGTCAACCTCACGCCGGAAGTGGCGGCGCAGACGATCGGCACCTTATCGAGCGGGCAGTTTCAACGTCTGCTCCTGGCCTTCGCCCTGATGGGCCGGCCCACCGTGCTCCTGTTCGACGAGCCGACTGCCGGCGTCGACGAGCCGGGCGAGGAAGGGCTCTATGCCATGATCCGGCGCGTCCAGCAGGCGGAGCGTCTCACGCTGCTGCTCATCTCTCACGAGCTCGCGCTGGTGTATCGACACGCCGACACGGTACTGTGTCTGTCCGCGAGTCACCGCACGGCCTTCTTCGGCTCACCAGTCGACGTGCTCACCCCGGACCGATTGCGGGAGGCCTACCGCGCTCCGCTCAAGTTCCACGTGCATGACGACCATTTCTCCTGAGATGCTCGCGCTCCCGGTCGCTATGGCCGTGGCGGCGGGACTCGTCGGCTGCTTCGCCGTGATGCGCCGCATGACCCTCGCCTCGGATGCCATCTCGCACATCGCCCTTCCCGGGATTGGTGTGGCGCTGGTGCTGCGGCTCAACCCCGTACTGGGCGGGATCGTGGCGCTGGTGGTCGGGACGCTGCTCGTTTGGGCGCTCGAACGTCGCACGCGTCTGCCGACCGAGGCCGTCATCGGCGTGGTGTTCTCAGCGGCGCTGGCGATCGGCAGCATGCTCACCTCGGGGGAAGAGCTGATCGAGGCACTGTTCGGCGCGGCGCGTCGCCCCGGGGCGCTGGAGACGGGGCTCGGATTGGCAGGGGCGCTCATCGTCGCGACGTACGTGTTGCAGGCCCGGCATCGTCTGGTGATCGCTCTGGTGTCGGCGGATCTGGCACGCACGGTGGGCATCGGCGTCCGCCGGCTCGACCTCATGTACCTGCTCGGCTTCGCGCTGACGGTGGGGCTTGGGCTGCGGTATCTCGGTGTCTTGCTGATGGGGTCCCTCATCATCATCCCGGCGACGACCGCCCGACACCTCTCCCGCAGTCTGGGGGGCATGCTCGCCCTGGCGACCGGCCTCTCCGTGGGATCCACCGTTCTGGGCACGCTCGGCGCCCCGCTACTTCACGTTGCGACCGGCCCGCTGGTCATTGCGATCGCCGCCGCCTTCTTCCTGCTCGGGCTGCTGTTGCGCCGGCGCGCTTGAAAGCGGCGGAAAGGCGACCGCCCGCTGTACTTGAAGAACTCTGCAGACAGGCTTCCGGTTGTCTTCAGAGTCACGCTGTACGTTTGAGCTTGTTCTTCAGGTGAGCCGGGGAGGTTTTCGGCACTGGACGGAACGGAAACCAACGATCCGGATGATCACCTCGCCTGAAGCGATGAGGCGGATCGCGAGCCTCATCTACGTCGGCCTGGCGCTCCGACGTGCCGTGCAAGAGGTCGATCAGCGATTCGACTGACTTGCAGCGCTCGCACCGGCGAAACATCGGGCCCGTCAAGCCTGATGCGGATCGAAGCTGGAGCTCCCAAAGCCACGCCGCAAGCGAACAGTACGCGGCCGCTGCGGGAAGAAGAACGAGGTAGTGAATTCCTCGACTCCGGGTAACTGGTGCGTCGAACGGCTCGTACTCCCCACAGGGGGCGGCGGGCCGTTCGTTCGCTTCATCGGGTCACCTGGTACTGTCACCGGAACTACCATGGCCGCCACGGACGAGATGACGGTGTTCGCCCTCGAGGCGACGCGGGAGTTTGGCGCACGCGTGGCGCACGCAATGGGAGTGCCCCTCGCGCCTCATGAGGAGCGTGCCTTCGAGGACGGCGAGCACAAGACCCGGCCGTTGGTCAGCGTGCGCGGCCGCGACGTCTTCGTCGTGCATTCGCTCTGTAGCGATGATCGCGAGAGCGCCAACGATAAGCTCTGCCGCTTGCTGTTCTTCATCGGAGCGCTCAAGGACGCCGCCGCGGCCAAGGTGACGGCACTCGTTCCCTATCTCTGCTACGCCCGCAAGGACCGCAAGACCAAGCCTCGCGACCCGGTCACCACGCGCTACGTGGCGGCCCTGTTCGAAGCGGTGGGCACGGATCGCGTCATGACCATCGACGTCCACAACCTCGCTGCGTACCAGAACGCCTTCCGTTGCGGCACGGAGCATCTCGAGGCCAGGCGGTTGTTCGCGGACTACTTGGCGCCGCGTCTGCGGGACGCAGCCGTGGTGGTCGTATCGCCGGACGTCGGGGGAGTGAAGCGAGCCGAAGCCTTTCGCGAAACGCTCGCCCGCGCGCTCGGGCGGGACGTGCCGCTCGCCGTGATGGAGAAGACGCGCAGCGCCGGAGTCGTGAGCGGCGAGGCCCTGGTTGGCGACGTGGATGGCCGGGTGGCGATTCTCGTGGACGACTTGATCAGCACGGGAACGACGCTGGCCCGCGCGGCGTCGGCGTGCCGCGCGCGCGGAGCGGCGCGGGTGGTCGCGGCGGCTACGCACGGCCTCTTCACCGGCGACGCGAACGCGCGGCTCGCCGAACCCGCGCTCGAGGAGCTGGTGGTGACGGACACGGTGTCCTCGTTCCGGCTGACCGAGCCCGCCGTGCGGAGGAAGCTCGTGACGCTCGAGGCGGCACCGCTGTTCGCGGAAGCCGCGCGCCGCATGCACGACGGCGGGTCGATCGTCGATCTGCTTGGGCCGTGAGCCGGGTCCCGATGTCCAGACCCGGCCCTCAGGCCTCCCGGGAGTAGCGCTCCGCCAGCGCGAGATAGGTCCGCGCGCGGTTGAACCACTGCGACGGGTACCGCACCGTCCGGTCGTCCAAGTGCCAGGCGGCGAGCTTCGCCCGCAGCACCGCCCGGACGCTCTTGTAGAAGTGGATCAGCGGCTCGGGCGGATGGTCCCCGGTGAGCGCGCCGTAGCGCGCGAACAGCGTCGTGCCTATCCCTTCCGCTCCCAGCCGCTCGCATTCCATGCCGAGGTAGGCGAGCTCGTCGGCCGGGTCCAGGATCCGGAAGTCGCGGTTGAACGCGACGCAGTCGATGATCACTGGGGGCGGTCCGAAGCAGACGTGCTCGGGCCGGAGGTCACCGTGCCCCTCGATGATTCGCCCCGCGGAGGCGCGGGTGTCCAACAGTTCCGCCCGCCGCTCGAGGAAAGCGCGTTGTGCGGCGGCGGTCCGTGCGATGACATCGGCGGGCAGGCCATAGCGCGGCTCGGCCAGCGCGCGCGCGTCGCTCGCGATCTCCTCCTGGAACCGGTGGCGGTAGGCGACCGGGGTGACCGCAACCGGGGCCGCCTCGCGGTAGAAAGTCGCGAGCAGCTCCGCCACGGCCTGGAGGGCCGCTTCATCCACGGTCTGGGACGCGATGGCGAATTCGAGCATGCGCGCCCGGGGCAGGCGGCGCATCTTGACGAGCCACTCCACCGGGTCCCCCTCGGCCTCGAGGGCCAGCTCGCCGGCGCGGTCCATCGCGAGGGCTACGACGCCGAGGTACACGCCCGGGGCGAGGCGGCGGTTGAGCCGCACCTCTTCCTCGGCATCGCGGCGCCGCGCGGCGAGCGTGCCGAAGTCCAGGAAGGGGTAGCGGACCGGTTTCTTGAGCTTGTAGGCGTATCGATCGGTGAGAAACACCCAAGCGAGGTGAGTCTCCACCGGCTCGACGCCGCCCGGAGACTCGGGGTAGCTCTCCGGGCGCTTGAGGAAGGCGACCTTTTCGGCGAGCCCGATCGCGGTCGCCGCGCGAGTCGGCGGCTGGTGCGTCGTGGGTTCCACTATGTCGTGGTCGGCGCTTGGCGCCGCCGCCGGGCTCGCACCGCGGCTCGCGCGACGATGATGGTCGCCGCCGCCGTCGCGGCGATCGCGGCCGCCTTGCCCGTCGCCTTCAATGCCGCCTTCAGCGCGCGGCCACGCTGGCGCTGTTTCGCGGCCTGTCCAGCCTCGACCAATGCGGCATCGGCCGCGACCGCCATCCGCTTCGCGGCTCGCTTCGCCGCGGCCTCGACCTTCTCCCTGGTCACCATGGACTGCCTCCGGATCTCGCTCAGGGTAGGATGCTTCCCGGGCATTATCAGTCCGCTTCCCGGAACTCCTCCACCTCGAGCTTCAGGTTTCCGATCTCGCGTCTCAACTCGTCCAGCTCGGCGGTATGTCGCTCGAGTGACTTGACCCGATCGCCGAGGACATCGAGCCGATGCTCGAGTGCATCGAGCTTTTGCCGGAGCTGCTGCCCGGCGGGGCTGGTCGTGGTCACGGTTTTCCTCCGGATCGATGGAAACTGCCGGGATGTCCACCTGCTGATTCAAGATGGCCTAGCGGCGTGAGTGAGGCCTGAGAAGAGTATGAGGGCTGGTTTCTTCAGTCTTGCCTCAATAGAAAGTGCCGTTCAGCTTCGGACGTGGCTAACACTCCGCCCAGGCGCTGCCCACGACTGGGGAGCCCGTCGGCTCTGGTGCGGTGGCCTGCGGCACCGGGGGCGGCGCTGACGCGCCAGCGATGATCGTCTCGAGCTCGGCACGGTCCAGCGTCTCACGCTCGACCAGCGCCGCCGCGAGCGCGTCCAGAGCCCGGCGGTTGGCCGTGATCACCCCGCGGGCGCGCGCGCAGGCTTCCCGAACCAGGCGGCGCACTTCATCATCCACGAGGTCCGCCATGTGCGGCGACACCGCACGGCGCGGGATCACCTCGCGGCCCCAGAGCGCCACTTCACCTTGCTCGCCCACGGTGACGGGCCCAATCGTCTCGCTCATACCGAACTCGGTCACCATGCGATGCGCCAGCTCCGTCGCCTGGCGCAGGTCGTTGGCCGCGCCGGTGGAGATCTGGTCCGATCCGAACACGATCTCCTCGGCGATCCGACCGCCGTACGCCACCGCCAGCCGACCGAGGAGATACGCCCGCGGAAGGCTGTGGCGGTCTTCTTCCGGCAGGGCGAAGGTCACCCCGAGCGCCCGCCCCCGCGGGACGATCGTGACCTTCTGCACCGGGTCGAGGCCCGCGATGAGGACGTTCACGAGTGTGTGTCCGGCCTCGTGGTAGGCGGTGAGGCGGCGCTCCTGGGGCGACAATACCAGGCTGCGACGCTCCATCCCGAGCATGACTTTGTCTTTGGCGTCTTCAAAGTCCTGCCGGTCCGCGCTCTCCTTGTTGCGACGCGCCGCGAACAGCGCGGCCTCGTTGACGAGGTTCGCCAGGTCGGCCCCGGAGAGGCCCGGCGTGGCGCGAGCGATCGCCGCCAGGTCCACGTCCTGGGCGAGCCGGATCTTGCGCACATGCACCGTGAGGATCTGCTCGCGCGCCCGGATATCGGGAAGCTCCACCACGATGTGCCGGTCGAACCGCCCAGGCCGGAGCAGCGCCGGATCGAGCACGTCCGGGCGATTGGTGGCCGACAACACGACCACCCCTTCCGTGGGCTGGAAGCCGTCCAGCTCCACGAGGAGTTGATTCAGGGTCTGCTCCCGCTCCTCGTGTGCGCTGGTGAGGCCGACGCTGCGCTGGCGCCCCACGGCGTCCAGCTCATCGATAAAGATGATGGAGGGGGCGTGAGCCTTGCCCTGCTCGAACAGGCTGCGCACGCGGGCGGCCCCGACGCCGACGAACAACTCGACGAAGTCGGCGCCGGAGATGGAATAGAAGGGCACCCCCGCTTCGCCGGCCACCGCCCGCGCCAGCAACGTCTTGCCCGTCCCCGGTGGGCCGACCAGCAGCACCCCCTTGGGCAGATGTCCGCCCACGCGCTGAAATCGCGCCGGATCTTTGAGGAACTCGATGACCTCCCGCAGTTCGGCCTTGGCCTCGTCGGCCCCGGCGACGTCGGCGAAGGTGACCTGCGGCTGCTCTCCGGCCACCGCCCGCGCCCCCACCTGTCCGAACGAGAGCGCCCGCTCCGTCCCGCCCCGCATCTGTCGCAGCAGGAAGAACCAGATCCCCACCAGCAGCAGCCACGGAAGCATGCCTACCAGGACGTTGATCAGCGGCGAGCTCGCCCTCGCGGCACGAATCGGAACCCCGTGCGCCTCCAATCGGGGAACGAGGGGAGCCGGATCCGCGAAGGGAAGGGTGGTGCGGAATTGTCGCACCTCGTTGGTCCCGATCTGGGTGGGAGCCTTCAGCTCACCCACGAGCTGTTGGTTCGCGGTCACGATCTCCACTTCGGCCACGTTGTCCCGGTCGAGCTCGCGGACCAGGTCGGAGTAGGCGATCTCGGCGCGTTGGTCGCGGCGAGACGTAACCACCCGTACCACCATCGTCACGGTCACGAGCATGACCAGCCAGGGTCCGATTCGCCGGACGATGGCGGCTGGACGCTGGGGGCGTGACTTTGGGGGCGGGCGGCGGTCCGTAAGGGCCTCTCGAATCGGGAGCTTGGTGGAATGAAGCCATTGGCCGGCTGAAGGGAGTCTGAAGCGGGACTGAAGCCGTCGCCCGCTCCACCCGTTGGCGAGTACCCAGCGGCGGTACAGCGGCCAATCGAACATGGAGCCTCCTTTCCGGATGTTCGGCTGCCTCAGTGCCGGATGTCCGCTCCCTCGCGTGGCGTAGAGCGCGCCTCGGGACCCGTGGCGACGAGACGCCGCTGCGCGACCGCCCGCACGATGTCCAGGCTGCTGAGAATGCCCACCAGCTGGCCGTCTTCCATCACGATCAGACGGTGAACGTCCGCCCGGATCATGTACTCGGCCGCGGTATACACGTCGACGAACGGCGCGACACTGCACAGCATCGGCGTCATCGCGTCGGCGACCGTGTGCTCGGCCAGGTAGTCCCACTCGGGGCCATTGACCTCGGCGAACCGCTCCAGCACGTCCGCACCCGCGTCCGACCACTGATCGCTGAAGAACGCGGCCGGCGCCTCCTCACCTTCGACCCACTCCGTCGGCTGGTCCAAGTCCTCGAGCTCCAGTGCGGGGCGCTCGGTCGGGACGCCCGGCGTCTCCGCTTCGAACGCGAGTACGTCGCTCGCGGACAGCACGCCCACCAGCCGCCCGCCGGCCGTCACCGGCGCTCCGCTCACGTGTCGTGTGCTGAACAGCTCGACTGCCTCGCGCAGCGTGAGCTGGGGGTCCACGGTCGTAACATCTCTGGTCATAAGATCCCGCACCGTGAGCATATCGCCTCCTCGATCGGTACCTCACAACGATCGCGAGGGGTTTGTGAACCGGCCGTGAAGTCGGCGTTAGTCTGCGGTCCGCTCCACGTTCCAGTCCTTCACGCGGTTCTCAGTCAGTTCTTAGAGCGGCGCCGGCATCTTGCGGGGGAGCGCGTGACAGGAGGTATCCCATGCCGCACAAGCAGATGCTGTTTCAGGCCGCCGCGCGGGAGAAGGTGTTGCGCGGCGCCACGGCGATGGCCGATGCCGTACGGGTGACGCTCGGCCCGAAGTCGAAGTGCGTGCTGGTCGAGAAGAAGTGGGGCACGCCGCTCGTCTGCAATGACGGCGTCACCATCGCCAAGGAAGTCGACCTGAAGGACCCCGAGGAGAACCTCGGCGCGCAGGTGCTGCGCGAGGCGGCCGCCCAGACGGGCGACGCCGTCGGGGACGGGACCACGACCGCGACGCTCCTGGCGCACACCATGTTCGCCGAAGGGTTGCGCAACGTCGCCGCCGGCGCCAGCGCGATCGATCTGAAGCACGGGCTGGATCGCGGCGTCAAGGTGGCCGTGGCGGCGCTCAAGACGCTGTCCCGGCCGGTCAAGAGCCGGAAGGAAAAGGCGCAGGTCGCCGCCATCTCGGCGCACAACGACCAGGCCATCGGGGAGATGATCGCCGACGCCGTGGAGAAGGTGGGAGCCGAGGGTGCGATCACCGTGGAGGAAGCCAAAGGGACGGAGACCACTTTGGAAGTGGTGGAAGGCCTGCAGTTCGACCGCGGGTTTCTCTCGCCGTACTTCATCACCGACTCGGCGAAGATGGAGGCCGTACTCGAGGAGCCGTTGATCCTGCTCTACGAGAAGAAGATCTCCAGCATGAAGGACCTGCTGCCCCTGCTCGAGCAGGTGGCGAAGCTCGGCCGGCCGCTCCTGGTGGTGGCCGAGGATGTCGAAGGCGAAGCGCTCGCGACGCTGGTCGTCAACAAGATCCGCGGCACCTTGGCCTCGGTGTCCGTGAAGGCGCCCGGCTTCGGCGATCGCCGCAAAGCCATGTTGGAAGACATCGCGATCCTGACGGGTGGCCGGCTGTTGGCCGAGGAGGTGGGCGTCAAGCTCGAGCATGTCACCGTGGAGGAGCTCGGCAAGGCGAAGCGCGTCGTCGTGGACAAGGACAACACGACGATCATCGGCGGCGGCGGCGCCAAGGCGGCGATCGAGGGCCGCTGCCAGGAGCTGCGCCGCCAGATCGAGCGCGCGACATCGGACTACGACACGGAGAAGCTTCAGGAGCGGCTGGCCAAGCTCGCTGGCGGCGTCGCGGTCGTGCGCGTCGGTGCTCCATCCGAGACGGAGCTCAAGAGCCGCAAGGAAGCGTTCGACGACGCCATCAGCGCCACCAAGGCTGCCGTAGCCGAGGGGATCGTGCCCGGTGGCGGGCTGGCGTTGCTGCGCGTGATTCCGGACGTCGAGCGGGAAGCCGCGGCGTGCGACGGCGACGAGCGGACCGGGGTGCTGATCCTGCGGCGGGCACTCGAAACCCCGACGCGGCAGATCGCCGCGAATTCCGGCGCGGATGGCGGCGTGGTCGTGGACCGCATGCGGCAGGGGAGCGGCAACTACGGGTTCGACGCCGCGCGCTGCGAATACGTGGACCTGGTGGACGCGGGCATCATCGATCCGACGAAGGTCGTTCGCGTCGCGCTGGAGAATGCCGTGTCCGTCGCGAGTGTGCTGCTGCTCACCGAGGCGACCCTGACCGAGATTCCCGAGCCCAAACCCAGAGCACCCCCGGTACCGGAGGAGTACTGATGGCTTCGACCATGACGGGCCACCCGGAGTGGCATGAGACCGCGGCGCCGAGTCGCGAGACTGCAGCGATGCTGGCGGTCGTGCTGGATCACGCGCACGCCCGGCTGTTCCTCGTGGACGCCGCCGTCACGGAGCTCCCCTGCCTGGTGTCGCCCCGCATGCGTGGCGGCAGATTCCACAGCGACCGACAGGACTCTCCTGGCTGGGGCGAGGGTGGGTTCCACGGGCGCCGGCGCGAGGAAGAGCGTCGCCATTATGCCGGCGTCACCAGGCGGCTCTCGGCGTTGGTGCGCGCGCATGGAGCGCAGGGACTGGTGCTCGGGGGGGCCGATCCGGTCGTGGCCGCGCTGCGACGCGCGCTGCCGCCTCGCTTGTCCAAGTTGGTGGTGGGGACAGGCCGGCTCAATCCGCTCGAGCTCACCGCCGCACAGGTGCTGGCCAGCGTCCGCGAGGCGCGGCGCGCTGGCGGCCTGGTCGCGCAGGAGCAACTGGTGAGCGCGGCGGTGGAGGGATTCGGGACGGGGAGTGCGGTCGACGGCCTCCGGGCCGTGCTCGTGGCCCTTGCCCGGGACCAGGTGCGTACGCTGCTCGTCGCCCGGCGACGCGGCCGTCCGGGGTACCGTTGCGCCACCTCCGGGCGGCTCGTGCTGACCAAACCGGAGGCCCAGGGCGAGGCGGTGATCCGGGTACTCGACCTCGTCGCCGCGGCCACAGCCGAAACGCAGCGCCTCGGCGGGACCGTCGTGGAGATCGGCGATCCGCGGCAGGCGGCGCGCATCGATGGGATCGCGGCGCTGCTGCGATATCGCTGACTACTGAACTTCAATGGAGGCTTTCCAATGGCAGTCGCCAAAGTCACCGAGATCAGCGCGTCTTCCTCCAAGGGATTCGAGGACGCCATTCAGGCGGGCATCGCGCGGGCCAGCCAGACGCTGGAGAACATCCGCGGCGCCTGGATCAAGGATTTCAAGGTCGTGGTGGGCAACGGGAAAGTCACGGAGTATCGAGTTCGGATGAAAGTCACGTTCGTGCTGAAGGACTGAGCGTCGGTATCGCGTTCAGTCGCAGTGCAGCACCGCGGCCCCTCGCACCCGTCCCGACCGCAGCCGCTCCAGTGCCTCATTGGCGTGCCCGAGCGGAAAGACCTCCACCTCGGTCCGCACCGGGATACGAGGGGCCAGGGCCAGGAACTCCTCCCCGTCCTTGCGGGTGAGATTCGCCACCGACCGCAGCACCCGCTCGCCCCACAGGATCTCGTAGGGGAATGCCGGGATGTCGCTCATATGAATCCCGGCGCATACCACCGTCCCGCCTTTCGCCACCGCCCGCAACGCGGTCGGGACGAGCGCGCCGACCGGCGCGAAGATGATGGCGGCGTCGAGCGGCTCGGGCGGGGTCTCATCGGACGCGCCGCTCCAAGCGGCGCCGAGCTCGCGCGCGAACGATTGCGCGGCGGAGTCGCCGGGACGGGTGAACGCGAACACTCGCCGTCCTTCGTGCCGCGCCACCTGAGCCACGATGTGGGCCGCTGCACCGAACCCGTAGATCCCCAACCGGAGGACATCCCCCGCCGCGCGCAGGGCGCGGTAGCCGATCAAGCCGGCGCATAACAGCGGCGCGGCTTCGGCGTCGCCGTAGCCATCGGGGATCGGGAAGCAGAAGCGCTCATCGGCGAGCGCGACCTCGGCGTAGCCGCCGTCTGTCTGGTACCCGGTGAAACGCGCCTGCTCGCACAGGTTCTCGAGCCCCCGCCGGCAGTACTCGCAGGTCCCGCACGTCCATCCGAGCCATGGCACGCCCACGCGCGTGCCGGCGGTGAAGCGGTGGGCCCCGGGGCCGCACGCCTCCACCGTTCCCACGACCTCGTGGCCCAGAACGAGCGGCAGCTTGGGGTGAGGCAGCTCGCCATCGGCGACGTGCAGGTCTGTGCGGCACACGCCGCAGGCGCGCACGCGGAGGCGGACCTGGCCGGGCCCCGGTACCGGGTCGGGCAGCGTGCCGGCGCGGAGCGGCGCGCCGGGCGCGTCGAGCAGCATCGCTCGCATCCCTTCAGGCTCCCTTCATCCAGCCTTCAATTCCGAGCGGCGACCTTGCGGGTGCATGGAGCGCTGAGACATCTCCACCAGGAGGGATCCATGAGAGTCGCCGACATCATGCAGACGCACGTCCAGACCATCGGAGTCGACGAACGGGTGGCGGATGCCGTCGCCACGCTGACCGATCAGCACGTGTCCGGTCTGCCGGTGGTGGACCACCGCGGCCGCATGGTGGGGGTCATCACGAGCACCGATGTGTTGCAGCTCCTGTCCGACGTGTCGGACAGCGACCGCCGAGGCGACATCCTGGACGCGACGTTGGTGCGCGAGATTATGACGGCCAAGCCGGTCACTGTCGATCCCGACGCGGATGTGCACGACGCGGCGCGCCAGATGCTGTACGGCGAGATCCATCGTCTGTTCGTCGAGTACGACGGGGCGCTCGTCGGCGTGCTGTCGCAATCGGACATCGTGGGCGCGGTCGCCGGCGCCAAGCTCTAGGAGGAGCCATGAAAGTCGCCGAGATCATGCGCACCAATCTGCACACCATCAATGTGGAAGCCACCGTCGCGGACGCGGTCGCGGCGCTCACCGACAGCGAAGTCTCCGCGCTGCCCGTGCTCGACCGACAGGGCCGCGCCGTGGGGGTCTGCTCCACGCGCGACGTGCTCGCGGCCGAAAGCCGCTGCCACGACCCGGCGGCCCGCGAGCAGTTGTTCGAGCGCACCCCGATGCTCGAGGTGATGACGCCGTGGGCCGCGACCGCGCATCCGGACGAAGACGTGCGCCAGGTGGCGCGCCGGATGCTGGAGAAAAAGGTACAGCGGTTGTTCGTCCAGGAGCACGGCGCGCTGGTGGGCGTGATTTCCCAGAGCGACATCGTCGCGGCGGTGGCGGCCACGCGCGTGTGAGTCACAGGTCGGGGCGCCATTCATGGAGCAGCTGCGCCAGGTCGAGGTCCGGCGCAATCATGCAAATATGACCATGCCCGAGCAGGACGCGCAGCGTCGCGCCCGGCACCCGCTCGGCCATGGAGCGGCCCTCCTGAACCGATGGCACCAGGTGGTCGAGCTCCGACGCCAGGAACAGCGTCGGCAAGCGCAGCGCCCCCAGCCGTTCGCGCACGTCGTACTGCCGCAGGATCCGCAGGCGGGCGAGGTATCCCTCACGCCGGGTTTCCCGCGTAATCTCGAGGAAGCGGCGGATCTCCGCCCGATGCGTGTGACGCGAATGGAGCCGGAACGCCGTGAGCCGGCGCACCAGCGGCATCGTCTGCCACGGCACGAGTCGCAGCGCGGCAATCGCGAGCCACAGACGGCTCTGCGGCAGGAAGCGCGGGAACGAGTTGAGCACGACGAGCGCGCGCACGAGCTCCGGGTGAGCCAGCGCGAAGCTCAGCGCGACGGCGCCGCCGAACGACTCCCCGACGACGACGGCGGGGGCTTCAGCCGGCGTCACGGCGCGGACCACGCGGGCCAGATCGTCGACCAGCACGTCCATGCGATCGGCGTCGTCCCGCAGCGTGTAGGTCGCCACCCGGTATCGTCTGGCGAGCCGCGGGACCTGGCGATGGAACAGACGACCGGTCCCGTCCATTCCGGGGACGAACACGAGCGACGGCCCTTCACCCTCTACGACCATCATGGGTTCATACGGGGCGGTCATGGTCACACCGGGGAATAGCGCCGCCGCGGGCCGCCTGGGCAAGGCCGGGCGGGTCGGCTGGATGGTGCTGACGGCGTTCGTGACGGAGAGCGTGGTGTTGGGGCTGTCGGCACTTCCCGCCGTTCTGTTCTGGGAGTGGCACCTGCGCTGGTCCCTGCCCGCGCATTGGATCCGCATCGTGCTGCTCTCGATGTCGCTCGTTCCGGCCTATCTGCTGTTTGCCGTCTCGCTGATGGTGCTGTCGGCCCTGTCCGTTCGTCTGCTGGGGTGGCGACCTCCGGCAAACGTGGAGATGCGCATCACAGATCTGGACTGGCCCTTGTTGCGCTGGGCGCGATACGGGATGTCCACGCACGTGGTGCGGACGCTGGTCGGCACGCTGCTGCGGGCCACGCCACTGTGGACATTGTACCATCGTCTGAACGGCGCACGCATCGGGCGGCGCGTGCTCGTGAACTGCGTCACGCTGTCGGACCACAACCTTCTGGAGCTCGGAGACGACGTCGTGATCGGCGCGGGTGTCCACCTCTCCGGTCATACCGTGGAAGGCGGCGTCGTGAAGACGGCGACGGTTCGCCTGGGACGGAACGTGACGATCGGCGTGGGGAGCGTGATCGGCATCGGGGTCGAGATCGGCGCCAATACGCAAGTCGGCGCCCTGAGCGTGGTACCCAAGCATCGGGTGCTCGAGCCGAACGCGGTGTATGGTGGCGTGCCCATCCGGCGTCTCGACGCGCCAGGGGGAGCTTAGACCGGCACCGCGAGCAGCGCGCATTCGGCGCGCCGCAGCAGCCGCACCGCCACGGTGGCGATGGCCCCTGCGTCCCCGTAGTGCAGTCCACGCCGGTAGCCGAACACGATCAGGTCCGTATTCTCCGTGGCCGCCAGCGCGAGGATCTCCGTCGCAGCATCCCCCTGGCGCACCACCGTTTCACAGTCCGCAACGGCTGTGCCGCGTTCTTCGCGCGCCTGCTCCAACCGCCGCTGCCAGGGCCGGTGCGCGCCCGGGGTGGCCACGCCTGCGCTCGCCGGCTCAACGTGCACCGCCAGGACGTGCGCCCCATGGTACTCGCCCATCGCCAGCGCCGCATCCAGCACGGCGGGCACATGAGGACTGTCGTCGACGCAGGCCAGAATACGGCGATAGATCCGGTGGTGCAGCGGCGCCACCAGCACCGGAACGCGGCTGCGGCGCAGCGTAGCCGCGGTGACGCTCTCCTCTTTGCTCTGGACCACCTCGTCACCCCGCCCGATCACGATGAGATCGGCCGCGATCTCCTCGGCACAGCGCGCGATCTCCACACTGGGCCATCCGAACGCAGTGCGATAGGAAACGGTCGGGGCGGACAGCACGGCGGGGCCGGCGACCTCCTTGAGCCGTGCGCCGGCGCGTTCCGCCGCAACGGACGCCGGCGAGCCCCCATGGGTCCGCCGCAGGCTCTCGATCTCATCCGGTCGGACCAGCTCCCACGGGTCCCGCAGCACCGTGAGCACGGTCAACTCGGCACGAGCCAGCGCCGCGACCTCGGCGGCGGCGAGCGCGGCTCTGGGCGCTGGGGTGTACAAGCTCACGGCGCCAAGCACGCGACGGACCTGCATCGGAAACCTCCTTTCCACGACGGCAAGTTGCCGCCGGCCCTCTGAAATGTGCGTGAAGGTCGTGTGAGCTCCCCACGCCGCGAAGAGAGTCTCCCGGCCTCCTCAGACTCTCTTCACGCCTGGTTTCGGAACGTTCGCCACGAGGAGGAGACGATGCCCTGGAAGCGGATTCTCGTCGCGGTGGACGATTCGCCCCAAGCGGCCGCCGCGGCCGCGCTGGGCGCACGCCTGGCGCAGGCGATGGGCGGCGAATGCATCGCCGTGCATGCCGTGCGCGAGTGGTGGGTCGCATTCGGAGACGAAGGCCTGGCGGATCACGCAGCGGAGCTGCGGGCCTCGCTCGTCGACACGGAGCGAACGGAGATCGCCCGGGCGCTCGCGGGGCACGTCCCGGAGGACGTCATCCAACGCATGATCGTGCGGCCCGGTCGACCGGCGGTCGTGCTGCGCGACGTGGCCCGAGAGCTCGAGGCCGACGTCATCGTGCTGGGCGGCAAGCACCATTCGGCGTTGCGCCGCTGGGTGGGCGGCAGCACCGCGCACGACGCCGTCCGCAGCTCCGGGTTGCCGGTCCTCGTCACGGCGCAGCGAACAGATGACGCGGTGTTCCGTCGCATCGTCGCGGCCGTGGACCTGTCGGAGGCCGCCGCGCCGACGGCGGCGCTGGCCAGGACGGTGGCAACGGCCCTGGGCGCGGAGCTCATTGCCCTGAGCGTGATCGAGCCGCCGCTGCCGCTCCCCGGCGTCACGCCGCTCCTGACCGAGCCGGAGTACTCCAGCCGGGCCGTGCAGGCGCTGGAGCGGAGCGTGTGGCCGCTGTTCGGCGAGCCGGGAGTCGAGACGGTGGCGCGTAGCGGGCACGTGGTCGACGTGATTCACCACGAGGCTGCTCGGCGCCGGGCCGATCTCGTGGTGGTCGGCTCGCACGGGAAGGGGTGGCGGGAGCGTCTGTTGCTGGGAAGCGTCACCGAGCGACTGTTGAACCACCTGCCCACGTCGTTGCTCGTGGTGCCGGTCGAGGCGCCGCCGCGGGCGGCGCCTCGGCGTCCGGCCCGGGAATCCGCCGGTGCGGGCGGTCCACGATGATCCACCAACCGCAAAACGTCGCCGTGGCGGCGCGGCTCGAAGAGCTCGCGGCATTGCTCGAACGTCAGGGCGCCAACCCGTTCCGGGTGGACGCCTATCGCCGCGCAGCGGACCTGGTACGTGGGCTCGAGCGTCCCGTCGGTGAGATCCTCCGCGCCGAGGGTCTGGTGGGACTGGAGCGGCTGCCGGCCATCGGCACGACCATCGCCCGGGCGATCCGCGACCTGGTGGAAACCGGCCGCCTGCCCATGCTGGACCGTCTGCGTGGCGAAAGCGATGCGATCACCCTGCTCACGTCGGTTCTCGGGATCGGCCCACGGCTCGCCGAGCGATTGCATCACGATCACGGCATCGACACGCTGGAAGATCTCGAAGCCGCGGCGCACGATGGCCGGCTCGCCGCGATCCCCTCGTTCGGCGAAAAACGGCTGCGCGGGGTGCGCGAGGCTCTGGCGGCGCGGCTCGGACGTGTGCCCAGGAGCGTGCCTGCCGCCGAAGCACCTTCGGTCCCGGATCTGCTGCGGGTGGATCGCGAGTATCGCATGAAGGCGGCGGCCGGGAAGCTTCGAACCATCGCTCCACGGCGGTTCAACCCGCGCCGGGAGTCGTGGCTCTCGATCCTCCACACGGCGCTCGGTGCCCGGCACTACACCGCGCTGTTCTCCAACACGGCGCGGGCGCACGAGCTCGGCAAGACACGCGAGTGGGTGGTGATCTACATGGATGGCGGTCGCGGCGAGCGGCAGTACACCGTCGTTACCGCGTCGCGGGGGTCGCTTGCGGGCAAGCGGGTCGTGCGGGGCCGAGAGGCGGAGTGCCTCGCGTACTATCGCGAGCGCGCAGCGACGCGTACACCATCGGCCAGCTTATCGGTCGGGTGACGCACGACCTGGTCGCCGACAGCCAGCCGCCACATTCAGGCGGCAGGACATCATAGCGCGCCACCCCGACGAGCGGAGCATCAGCCCGCGGCGCATGGCTTCGCCTCCATCGGCTAACAGCCTAGCGCACGATTCGCTGACGGGCCAGGTTTCATACGATGCCTGCCAAGGGCCCGTCCCGCTCCGCGCCGCCCCGTTCCGGGCGCCTGGTCGAAGCCCGTCGCGTGGAGGAGCGGTTCCGGCGTCTCCTGTCGGCCGGCGCGATGATCTACTCTCAACGCACGCTGCCGGACGTGCTGCAGCAGGTGGTCGATGCCGCCCGGGACGTGGTCGGCGCCCGCTACGCCGCCCTCGGCGTGCTCGACCCGGCAGGAACCAGTCTCGCCGAATTCGTCACCTCCGGGGTGGACCTGGCGGAACGCCGCCGGATCGGCGATTTGCCGCGCGGGCACGGCCTGCTCGGTCTCGTGATTCGGGAGCAGCGGCCGATCCGCAGCGCCGACCTGACCCGTGACCCGCGGCGCCACGGGTTCCCGCCCCACCATCCACCGATGAAATCGTTCCTCGGTGTACCGATCACCACCGGCAAGGCGGTATTCGGGAACCTCTACCTCACGGAGAAGATCGGCGCGAGCGAGTTCGACGCAGAGGACGAGAGCATCGCGGTGCTGCTCGCCGCTCAGGCAGCTGTCGCGGTGGAGAATGCGCGCCTGCTCGACCAGGTGCGCGGCATGCAGCGCCAGCGCGACCTGTTCTTCGCCATGATGAACCACGAGCTGCGCAACGCGCTCACGGGGGTGTACGGCTGGGCGGAACGGCTGGTGCGTCGCAAGTCGCCGGAGTCCGCCGAACAGGCGGCGCTGGAGGTGTACGAAGGCACCGAGCGCACGATCACCCTGCTGAACAATTTCCTTGATTTGAGCCGGCTCGAGGCCGGAAAGGTGCGACCGGTCTGGCGCGAGGTGGAGCCCGCCGCCGCCGTGCAGCGAGCGCTGACCGGGTTCGCGCCGGCGGCGGAGGAGAAGCGGATTTCGTTCAACGTCGATGTGCCGGCGGCCCTCGTGCCGTTCGTAACCGACCCAATGCGGTTGCAGCAGATCCTGGTGAACCTGCTGAGCAACGCGGTGCGACACAGCCCGTCCGGGGGATGCATTCGGGTGGCGCTGCGGAGCGGGGGGGGGCATGGGATCGAATTCGTAGTGCAGGACGAGGGCCCCGGTATCCCGGTCGAGGTCCAAGAGCGGATTTTCGAGCCGTTCGAGCGCTTCGACCCGCAGTCCGGGGCTGGGACCGGCTTGGGGTTGCCGGTCTCCCGGCGGCTGGCGGAAGTGCTCGGGGGCCGACTGACGGTAACGAGCGAGCCGGGAAAGGGGGCCGTCTTCACGTTGACCTTGCCACCAAGGGCTCAAACGTGAAGCTTCCTTCATACCCCCCTTAGAAAGCGTTCAGTAGGCCTGTCTTATCTCTACTCTCATGAAAATCCTCGTCGTGGAAGACGACCGAAAGGTCGCGGGCTTCATCGAGCAAGGGCTGCGTGAAGAAGGCTACGCCGTGGACGTCGCGCCCGACGGCGATGAGGCGACCATGCTCGCCCACGTCTATGACTACGATCTCGTGGTGCTGGACGTCATGCTCCCCAAGAAGAACGGCCTCCAGGTAGCCGCCGAGCTGCGCCGGGAGGGGCGGCGCACGCCGATCCTGATGCTGACGGCCCGGGACACGACCGAGGACGTGGTGCGCGGACTCGACGCGGGCGCCGACGACTACCTCGCGAAGCCGTTCAAGTTCGACGAGCTGTTGGCCCGCGTGCGGGCCCTGGTGCGGCGCGGCGGCTCGGCGCGCACCGAGCTCCTGGTGTACGGGCCGATCGAGCTGGACCGCCTCAAACACAAGGTGCGGGTGCAGGGCAAGGCCGTCGACCTGACCCCCAAGGAATTCCACCTGCTGCAGCACTTCCTGCTGCATCCCGAGGAGGTTGTGCGCCGGACCGAGCTGCTCGAGAAAGTGTGGGACATGCACTTCGATCCGGAGAGTAACGTGGTCGACGTGCATGTCGGCAACCTGCGCCGCAAACTGCGTCAGGCCGCCGGGCAGGAGTTGATCCACACCGAGCGGGGCGTCGGCTTCCGGCTCCAGCTGCCCGACGAGAGCCTGCAGAGCGCCTGATGCGGTCGCTCCGGCGGGCGCTCGCCGTGCGGTTCGCGGCGACGATGGCCGTCGGGTTGGTCGCGACCTCCCTGGCCATCTGGTGGGCGGCGTCACGGGTGCTGCGCCATCAGCTCGATCAGGGCATCACCGCGATGGCGTTCATCACCGCCAACGAGCTCGAGCGCACCTCCCAGTGCCGTGACGGGGTGCACGCGATGGCGCTGGATGCCCTTCGCTATCGTCGAGAGGTCAACCGCTACATCGTGGTGCGCGATCCCCACTGCGCGGCGATCCGGGCCATTCCCGGCTGGGCCAGCGATCTCCCCGTGGACAGCGCGGCCGTCGCCGCCGCCACGAGCGACCGGGTGACCTTCAGTGAAGCCCGCTGGCACAACATGACCATGCGATCGGCGTACGTCGCCATCACCGCTGGCGGTGGGGTGGAGGGCGACGGCGTGATCCAGGTCGCGGCGTCTCTCGACCCGGTGCATGCGTTGCAGCGCCTCCTGCTGCTCGCGCTCCTGGGCATCGTGGTGCTCGGCACCGGCGCCACCTTGATCGGCGCGTGGCACCTTTCCGGGTCGGCCGTGCAACCCGTCGTGGAGATCACCGAGCAAGCGACGCACATTGAGGCCGGCACTCTGGACCAGCGGATCTCGGCGCACGCCACCACGGATGAGTACCGCGGCCTGGTCGGTGTCCTGAACCGGATGCTCGACCGCCTGAGCGGCGCGTTCGCCGCCCAACGGCGCTTCACCGGAGACGTGAGTCACGAGCTGCGCACACCGCTCACGGCCCTGCGCGGCGAGGTCGAAGTGGCGCTCCGGGCCGACCGGAGTCCGCACGATTACCAGCGGGTGCTGCATAGCGCGCTGGAAGAGATCGACCGCATGACCACCATGACCGAAGAGCTGCTGCTGATCAGTCGGGCCGAGGCCGGCTTGATCGTACCGCAGCGCGAGCCGACCGAGGTAAGCCGGGTGGTGACGGCCGCACTCGAGCGGCTGCGGTCTCGCATCGAGGAGAGGGAGTTGCACGTGGAGCACGTGGTGACGGCCGCGAACGGTCGCCCCGTGCCGCTCGATCCCGCCCTGCTGGGACGCCTGGTGGAGGAGCTGCTCGAGAACGCCGTGATCCACTCGAACCCGGGCGGCCGCATCATCGTGCGCCACGAACGTCTCCCGGACGTGCTGCGCCTCGTCGTGGAGGACACCGGTCCCGGCATCGCCCCGGGCGACTTGCCGCACCTGTTCGAGCCGTACTACCGCGCCGACCATGCCCGCACCCGCGGGTCTGGTACCGGACTCGGGCTGACGACCGCGTTGTCGATCGCTCGCCTGCACGGGGGGACGATTCGCGGCGCGAACCGGGAGGGTGGCGGCGCACGCTTCGAAGTCGATCTGCCCGCAACTACATCCGGATTCGGAGGAGCCGCCAATGCCTGAGACCCCGCCGCTGCACGACCAGCACCCACGCGGCACGCTGTTCCTGGTAGGCGCGTACGCCGCGTTCTTCGTCCTGAGCTGGCTCGCTGTGTACGTCTTGATCTACCTCCGGCGCGGTGGGGTGACGCCGTGAACGTCTCCTTCTACGAGAAGATCTGGATGTGGGCCGCCGCCGTGATCATTGCGGGGTTCGCCATCACCGTGGCCGTGGGCTACGGCGCCAGCGCGCTGCAACCGCCCAGCCACGTCGAGACGATCGATCCCGGGAAAGTGTTCGGCGACCCACGGTTCGCTCAGCGCGGCGTCACCCTCACCGAGCGCGGTGCGACCGTCGTCATGGTGGGGATGATGTTCGCCTTCAACCCCGCCGAGGTGCGCGTGCCGGCCGGCAAGCCGATCACGTTCCGGCTCACCAGCGTCGATGTCACGCACGGCCTTCAGATCGTCGGCACCAACGGCAACACGATGATCGTGCCCGGCTACGTGAGCCAGTTCACGACTACGTTCGCCCAGCCGGGCGAGTACCTCATCGTGTGCAACGAGTACTGCGGCGGCGGGCACCACCTGATGTCCGCCAAGCTCATCGTGGAGGCGGCCCCATGAACCGCGCCGACCGTCTCCCGCTCGCGAACTTCGCCGTCGCGTTCGTCGCGTTCGCCGTCGCCTCGGCCATGGCGATGATGCAGGCGCTGTCGCGCGCCAGCCTGGACCTGCCGTTCCGCACCGCCCAGCTGTACTACATGTCGGTGACCGCCCACGGCGTCTTGATGGCGCTCGTGTTCACGACGTTCTTCATCGTGGGATTCGGGTATGTGGTGGCCACGCGCACCCTGAATCGCCCGATCGCCCGTCCGCGTCTCGCCTGGACGGGATTCTGGCTGGCGCTGCTCGGAACAGCCCTGGCGACCGGCGCCATCCTCTCCGGAAAAGCGAGTGTGCTGTACACGTTCTACCCGCCACTCCAGGCGCATCCCACGTTCTATATCGGCGCAGCACTGCTCGTCGTGGGCAGCTGGTTCTGGAGCGCGACGATGCTGCTCACCTACCGGGCCTGGCGGCGCGAGCACCCGACCGAGCCCGCCCCGCTCGCCATGCACGGCATGCTGGTGACCGCGGTCCTGTGGCTCATCGCCACGCTGGGCGTCGCCATCGAAGTCGTGGTGCTCCTCATCCCGTGGTCGCTTGGGCTAACGTCCACCGTCGATCCGATGCTGGCGCGCATGCTGTTCTGGTACTTCGGGCACCCCCTCGTGTACTTCTGGCTACTCCCGGCCTACGTCGTCTGGTACACGATCCTCCCGAAGATCGCCGGGGGGAAGCTGTTCAGCGACCGTTTGGGCCGGCTCGTCTTCATCCTGTTCCTGTTGCTCTCGACGCCGGTCGGTTTCCATCACCAGTTCATGGATCCGGCGATCCCGGCGGCGTGGAAGTTTCTCCACTCGATGATCACGATGTGGATTCTGTTCCCGAGCTTCATCACGGCCTTTACCATCACGGCTTCGATGGAAGTGGCGGGCCGCTCCAAGGGCGCCACGGGATTGCTCAACTGGCTCGGCAAGCTGCCGTGGGGGGACCCGACGTTTTCGAGCGTGGTGCTGGCCATGTTGCTCTTCGCCGTGGGGGGGATCGGCGGCGCCATCAACGCGTCGTTCATGATGAACTCGGTCGTGCACAATACCGCCTGGATCCAGGCGCACTTCCATCTCACGGTGGGCAGCGCCGTCGCCCTCACGTTCATGGGCACGGCGTATTACCTGCTGCCCCGGCTGCTGGGACGGGAGCTGGAGCTCGGCCTCCTGGCGAAGGTGCAGCCGTATCTGTGGTTTCTCGGCATGGCGATGTTCTCGTTCTTGAACCACATCACCGGCCTGATGGGCATGCCACGACGCGTCTTCGAGGCGGGGTACGGCGGCAGCCCTATCGCCGCTGAATGGAGGATTCTCACCGGCGTCTCGGCGGTTGGTGGGCTGCTCCTGTTCGCGAGCGCCGCCTGTTTCGTCCTGGTAATGCTCGGGACGTGGGTGGCGGGCAAGAAGCGCGCACCCGAACCGATCGAGTGGGCTGAACCGCTCGAGCCGGTCGCCGCCAAAGTCACGTGGCTCGATCGCTTTGGCCTGTGGACCGCGGTGGCGGTCGCGATCGTTCTCATCGCCTACGCCGTCCCACTATGGCAGCATCTGCAGATGCCCCGCTTCGGCTCGCCGGGGTTCAAGCCGTTCTGAACGGCCGGCTCGGGCTGGCGCGGTATCCGGTGGCGGCGCTGGCCGCCATCGGGCTCGCCGCCGGTCTGGTCGCCCGCCTGGTGTTCGGAGCCCCGGTCGCGGCCGACCGGGTCTTCTTCTTCACACTGCTCGTGGGTGGCGTGCCGCTCGTGGCCCGGACCCTGTGGGGCATGCTGCGCGGCCGCTTCGCTGCCGACGTCGTGGCGATGCTCGCCATCGTCGGGGCGCTCGCGTTCCAGGAGTACTTCGCCGGCGCCGTGATCGTGCTGATGCAATCCGGCGGCGAGGCGCTGGAGGCGTACGCGATGCACCGGGCCACGGAATCGCTCGAAACGCTGCTTTCCCGCGCGCCCAAGATCGCGCATCGCTTCCAGGATGAGCGGCTGGAGGACGTGCCGGTGGACGCCGTGCGGCCGGGTGACCGCCTCGTCGTGAAACCCGGCGATCTCGTTCCCGTGGACTGCGAGGTGGTCGCCGGGACCTCGGCGGTGGATCAGTCGGCGCTCACGGGCGAGCCGCTCCCGATCCGGGCCGTTCCGGGCACGACCCTGATGAGCGGGAGCGTCAACCAGGACGGCGCGCTCACGGTCCGCGCGCTGCGCCCCAGCGCCCAGAGCCAGTACCAGCAGATCATCGCGATGGTCGCGCGCGCGCGCCGCGAGAAGCCGCCCATCGTCCGGATCGCCGACCGATTCGCGGTGTGGTTCACGCCGGTGACGCTCGCGATGTGCGGCGTGGCCTATGTCGTGACCGGCACGCCTGCGAGCGTGCTCGCGGTGCTCGTTGTGGCGACGCCCTGCCCGCTCATCCTCGCCGCGCCCGTGGCGGTGATCGCCGCGATCAGCCGGGCGGCGGCGGAGGGGATCATCGTGAAGACCGGCGCCGCGATCGAGCAGGTGGGACGCGCCCGGGTCGTGGTGTTCGACAAGACCGGTACGCTCACGCTGGGCCGGCCAACGGTCGAGCGCGTCACGCCGGTCGATGGGCGGTCACCGGACGAGCTGCTCCGGATCGCCGCGGCCGTGGAGCGGCTCTCGGCGCACCACCTGGGCCGCGCCGTGGCGGAGGCCGGCCGGCGGCTCGGGCCCGAGCTCACTGCCGAAGACGTGCAGGAAACGCCGGGGCTGGGTGTGTCCGGGCGGGTGGCGGGCCACACCGTAGACGTCGGTTCAGCGGCCTACTTCGCCAGCCGTGGATTGGCGGTGCACGACGGCCTCGCCGGGCGCACCACGGCGTTCGTGGCGATCGACGGCCGCCTCGCCGGGTCCATCACGTTCGACGATCGGCTGCGCCATCAGGTGCCCGCCCTGATGCGACGGCTGACGCAGCTGGGCGTGACCGACACGGTGATGCTCACCGGCGACCGCCAGGAGAGCGCGGAGGCGATCGCCCTCCAGGCGGGCATCCGCACCGTGCGGGCGAATCTGCTGCCGGCCGACAAGGTGAGCGCCGTGCACGAGCTGAAGCAACGCCACGGGGGGGTGGTGATGGTCGGCGACGGCACCAACGATGCCCCCGCATTGGCCGCGGCGACCGTGGGCGTGGCGATGGGCGAGCACGGACCCGCCGCCTCGGCCGAAGCAGCCGACGTGGTCCTGCTGGTGGACGACATCGGACGCGTGGGCGACGCCATGGCCATCAGCCAGCGGATGCGCCGCATCATTCTCCAGAGTATCGGGATCGGCTTGGGAGTCAGCGGCGCGTTGATGGTCGTAGCGAGCCTGGGGCTGATCCCGCCGTCGGTCGGCGCGCTGCTGCAAGAGGCGCTCGACGTCGTGGTGATCCTGAACGCGCTCCGGGCGCGGGGATCGTGAACCGTCTTTCACGACGTCTTGGCGGTCTGCTGGGGGTAGGTGTTCTACCATTGTCTAAGGCGTAGCGCACGGACATGGAGGAAGGTGGATGAGGATCTCACCGGGAGGCGAAATGTCCCAGGCGCGCATTTTCTCCGACCGTCGCTCTGCGGGACGAGCGCTCGGTGACGAGCTCGTGCCGCTCGGCCTCAAGGATCCCGTCGTGCTCGCCCTGCCCCGGGGCGGTGTCCCGGTGGGCTACGAGGTGGCGCAACGTCTCGCCGCGCCGCTCGACGTCCTCGTGGTGCGTAAGGTCGGCGCCCCGGAACAGCCGGAGTTGGCGATCGGCGCCGTCGGACGAGGCGTGACGGTGTCTGACGACGACACGCTCTCGCTCCTGGGCGTGACGCGGGAGTACTTCGAAGCCGCGGCGGGACGGGAGCGGCTCGAGGTCGAACGGCGCGAGCGGATGTTCCGCGAAGGCCGGCCCCCGCTCGACCTCCACGACCGCGCGGCGATTCTCGTGGACGACGGGCTGGCGACCGGATCGACGATGCTCGCGGCCGTCGGCGTCGCGCGGCAGCTGGGCGCGACCCGGGTGGTCGTCGCCGTCCCGGTCGCGTCACGAGAGGCGACCGCGCGGCTGGCCGCGCGGGCGGACCGCGTGGTGAGCTTGGCGACGCCGGAGCCGTTTGGCTCGGTCGGCTATTGGTACGAGGATTTCACCCAGACCGACGATGCCGAAGTGCGGCGGTTGCTCAGGCTTGCGCGCCTCGAGCAGGAAGCGAATTGCCTGCCAGCCGCCGGCGCCGGTTGAGCCGCCCCCGAAGATGAGGGCGGCGCTCCCACATCTGTCCTTGGGGTGGCGGCGTGTGTTATTCGCTGCCTCGGTGGTCGGCCTTCTGGCGTTCGTCCTGTTCTCGAACGCGGCTCACGGCGCCCTGCTGCGCGGGCTCTCCGCCGTGGAACGCGTGGCCGCCCCGCACCCCGGCTGGGCGGTGGCGTTGGTCGTCCTCTTCGCGGCTCTCGCTGCGATGCTGGCCTTCCTCTCCAGCTGGGTCGTCGTCCCGTTCGCGGTCTACACCTGGGGACCGACTGGGGCGTTGCTCCTGCTTTGGATCGGCTGGTTGCTGGGGGGCACCGGATCTTACGTCATCGGCCGTGTGTTCGGCCGTCCGGTCGTCGAGTGGCTCGGCTTCGGGCCGCTGCTGGCCCGCTACGAAGAACGGGTCTCCCGCCGCACACCGTTCGCATTCGCCTTCCTCTTTCAGCTGGCGGTTCCGTCCGAGGTCCCTGGGTATCTGTTCGGCCTGGGTCGCTACCCCTACGTGCGGTATCTGACTTCCCTGGGGCTCGCGGAGCTGCCGTACGGCTTCGCGACGGTCTACCTTGGTGCAAGCATCGTTCAGCGCCGCACGACGATGGTCTTGATTATCGGCTCGGCGCTCATGCTCTTCACTGGATGGGCCTGGTTCGCGCTCCACCGGCGCCTCACCCGGGACGGAGGGCTTCCGGAGAACCGTCGCGGGGCACGCGCGAGAGTGTAAGGCACGGTTGCGCCACGCGCCTCGCCGGTCTGGCGCCGGTGCCGTCCTGGCGATATGGTTGCGATCATGACCCTACGGTCCGGCGTTTACATCGTCCCCACCCACCGGTGGTACATCGAGAGGACGGTTTGGCTGATCGCCGGCGCCATCCTGCTGGCCAGCACCGCTCTCGCGGCGCTGGTCCACCCGCGGTGGGTTCTGCTCGTCATTGCGACCGGGTTCGCCTCGATCACCGTGGCCCTGACGGGCTTCTGCATCGTGGGAAACGTGCTCCGTCTCTTCGGGTTCACACCCCTGCTGGGAGCGCGGGCGAAAACGCGGGGGAACCTGTACTTCATGCAAACGGACCGGTGGTACCTCGAGCGGCGCATCTACCTGGCGGTGGGCATCAACATCTCCGTCGCCTCGGCGCTGTCACTGGTGCACAGCCCGTGGTGGCTCACGTTCACCGGGTTCGTCGGCGCGGCGATGGTGTGGTTTGCCGCAACTGGGTACTGCATCATGGCGAACGGCCTGTACTGGCTCGGGGCCGAGCCCCGCCTCGCACCGGAACGCGACGCGGCCCGCGCGGCCGCTCCCACCGCCCGGCACGCCTAGGTTTGAGGATTCGGCACGCGGACGCCGAAGGCCTGAGCCGCGCACTTCCGCTTCGCGTCAGTCCTGCTCAGGTCCCGTTGAAGGCCGGGGCGCGCTTGCCAAAGAAGGCCGCCAGGCCCTCGGCGAAGTCGGGGGTGTCCGCGATCCGAGTGAGCTGCTGTAGCTCTTCGTCGAGATGGTAATCCAACTGATCGACACCCGCTGCTGAGTTGAGCAGCGCCTTCGCGACCCCGTAGGCCTGCGTCGGCCCCGCCGCGATGCGCCGGGCCAGCGCCAGCATCTCGGTGTCGAAGCGTTCGGTGGGGAACACGCCCGTGATCAGGCCTGCGGCCTTTGCCTCGCCAGCCGAGAGCCGCGGATTCAGCAGCACCAGCTCCATTGCCTTGCGCAGCCCCACGAGCCGCGGCAGGAAAAACGTCGAGCTCTCGGCTCCGGTGAGAGCCGTCTTGTGGTAGGCCCACTCGAACGAAGCGCGCTCCGAGGCCACCACGAGGTCGCACGCCATCGCAATGCCGAATCCGCCGGCGGCGGCGACGCCGTCCACCGCCGCGATGAACGGCTTGGGCGCCCGCGTGATCTCTGAAATGGTGCTGTGGATGTACTCCAGAATCTGTTTGAAGCTCTGCCCGTAACCCTGCCGCGGCCCGACCCCTTCGGGCTGGAGGTAGCCGAAATCCTCGGCGTCGCCGCGGTCGCGGACGTACTTCAAGTCTGCGCCGCTGCAGAACACGCCACCCGAACCCTGGATCACGACGCAACGGATGTCTTGCGCCCGAGCGAACTGCAGGCCCGCCTTGCGAAAATCTTGGGCCATCGCGACGTCCATGGCGTTGAAGCGCTCGATACGATCGAAAGTGATGATGCCGACCGCGCCTTCGCGCGTCATTCTGACGTGCTCCATCGCTCCCTCGCTTGGCACGATCGTCAACCGCTTGCCACGGCCGCCGCCGTCAGGGGCATGGCGGGCTCCGGGGGATCCAAGGTGCAAGGGCCTGACACTCCGTTCACCCACACGGACCGGCCTTCGATCCGCACTTGCCCGGCCGCGAAACTCGCGATGGCGTGCGCGAGCAGCGGCCCCCACGCAGCGCGCATCATCCACTCGCGCTGGGCGTAGGCGTACCCCCGCGGCCCGGGTCGCGCTCCAGGAGGTAATCCAGGCCGGGGGCGCGAGTGGTCGACAGCAGCGCCACGCGCAGTCGAGGACGCCACGTTGTGGTCAGCATATGCGGGGCAGCGGCTCGCCCTCGGCTTCGACGAGCAAGCGCCGGCCCAGCCCCGTGTCGAGGATGACGCGGCCGACGTGGTCGGCGGTACATTCGCCCACGATCTCGGCTGTGGCGCCGAGCGGATGGGCGCGCACGGCGGCCAACACGGCGTCCGCCGCCTCGGGTCGTACACCCAGCAGCGCCTTCCCTTCGTTCGCGATCTGGAACGGATCGAGACCGAGCATTTCGGCGGCCGCGCGCACGACGCGGGAGACCGGGACGCGCGGCTCGTGCAACACGATCCCGACCCCGCTCTTCTCCGCCATTTCGTGCAGCGCGCTCGCCACGCCGCCCCGGGTGGGGTCTTTCATGGCGGTGACGGCGCTGGGCCGCGCGGCGAGCGCCGCCGCGATTAATCCGTTGATCGGCGCCACGTCCGAGCGCAGCTCGGCCTCGATGGCCAGGCCGTGCCGCTTGACCATCAGCGCCATGCCGTGGTCGCCGATTGAGCCGGTGAGGAGGAGACGATCGCCAGCCCGAAGCCCAGCGTCGGGCACGATCGTATCGGTGAGGGCGACGCCGGTCGTGTTGATGATGATACCGTCGAGCTCGCCCCGGCCCATCACCTTCGTATCGCCGGTGAGGATCGTGACCCCCGCTTCGCGACACGTCTCTTGCATCGAGCGCTGGATGCGTTCGAGATCGCCCCGCCGGAACCCTTCCTCGATGATCACGGCGCAGGTGAGTCCGAGCGGCGCGGTGGCCCCCATCATCGCCAGATCGTTGACCGTGCCGGCGACCGCGAGGCGACCGATATCGCCGCCTGGGAAGAAGATCGGGTGCACGACGTGCGAGTCGGTGGTGACCACGAGCCAGCGGTCGCCGATGCGCAACGCGGCGCCGTCGTCCATCGCCGCGAGCCCGATGCCGTCGACCTTGGTCTCGAGATAGCCGGCCGCGAGTGTTTCACCGATCAGCTGGCGCATCGCGCGGCCGCCGGCGCCGTGGCGCAGGGTGATGAGAGCCTCGGAGCGCAGCGTCGTCGTGGCGGTCATAGGTCTGGGTGCCCTCCGTACTGATGCCAGATCTTGCAGGTGCCTTCGCTCGACACCATGCAGGCGCCCACTGGCGTTTCGGGGACGCACTCCTTGCCGAACAGCGAACACTCCTTGGGAGAGGCGATCCCGGCCATGATGTTGCCGCAGATGCAGACCTGCGTGAGTGTCGACGGAGAATGTGTCCAGAGCCGCCGGACGTCGATGCGGTGTCTCTTCCTCGCGTCCACGTGGGCGAATTCGTCGCGCAGGCGCAGGTTGCCGTTGGGGACGTGGGCGATGCCGCGCCATTGGCCGCCCACGGTGCGGAACACCTGCCACAGCTGGGTCTGGGCGTTCCGGTTGCCCTCGGCGGTGACGCAGCGGGGGTACATGTTCGCGACGCGCGGGCTCCGGTCGCGCACCAGCTCGACCAGCTTCACGAGTCCGCCGAGGATGTCGAGCGGCTCGAACCCGGCGACCACGACCGGGATCCGGTGGCGCTCGACGAAGCGCTCGAAGATCGCCGAGCCGGTGATCGTGGCGGCGTGCCCCGCCGCGAGAAAGCCTTCGACCTTTGTCCCCGGCATCTCCGCCACGATCTCCATCACCGGCGGGATGTACTTGTGGGCCGACAGCACCGAAAAGTTGGGGGGCGGATCGGCGAGCACGACCGCCGCCGTCGCCACGGCCGTGGTCTCGAACCCGCTCGCGAAGAACACGATTTCCTCGGTCGTGTCGCGCGCCAGGTCCGCCGCTTGCGCGGCGCTGTAGACGACATCCACCGTCGCGCCTTCAGTCTGGGCGTCGGCGAGGGACTTCGCGCTGCCGGGCACCTTCAGCATGTCCCCGTAGGTCGCGATCCGGATGCCGTCCTGGGCCAGCACGACCGCCTCGTCCACCTCCGGGACGTCCGTGACGCAGACGGGACAGCCTGGTCCCATGATCACGTTCAGGTCGCGCGGCAGGATCGCGCGCAGCCCGAACTTGGCGATCGATTGCTCGTGGCTGCCGCACACGTGCATCACCGAGACCGGCGCGCGCCCGATCTCTCCGACCACGCGCCCGAGGGCAGCGGAAAGGGCTTTCGCCTGCGCCGGGTCGCGGAACCGCAGCTCTGTTGCGCCCTCGATGGCCACGGCTTCAGGCATCGGCCCCACCGCTCTGCCGCGTCGCGACGATCTCACCGCGGACGTCCGCCGCCATCATGTCCCCCTCGGCTTCCTTGAGGAGCAGCTCGTAGAGGGCCAGCGTCTCCTGGATCTCATGCGCCGGAATCTTGCGGATCGCAAAGCCGACGTGGTTGAGGATGTAGTCGCCCGGCTGCACCGGCTCGTCCACGACGTCGAGCCGCGTTTCTCGGCGCACGCCGAAAAAGTCGACCGTGGCAGTCTGCCCGTGTACTTCCATGACCCTACCCGGAACGCCTAGACACATTGCATTGCCTCCTTACGCTTTCTGCAGGGCCTGCAACCGCTGCTTGAGGACGTCACCGACAAGGATCGCCGCTCTAGGCTTGCATCGGAGAGACTCTTGTGCCGTGCCTCGTGCTCGAGGCGCACGGAAGCGGGAATCTTCACCGAGCCACCTCCCCGTGCAGCTGCGCCGCAGCCACTGCGGCCTGGCCGTAGCTGATCGCGCCGTCGTTGGGGGAGAGGCGCCGGGGCACCAGGACCTGCAAACCGCGTCGTTCCAGCCGGCGCTGGACGGACACGAGCAACCGTGCGTTCTGGAAACACCCGCCGCCGAGTGCCACGACGTCTAGGCCGGCGTCGGCCGCCGACCGGGCAGCGAGCTCGGCGGTCGCTGCGGCTACGCTCTCGTGGAACGCGGCCGCCAGCTCGGCGGGATCGCCGCCGCGCGCCCGGGCGTCGCCGAGGGCGATGAGCAGCGGCAGCGGGTCGAGCTCTGTGACGCCGTCACCTCCGCTTCGGTGTGGGAACGGCAGCGGCTCGGCCGACCGGGTTCCGGCCAGGGCTTCGAGCTCCATCGCGGCCTGTCCTTCGTAGTGCGCTACGGCTCGCACGCCGAGGATCGCGGTCGCCGCGTCGAACAGACGGCCCATCGAGGAAGCGAGCGGGGTGTTGAGCCCGGCGGCGAGCTGTTGGTCGACCAGGTCAAGCTCCCGTGGATCCACGCCGACGAACGCCTTGGCAAACGCTCGCTCAGCGGAAGGCTCGAGGGTCAGGTAGCCGCGGGCGACCCGCCAGGGGTTGCGCGCGGCGAGGTCGCCCCCCGGGAGCGGCACGTACCGGAGGCGGCCCACCCGGACGTACCCGGCGAGGTCGGCCACGAGGAATTCGGCGCCCCACACGTGTGTGTCGTCGCCGTATCCCGTCCCGTCGAACGCGATCCCGAGCGCCGGCGTCGCGCGGCCGTGCTCGGCGAGCACCGCCGCGATGTGAGCGTGGTGGTGCTGCACCGGGATGATCCGCTCCAACCCGAGGTCGCCCGCCACGCGCGTGGACAGATAGCCGGGATGCAGATCCCGCACCGCCACGGTGGGCTCGACATGAAACAGACGCCGGAAATCGCCCAGCGTGCTCTGAAAGTGCTCCAGCGTTTCGAGGTTCTCGAGATCCCCGATGTGCTGGCTCACCCAGGCGCGCCGCCCGTGCACCAGGGCGAAGGTGTTCTTGAGGTGCGGCCCGACCGCGACGAGCGGGACCGGACTGGCGACCGGCAGGTCCAGCGGGAGGGGAGCGTAGCCGCGGGCGCGGCGCAGAAACAGGGGTGCGCCCCCCGCGAGCCGCAGCACCGAGTCGTCGTAGCGCGCGACGATCTCGCGGTCGTGGAGCAGGAAAGCATCGGCGACGTCTGCGAGCCGCCGGACGGCGTCGTCGTTGGCAGTGGCGATCGGCTCCTCGCTCAGGTTGCCGCTCGTCATCACGAGCGGCCGGTTGACCCGATCGAGCAACAGATGATGGAGCGGCGTGTAGGCGAGCATCACGCCCACGGTGTCGAGGCCCGGGGCGATGGATGGCGCAAGCGTGGCGCCTGGCCTCCGGCGCAGCAGCACGATCGGCCGCTCGCGCGACGCGAGCAGCTCGGCATCTTCCGGCCCGACGAACGCGAGGGCGCGCGCCTGCTCGAGGGTCCGGACCATGATCGCCAGCGGCTTGGCGTCGCGGTGCTTGCGGGCGCGGAGGCGACGCACCGCCTGCTCGTCGGTTGCGTCGCAGGCCAGATGAAAACCTCCCAGCCCGCGCACGGCTACAGTCAGGCCGGAGCGCAGCAGCCGCGCCGCTGCCGCGATCGGGTCGGGCCGGTGGCGGACGATTTCGCCGCCCGCGAGCCACACGCGGGGGCCGCACGTCGGGCAGCTGTTGGTCTCCGAGTGGTAACGCCGGCTCGTCGGGTCGCGGTACTCCCGCAGGCATTCGGGACATTGCGCGAAGGCCCGCATGCTGGTGCGCTCGCGATCGAAAGGCATCGTCTCGATGACGGTGAACCGCGGTCCGCAGTCGGTGCAGGTGATGAAGGGGTAGCCAAAGCGTCGGTTCGCGGGGTCGAACAGCTCGGCTTCGCAGGCGGCGCACAGCCCGACGTCGGGGGAAATGGGCTGGCGGCGGTCGGACTCCGCGGCACTCGGCTGGATCGCGAAGGCGCCGCGCCCAGCGGGCGGGATCGGCTCGAGCCGGACCCGCTCGATGCGGGCGAGCGGTGGTGCCTCCCGCTCGAGCGCCCGGGTGAAGTCGACGATCGCTCCGGTGGGCCCCTCGACCTCGATTTGCACGTCGCCGGAGGCGTTTCGCACCCATCCCGCGAGACCGTGCCGCGCCGCCAGCCGGTGCACGAACGGACGGAACCCGACGCCCTGCACCACGCCGGTGACGTGCAGTCGGGCCGCCGTTACCGCCGTCGCGGGCGCGCTCACCGCGACACTCTCCGACGCGCCTGGGCCCACAAGAAACCGTACCACTCTTCCAATCCCTTCGGCTCGAGCGCCGAGGTGGAGAGGATCTGCAGCTCCGGATTCACCTGGTGCGCGAACTCGACCGCCCGCTCCACCTGGAATGGCACGTGGGGCAGGAGATCAAGTTTGGTGAGTACGACGACGCTCGCCTCGCGGAACATCTTCGGGTACTTCACCGGCTTGTCTTCCCCTTCAGTGACGGAGAAGAGGACGATCTTCGCGTCTTCCCCGAGGTCCCAGCTGGCCGGGCACACCAGGTTGCCCACGTTCTCGATGAACAGGAGGTCCGTCTCTTTCAGATCGATCGCATCGAGCGCGGTCAGGATCTGGCGTGCATCCAGATGGCAGGCACCGTTGGTCACGACCGCCTGCACCAGGCGGTCGGTGTGGCGCGCCAGCCGGTCGGCGTCGTTTTGGGTCTGGACGTCCCCCGTGATCACCGCGATCGCCAGCTCGCGGCCGAGATCGGCGAGGGTCCGCTCGAGCAGCAGGGTTTTTCCCGCGCCCGGTGACGAGACGAGATTGAAACTCGGCACGCCGGCCGCGCCCAGCCGCGTCCGCACGACGGCGGCGAGCTCGTCGTTCCTGGCCATCACGCGCTCGCGCACGTCAATCGTCCGGACGGCCATCGTCAACCTCCAGGTACGCCAAGCGCAGCGTGTCTCCCGGCTGCCGCACGATGATCGGCCTGGCGCCGGTGAAGGGCGGCTCGGCCAGCAGAGTTTGCAGACAGAACTCGAGGTTGCCGACCTCAATTCCGGCCTCGTCCCCCACTTCGACGCCCACCGCGCGGACCGCGCCGACCCCGTCCGGCCCCAGCCGCTCCTCCGTCATCCGGCAGACCTCGAGCGCCACGCTCAGCTCATGCATGGGGCGGCGAGCGCGGGCTCGCAGGAATGGCCCCATTCCGCGAGCCGCCGCGTGACGGCGGTCACCAGGTCGTCGAGCCGCAGCCGCACGACGTCGCTCAACTCGACCGACAGCGTCACCGCGGCGGGCTGCAAGCCGATGGCGACCGTGTCCCGGGGCAGCGTGCCGCGCAGCTCCGCCAGGGCCAACACGTCCCGCAGATCCACTTCGTGGGGCGAGATCTTGGTCGCGAGGTAGCGGGGGATTTGCGCGTGTTCCAGCACATGCAGCATCCCCGGCGCGCCGCCGGTGTCGATCGCGTCGATCAGCAGCAGGCGGTCCGCCGCCTCGATGACGGGCAGCAGGGTCAATCCCCACGTCCCGCCGTCCACGAGCTCGACGCCGGGCGGGAGCCGCCACCGGGCGCGCAGCCGTTCGAGGGCCGCGAGTCCCAGTCCATCGTCGCCCATCAACGGGTTCCCCAGGCCGAGGACCACGGCGTGCCGGCCGGGTTCACTGATCGACATAGTGCTCGTCGCCGCGCACGAACCGGCCACCGCTGATGATCGAGGAAATCGTGCCGGTGCGCTCGAGGTGATCGGCCCGCAACGCCAGGTAGAGATGGATCGGGAAGAAGATGAGGAACCCCCACGTGAGCACGTGGTGCACGAAGTGCACCTCCTGGATGCCGCCCAGGACGTGCGCGATCCAGCCGAAGGTCCCATAGAAGAACCCGCCGGGGTTTGCCTGGCCGTACATGGCGAAGCCCGTGACGACCTGCACCGCCGCGACAGCGTACATCCCGGTGTAGCTCAGCTGTTGCAGCGGGTTATGTCCCAGATAGTGCGGGGCCTTCTCGGGCTGAATCATCAGGTAGAACTTCACCTGCTTCCACAGGTTGACCCAATCCCGCGGGCGGACCGGGAACAGCGCCGCCAGGCGCTCGAACTGGTTCCCCGCGAACAGCCAGTAGATGCGGACGATCGCCGTGGCCACGAACACCCCGGCCGCGACGAAGTGCGCGAAGCGCACCGTCCCCATCAGATAGTGCGCGCTCGTCTCGCCGCTGGTGATGAAATACGGCTTCCCGATGTAGAACCCGGTGACGATGAGCACGACGATCGATCCGGCGGCGAGCCAGTGCATCGCGCGGACCGGCCACTCCCACAGGTACACCCAGTGGTAATCGCCGGTGGGGGGCGGGACCTTGCGCGCGAGCGAAAAGCCGCGGCGCCCCGACTTCAACCCGGGACCCGGCGGCGCGGGTGTGGGGGGGGGGGCGGGGGTCATTGGACCTGTACCTTCGTGACGAGTTTCCCCGTCGCGTCGAGGACGTGCACACCGCACGCCATGCACGGGTCGAACGAGTGGATGGTGCGCAGGATCTCGATCGGACGCTCCGGATCAACCAGCGGGTGGTGGTCCATCAACGCCGCCTCATACGGTCCCGGCTGCCCCTGCCCATCGCGCGGCGAGCAGTTCCACGTGCTCGGCACGACGCACTGGTAGCGGCTGATCTTCTGGTCCTCGATTTGCACCCAGTGACCGAGGGCGCCGCGTGGCGCGTCGAGGTACCCGTACCCCTGCGCTTTGGCCGGCCACTTGGCCGGATCCCAGTGCTCGTTGTTGAAGGTGCGCACATCGCCGTTCCGAATCCGGTCGACGAGCTTGTCGTACCACACTTGGAGGCGGCGGGCGAGCAGCACGGTCTCCATGCCGCGCGCCGCGGTGCGGCCGAGGGTGGAGAACAGGGCGGCCGGCCCGACGTTGAGCGTGTCGAGTACCGTCTTCACCATCTGCCGCACGTCAGTGTGTCCCGCGGCATAGGCGACCAGCATTCGGGCCAGCGGCCCGACCTCCATCGGCCGGCCGTCGTAGCGGGGCGCCTTCATCCATGTGTACTTCTTCTCTCCCTGCAGGTACTTCCACGGCGTCGGCGGCCCGGTGTACTTGGCTTTCGTCTCCCCCTCGAACGGGTGCAGCCCCGCGTCGTCCCCCTTGGAGTATTCGTACCAGGCGCTGTTGATGTACTCCTTGACCTGATTCTGGTCGTAGGGCCAGACCTTGGAG